>NZ_JBQEPH010000049.1:0-22831 GCF_052045555.1 Labrys sp. 22185 | reverse complement strand
CAGGCGCCTTCTTCGGCAATTCCACCACATTGTCGTCGATGCGGCCGATCAGGTTGCGGATGGTCAGGTCAAAGTAACGGCTCAGATAATAGGAGCCGTTGATCTGCGTCTCCGCCACCATGTGACTGACGAAGGCGTCCCTCGCGGCCGCGTTGGGCAGGAAGGGCGCGCTCCAGAACTGTTTCAGCCTGTCTTCGCCACCATGGGCGACAAGGCCGTCAATGGCATAATGTGCATTCCCCAGCACGAAGACCGGGCAATTGCGCTGCAACGCCAGAATTCCCGTGGTGCTGTTGACCGTGATCATGCCGCGGGCATGCCGGATCAACAGCCCGGTCGGCCCGTCGTCGATCAAGGACACTCGATCGGCCACACCCGCCAGCTTGGCGAGCTGCGCCACGAAGCGGTGATAGGGCCGATGCCCGCGGTCGAGCGGATGGGCCTTGAAGGCAAGGCGGGTGCCGGGCGGGGCGTGCTTGGCAAAGGAGCGGATCGTGGCCTCGATCATGCGCTCCATGGTCCAGCCTGCGCCGTGGACCCTCAATTGCAGGTCATCATGCACCTGCAGGGCGGCGACGAAATATTTGCGGTCGAAATTGTCGACGAGGTCGATGATCTTCTTCGCATTGGTCCAGCGATCGGTGTATTTGCGCATGGCGTTGCGGCTCCAGAGCATCGCCTCTCCCAACAAGGAGCGCTCGCGATGATGGGAATATTGCCGAAACACCACGCTGCCGGCCGACATCGCCAGGTAATATTTGAAAGCCCACCAGGCCATGGGCTTGAAGCTGGCGGCGGGGATCGTCACCGGCGCCTCGACAGGGGCCGCCTTGTTGCGATCATAGGCCGACAGGACCCGCGGCAGCAGGGACGCCGCATTGTTGCCCTCGCGTTCGGCGGTCACGTAATCGGGTCGTAGATACCCTTCCTCCAGGCACCACACATCGATGCCGAGCTCCCGGCACAGCGCCACCGCCACCTGGTGATAGGGACGCTGATCGCCGAACAGGATCACCTTGTCCGGCTTCTGACCAAGCAGAAACTGCGAGAACCAGCCCCGCCAGGCCGACAGGCTGTCGGAAAACATGACAAACGGAATCCGCCTCGAATAGATGCGGTCGCCGAGATTGAAATTAATCTTGAGGACTCTGTCGCCACGCGCCAGGAGCGATTGCGCAAGGTCGGAAAAAAAGGGGCCGACCGGTCCCTGGAGCAGCACAATGAACTTGGGACGCGGCATAGGCAATCCGATATTAATTCACACTTCCAGTCTGGAGTGAAAGCAAGATGGTCTTAACCCGCACGTCACAGTCGCAGCAACTTGCCTATAGGAACTAGCCATTCATGAATGTTTTAGACGCTCGGTACCGGACGGCACCTGTAACAGCTGGATACCCGCAAGAACCTTGAGATTCTAGCCGCATAGCCGTGGGCACGCGGATTTACGCTGGGGTCGGCGTCTTTGGGGCCTCATCCGTGGTATTCAGGATCGACTTCTGATCGTCTGGCTAGTTCATACTATGACCTCTGTGCACTCATCGACGATGGCCCGTCGAGATTATGGCAAGATTGGCAAGCCCGGGCCGCTGATAAAGTGGCGATCAGGTACGTGGTGAGCAGGCGGCAATGATCCGCCGCCCTTAGCCTTGCCACCCAGGATCAGGCTCGACTGTAGGCAAAGTTCTGCGCCCGTTCGGAGAGTTACGGAAATCGTCGCCCTCACGCCCGCTATTCCGTTAAGGATCGATGTTCTGAGGCTGATGGGGATTGTCCCAGGAGGGTGGTGATGCAAATGCGCGTCATCTCACGCGCTCTCCCCATATAGAAGCGGCAGAATGTTCGTCCAAGCCATATAGAGATTGCTGAGCGCCTGGCCTTCGCGGGTGTGGTATCCACGATCTCCCGGCGCACCAAAGACCTCGCGGATATGGCCGACCTCATCCGCGAGGAGCCGGGCGGTCAAACGCAGCTCATCGGATGAGACGGCAGTGGGCTTGACAGGTTGGTCGCCGGGGCTAGCGTCGGCAACATCGCCTGCGACAATGTGTGCTTGCCATTGAGCCTCGCTGATCTGGCCCGAAAGATAGGCGGCACGCAGCAATTCAGCTTGAGAAGGCGTTATCACGAATTCTCCATTTCGAAGAGAGATTGGTTATCGCGCCGGCTGTCGCAGACCTCATGCATAGCGCGGACCCAGCGCTCGAGTGAAGCATCGGGGCCGAGTCTCGCCGCGATCGCCGCGACGGTCGGGGCCAGCTTCCGAACATGGTGAAGCACTGATGTATGATGACGCCCATTGAAACGACGCCCAATTTGCGTGAGAGACCTCGAGGTCAGGCAATGGGAGAGCGCGAGCGCGACGCCCCGAGGCTCTAGGACGGTCGGCCGGCGCTCGCGGCCGAGAATGTCCGAGGGACAAATACCCCATGCAGCGGCAACCGCGGTAACGATGTCGGCAATTCGGATGCGCGAGCCGCCTATAGGCGTGCTGCGAACGAGGATCATCCGATAGAGCAAAACAGCATCGACGCTCCCATCATCCACAACGCGGCACCCTTGCGGCAATCGCATTAGCGCCTGCGGCTTCAACCTCAATCCCGTTTGGGCAGAGTTGGAGACGACGGACGCGACGATGATCGGTAACGCCACCGACCGCTTCTCACCCGACATCAGGCGACGGTGGATCGCGCGATGATCGGTCAACTTGATCTCGGCAGGATCGATGGTAAGAGCGGTCATCGTGCCGGCTCCTTTCTAGCCTTCGTCAGTTTGTGGATATTGTCACCAACCAGCGTCTGCTGGCGCACAAGCTTGTCGGGTGGCAGGGGTCTGCAAAACTCCCATTGCCCTCCGGGTGTCGGCTGGATCGTTGAAAAAAGCGTTGCCTTTCAAGCCGATGCCTTTCAAGCCGTCCGGAGCGAGCGTTGAAAGAAAGGACCCAATCCGGCAGCGTCTGTCGATCCATCCCGCCAATCCGTGCCGCGTTAACCGCCCTCCCATCCAGCACGGCGGTAAGCGACAAAAACCGGCGACTCTGCTCGACATGCCCCCCTGCAAGTCGCCAAAGCAGCAACCCCCGCCACCGGGTAATGCCCCCGTAGGTGAGATAAAAATAAGATCAGCGAGCCCCAATGCAGACAGAAGTATTTCGACATTAAGCAAAAATACTTATTCTAATCTAAATTTCTACTTCGAAATCGGAAGTCATCAAAGGAGCTCGAACAATATCCATAAATATTCTTTACATATTGGCCTCGATTCAGTACTTCAGCTCGCATCAGGAAGTCGAAGTCGTTGTTGAGACGTCCAATCCGCAGTTCCGCGAGCATGTATATGATCCAGCATGCGGCAGTGCTGTTTCCTTGGGCAGTGCTTCCGGCGCGTCAGAACCGATATCGAGGCTTACGACTGGGGGCGGACTAGTTGCGACACCGGTAAGGTCTTGCTCGATCTCAGCCGCTTCGGTTCACCGCGCATAGAGCTAGAGGAGGTCTTTGAGGGGATTATCTCGGCCATCCATCAGATCCTTTGCTATATACACAACAACGTTCTGTAATAACAATCCGTTCGTATCATATTTTCCAGCCAACAACATTCCTACAGGCATATTTACGGTACATTTCACGAGCATCCCGCGCGCGATTCCTTTAGGGAATATATCATCAATCTTCCCGCGATAAATCCGGCTTATTTGACGGGATTTCGCTACTTGTTTGTTGCCGATGATCCATCTCGATGGAAGTCTCATGCCGCTGGGGCACGGCTGCGCCCCCGTGATTGCCTATGCTTGCCAAATGACCCCATGGATCGCGGATGGGCGTTGATCGATCAGATGTACCCGGCGATTAGTAGTTCCGGCCTGAATCCGAAATCGCAATGACGTTCTTCAGCCTAGCGACGTCGATTCCGATAAATGCTTCCCTATCATGTGCAACGGCTTTCCTTTCCTCCTGTGGCGAGGATCAGCTCGCTTGCGCAACCCTCCAACGTCAGTGTAGAGCGAGCCACCCAGCCGATGAGATGGACATGCAGCCTTGCGAAACATCGTCGTCTGGTGAGGTGGCCGGCCACTGTCTGATATTCTACGTGGCTCAGAAATTCGTGCTCGCGAAAGTTATGGTCAATTGTATGCCTCGCTGGAGGTGTACCCCTATCCGGGCTGCGGGCGCTGCCGTGAATAACTTGCCCCATAATGCCTCCTTCCACTCCTGTGAAAAGATTGCACCATCAAACTCTGGGATTAAACATCTAGCCCGATCGGGACCCTGAAAGAGAAGACCCAGTCCGAGCTCGCGCCACAGCCTACGCTTCTCGCTTTTGCCTCAGGCGGCCAGATTGTGCCGGAACCAGGAAACCGCGCTGCCCACGATGGTGTCGATCCCGCGGTGCTGGGGATGCCAGCCCAGCAATTCGGCGGCTTTGGTGGCGGCAGCGTAGAGACTGGCGGGATCGCCGGGCCGCCGCGGCTGGAAGCGGATGTCGAGCTTGCGGCCGGTGCAGCGCTGCACCGCCTCGAGGATCTCGATCACCGAGGTGCCGATGCCGGTGCCGAGATTGAAGGCCGAGCTTTCGCCGCCGGCCTTGAGATAGTCGATCGCCCGCACATGAGCGTCGGCGATGTCGGCGACATGCACATAGTCGCGCACGGCCGAACCGTCGGGCGTGGGATAGTCCCGGCCCAGCACGTTGAAGATGGGCCGATGGCTGAGGGCGGCCTGGATGGCGAGCGGGATGACATGGGTTTCCGGCTCATGGCGCTCGCCCAGCTCGCCATCAAGATCGGCCCCGGCGGCGTTGAAATAGCGCATCGCCGCCCATTTCAAGCCATAGGCGGTGCCGTAGTCGGCCAGGGCATGCTCGACCGCCAGCTTGGTCGCGCCATAGGGGCTGATCGGGTTGCGCGGGGCGTTCTCCAGGATCGGCAGGCAGGTGGGAACGCCATAGGTCGCGCAGGTCGAGGACAGGATGAAGGTCTCGATCTCGTTCTGGCGCACGGCCTCAAGCAGGGTCAGCGAGCCCACGACATTGTTGGAATAGTATTTGGCGGGATCGGTGACCGATTCACCCACCGTGGAGCTGGCCGCGAAATGCATCACCGCTTCGGGCTTGTAGTGGGTGATCACCTTGTTGAGAAAGGCGCTGTTGCGGATGTCGCCGACTTCCAGCGGGCCCCATTTGACCGCATCGGCATGGCCCAGGGAGAGATTGTCGACGACGACGGGGTCGTAACCTGCCAGGGCCAGGGCCTTGCAGGCGTGGCTGCCGATATAGCCGGCGCCACCCGTTACCAGAACACGAGTCATGTTGGTTCCCATATTTCGGATCAATGTTCGCAGATTTCGAACTTCAAAATATTACCCTTCTCGATATGAACGACCCTATCGGCGTGAGCGTAGCTTTCCCGGCGGTGGGCAATGAGGATAAGAGTCCGACCCCGCGCCAGATTCCGCAGTCCTGCCTGCACAGATTGCTCAGACTCAAGGTCGAGTGCTGAGGTTGCCTCATCCAACAAGATAATGGGTGCGTTCTTCAAAATGGCCCGTGCGATCGCAATTCGCTGACGTTGCCCCCCTGATAACGCATTGCCGTGTTCGCCGACATGAGCGTCGTAACTCCCATCAAGCTTTTCGATGAACTCATGCGCGTGGGCGGCTCTTGCGGCAGCCACAATTTCCTCGTCGCTAGCGTCCAGGCGCCCATAACGGATGTTCTGCCGAATGGAACCTTTGAATAAAAAGGCATCTTGCGACACCACGGCAATAGCTTGTCGCAATGAGGTGAGATTGACGCATGAAATATCTTGATCATCGATCTCGATGATCCCTTCCTGCACGCGATAAAAGCCTTGCAGCAGGCTGAAAATGGTTGATTTGCCGCTGCCGGAAGGTCCGATAAGTGCCGTGCTTTTTCCTGCCTCCGCGACAAAGTCGAAGTCCTGCAGAACATTTATATTGTCGCGATAATGAAAGGTAACGTTCTTGAGTTTCACCTTACCGGCGGACACAACCAAGTCCGGACGGAGATCTATTGTAGGCTCGGTACTTGCGGAGCGCAGGAATTCGAACATCATGCGCACCCCGACAAGAGCAGCGCTCAGATCAACGTTGAATTTTGCGAGTCTTTTTGCAGGTTCGTAAGCCAACAAGAAGGCAGTGATGAATGAAAAGAAAGCTCCGGGTGTCTGCCCCTCGTGAATAACCCTCCAGCCTCCGTATAGGATCACAACAGCAACCGTGAAGCCTCCCAAAGTCTCCATGATCGGACTGGAGCGAGCACTTACGCCAGCCAGGCGCGTCGAGGCCGTCTCAAAGGCACGAATGGCTTGCCGCATACGCTCAAGCATGAAGGTATTCAGATTGAACGATTTGACGACTCGAATACCCTGTGCGGTTTCCTGAACCGTCTCCATGATAACGGAATTGCTTGCAAATTCATGCAGCATGATTTTCTTGGATCGCTTGACAAGCTTGCGAACCCCCAGGAATGCGAAAGGCATGAACACGAAAGCGCCAATCGACATCAACGGGTCTTGAATGAGCATTACGGCGATCAAGCCGATCAAGGTGAGCAAATCGCGTCCAACGACTGTCACCATCATGTTCAATGCGTTGCGAGCGGAATTGGCCATGAACGATTGCTGAGCAATGAATTCCGTGGAATGCCGCCCGGCAAAATAGGCGACATCCTTGGACAGGAGATGTTGGAACATCCGCTCTTGAATCGAGGCCACGATACGATTGCCGACCTTTGCAAGTGTGACATCCTGGCCATAACCAGCTAAGCCCTTCGTCGCATAGGCAAGCACCACCGCGCCCGAGACGAGCCACATCGTGGTGATACTCTTATCGATGAATACCTTGTTAATGACATCACGCATCAACCAAGCCGTTAAGGAAGTTGCCACAGCCGACACCGCCATAAAGATGAAGGCGAGCGTATAGCCGCGTATATGCAACCTCCCCTGCTCTTTCAGCAACTGCCAACTAAGTGACAACATACCCGCTGAATTGGGGAGGATATCTCGCCCCTGGACAAGGCGGCTAAACATAGCGATGCCACCGTTTAACGAAACCTGCAGCTGCCGAAATTTGGTCCGCAATCGACCGAGCGTTGTCGGTTTGCTGTCTTGGTCGCGCTTTATCAACGTCCCTCCATCTCAATCCGTCATGAAAACAGCTTCCACTGCAATGCCTTGGTGATACTGCTCCATAGTACCCCCGGATTAATATTGCTGCCGCCAAATCTCTATACCTTTATAGCGCAAATTATTAATCCATCCGCATTCTGCACGTATTTCAATATTTTAGTCCCTAGGTTCGACATTTCGTGGTTAGATGATCATCCTGTTGTTGAAACGTGGTGACTGGCAAAAAAGGTGGCTAGTCTGATCTGAATTTGATCAGCGAGCTCCCGCGCCACGGCGTTCTCGGCACCACGCTGCCCGCGAATATTTGCATACCGTTGGAAGCTAAAGTTGTAGGATTTACGCGCGAATACCTGCGCTTTGAGCAGGATCTTGTTGCTCTCGATATCGACGAGCGTGAAATCGCAGGCAAACGTGGCGGTGTCGATTGTTGGGGTAGAATTCAATCCGTCGACAAGAGCCGTACCCGATAGCGAATGGGCCGCAACAGAGAGTCGATATTTTGCTACCGGCGCCTCATTTCCACCCGTTAAACGGAACGACAAGTTATTGGTGATCTGCTGCCCAACCCTATCTCCCGATGCTTCAATAGAAACCGAGGCTAAGGCCTCTCGAATTCCAGATCCTTCATTTACGTCGGACTGGGCGTACATCGGACGAAAACATGAGGCCAACGTCAATACAATTAAAATCCCCATCGCTAGGCGAGCAACATTTACGATTTTGCGCATATTACAGAGCATTATCATACTTTCATCGTTGGATTACTCTCGATATTCTTACCCTCGTAGGACATAGTCTCGGGCATGAATTTTTTCGAATGACGTGGGCCACCAGCATGCGGGATCCCGCACACAAGATTCTCACCGCGAGTAATAATGTATTTATTTCACTATATAAATAACGAAAAATGTTTAAAACATATAAACTTATTTATGTAAATATTTAATCCAAATATTGAATAACATTAAGGTATATGTCGGTTGATATATTGATACAATTCGCTTAGAAGGTAGGCTTCCTGCTGCCGGGACTTTGGGGAATATCGCTACCAAAGCTGGACAGATCTCACGTTCGATAGGGCGAAGGAGGCGCGCATGTCTGGGCTCCAAGCCCGTCAATCCGAGTTGAGCATCGAGTTGGCGAGGCATCAAACGGCAACGACTGAATTCGAGAGGCCTGAGCAGGAGTTATCTGGTCGGATTGGAGCGCGCGCCAACCAGCCGGATCTCATCTGCCACGTACTTCCTCGCGGGATGCGCTTTTCACAAAGTCGGGCTACTTCCATCGACCTTTATGTGTGTGAGCTTGTCGCATACAGCCGGCAACCAAGCGTCGTGATAGCCGAGGAGATCGCTGACCCGCTGCCGGCGCCGCGGTTGATCGAAATACCATGCTACAATTATGCAAGAACGACTCGGAGATCGCGCTTCATTGCCAGAAAGATCGCCGAACTCGATCCCACTATTGTTTCGGTGCAGCAACATATTCCTTCCGCCGTGCACATAACCTCACTGGTACAACAACCTGTCATCCTGCAAAGGCATAACTTTCTCGAAAGACCGGCCGACGATAACGTGTTTTCGCGCTACAGATATCGCTCAAAAATCGCAAAACTGAATGCCCTCGGCGGTATCACGTTCGTCAGCGACGTATTGGTCTCACATTTCGAGAGCCATTGGCCCGATGTGCAGGTGCCTCGTGAGGTCATCAGCAACGGTTTCGACAAGCGTCTGTGGCAAGCACATCCCGACCGAGACAACAGCATATTGATTGTCGGGCGAGCAGCACCGGAAAAGGGAATTGCCGAAGCCGCGGCTGCAGTCGCAACTGTTTTAGCCGAAAAGCCGGAATGGCGTGCAGATTTCGTGCTATCCGAGGAAGCTGTTCATCCTGACTATCACAAGAGCATTAAGCGCCTCTTAGAGCCGTTGGGCAGGCAAGTTAGCCTTCGACTCAATCGCCCCTTTGCGGAAGTCAAGCGCTTATTCGAGCGGGCTGCCATCGCGATAGTGCCGTCCAAATGGGCCGAACCTTTTGGTCGAACCTGTCTGGAAGCTCACGCCGGCGGAGCTGCTGTCATTTCCTCGGGTACGGGTGGCTTACGATCGATCAGCGGAGACCAGGCGCTGTATATTGATCCGGCAAATCCGCGGTCAATAGCTCAAGCTTTGAAGTTTCTTATGAATGATGACGACGCGCGACAGGCGTTGGCGAAAGGTGGCACCGAGAGGGTCTGTAGGCTTTTCGACATCGATGTGATCGCAGCCCGCTTAGACAAATTCTGTTCGTCGGTCTCTGCCGGTCGCTCGCATCTAAGCCATGTCGATCCACCCTCGCTAGGTAATCGATGAGCCAGATGGTGGCAGGCGACGCGATTGGGGCTCGTTTCCCAACTTATCCGACAACTCTTTCTGGAACCGGTTCCCCAACGTGAAGAAGCATTATGACTGGCTTATCGTTGGCGCAGGCTTCACTGGGGCCGTGCTTGCCGAGCGCCTCGCCTCACGGGCAGATAAGCGCGTTCTACTCATCGATCGCCGCAAACACCTCGGCGGCAACGCATATGACTGCTTGAACGAACACGGCCATCTTTTTCACCAGTATGGCCCACATATCTTTCATACCAATTCCCAACAGGTCGTGGACTATCTCAGCCTGTTCACCAATTGGCGTCCTTACGAGCACCGTGTGGTAGCGATCATTGAGGACAGACTCATACCAATCCCCTTTAATCTTACAGGTATCGAAATTCTGTTTTCATCGGCTGAAGCGGAAAAACTGCGAGATTTGCTGGTGAACAGCTATGGATTTGGACAAAAGGTACCCATCCTAAGGATGAGGGAGTCCGAGCATGCAGGTATTCGGGATCTGGCGGACTTTATCTATCAAAATGTGTTTCATGGATATACCACCAAACAATGGGGGCTAGCACCAGAGCAATTGTCACCGTCCGTTACGGCGCGAGTGCCAGTCAATATTTCGTACGACGACCGCTATTTTGCCGATTCTTTCCAGAAAATGCCTTTGGAGGGTTATACGCGCCTTTTCGAGCGCTTGACGTCGCATTCGAATATCACCTTGGCGCTTGACACTGATTACGAGCAGGTTGCCTCACAGATCTCGTTCGGAAACGCGGTTCATACGGGCGCCGTGGACGAATTTTTCAGCTACGAGTTAGGGCACCTTCCCTATCGAAGCCTGCGCTTCGACTTCGCGACATTGCGCCAATCGCGCCATCAATCGGTCGGCACGGTGAACTATCCGAGCAGCCAGGCCTTTACGCGTATTACCGAGATGGCCCATCTGACCGGCCAATGGAGCGAAGCGACGACTGTTGTCGTCGAATACCCCCAGGCCCATCGGCCTGGACTTACGACGCCCTATTATCCCATTCCTCAGGATGACAATCAAAACCTTCATCGCCGCTACATTCAATTCGCGGCCCGTGAGGCTCCCAATATTCAATTCGCAGGACGGCTTGGCGACTATCGCTATTACAATATGGATCAAGCAGTGGGTCATGCCCTCGCTATCTTCACCAAATCGATCGGTCCAAGCCTGTGATGGGATATTCATCGTGGGCCAGACACCGGCGTGGCTGGCGGGACAGCGCTTTGTTCATCCTTGGCGTTGGCGCGGGATAGGAGCGATGCAGGTCGACGTGATCATGCCTGTCCGGAATGGGGCCACTTGGATTGCGGAGGCCATCCGCAGCTTACAACATGATTCGTCGGCGATTGGCAGAATCATCGTCATTGATGATGGATCGACTGACGACTCTGCCGCGATCGCCGGTGGAATGAACGAGAACAACAAAGTGCTTGTAGTTCGCCGGCCTCCGTTAGGCCTGGTCGCGGCACTTAATTACGGCCTCAGGCTGGCGACAACGCCATTCGTGGCGCGCATGGATGCCGACGATCTGTCCCTACCCGGCCGCCTGGAAGCCCAGGCTCGTTTCCTCACCGACAATCCCGGGATCGATGTCGTTGGAACGCAGATGACCTATATAGATGCTCGAGGCCTGCCACTGGCTAATCAAACGTCCTATCCAGACACTAGCCAGTCCGTGGCAAATGCCCTGTTTGCAGGTCGCTGCGTGGTCAGTCATCCCTCGGTGATGATGCGAAGGGACACTATTTTAGCATTTGACGGCTATCGTTCGGCGTTCCAGGCATCGGAAGACTACGACCTTTGGCTTCGTGTCGCAGAACGCGGGCGGATAACCAATCTGCCTGAAACTTACCTCCGTTATCGGCTGCACGACGCGCAGACCGGCGAAAGCAACAAGCTGCGGCAAAGCTTTTCTCGCGATCTAGCGCTACTCTGCTCGGTTGAGCGGCGCAAGGGCAATGGCGACCCTTTGGCGGGATACAGCCACGCGCCTGATTATGATCCCGCTGACCCTGCATTCAACGGCGCTCCGGCGATTGTCCAGGATCTGGCTCGCGCTTACCGGGCAATCAATGCCATGAGAGCTGGGGCTGCTATAAAGACTAAGGACGTGTCTATCATGCCTCAACTCGCCAGTTTCGGCCTGCTGGGTGAAGGCCGACGGAGTCGGGCCCGAATTCTAAAAAGGGCCTTCCGGTGCGCCGTCGCAACTCGCGATTGGCCGTCCACATTATCCACTATGGGGTGCCTGCTTCGACTGAGGGCGAGTCGAGCGCCCGACGGGATCATGGCCGCCCGCCTAATGAATACGGACTATTCCGTCGACCATAGACGCTGAGCTCAAATGGATGACCACACAATGCGCACTTCGAGTTCCTCGCCGTGAGCCGCAACACGATTACAGGTATATGTGCCATCATTGTCAGCCACAATCGTCCTACGCTTTTAAGGGAAACCATAGAGAGCGTAACTCGGCAGACTTTGCCGTGTGATATTCTAATCATCGACAACGCCTCAGGAGCGGACACAGTTCAAATCATCAAAGAGGCTCAGGCTGTAAATCCAAACCTCGCTGCAAAATTTCTCACCCAAAACATTGGCGGGGCCGGCGGCTTCCATGAAGGGCTGAAGGAAGCCTGGCGAATGGGATATGGCGGCTTCTGGCTCATGGATGACGACACAATTGCCGGCGCCGATGCATTGGGAGCCTTGGTGGCAGCACATGAGGACATAAGTACGATCACCGGCCGAAACCCGTCCTTCGTATGCTCGAATGTCAGATGGGTCGACGGCTCGCCATGCAAGATCAATGTTCCCGTTCTCGCGCCCTCTTGGCTGGATTACGCCCAGGCACGAAGGCCATATCTTCCCGTTCGCCACGCGTCCTTCGTCTCACTGCTCATCGCCAGGAAGGTCGTCGAGAAGCATGGCCTGCCTTTGAAGGAGTACTTCATATGGTTTGATGACAGTGAATATACTTACCGAATTTCACGCGATGGAAATGGTGCGATCGCATTGAATAGTATCGTAATACATAAAACCAGCGAAAATACCGCGCCAGAAACCTCTCCAATTATTGAAAGAAACGCCTGGAAATACGAATTTGGCAATCGCAATAAATCTTCTTTTACGTATAGGGAATACGGTTTTCGAAAATTTATAAAGAATCTGAAGAGAATTACTTTCCAAACTTTAAGATCAAACTTGAGCTGGGAATGGCGTTGGAAGTTAATCTACGCAGCAGCAAAGGGCATCAGATTCTCACCGGATGCAGAGTATGTAGGAGACGATAGCGCCCCATCGAGGCCCTCAAAACGCCAAATTCAGAAACACGCACGCCATGTATAAAGAGAAATCGCCTTTCCCCTCGGGCCGTCAAACCACTAAGGTTCTACTGCGTGAGCTCGCAGAAGAGAAATACAAGGTTATTTCATTTGATGTTTTCGATACACTCTTGCGGCGTAATATCATGCAACCGGAGCATCTATTCTGGTTGATGCAGAGTGAAATAGAACAGTGGCCTGGTTGCGCTTCTTGGGGTCACCGATTTGTCGATGCACGACGGCTATCCTCACACTTGGCCATTCGTCAAGCGCACCTCTCAGGTAGAGAAGATTGCGGTATTAACGAGATTTACGATGTCCTCTCCACGATGCTTCCGAAGCTACGTGCGATACGTCATCAGGTTCTTGAACTTGAACTGTCCCTTGAGAGTCAATTTCTGCATCAATACCCTCTCGGGAAAATCCTATTTGACGCCGCCAAGCGATATAAAAAGAAGATTATACTGACTTCTGATATGTATCTTCCAAAAGCTTTTATTTCAGAAATACTTTCACGAGAAGGTTATCAGGGTTATGATTTGCTCTTAGTCTCAGGAGACATCGGTGCAACTAAGGGCGGAAAGACGCTGTTCGATTGGCTTCCCCTGCGAATGAATGTGGACCGGTCCGAAATTCTCCATGTGGGAGACAATGAGACTGTCGATTATCACACGCCGACAAGACGCGGCATCAAATCATTATTGATACCCAAGAGTATCGAGCTTTCCGGAGATTCAGCGGCGCATTCGGCGATAGGTCGGCACGCTTCACTTACTTCTGTGGCAGCTGCTCACTATCTCCATCGACAAGCCGACGCCAAGCTTAATGGCCCGGCTTGCTCATCGAACAATCATCTAGATTTTATATCCTACGCAATGTTAGGGCCATTACTCGTGGGTCTCTCGTATTGGATGGCATCCAAACTTCGCGATGACTCATTGGACCGAATCCTTTTTCTTGCCCGCGACGGTGAAATTGTCAGCAAGGCCTTTGCGATTCTCTATCCCGAGCTCTCGGACAAAGTCCACTATACATTCGCTTCCAGAAGAATGCTCGTCTACGCTACCGGCCAGGTAAGCGCCAACGAGATGTTACGCCATTATGGGCATATGGATAGATCCGATGTTTCTGCACACGCCCTGATCGATGCCGTCGACGGCTCGACCGTCAATCTCGGCAGGATACGCGAAGAATTCTCACCGTCTCAAAAGCTCGGCGATCCTGGAGTGAAAGAACGGCTGTGCAGCTTGCTCGACCGAGCCATGGAACGCCAATTCCACACAAATCAAGAAAATCTCGAACGCATTCGATCATATTACGACGACTGCATAGCAGGCTCCAAACGGATAGGTCTGTTCGATATTGGGTGGAGGGGCAATCTGCAAAGAAGTATTATGACGTTGATGCAGAATAGAAACATTGCTTTTATTGGCCTATATTTTGGTTATATATTCGATGATCGGGTATATAAATCCGTGTTGCCAGCCGATACGTTTGCCTTTTCAATGAATTTTCCTGACGAAATCTTTAATGATATAATTCCCTGTCTCTGGCTCTTGGAAATACTATTTGCGGGATCACACCCGAGTGTTGTGGACGTCCGCAAGGAAGGCGACCAATGGCTCCCCGTGTACGAGAAAGTTGGCCCGGCAACGCAAGCCTCGACCGCGAGCGCGGAACGGACCCAGCGAGGCGCTTTGTCCTTCGTCCAGGATTACCGACAGACCTATCCCGATGGAAAGTTCGCGAACCGCCTTATGCTTGTAAATAGCGTTCGAGAATTAATTCAATACCCAAGCCGAGGAGATGCGGGTGCATTTCTCGACTTATCATGGATCGCCAATATAGGTGCAATCATGGCCGATAAAATGATCGATCGTCCTACGGGGCCAAGCCGGCGAGCCTACAAGAAAGCGTTGAAGAATAGCATGTGGCAGGCGGGCTTTAAAGCTTATCATGGAAAACGACCAAAATGGTATCATCCCTTCTTCTGCAACAAAAACAAAGAAGATCACCATTGAATAAAGTTGCCTTGATCAGTCGAGGTGGAGGCCATGCCGGCGGTGCTAGCCGCGTGGCCGATGATCTCTATTTCTCGCTCGTTAAAAAGACGACCTTCGAAGCGCGCCGTTTTATCGGAGAAACAATCGAACTCGGTGGAGACATTCCTTATCAACCCATTATTGAGAAGAATATTAAGCTATATCGCTCCCTTAAGAAGCGCGCAACTCGTCGAGGTTATGTTGATCACTTTCCTTTCGAGATCATTGGACTTAATGCCGAGATTAGGCGGGCTGATATTGTTCATGCACACGATATTTCCTCTGTTTTTTCGCCAAGTATGCTCGAACAACTAAGTTTACATCGAACTGTTGTCTGGACATTGCATGATATGTCACCATTTACAGGAGGCTGTATCTATCCACTTGGCTGCAACCACTGGCTCGATGAATGCGGAACCTGCCCACAACTATGCGAATGGCCACTTACAACTAAGAAGGATCGCACTTCAACGCTTGTAAAAAGCCGTCGACGCATTTTAGCACAGGACCGCCTCCACCTCATTGCTCCTAGCGAATGGATCCGCAGCCAGTTACAGCGTGTACTCCCCGGGGCCTCGGCCACCATCATCTATAACGGCGTCGACACGAAGGCCTTTCATCCCGATGGCGAACGACATTTCATGGTTCCGGCCGATCCTTCCATGCTGACTTTGCTATTCGTTGCCAATATGGTGAACGATGTCCGTAAAGGTGGCCTATATCAGCATGAGATTCGGTCCCTTCTTGCAGTACGCGGCAAGAAACTCCGCCTCGTGATCGTGGGGGGCGCGAGGCCTGCCGGCGTAAAGCAAGATGGACCTCTAACGACGATCTTTGCGGGACGGATTCAGGATCGCAGCGAACTAGCCTCTATCTATCGCAGCGTCGATGCTGCCTTGATTCCATCCCATGCAGACAATTTTCCATTGGTCATATTAGAGGCCATGGCTTGCGGGACGCCCGTACTCGCATTTGATACTGGCGGCATTTCGGAACAGGTTGATTCCGACTGCGGCATGATATGCCAGCCTGGCGATATTAAGGGGCTTATGGACTTCGGCATAGATGCTTTCGAGAGAGGCCAATTGCCTGGAATGGGACGAAGCGCCAGAGAAAAGACCGAGCGTTCATTTTCTCTTGATCTGTTCGAGACTTCCCATGAGGCGTTTTATCAGCAACTGTTGCGGAAAGAAGCCGGCCGAAAGGCACCGGCAACCGCAATTTATAACCAACACGATCCAGACAGGCCATAGCCATAATGCACGAAAAAATATGTGCCGTAGTTGTCAGTTATAATAGAGCTTATCTTCTTAAATTTTCCTTAGAGGCTATCCAACACCAAACTATACACTGTGATATTCTCGTTGTCGACAACGCCTCCACTGATAATTCTCTCGCCGTTATTGAAGAGGCGAAAATGATAAATCCGAAAGTCCGCAGTCTTATCTTGCCGCGTAATATCGGTGGAGCCGGCGGCTTTCACGCTGGCATCAAAGAAGCCTATAACCTTGGATATGATCTTTTTTGGCTGCTGGACGACGATGCCATTGCGAGCTCGACAGCGCTAGAGAAACTTTTGCTTGCTCGCGAGCGCCTAACCAGCGAGCCCGGCAGTATCGCTCCTGGTTTCTATGGCTCAAATGTACGATGGCGGGACGGAAATTCCGCTCGCATGAATACTCCTGCCATTGACCATGCGTGGCTCGATGATATGAAAAATGGTTGGCCATATATACCCAGTAACTACAACTCTTTTGTTTCTCTGCTAATAACACGCCACTCTGTCGCGGAGCACGGCCTCCCATTGAGGCAATACTTCATCTGGTTCGACGATTGCGAGTACACCTTCCGTCTCTCTCGCGCTCGTCGCGGCTATTTCGTTATGGATAGCTTTGTTGAACATCGCACTGCAGATAACTACTCAGCAGAGATAAATCAGTTAAATGAGAAGAGTCTTTGGAAATTTGAATATGGCATCCGAAATCAAGCTTCATTCATGAGGCATCATTACGGTAAGCGCGGCTATAAAAAGTTTGTCAGAGGCATATGGAAATCCATGAAACTGGCAAAAACCCCCTGGAAATTACGCTATCGCATTATGCGAGCTGCTTGGCGTGCAAGGAGATTCAAGCCCTCAGTTGAATTTCCGTAAAATAAGTAAGATCGTATGTCCGCCTCTGTCGGTGAGGTGGCTCGCCCTACACCGCGCATCCGAGGGTTGCTCGGGCGTGCCGAGCCAATCTCATCGCAGAAGGACAATCCGTGGCAGATTATAGGGAAGCATTTGTCGGAATCGATGCCGCGAAGCTGAGGAACGCGATTGCGGATTCCGGCCGGGAGGGAGAAGTTCCCTTTTTCGGCTAGGTTTCGCTGCCTCCGATCAGAGCATGCGCCGCACTATCCGGCGGATCGCCCACCGGTTCAATCGGGTCCATTTTTGCTATGAGGCCGGGCCGACCGGCTATGGGTCTCCACCGGCTGATCCGATCGCTCGGCCATGAATGCATGGCGGTCGCCCCGTCGCTGGTCCCAAGGAAGCCCGGCGATCAGGTGAAGACGAACCGCCGGATAACGTACGGAATCTTTCGCACTTTCGGGATTGACTGCTTCTTGTAGAAAGCAAGGAGCCTGGAATGAGTGATGGGAACGCGACGGGTCAGGTGATCCAGATCAATGAGGCCCGGATCCGTGATCATCTCGGCGAGATGGTGCGCAGAACGGTGGAGGAGACGCTGAACACGCTGTTGGATGCTGAAGCGGACCGGCTTTGCGGTGCCGGTCGCTATGAGCGCGGCGAAGGGCGACAGGACACGCGAGCGGGCAGTTACGAGCGCGCGCTGGAGACCATTGCCGGGGAAGTGAGATTGAAGATTCCAAAGCTGCGCCGCCAAACGTTTGAGACGCGATCATTGAGCGCTACCGGCGGCGCGAGTGTTCTGTCGAGGAAGCGCTGATTGAGACGTATCTTGCCGGCATTTCGGTTCGGCGCGTTGGAACGAAAAAGAAAGAGACCCGAGAGTTGGGGTTGCAGAGGAGATGGAGGCTCGGGTCTCTGCTTCGACATTCCAGTCTGGGAGTGAAGGCGAATGGTTCCTAACCCATGCATTATCGTTCCAGCAACCTGGCTATAGGAACTATCAGTTTACGGAAGCTTTAGATCCACGACCGGGCGAATATGGGTTTACATGCGTGACGATCGGCCATTCGCTAGGCCTGCGCCGCCGGCTACGGTCTACTACGTCTCCAGCGACCGGCGCGGCGAGCACCCTCAAAGTCATCTAGCCGACTTCAGCCGCATCCTCCAAGCCGATTGTTACAACGGCTTCAATCCGCTATTCGACCGGACGAGGAAGCAGATGCCGGCAACGCCCGCGTTCTGCTTCGCCCATGCGCGCCGGAAGTTCTTCGAACTGGCAGATGTTGCTCGCAATGCCCGTCGCGGCAAAGGAGCCAGGCTGATCTCGCCAGCGGCCCTCGAAGCGGTAAACCGCATCGATGCCTTGTTCGCCATAGAGCCCGAGATCAACGGTCTGGGCGCGGCCGAGCGGCTTGCCGTTCGGCAGGACAAGAGCAAGCCCTTTCGGCTGGCCTGTGGTGAGCTCCCTGCGAAGGCGCTTTCCGCTCGCCCTCCTCTATCTCGCACGAGCCCGTTGTTTGACGAGGGAACTACCCTTGACCGAGCGCGTGCCCTCAGTCGCGACATTGGTTCTTTTTGCCTGAGCTTTGTTGTAGAAGGATGTCCAGCGAGAGCGAGCCTCAAGGCTTTATAGAATCATACATTTCTTTATCGCCTACTGAGTCGAAAGGACAGCTTGCTGTATTAAGCCAGACTGCTAATTTTGCATGTCTCAATCGTTTTCAATTCACCTGTCCTACCCTGCAATCGGGTCCTAAACCCTGAAAGGCTATCAGGTCGAATTTGCATTCCGGCGATTCATAATCTTTTTCGCTATATTTTCTGCTTCCTCATGACCCAGCTTACAATCAACGCTGTTTCATCCGTATCGCCCGGTCCCCGCATTGGGGCTCTATGCGGCATCGTTGCCTTCTTCCATATTGTCGCCGGCCGTGAGGGACTGGCTGTGGCTGGTGAGGGCACTCTGGTGCGCGCCGCAGCAACGATCGGTCTTGAGGATCGCATTGTTTCCATACCAAAGCATTTAGAGGCCAGACCGGGTCGACGGGCCATTCCACACTCAGGGCGAACGTCGTCCCAGACAGGGTCATTGGTATGAGCAAATTACACACTCAGCCCGCAAATGCTCTTGTCATCCCGCTTCCACCGCCGCTCTCGAGGAATGAGGTCTCAGCCGAGCCATTGGTGTTCTGGATAAGGGCGCGCGATGCCACAGGCCTCCATCGCCTCGAAGTGTACGATGCCGAGGGGGAGCCTCTTGTGCATTGCGATTGCACCAATGGGCAGAAGGGCCGCAATTGCTATCACAAAGGCGAACTGATCCGAGGGCGCTATGGCAGCCTGATCAATCCAAAACAAGATGATCTCGCGGTCCTAGGTCGACTCATTGATGGTGCCGCGGCTGCATCTCTCGCCCGGGAAATAGCGGAATTGGAACGTGCTGAAATCGATCTGAGGAAACGACTGGTCAAATTTCGAATCAAATACGAACGGCTCTTACGAAAGCAACTCAAATCCCTCTCCAACATTCATTTACCCCAAGATAGTCATTCTATTGGAGAGTCTTGAAACCCGATGTTGTCTGTTGCGCTTACACCTGATGGTGAGGTGATGTATGCCGATCACCGTCCCTTATGTCCGCCCTCGGAATGGCAGCGAAATAAAAGTAATAGCAGAGGAATCCTCGAATATGTCTCCCCGCCCTCGTCGAGGAGGCGAGCGAGGCCTTGAGAGTGTGAGAGAGAGACAATGCACCTAGGAGTTGTTTGCGGGTGAAGAACAAGACTGAATTGGGCCGTATCTCGATATCGGCCCATCCTACGCAAGGCCATAACTTCAGATGGGCTGGGGGCGTGCAATGGTCGACTACCATGGACGCTCAGATGATCGAGCTGTTGAGAGAGGGCCGGAGCTGTGGTCAGATCGCGAAGATCATGGGTCTGGTCTCCCGCAACTCCGTGATCGGGCGCTTGCATCGCTTAAAAAAGAACGGCGTGACGGTTCCCAGATCCTCATTTAGACCACCTTCGGCTGCGGTGAAGGTTAAGAAGGCGGCAGCCGCGGTCCCGGTTCCCCCTAAGCGCGAGGTTGCCATTGCGGCTACCCTTGTCAGGGAATCTAAGAGGATGACCGACCCACGCGCCATACTTTCCAAGATACAGAGCGACATCCATCATATTGCGCCTGGCCTAGACCAGACATCGCGAGTAGGTCGGAGCGACGGCATTGCCTTCCTGAACCTGCGTCCAGGACAATGCAGATATCCGCTATGGCCAGATACACCTCACACGCCGCTGACGCACAAGTTTGTTTGCGGTGCGTCTGTCAAAGGCGGCCTCTCGTGGTGTCCATCTTGCATAGAGCTCGTTGTCAATCGGAAGCTAGATGCCGAAACCATAATGCCTTCCCACCGGCATCGAAGTCTCCGGCCGCGGGATGAAATGAATATGAAGACGAGACAACTTTGATCATTGAACTTTTCTGGGGGACGCCATGCACGAAGCGCAAACAAACTCCGAGACGGATCTCGTCGGGCTGACCGCCGATCTCGTATCTGCCTACATCGCCAATAACCGTGTGCCCACCAGTTTCCTGGCTGATTTAATCTTGGCAGTGCACACGAGCCTGTATCAGTTGACCCAACCTCCCCCTGCGAAGGCTGCTCGACGGCCCATCCCGGCGGTTCCGATCAGAGAATCCGTTACACCAGAATATATCATCTGCCTTGAAGACGGTCGTCAGCTCAAATCGCTCAAACGGCATTTACGCACTCTTGGCCTGAGCCCGGTGGACTATCGGCAAAAATGGGGACTGCCTGAAAACTATCCCATGGCCGCACCCAATTACGCAGCTAAGCGTTCTGATCTGGCAAAACAAATGGGCCTTGGCGCTATGCGCCACAAATCAAAAACCAGCCCCTCTACTCACAGAGAGTGACAGCCACCAGGGTAGAGCGGGCATCCGACTTCAATGATAAAGGCTATGTGTCGTTGAATCTCGCGCAAGCTTTGACCAAAGCTGACAGCCGTTAAAATGCGAGTCCAGCTGCGGGCTCGTATACTGATTTTCCGGCACGCTCGATCGATTCGAGGATGGCGGCAAGGTCGCTCTGCAAAGTCACTCGGCCCTTCGCCGGCGAGCCCTGCGAAGATTCGGTCGAAGACGCCGAGCCGGCTCCAGCGGATGAAACGATTGTAGAGCGTCTTGTGAGGGCCATAGCCCTTCGGCGCGTCCTTCCACTGCAGGCCATTGCGGATCACGTAAACGATCCCGCTCACCACGCACCGGTTGTCGACGCGCGGCACGCCATGCGAGAGGGGACATACTCCTCGATCCGCGCCATCTAACGTTCGCCCAGTAAAAAACAAGTCACCCAACACGGCATCCTCCCGAGACACCCTGAATCGCAACTCAAGGCAAATTAATAGGGCCTGAGCCTAGCAGGGAAGCCTCGTCGCCTACCGGTGGCAGCCGGCCCGGCCAGTATGTCGGCAGGAGCAATCGGCGAGGCAATGGACGGTGTCTCTTCCACTGATGTCGTTTCATCTTGGCCCTCTTGAATAAATCGGGCTGGTCACGGCGCGAAGGTCGATCGACCATCTACAGCACAGCCTATTCAGCTCTTTCTGGCTTGAACGGTGGCCTTATGCATTCGTCATATTTAATCACCAGCATCCTGATTTGGAAAGCCCACTTGAGGCGCACTCTCCGAGATGAGGTACTGGTTTCTATAAATAGCTAGTCCCTATTGCCAAGTTGTGTGTTAAAGAGTTTGTGGGGTAAGTTTCGCTCGCTTCAGAACCTCCGCATTTCAGAAGCAAGAGACCCGGGGTGCCAAGTTCGAAGTCCCCTCTGTCGACGGCCCCGGGTCTCCATTCTCCTTCATCCCAATCATCGACGTGCACTTCCTCCAAGTGACATTCCATCAACCTCACCGGCCGGGGATTGCCCCGGCGCTCTACTCAGCCGCGAGCGACCTCTTCGGAAACCCGCACGCATAGATCGGTGGGCACCCGCTGAGCTCGGCGATGTCACGACCTCGCTGGGATATGGATGCGTAGCGGCATGCCACCGAACATTTCCTTCTCCTCGCTCAGGCCCACGCGCTGATAGTGTCCCAATCCGCTCGGATTTGGCCTACGGCGTCGGCTCATAAACTCCGGCACCATATTCTTGCGGCGACGAGCTTTACGGCGGCGAGGTAATTTTCCGGACGCTTGTCATATCGGGTTGCGATGCCTCGGAACTGTTTGATCCTGCTGAAGAAGCGTTCCACGAGATTGCGTGGCCGATAGACCCAGCGCGAGAACACGAAGGAGGACTTGCGGTTTGTCTTTGGCGGAATATTGGCCCAGGCCTTTCGCGCGGCAGCCCTGGCCCGGATAGCATTGGTGTCATATCCCTTGTCGGCCAGCGGATGTCTCCTTCACCCGGTTCGTCTGTCAGCGCGTCGGCCTGGGTGCAGTCAGCACCCTGTCCGCCGGTCAGGCGCAGGTTGACGGGCGCCCTTCGGCGTCGACGAGCGCGTGGATTTTGCTCGTAAGGCCGCCGCGGCAACGTCCCATGCCGCCATCATCGCCGTCCCCTTTTTCCCCGTGGCCGCATGCTGATGAACGCGGACACAGGTCGAGTCGATCATGACGATGCCACCATCGTAGGCCGCCGAGACGGCTTGGAGAAGCCGATCCCCTACTCCGGCTTTGCGCCAGCGCACAAACCGGTTGTAGCAGGTGGTCGGCGGGCCATAGCGCTCCGGAACCTCCGCCAGGGCGAACCCGTTCGAAACCGCCAG
>NZ_JBQEPH010000048.1:0-23231 GCF_052045555.1 Labrys sp. 22185 | reverse complement strand
CGGGGGCAAGGCGATCCCGAGCATGGGAGAGCAACGTCATTGCCGTCTCGACAAACGAAGGCCGCCGCCGGGTGGGCCCTAAACGCCTTGCCTGCCTTTGCCTTTCACACGCAACAAAGACCGGAGTTCAACCATGCCCGTCAAAGATGTCAGATTCTCCAGCGATGCCCGTGATCGCATGTTGCGCGGCGTGGAGATCCTCAACAATGCCGTCAAGGTCACGCTTGGCCCCAAAGGGCGCAACGTGATCATCGATCGCCCCTACGGTGCGCCTCGCATCACCAAGGATGGCGTGACTGTCGCCAAGGAAATCGATCTCGTCGACAAATTCGAGAACATGGGCGCCCAGCTCGTGCGTGAGGTGGCTTCGAAGACCAATGATCTTGCTGGCGATGGAACGACGACTGCGACCGTGCTGGCCGCCTCCATTTTCCGGGAAGGTACGAAATTCGTCGCCGCCGGTATGAATCCGATGGATCTCAAGCGCGGCATCGACATGGCCGTGCTTGCCGTGGTGAAGGATATCGAGGCAAGAGCCCAGAAGGTTCGATCCTCGGATGAAATCGCCCAAGTCGGCACTATCGCGGCCAATGGCGACGCTTCGATCGGCAAAATGATCGCCAAGGCGATGAAGAAGGTCGGCAATGAAGGCGTCGTCACGGTGGAGGAGGCCAAAAGCGCCGAAACCGCGCTCGATGTCGTCGAAGGCATGCAGTTCGACAGGGGCTATCTCTCGCCTTATTTCATCACGAATGCCGAGAAGATGTCGGTGGATCTGGAGGATGCCTACCTCCTGATCCACGAGAAGAAGCTGACGAACGTCCAGACTCTTTTGCCGCTCCTGGAAGCGGTGGTACAGACCGGTAAGCCTCTTCTGATCATCTCGGAGGATGTCGAGGGCGAAGCTCTTGCAACGCTCGTCGTCAACAAACTGCGCGGCGGCTTGAAGGTCGCTGCGGTGAAAGCGCCGGGCTTCGGCGATCGGCGCAAGGCCATTCTCGCGGATATTGCCACGCTGACGGGCGGGCAGCTCATCTCCGACGATCTTGGCATCAAGCTTGAGAATGTCACGATCGACATGCTCGGCCGCGCCAAGCGCCTGCACATCGACAAGGACAGCACGACCGTCATCGATGGCGCCGGCGACAAGAAGGACATCGCCGCCCGCGTTCAACAGCTGAAGAGCCAGATCGGAGAGAGCGATTCCGATTACGACAAGGAGAAGCTGCAGGAACGCCTCGCCAAGCTATCGGGCGGTGTGGCTGTCATTCGCGTCGGCGGCGCGACCGAGGTCGAAGTCAAGGAAAAGAAGGATCGCATCGAGGACGCACTTAATGCGACCCGAGCGGCGATCCAGGAGGGCATCGTCCCCGGGGGCGGACTCGCCTTGCTACGAGCCAAGACAGCTCTCTACAATATTACCTCGGACAATCCCGATGTCAGGGCAGGCATTGCCATCGTCATGCGAGCGCTCGAAGCGCCAATCCGGCAGATCGTCGAGAATTCCGGCGTCGAGGGGTCGACGGTGGTCGGCAAGCTTGTAGAAGCCAACAATGCCAATCTTGGCTTCGACGCCCAGACCGAGCGCTATGTCGACATGCTGGAGGCCGGCATCATCGACCCGGCCAAAGTGGTACGGGCAGCCTTGCAGGATGCGGGCTCAGTCGCGGCACTGATGATCACCACCGAGGCGATTATCGTGTCCTCGGGATCAGACAGTGCCGGCTCCATGCCCAATGGAGAAATGGGGTATTGATGAGATACCCCCCACGGTTACTCAATACCCATAAAACTAAAGTATAATAATAAATACAAATAGGTGAATTAGCTAAAAAATAATAGATTCATCAATTCAAGTCCAAGCTTTTTACTGTAGGAGGATAAGATGACAAATGTCGAGCTGATAAAAGTCGAGGAACAGGGGAGCGGTCGCCTTCTGTTCAGCGTTCGAGTCCCTACTGCCGCGGGCAAGATGGAATTTCCGATCGCGATCGACGATCAGGGATCGCAAGCCTTAAACGAAATTGCAGTCTTGCGAGCTGCCGTCATCTTTGCTGGGGAATTAGAAGTCTCCCTTCGACGTATTCTCGACGCGACGCCTCAACCAAGATCGATTGGGTGATCGGTGGAGGAAGGGCGGTCTGAGCTGGCTTCACCGCACACTCAAAAATTCCGAAGACAACCATCGGACACGGTACTTGACCTGCCAAAACCATCTCAGCGACAGCAAGCGGTCGAATAAATTCGGACACTACCGATTTTCGTGTTACTCTTTCATTTATGACGCAACGCTATGATATTCGTAAAGAAGATGACGGAAAGTGGACTGTGTTCGACATTTTCACGGGCTTTCCTGCAGTAATCGATGGCCTCGAAGCGAAGGATTTCGAGGCGGAACAAGCTGGCGATCTTCTCGAAATGCTCAATACGGCGGATATAAAGCGTCGTCGTGAGTCCGGTATGATTTGATGTCGCTTGATAAGCCTCAAACATCTACTTGTTTCTGAATCGATGTTCAAAAGGTAAAATACGAGTACCCAACCGTGGAGCCGGCCTGTCTAATTCGACACCGTCATGCTTCTCGATCACTTCCCGACCCAGGGGTGCCTCGGATAAAGAGACTCCCGCCGGGGGGCACTTGGGCGCTCTTTCGCGGAGTTGTACAATGAGTTTCGTCCTCACAGCGCCATCGGCAACAAGGTGCCGATATCGCTCATGAACGGCCCTGGCGCATCCCATCCGCCATGAGCCTTCAGCCCGGAAAATCCTCCAGCCGGGCGGTCCAAATTCGGGGAGCACCTCAACCTCATCTCGCCTGCCGACGTCTTCAAGGGAGGCTTTGCGACCCACGTTGAAATAAAAAAGAACCTGGCAATCGGGTGGGATAGCCAGGCCAAGCGAGCGACGCACTAAAGGAGGTCCAGCCGCAGCCGGCCCTGGAGTGAGGGCCGCCAGTTATTGAAACCAGTAATTTGCAACAGTCAGAGTGATGATCGTTAGCGACGCTACGATCGATACGATGGAAATTTCACTTTTCATTCGTGATTGAATAGAGGAAAGGTAAATCGATCGATAGGCTGTTTGTCGCATCTGTAAGTGGAGCGGGAGAGATGTTGCCAAAAAGTCACCGCCCCAACCTTCTTGCTCGCTTTTCCGGCACGAATTTTCTGCCGCCTGGAATGACCGTGGTGGGTAGTGTATCTCTGGCTTGCCGCAAGGCCTTGAGTCTGGCTGTCTTCTGTTGGCGGGCAAGCGCTTCCATCTCAATTTCGTATTGAACGATAGAATCTGTTGCTGCTCGCCTTGCGGCCCATTCATTTGGTCGTCCTTTGTCTTCACTCATGGCAATTCAAAAACCTCTCCGCGGAATGCAGATCACCGACGGACCATCTTAGGGAAGCGAGCAAACGCTCTCGAGCTGGCGATGCATGTCAAAATCTGTCTCGGTGTGGTATCCGCGTCTCACCGATGCCGATATTCGGAAATATCAAGCGCTTTTTCGATTAGACTGAGATCTGCGAGCTTTGTGACTGCAATCGCAATCTCAGCCCGGTTCCAGCCAGCTGCCAGAGCGGTTTCCGCCAATGCGAGATACATGGGCTTGAGATCAAGCATGCAAAGCGAAATGCCCTCAGAAAAGCTCGTTCCCGTTGACGGGCCATTCAAGAGCTGGCGCTCATGTTCGAAATCCGGGTTACTCACGTAGCCGTTCGCGCCATATCAGAGGCCAAAGCAGCATCGGCGAGCATGTAGTCTAATTCAGCTGAAAATCTCTGCTTGCCAAGACGATCGTCTCTCCCATTGGAGCATCCATGCCGATAGCTGGCACTGCGGTGCTCGACTGAAGTTAGGAACTGAAGGCCGCTGGCCTCCCAGCCGGCCAAATATCCCCGGGCTTTTTCTCGGCAAAATTCATCAGCACTAAAGTGAACCTCGCAGCCTAACATATTGCCCTCCATCATTTTCTAACTCCATCAAGATATAGTGGCCCTATTCGAGCCCAATATCATCGAGATATGTATTCGAAGAGATTTGGCAATTTTTATATATGTAATCATTGGAGAGTTGAAGTTCCCGCTTTCGATATCATTGATTTCCTCAATGAGAACATCTGCTTTTTCAGACAACTCCGCTTTCGTGAGATGGTTGGCTTTCCGCCATGCTTGGACGATCCCAATCCGGTGCTCTTCAAGGCATCGATCCACGGTACGCGATGATTTCAAGCGCCTTTGTGCATCCGCCCGCATCCGATAATAGGGGCTGCTGGTGACCGTGACATCCTGCCGTATGGGGGTGTCCCCATGAGAGTGAGGGTGCTCATGCGGTGGTTTCTGCATGGGAATCTCCGATCGCTGTAAGCCGGCCACCACGATTTCGCGGCAAGTTCGACAATTCTAATTCTGAAGACATTTTACGAAATCTTTAGCGGTATTTGATTGGCGTTCATCGCAAATACCATGATTCGTTGTATGAATTTCTGAATTTCCTGTAAAAAACCCTGTAGAGACTGAGGGTACATTATTGTTCAGCTTGGCGTTGCTTGCGGCGTATTCGCGAAGATAGTTTGCGGCGCAGCCGCACCCAAATACCACCGTAACTATCGTCGCAACGATGGCGAAAGAGCGAGAATCCATATTACACTCCGGCTCACTCGCTTACAGACGCGAGGCGAATTACGTTTCTTGCCCATGCCATAAAGCATTGGCAACGTATTAATTAAAATTTTGACAGCGTCGAACGAGCTATCGTCATACACGATGAGCGCACTATCGAGGGTGCGACGAGAATAGCAGCATAAAAACGCGCCCATTTATTCTCAGCGGGGATTGCCATATCGTGGCAATATGAGCGCAAGCTGTGAATGACAAACTTACCCTTCTTTGTAGCACCCTGTCGGCGCATGACCTAGGATAATATTTATAAAACGTTAACTAGCGACACCGCTTCATGTTTTTCCGAGACATCGTTCACTTTGGCTCGGTGCCGCTCTAACTGCAGACGAAGATCCGTGCGAATCCTAGCCTCCCGGGTCAAGATGATGCTCCACCGCCAATGCGATCGGGCCCTATTGTTTTCGGCAAGACAATCCGACTACCGCCTGGGTGCTTAAAAGAAAAGCCCAGCGCTGCCGGGCACCGAAGCCTAATAGAGAGTGCGGCTGCCGAACATAATTAGAACACCGCCTCGCTGACAGCCTACTGGATCTCAAACAACACTTCGTCGAGTGGATCATATACGCTTACCCGGGCGTTATCCGAAATAAGATCTGCGCACTAGATCCCGATTGCATGGGCCCGATGCGCTTTATTCGCACTACATTCACCGCGATGGCTAACGGGGTGCTGTTACACGCGTGAAGACAACAAAAATGGGGTTCATCGGCATGTCCCCGTGATTGGAGATCGGTTGCTTCTCAATGCGCTATCCAATGTTGGCATCGCGCCAGAACCTCGCGGAATTTATGGCCATTGGATATGAAATCAGAGAGGAATTGCGTTCCCAGCTCGGTATTCGCGACGACGCGCATTTGAACTGGGTTGTCCTCGCCATCGAAAATTACGGCGATAATGGGCATATCTGGGCTGGTCGACTCGTAGACATAGCCTTTGAAGCTAATCACGTCGTCTCCTGCGGGCGCCCTGAGCGCCGCCGTGCCGACTAGGCAATGTAAGACCATACACCCAAACGCGTGTATCGCCGCTGCCTATTTGCGAGGCGCGCTTCAGATACGCGCACCTGAATTAGATCTCCACCGACTTCGTTATCGTGCTACAAAGCGGGAGCTGGTTGCGAACAACCCAGTTTGAATGTGCAGAGCGCTCTCATTTGTGCCCGAAACGGATCGGCAGACCCGGAAGCCCCTCGTTTCGGTAACGACTTTTTTTACCATAGCGGGATCTGCCCGGCCCAGGATCTGCGCCGATGAAGCGAGGCACTCGTGACCAATGTCGATCGAGGCACGTCCTTAGAGGAGGCAGAGCGTCAAGCCACTGCGATAAACGCATTTTGGGCCGAGCGGGGGCGGGACGCGAGGGCGAGAGCTACGCCTGTCTACGACCACAGAGGAAAGTTTCTATCCTTTGGCGTGGAAAGTGATTTAAGTCTAATAGCTCCCGGCGCTCCCTCGAAAGACGCTATAAGGTAGTGTGCCTTTCTAACTCGGAGCGGCGTTATCAACTTGAGCGGTTGTCAGCGTTTTGGGAGACAATGTGCCAGCATGAACCCGCCCGCCATCAGCTACTAGCACCATCGTTTCCCGTTGCAGATCATCGCCCATGCGATAGGGGTGTGCTGCCGATTTCCACTCAGCCTTCGTCATGTTGAGGAGAAGCTGCTCGAACGTGGTATTGTTGTCTCCTACGAAGTCTCCCGTGAAGTAGTCGCGTTCAGGGGGCTTTGGGCGGTACGCGATAGCGAGCCGACGAGCGCGGCCAGGATCGGGACGCAAAGCAGGCAGAGCCATTTGAGGATCAGGCTGAAGATCCCATGGGCGAATGGACGGCGGCTCCCACTCTGCGAAAGTGTGGCGGCTAAGTCCACTTACCCTGGAGGCCACCATGCAAAGCGCTATTCCCCGGCCCGTTCAGGCCGCTATTTATACCGATCTCGGCGCAATATTCGTCTCTATGGAACTGTCTCGGTCGAGCTGGGTAATTACATCGCTGTCTCCGGGGGCCGGCGAGAAGATGTCCAGGCATTCGACGGCCGCGAACGATCTTCCGGGTCTGCTTGAGCTGTTCGCCAAGCTCAAAGGAAAGACACGAGCAAGGGTGGGAAAGGATTTTCCAATTATCGTCATCCAAGAGGCCGGATTGGACGGCTATTGGATCCATCGCGTCCTGGAGCGCGACGGGGTTGAAAGCCACATCGTCGATCCGGCATCCATCTTGACCTCGCGACGGCGACGGCGAGCGAAAACGGATAGGATTGACGGCGAGACACTGGTACGCACGCTGGCTTACAAGCGGGGAGAACCGCGGGTGTGCTCGATGGTCAAGGCGCCCGCACCCGAAGAAGAGGACCGCCGCCGCGTCTGCCGAGAGCGCAGGACGCTGGTGGCCGAGCAGGTCGGCCACGTCAATCGCATCAAGGGACTGCTCTTTGCCCAAGGAATTTGTGATTACGAACCCCTGCGTCGAAACCGTCGCGCACGACTGGAAGGCTTGAACACTGGCGATGGTCGCCCTTTGCCTCCACACCTGAAAACACAGCTCGAGCGTGAACTCGATCGGCTCGAATGCGTCCTGACCCAGTTGGAGGCTGTCGAGGCGGAGCGGGATGTCTTGATTGAGCCGCAGAAGGACAGCGCTCCCGCGCCGGCGGCGATGCTTGCTCAGGTGAAGGGGATCGGGCCAGAGATTGCAGCACTCCTGTGGTCCGAAGGACTCTTTCGACACTTCGACAACCGACGGCAGGTGGCGGCTTATGCCGGACTGGCGCCCACACCCTGGCAAAGTGGGTCGGTCGATCGGGAACAAGGCGTCTCCAAGACCGGCAATCCTCGCATTCGAACGACAATGATCCAACTGGCTTGGTTGTGGCTACGACACCAGCCAGCATCTCTCCTCAGTTTCTGGTTCCGCGAACGACTGAGGCTCAATGGCGGTCGCGTGCGTAAGACGGCGATCGTCGCGCTGGCAAGAAAGCTCCTCATCGCTTTGTGGAAATACACGACCAACGGCGTTGTTATCGAGGGCGTCGAGATGAAGGTTGCTTAATAACGAAGGCGCGACTGGCGCCAATTACCAATCTCCAGGGCCTGATCAGCCCTGGCGGATCCAGGCGGACGATCCGAGCTACAATATGGTTCACACAACAACCGAGCTGAAGAATGGTCTCGTTCTCCTGAGCCACACCGCATCGAATGCGGGATATTGGTGCTGCCGTTCCAGGCGGTGACCGAATGTGAGTTTGATCTGGGTGGAAATCATCAGGTCATAGAATTGGCTCAGACCTTGGATGCCGATGATCGCCGCCAAGCCGCTCGCTCGCTACGGCGCTATATGGAAAGCGCGCGAGCGAGCGGCTTGGCTACCGTGCAGCTAACCCAACTCCGGTCAACAAGCCGATACAGTCATTGGAGTTAAGCGATGAAGCCGTGAACGCCTTAAATCCCTTGACGCGAAAATGCCCATGTGAGTTGTAGCCGGCGGCGGCGAGGACCGCGTTGGCGGCATCGCCCGAGGCGTGGGCGAGGAAGTTACGACCCATACGGTGGTCGCTCTTGCAGTGGCCGATAACGGGTTCGATGGCGGCACGGCGTCGGAAAGCGCGTTTGATGGCGTCGGTCAGGCCTCGCCTCATACCGGCGACATAGACCTTGAAGCCTTTGTCTTTGGGCGCGTTGTGGCCGCGATAACCAGCGTCGGCGACGATTTTCTTGAGTTCGACGCCAATGCTGTTCTCGATCTGTGGGATGACGGTTGCCAAGGTATGCCCGTCATAAGGATTGCCTGGCAGCGCCTTGGCGTGGACGGCGAATTGGCCGCCTTTCGAGCGGTTGAGGGTGGTGGCGAGGCTCACCTTCATGCCGAACTCACAGGGTTTGTGCGCTTTGCCCTTACCGATGCATTCGACCTCAGGCGCATGCAAGGAATAGACCTTCTTGCCCCGTTCGCGCTGGCGCTGGTCCTTGACGCGTCGAGCGAGGGTGAGCGGCAGGGCGAAAGCCTGCGCCAGCTCGGGACGATCAGCCAGCTTGCGGGTGAGATCGCGGGTCACCGCGCCCAGCATCGTGCGCAGGCGCTTGAGCGCCCTGTTGGCTCGCTTGAACTGTTTGGCATGTGCGTAGCGCTGGTGCTTGATCAGGACGAACTTGCCGACCCGGGCATAGGATTGGCGCAGCCTCACGCCATGCTTATGCGCCAGCTTCACCAGGCGCTCGCGGGCCCGGTGCATCAATTTGGCATCGGTCGGGAACGCGACCGCTTTCTCCTGTACGGTGGTGTCGACAATCACCGCGGTGAAGTCCGCCGGTTTGGCCGCTTCGAGCCGAACCGCCGTCGCCAGGCTCTCCTGCACTAAGGCCGCGAGCTTGTCCTCGTCCATGCGCTGGCGCCACCGTGTCAGCGATGAACGGTCGAAAGGCAGGCGATGCTGGAAGAACTCCTCGCCGCAGAAGAATTGGTAGCAAGGCTTCTCGATCCAGCGCTCGCACAGCACTTCATCAGACAGGTTGTGGGTCGCCTTAAGGATGCCCAGCCCTACCATCAACCGGGTCGGCAAGGGCGGCCGGCCTGGATCACCATCATAGTTCGCGCCGAACCGCTGCTCCAGGAAGCTCCAGTCGATCGAACACGCCAGCTTCACCAGCGCATGATCCAGGTTCAGGATCTGGTCTAGCCGAGAGCGAAACAAGTCGTTCTGTCCGCTCTCTCGTCGCTCTTTAGGCCGCATCATCGACCCCGCCATCGCCTCGACAAGCCGAAATGCAAATTGCCGGAAATCGCCGTCCACACCGATGAAATCCGGCCAACGCGATTACTTGCCCAGTTAAAAAATTATCGTTGAATCAGCGGCTTGCGAGTTCTTTACGGACGACGATTGAGCTCACTGGTTCAAACGCAAAACGCCACCCGAGCCGTTAGACTTGGACGGCAAGTGACTTATGACAGAACTGGTTGCGGGGGCAGGATTTGCTCTTAAATTGCGTTTCTCCTCGACCTACCGACATGTGCTCGAACAGGTGCTTATTAAGTCGCGATGCCGATTGTTTCAGGTTTCCGCATAGCCTTTATTAGGACTTAAGCCGTCATAGGCGCTTTCTCGACCATAAATGGGCGCGAATTTCGCAAGCGCGCGCTGCGGCGTGCGATGATTTACAATTTGCAGCCTTGGCATTGGAAATGTCCGACCTTCACCCATCGCTGGACGTTTGCGTGACAATGACCCGCCTGCTGCAATCGTGGGACTTCGGTGCAGTATAAAGACAGGTTGCTAATCGATCTGAGGACGTTGGCCCCGTCACAATCGCCGAATCGTAAATCCAAGCGCATTGGCGTAGATTCAGCCATGTCTTGCGCTGTTACCAGATCGGGTTCTCCACCGGAAGACGGCGCAGGAACATCGACTACCGGGTGATTTTCGGAAAGATGACATGATTTGGTATCTGCTGCTGTCAACGGCGATTGGTTTGATTGGTGCGATCGCCAAGCAGAGCTGGATCGTCCTCGCCCTGGTCGGAGCCGTGCTCCTGCCGATCGGAATCGGCATCCTTGTACTCGCCGGCGACAATGGATGGGCTGCGATGGCCAAGACGTTCGTCGGGCTCATCCTCATGCAGCTTGTTTATGTACTCGCCGGATGGGCCATCGACGCCAGGCGCAAGCGAATGCATTCGGTCGCAGAACACGACAAGCCCCCGGTGTGATCCAGTAGGGCAATGCCGGTGCCGCTAGGAGGATGCTGCCTTCAGACTCGCGCCCTGTGCGTATCGGCCGTCCCGAGCTTCATCGGCCCCGCGATCCCGGGATGGTGCGATCGCCAGAACAATTGCCGTGTAGAACGCCATGGGTACGAACGATACAAGCCCGCCGATCGTCGGCTCGGTAATGCCGTAGACCATGAAGAATATCAGCAGGGCGAAGACCCCGTGCTCTTTCCCTCCTATGGCTTGCCGCATGGCCAATACCAGCCCCCATCCGAAGAGGAGCAATCCAACAAGACCGCCCGAAAACAGGACATTGAGGAACAGGTTGTGCGCATGGGCGGCCGCAGTGAACAGCAGGGGATTTTTGGGCAGGATATATTTGGCAGAACCGGCGCCATAGCCCAGCAACGGCTGCTCGGACCAGAGCTCCAGGACGACGGCCCAGATGCGCGACCGGCCGGTGCCACTGGTGATCTCGTCGGGTGATCCGGACCGGGACAGGAATTCGAGCAATTCGTCACCCGTGCCCAGATAGATCAGGATGATGATGCCCACGGCCAGCGCGAAGACGGCAAGCTTGAGAGCCTTGTTGCCGCTCGCCCAGCTTGCATAGAGCAGCGTCGCAGCCAAGCCGGCCATCGCCATCCGATTGTTGCTCAAGATGAGGCAGACCAAGAAGACGCCCAGCAGCATCAGGTCGAGCGGGTGGCTCCTGGACCCGCGGGACAACAACAGGGTCAATATGATCCCTATGGCAGCGGCGCCGCCGGCGGCATTTGCCGTACCAAAAACCCCCTGCAAACGCCATGTCGGTACAAAGGCGCCGTTCACCCAATCGCTCATGCGGCCGAGCGAAGGCATCCCGCCATAGGCGGCCAGGGACAGAAGGCAAAGGATGAAACAGGACGCGACCATCGCCTTGACGAGATTGTCGCGATTCAACAGATGCGCCGCACTATAGAGCAGTAGGAAGGCTGCCAGGTTGGAGGTTGTCTCCACCAAGGAGAGCGCTGGCGTGGCTGTGAGGAACGACGTCATCATCGTGTAGACCAAAAACGCGCACCAGACGAAGAAGGCCTGGCTGTGCCGTTGCAAACCGATCCTCGGGAAAGCGGCAGCAGCCATGAGGCCGGTAAGGCCGATGGCCAGGAGCTTGACCAGAATCTGGGCATCGATCGACTTGTCGTCGATGGCACGAAGCCGGACCACCGCGCTCAGCGCAATCGTCAAGATGATGATCATCCTGTAGGCTTGCCTGCCGTCCCAAGCCGATGCCCTCTCGATGAAGACCAGCGCGAACGGCACGGCGGCCGCACAGGCCAGGCAGCCCAGAACCATAAGATCTCCGCTGACGGCAGCTCCCGCGGCGATCCCACAGGCAGCAGCTGCGAGCACGACCAACCCAAGACCCGACGCCAGATTTCTCAATGCAGCCAAGGCCGAGGTCACGATCGGCCATCGCGGCGGACGTCACGGTCCGCCCCGGCTTGCTGGGCCAGCCATCCCGTCGCCAGGCGGGCTAGAAAGACGCCATTGCCGACGAGATAGCGCCTTGCGAGCCGGCGAGGCTCGCGCCAAAGGCGATAGGCCCATTCCGCCCGCAAATTGCGGACCCATAGCGGTGCCCGCGGTATCGACGAAGAGTAGAAGTCGAACCAGGCTCCGATCGCCATCGCGCAAGGGCTGGCCTGCGGTATGTGGCGGGCGATCCATTGCTCCTGGCGCGGATTGCCCATTCCCACCAGCACCATGCCGGCATGGGTTTGAGCAATGTCACGGGCCACGGCAGCTTCGCTATCCTCGTCGAGAAAGCCGTGATGATAGCCAACAACCTCATGGCGGGGCCATTGGCGGTTCAAGCGCTCGGCGGCGCGGGCGACCACGTCGATATGCGCCCCCAGCAGATAGATCTTCAAATCAAGGGCAGTGCGGTCCAGAAATGCCGGCACGAAATCCGTGCCGTTGAGATTGTCCCTGAAGCTTGCGCCATGGAGCAGCCAGCGTGCGAGATCCAGTCCGACACCGTCATTGAGGACCAGAAAATTGCGCAGGCCCCGCTGCATGTCGCGGTCGCGGGCACATTGGTTGGATAGATGGGCGTTGAGAAAGGCGATGCGGGTTTCCGCGCCGGATCGCAGGCGATCATCAATGTGAGCGATGACGGCGTCGGTCGTGCCTGAATGGACACGAACGCCCAGAATGTCGACGCTGGTCAGCATGGGGAGCTCCTTCGATACCGGGGCGTTTCAAACCATCATCGCGGCATGCTCGGATGCGCTCTCGGTCTCACGCCGGGCGTCTGCGCCGCCTCAGCCCAAGTGCCATGATCGAACCGAGCGATATGCCGATGAGAAATGCCGCCGAGAGAATCCAGAGTTCTCGCGGCCAGGCCTTGGAGCTCGGGGCGAAGGCCCGGCTGACGATCTGGGCGTCGGGAACCGAGAGGAACTGCTGCTGCCAGGTTTCGACATAGCGCGCCAGAAACCGGTCATGCAGGTCCCGATAGGCACGAGCCGTGCTTTCCAGGGTCTGCAGCCTCACTCGGGCCGCAGCTGAATTCTCATCCTGTTGGGAGCCTGCAAATTTCAGCTGTTCGACGGCGTTCTGGGCATCCTGGGCGCTGCGCTCGAGTTCATCGGCGCGTGCCTGCAAGGCCCGGCTCGTGCGCCGCGCAATCTCCTCGCGCCGTGCGAGCTGATCGTCGATGAAGGCACTTGCATAGGCGTTGGCGAGCTGCGCGGCCGTATCCGGTGTTGCCGTGAGGGTCGAGATTTCGATCAAATGGGTCAGGCCGACCCGCTTGACCGATGTCTGCATCTGCAACAGGCGAACCGTCGTCTGCTGGGGATTGCCCTCCGCTGGCTTGCCCGGCCACAGGAACGCCCTTGCTTCATTTCTCAGCATTTCCAGCGACAATCCGGCTGGATTGAGCGAAGCGAGGAGGGGTCGGTCCTCGGCGACGGAATCGGCAAGCCGGCGAACCAGTTCTTCCGATTGCAGGATCTCGACCTGGCCATCGACATTGGCGGACTGGATGTTGAAGTCGAGGGGTTCGGTGGAGCTGCGAAGGACGGTGTCCGCCTTGGTGTCCACGGAAATAAGCGCCACTGCCCGATATTGGCGCTGGGCGAAATGGATATAGGCAACCCCGGCCGCCAGGCAGAGCAGCGTCACCACCGCTATCAATGGCGATCGGCGCAACAAAATCCTGCCAGCCGACGTCGAAGAACCGCCTTGCGCCGCAGGACGATCATTATCGCGCATTTCACGCGCCAGTGGGCCGTCCTGATAGCGTAGATCCATCCTCGCGCCGTTTTGGTACGGGCATACTTTTCAGCACACTCCTGGATTTTAGGTATTTATCAGTAATTATTCAAATCCTATGGCGAAAATCAAACTAAAATAAGATTTTTTCGAGAAAATCATCAGGCAAATTTTGACACAATTCATATCCGTAACAAAATATTAACGATTATATCCGAGCTACGGCGCTGTTTTCTCTGATAAAAATCAGAGATATAATGCTTTAGCGGTACGCATGGGCAGTAAAAATTCCAAAAATATTGGTTGACTTGGTTGCCCAAGGGCGCAACTTTCGCCCGTAACAATCCAAACATCGCGGATCGACGGCACCCGTCCGGCGAGAATCATGAGGCTGTCCGGCCTCAGGAGGTGATGATGGACTCCGCATCCCAAAACAGAGTCGACTCAAACTCGAAGTCCGGCGTCGACCGTTCTCGTCCCCGCGCCCCAGTGAGGGGAACCTTCGTTGCGGATAGGACCAAGGCTTATTATCCAGGATTTTGGGCCGTCCCGAAATCTGGCTCACAGGTTTGCGACAGCGAGAGCGGGACGCTCAGTCCCTATCTTCTGTCCTATCGAAAACGGGTGCTGGACATCTGCGTGGCCGCAACGGCCCTGGTCATCCTCTCTCCTCTGTTTCTGACCGTCGGTCTGATCATTCGCCTGGGTTCACCGGGCCCGGCCTTGTTTCGCCAGACCAGAACCGGCACCGGCGGCCGCCCTTTCACCGTCTATAAATTCCGCTCGATGCAGGTGCAGCCGCCATCGCGGACAATTGTCGCCCAGGCCCGTCGCGGCGACGAGCGCATCACATCTTTCGGGCGTTTCATTCGCCGCACCAGCATCGATGAGTTGCCGCAGATGCTGAATGTCCTGAATGGCACCATGTCCCTGGTGGGGCCACGCCCCCATGCGGTGGAGCATGATGCCTATTATACAACCCGCATCGCCAACTATCCGCTACGCTTTGCTGCGCTTCCCGGCCTGTCGGGCCTGGCACAGGTAAGCGGGGCCCGCGGCAGCACGCCCAGACTTGAAGATATGGAACGCAGGCTCGCCTACGACCTGAGCTACATCCAATCGGCTTCCCTGCGCTCCGATCTGCGTATTCTTGCTGCGACCATACGCGAAATGCTCCTGAGCACATCGGCCTATTGAAGCCTTCCTGCCGCCGATGCGGTTGGTCGAGCATGGCGGTATGCCCGGGCTCCTGGCTCCACAACGAGGATATTCGATATGAAGCCCATGAGCTGCCTGGCTGCCGCCGGCATCAGCCTCTGCCTCGTCCTGCAGGCAGGTGCCCAAACCCGGACCGGCTACAAGCTGCAGCCCGGCGACGTTCTCGAACTCACTGTCGTCGGTCTTCCCGACTTTCGTTACAAGAGCGTGATCGACCCGGACGGCATGGTCGTGCTTCCAATGATGCGGCCGGCAAAGGTCGCAGGCCTCGATCTCGAGGTTGTCCTGGCACGCGTCAAGGAAGACCTGTCGCGCAAGCTCTATCAGCAAAGAGGATTGGACGGACGCGAGAATGTCAGCGCGATCTCGCCCGACGCCATCACGCTGACCATCGCCGAATATCGTCCGATCTACCTCAATGGCGACGTCACCCGTCCCGGCCAGCAGACCTACCAACCGGGCCTCACGGTTCGCCAGGCTGTCGCTTTGGCGGGAGGCTATGAGATCATGCGCTTCCGGGCCGAGAACCCGTTCTTGAAATCGGCGGATCTGCGCAACGACTATCAAACCCAGTGGCTGCGCTATGTCCAGGCCCAAAGCCAGATCTGGCGGCTGCGCCTGGAGCTCGCGCGTATTCAGCAGCAGCCTGACCCACCCCGGTCCCTCGAGGAGATGACCCAGGCCCCGCTGCCGCAGGATCAGCTGGACGAATTGCGCAATCTGGCTCGCCAGCAGCTCGAGCTCGACATGAAGGGGCTCGAACAGGAACTGGGCTTCCTGCGCAATGCAGTGAAGGTCGCCGACGACCAGATCGGCCTCCTCGACGATCGAAAGAGCAAGGATGCCGAAAATGTCTCCGCCGACGCCGCAGACTACAAGAAGCTGAAGGACTTCTCCACGCGCGGCGTGGTGCCCATGGACCGGCTGTCGGAGTCGCGACGGCTGTATCTCTATTCGTCGACCCAGGCACTGCAGACCACGGTTCAGCTCACCAACGTCACCCGCGAACGCGACGAGGCCGAGCGCAATGTCGGCCGCTACGTCGAAAAGCGGCGGACCGACATGCTCAAAGGACTGGAAGCCGCCACCGCCTCCCTGGCGGAAGCGCAATCGCAGCTGCAGTCCGTCAGCGAACAGCTCACCTATACCGGCATCATCCGCTCCCAGCTGGTGCGGGGCAGCGGCGCCAAGCCGATCATCACCATCTTCCATTCCGCAGCGGCCGGCGGCGGTTCGCAGCTTGCGGCCGAGGACAGCCCGGTGCAGCCGGGCGACACCATCGAGGTCGCCCTGGCGGCCGATGTCCCGGCCAATGCCCCCGCCCCATCGGGACCACAGCCATGAAGAACCGATTTGACGGAAGGGCTCCCTCGATCGACCGGCGCTGTGCCCTGGGCACCCTGGCCGGTCTCGCCCTGACAGCTTCCATGCCCGCTTCCCGCGCCTCGGATCCCAAGCCAAGCGGCCCCGATTTGTCGCGCGGCATCAACCTGTCCCACTGGTTCGCCCAGAGCCAGGAAGGCTATGGCGCCGATCATCTCACCCGCTTCATCACCCGCCCCGATATCGCCCGCCTCGCCGCAGCCGGCTTTACCCATGTCAGGCTCGGTTTCGAACCCGACGCGGTATTTGCCCAATCCGGCAAGCCCGCCTTGGACGAGACCGTGTCCGCGCATCTGAACGAGGCCATCGCGATGATCGCTTCCCAGAAACTGGGCATCGTACTCGACATGCACCCCGTCGGCGCCAGCAAGGAGAGGTATCTCAAATCCGAAGGCGCAGAGCGTCTCGTCGCCAATTGGCGCCTGCTGGCGCGACGCTTGGTATCCGTGCCGCAGGACCAATTGGCCTTCGACATCCTGAACGAACCGGAGCCTCTGAAGGGCGACGCCTGGCGGAGCCTGCAGGAACGCCTCGTCAAGGCCATCCGGGGAGTCGACCCCACCCGCGCACTGATCGTCAATGCGGGCGGCTGGAGCGGTGCCGACGACCTCGTCCTTCTGACGCCCTATCGATATGACGGGCTGATCTATACCATTCACCATTACGGCCCCCTGCTCTTCACCCATCAGGGCACCGATTGGACCTGGCAGGTCGCCGAACGGGTCCATGGCCTGACCTGGCCGATCGCCCCCGATCTGGCCGATCGCGCAAGCGCCACAGCGGTCTCTTCTCCTTCGGACCGCGCGATCCTGCGGGACCAGATCACCAAGGGTCAGTTCACCGAAGCCTTCCTGCTCGCTCCCTTCGAGCAACTGGCAGCCTGGAGCAGCCGCCACGGCAAGCTTCCCATCTATGTCGGCGAGTTCGGGGTCTATCGCAACGCCCCGCACGATGCCCGGCTGCGCTGGCTTGCCGCATCCCGCCAGGCCTTCGCCGACCGTGGCTGGGGCTGGGCACATTGGGACAACAGCGCTGCTTTCGGGCTCGTATCGGCTGATACCGGCCAGTTCGACCGGGCAACGCTCCGTGCTTTCGGGATGCTGCCGGCATGAGCGATCCGACAATCACGACCGCGCACGAGCCGACGATTTCCAGCGCCGACAAGCGCACGGACCGCAAGCTTGCCTCGAGCACACCGCTCCTTCTTGCCAATCTGGTTGAGACACTCGTACCCCTGCTGCGCAATATCGCGCTGGCCCATCTGCTGCCGCCCGAGCAGTTCGGCCTGGCAATCTCCTTGGCCGTCGTTCTCGGGCTGATCGAGGTGCTCTCGGATTTCGGCCTGCCGATCTTCGCCGTACGCAAGCCAGACGCCCTTCCTTCGGCCACGGCCCTGGCAACCCTGCACAGCCTGGCGCTGATACGGTCGGCCTGGCTGGCTTTGATCCTGCTCCTGCTCTCGCCCCTGATCGCCCATCTCTTCGCGGCCCAATCCTCGATCTGGCTCTATGCCTTGCTCGGGCCGGTCGTGCTGATGCGCGGTTTCGAGAATCTCGGCGTCAAGGAAATGATGCGCCGCTATGCCTTCGGGCGCGAAGCTCTGGTCATCGCATCGTCGCAATCCGTCGGCCTTGCCGCGACGATCGCGACCGCATTCGCGGGCGCCGGCATGGCGGCGATGATCATTGGCATGATCGCCACGGCGGCCGTGACGCTGCTGCTCTCCCATCTCCTCTCACCCACGCCCTATCGCCTGGGATGGCAGGCGCAGGCGGCGGCCGAAGCGACGGCCTTCGGTAAGCCCCTGCTGATCAATGGTGCGGCCGTCGCGCTGACGACCTGCGACCGGCTCCTGGTCGGCGCTTGGCTCGGTCCGGCTGTGCTGGCGCTCTACAATGTAGCCTATGGCACGGCGACGCTGCCGCGCAGCATATTGGCCCGCTTTCTTACCAGTGCGTTCCTGCCGCTCTTCGTCGAGCAGCGCGACCGGGGCAGGGCCATGACGCCCCTGCTCGACATATGGGTATTGAGCTTGTCGGCCATTGCCTTGCTGTATGGCTGGGGCCTCGGCCTCTTGGGCGATCGCGCTCTCGGTCTGGTCTTTGGTTCGCTCTACCAGCCCTCGCGCCTTTTCATGTGCCTGGCCGGCATGGGCGTCGGCGTGAAGATCCTCATGCTCCTGCCGACGCCAGCAGCCTATGCCGACGGCATGACACGACTGATCAGCTGGGGCTCGATCCTGTCGGCGCTGTCGATGCTGCCAGCCGCGATCTGTCTGTTCGTCTGGCGCAATCTCGAGCTTTTCATCTTCGCCGCCGCGCTTGCCGAATTCTGTGCGCTCGTCGTGCTGGCGTTGCTGGCCTGCAGGAGTTTTGCCTTCACACGCTCCATCCTTCTGTTCGCGGTCGTCCTGCCTTTCGCGTCGGTTGGATCGCTCGGAATGCTTGCCGTCATGGCGCCCGCCATGACCTTCGCGGGCTGGCTCGCAGCCTGCTCGGCAATCCTCATCTGTGCCCTGGCCGCCTATGGCATCGTCCTGCACCGGACCGGGGCCGGTTCGATCCTGTTTGCGCAGGCCTGAATGAACAAGGAGGCCCCCATGACCACGATCCTGTTTTCGACAACAGACCTTCATGGACAGAGAGAGCGGGAATTTGCACAGCTCCTGACATCCATCGGGCGCAATGCCGCAAGCGGAGCAGATATGCGGCTCTATGTGCTGGTGCAGAACTGCACGCCCGCCGAGCTCGCGGCATTGCGCGAACAGATTCCGCCCTGCTGCCGGCTGACCGCGATCGAAGGACGCTGTTCGCTTTCGACGGCACGCAACCGGCTAATCGGGATCGCGCTCGCAGAGGCGGCGCCCGGCCGTGACGACGTCGTCGGTTTTCCCGACGATGATTGCTGGTATCCCGATCTCCTCGTTCCCTCGCTCACCGATACTTTCGCAGCTCTTCCCGACCTCGATATCCTGCTCTGCCGTGTCGCACGGCAGCCGAGCGAAAAGCCCGTCGCGGCGGAGGAGGTCAGGCCCGCCGCTGTCCGGGAAGTCGTACGCCTGAGCACCTCCAACAGCCTGTTCTTGCGCGGATCGGCTTTCCTGCGCGTCGGAGCCTTCGACCCCGAACTCGGGGTCGGCACCGTCAATGGCGGCGGCGAGGATACCGATTATGCCATTCGGGCCTTGCTGACCGGTGGGCAGGCCGGCCTGATCGACCGGGCTCTGGTTGCCCATCCAGAGCCGGACCTGGCATCGGCCGCGAAATATTATCGCGGAGCCCTGATCGTGCTGGCGCGCCACGCCAGGCGCCGGCCTGCGTTGATGTTCGAATTTCTGCGCAAGATTCTGGTCGGGTGCTATTTCGTGTCGCGCCGCAGATTGTCCCCTCGCCTCCTCCTGGCTGCTCTCGGCGCAGCCGCCCGCAACGTCTCGCCGCCTTCCCCCCCGCCGCTGCGCCTGGGATCGAAAGCCCCGAAAGTATGAGCGAAAGGAGACCGACAGTGGCAACCGAACCGATTGCCGTTCTCTATTGCATCGACGATGCCTATATCCGGCAGGCGGCGATCTCGCTTGCATCGTTGCTCGACAAGACGCCGGCTCGGCGCGTCGAAGTGACGATCGCCGCCTTCGACCGCGACTACGCGCTGTCAAAGGCGGTCTTCACGCCGGTCTTGCGGGCCCATCGGCATTGCACCCTGCGTTTCGTGGATCTCGACGACAGACTGTTTCAGGGCCTGCCGGTCACCAGGAGTTTCAGCCGAAGCATCTATGCCCGCCTGATCCTCCAGCGTTTCATCGAACCCCATCATCGGCGCCTGCTCTATCTGGATGCCGATACCCTCGTGTGCGACGACATCTCCCCCCTGTGGCAGACTGACCTGGGGGATGCGACGCTGGGGGCCGTACCCGACCATTTTCGCCTGGATCCGGCCCGTATCGGCTTCGCGGGCGACGAGCCTTATTTCAATTCGGGCATGCTGCTGATCGACGTGCAGCGCTGGCGGGAGCGAGACTGCGAGCGACGGGTCTTCGATATCCTGGCGCAATCGGGAGAAAAGCTCGCCTGGATGGATCAGGATGCCCTGAACATCGCCCTGCGCGGCGAAGTGCTCTTCCTCGGTCAGCGATGGAATTGGCAGCCGCGGTGTGCCGATGTTCCTGCCGCCTTTCTCGATCTGGAGGAGGCGGTCTATCGAAGGTGGCGTGCCGCGCCCGGCATCGTGCACTACACCACCTCCTTCAAGCCTTGGAACGCCGGCTATCGCGTGCATTACAGCGCCTTGTTCTTCGGAGCGGCCGAGGCCTCCGGCATTCCCTCGCGACTCCTGCCCGCCCGCGCGCCGGCGCGCGGCATTGGCCAGCGTCTCCTGGCCCTGAAGACAGGATTGCGCTGGCGAATTCCAAAGGCCTTCCGATCCATGCGTCTGCTGCTCAAGCCCAGGGCAGCCGCAGCCATGTACAGGGCCGGCCCGGCCGACTGAAGACGGCCCTACGCTTTGGCGGCTGGCCGATAGCGGCCGGCGGCGCGTCGAATGGCAAGCTGCTGGACATGGCTGCGGCGCCTGGCATGTACCAGCATCTGCGTCATCGTTCCCCACAGGCGCGGTTCGGCCATTCCCTGCAGGATCGCCCCCCACGCCCCCTGCCTCACAGCACTGCGAAATCGGCTATAGGTTGCCAGATCCTCGGCCGAGCGCCGATAAGCCTGAACGGCCTCGTGCAATCCGGGTTCGTCCGGCCTTTCGGCGAGCAGGCGATCATTGGCGTCCAGAAGCTGTTCGAGGTCCGAAGGCGCCAGGCGCCGTGACAGCGACCCGGCCACCATGCGGTAATAATAGAATGCCTGCGGCGTTATGGTGAAACGGGCACCGGCACAGAGGGCCTGAAGCACGAAATTGAAATCCTCGCCGATGCGCAGGCCTTCATCGTAGGTGATGCCGTTCGACTGCAGGAAGGCTCGCTGGAACATGGGCTTGAGATAGCCGAGGGCGGCGTCGCCGTCGGTCATCCTGTTGCGATCGAGATAGTCGACTAGCCCCACCGCAAAGGGTTCGTACCCATACCGGTGCGGCAGCAACGGCCAGGCGACTTCCGGCGTATCGTCGCGAAAACGCATCAGATTATCGGCGACGACCTGGCTGGCGTGTTCCGATGCGAGGCCGATGAGATGCTCGCTACGCCCCGGGGCGACATAATCGTCAGCATCGAGAATGGCGACCCACTCGCCGCGCGCCGCGGCAAGGGCCCGGTTGCGTGCCGCTGCCGGTCCCGCATTAATCTCCTGGGCCAGGATCCTGACCCGCGGCTCCTCCCGCGCGAGCGCCGTCGCGCGAGCCAGGGTGCCGTCCTCCGACACGTCATCGACAACGATGACTTCCACCGTGACATTGTGCTGCGCAAGGGCGGAGACGATGGCTGCTTCAACGGTCCGCTCGGCATTGAAGCAGGCAATCAGGAATGAAATATCAGGCACTGCCGCACGCTTCCTTCTGAAGACAGGAATCGTTCCCTGCCTCTAGCTGCCAAGGGGGGCAGGATTATGAAGTACCGGCAACGCCAGGGATTCATTCCGGCGCTGGCGGATGCAATCAGCTGCGTGATCAAACATCGAGCACAAACCCCGGTTCCGGATTGATCGGCTGGCGAGAATTCTTTTCACCGCTAGTGCCGTTGGGTCATCCTAGACGCGGAGGTGTGAGCTGACACTGTTTCCATCCGAGGGTCCAGATGGCGAGGTATCGCCCAGCGACGTTCGGGCCCCGTCTGCTCTGGCTTTTGGGCTCCACCCCCTGTCGAAAAAGAGAGGCCCATGATGCCTACCTTTTGCTGCTTCGAGCGGGGCCGTGACTTCCATCCGGTCGATGTAAACATAAACCGGATCCGCTATCTGGAGAGCCAGGAGCGTACGACATCCATTCACTTCGGCGATGGCGAGTGCATCGTGGTTTGCGGCAACGCGCTCAGCGTCTGCATGCGCATCCAGGATGCAAGCGAGAGGAAGCAACCGAGGCTGCGGAAGCAACCGGCCTGATGCCGTTTGAGCTCGATGGACAGGAGCTTTGCAGCCTTCCTGCGATGGCAGGCTTTACTGCGGGAATGCAGGCATCCCCGAGCCAGGGCGACGACCGGTGAGACGGACGTGAGGAACTATCGCGCCGCTCATCGGTTGAGTCCTTGTCGACTTTAGACAGCCCAACTCGCCTGCCGCCTGACAGCGGGCTGTTCTTTTCCAAGAGGAGAAGGCGTAGAGGGCGCTCGCGAACGCGAGAAGCGACACGCAGTGGGCATCATGCCCACGGTCCTAGTACAGGGCCTGCTAACCCCAAAGGAGCAGGACCGGTGAAACCGATTTTCTGTATTTTCGAACGCAGCTTCGACCGCCATCCGATCGAGGTGAACGTGAATCTCATCCTCTATCTGGAGGGCAATGACGACGGCACGACGACCATGTATTTCAGGAGAGACGAATTCGTGGTCGTCAGGGGCACCCTCGCGGACACCCGCAGGCATATCGAAACCTGCACGTCGATGACCCCGCCGGCGGACGTCGCAGCCTGAAAACAAGGAGCAATTGCCGCCGGCAGGAAACCCGCATTGCTCCCTTCCCCTGCTTGCCCGCTCGCTGCCCCCATGCGCGGCGGGCTTTTTTTTAACCATGGGATTTCAGGCGGTCTTGATCCCGAAAACGCCATTGCTAGATTTCCGCACTGGAAGAGCCATCATTGCGCTCGCGTTTGTGTGGGATGGTAGGAATGGACGAAGCGCAGGAGACGACGGGTCGTTCTGAAGGGACAGAGACCAAAATCCCGATATTCTGCACATTCGAACGAAGTTTCGACCGACATCCGATCGAAGTGAACGTGACTCGCATCTGCTATATCGAGGGCAATGAGCCCGACAGCTCGACCCTGTATTTCGACAGGGAGCACTTCGTGGTCGTTCATGGCAAGGCCGAGCAGATCCGGGCACGGATCGAAACCCGGGTTTGGCAGTCGC
>NZ_JBQEPH010000047.1:17503-25351 GCF_052045555.1 Labrys sp. 22185 | reverse complement strand
AAGGCCGCAGCCTACTTCGCGAGGGAAGTGACATGAGGTTCGCTTTCATCGCGAGGCACCGGAACATCTGGCCGGTGGCGTGGCTGTGCGAGGCTCTGGATGTGTCCCGCTCAGGCTTCCATGCCTGGCTTAATCGTAGTCCCAGCGCTCGTTCCCGGCACGACGAGATTCTCGTTGCCAGGATCGATCGAAGCTTCAAGAGCAGCGACCGCACCTACGGCGCCCGGCGTGTTTGGCATGATGTGCTGGCGGAGGGGCTCTCCTGCGGCCTGCATCGCATTGAGCGGCTCATGCGGGAGAACGGGCTACGTGCCCGGCCGCGCCGCCGTGGGTTGCCGAAGGATACCGGCGAGCGAGCGGCAGTGTCGGACAACCTCCTTGATCGCGCCTTTGAGGCTTCGGCCCCGAACCAGAAGTGGATTGCTGACTTCACCTACATCTGGACCGCCGAAGGATGGCTCTACGTTGCCGCCGTCGTCGACCTGTTCTCGCGGCGTGTCGTCGGCTGGGCGATGAAGGCGGAGATGACGGCGCAGCTCGTCACTGACGCCCTGATCATGGCGATCTGGAGGAGAGGCAAGCCCGACAGCCTGCTGCACCATTCCGACAGTCAGAAGATGAATGCCAGTTCCCGGGCGGTCTGACTCAAACACCGATCGACCGCGGTAAGCTGGCGCCGCGAGGTGCCTCGGTGCGGTCTGACCCGCACTCCGATCGACCCCTGTGTCCTTCCCTGGACCTGTCGGCCGCCCGGGAACACCCCGCGGTGAGGCTCTGCCTCGGCCGTTGCTTGTGACCCGAGAAGGGCCTGACCAATCCGGTCTCGTGACTGTCCTGTCCAGGCATTGCGCTACGGCTGGGCCAAGCTTGGCACAGCGGAGAGGTGAACATGGACGGTGAGCAGAAGACGACACGCAGCATCATCGGTGGCGTCGACACCCACAAGGATTTGCATGTGGCGGCGGTGGTCGATGAACGCGACCGCGTTCTCGATACGCGCAGCTTTTCTACGACCCGACAAGGTTACCGGCAGATGCTCGCCTGGATGCGCTCGTTCGGCGATGTCCAGCGCATCGGCATCGAGTCGACCGGCAGCTACGGCGCTGGTCTTCTGCGCTACATGCAGATCGCGGGCGTCGAGGTGCTCGAAGTGACCGCGCCGGACCGCCACGATCGTCGCAGACGAGGCAAGAACGATGACCTGGACGCCCAGAGTGCCGCGCATGCGGCCTTCGCCGGACAGCGGACCGTCACCCCGAGGAGCCGGGACGGAATGGTGGAATCTCTCAGAGTTCTCAAGGCTTGCCGCAAGACCGCGGTGAACGCGCGGCGTATCGCTTTGCAGATGATCCAGAACACGATCATTGCCGCGCCAGACGGGCTGCGAGACCAGTTGCGGGGAATGACCCGGATGCAGTTGATCCGCACCCTTGCGTCTTGGCGCCCTGACCTGACGGCGTGCCGCGATGTCGCTGGCGCCTATCGCATATGCCTCAAATCTCTTGCGCGGCGGTACCTCGAACTTCATGACGAGATCGCCGACCACGACACGATGATCGTAGCGCTTGTCAGCGATCTTGCGCCCGAGCTGATTGCCCGGAACTCCATCGGCCACAACAGCGCAGCTCAGTTGCTCCTCACCGCCGGCGACAATCCAGAGCGGCTCAGGTCCGAAGCAGTTTTGCAGTGCTCTGCGGCGTCAGTCCCGTCCCAGCATCCTCCGGGCTGACGACACGGCACCGTCTCAATCGCTGCGGTGACCGTGCTGCCAACAGTGCTCTGCACATCATCGCGATCGGACGCCTGCGAACGGACGAGCGAACCAAGGTCTATGTGACACGCCGCATATCCGAAGGCCATTCCAAGCTTGAAGCCATCCGGATGCTGAAACGATACATCGCACGCGAGGTCTTTGGCATCATCATGCGGCGCCAAGCGGACATCAACGCCACGCGCATCGCCGCTTGGCAAACAGAAGGGCGTCCAGGGACGCAATACACCAGCGAGCAGTTCCAGCGCCTGATGGCCGATCACGGCACCACCTGCTCAATGAGCCGGTCGGGCAACGTCTGGGACAATGCTGCGATGGAAAGCTTCTTCTCGTCGCTGAAAACCGAGCGCACGGCCCGCAAGATCTACAGGGCGAGGGATGACGCCAGGGCGGACGTGTTCGACTACATCGAGCGCTTCTACAACCCTCGGCGACGGCACTCGACATTGGGATATATGAGCCCTGTCGAGTTCGAGGAGAAAGCTATGTTAGCTTAACCTGGTGCCCGAAAAACCGGCAGCAGGCCACGATGCCTTTTTTCTTCTGCCCTTGCTGGATGAGGGAGGGGGCGGCGGTGGCTCAGCCTTGGCTCTTTGGCGGATTTGACCAAGGCCGAGTTCCTTGGCTAGGCGAGAGCAGGCCAAAGATGTTCAAACAAGCTTCAGATTTATCCGCGATCATGTCGGTACGTAGCCCGTCCGCCCAATGTGCCGTGTTCTTCAGGTCTCGACCTGCGGTTATTAGGTATGGCGCTTTCGTCCGGAGAGTTCACGATCGATGGCAAACCAGAAACTGCTCACCGATGTTGGGCGTCTGCACGTCGAGCATGGTGGCCGCTATGGCAGCCCAAGGATCCATGCGGCGCTGAACGACGAGAGCAAAAGGACGAGCCGCGGCCGCGCTGCGCGCTTAATGCATTCGTATGCTGGGGGGCGCAGGCTCAAGCCATGCACGGCCGACAGCCGTCACCATCTGCCGATTGCACCAACATCACCTATTTGCCAACCCGGGAAGACTGGCTCTACCCCTTGGCCGTCAGGCTGGCGAGCGTGCTCGACCTGGTCACCCGCAAAATCGTTGGTGGGGCCATGCGCGACCATATGTGAACCGAGCTGCCGCTTACCGCCTTGATGATGGCCGTACAACGCCAGAGATCGTTCGAAGGTCTCATCTGTCATTGCGACCGCGGAAGCCAATATGCGGCCGAGGCCTATGCCAATCCGCTCGCAGCTATCAAGGCCAAATTCTCGCCTCGCTTGACACACGCTCGAGGTTGAATCGGTGCACCAGCGACGATGGACAACCCGGGAGGAGGCGCCATGGGACCTGTTCGCTTAGCGAAGGTTACTATAACCGACGGCGGATCTACTCCGCTCTCGGATATAAAACCATGGAACAGGCCGAACGAAACATGGCCTAAACCCGCGTCCACCACTCCAGGGCGACGTCAGCCGAGATCTGCCTTGGCAGTGTTGGCGTGATTGCGGCGCGAGAAGTGTTGCGGTTTACCAACAACCGAGATTGGCAGCAACGTAGCGGATGACTTAGGCGAATCACGTGTGTTCTTCGCATGGCCAAGCATGAAATTACCATTATTGCAGATAATTTTTAAATTTAATGTGTAAAATCGACCATAATGGTGAAATTATTTCTTCATAAATAATCATTACATAATCTTTTATTTGATTAATTGTAGCTTATATGTTGTATTCTATATCACAAAAAATGACTACCGAAGAAATAAATTTTGTTACCTTGCCTAATACCAAAGAGGCGGTTGCTTCGGTGGCAGGCGATGACGTAGCGTTGCCTGGCTTACGGTGCCGCAAAGCCGGAGGCCCGGATGACAGCCTCAGCAACCGTCCGCCCGGGCCTCCCCTTCTATCAGATTAATGCTGGCAATACGTGCCCGCTACTTGCCTTGATCGCTTCCCACTTTTCAAAGCAATGGGCAACGAATGCATTTGCCCATATCACGGATGGGCGCGATCTTTCCATCGCGATCGGCTTGCCACACCGGCAAGATGCGATGTTGGGTGTGCGGATTCCGAATGAATCCGGCCATCTATTCCGACGCGAAGCCGGCCATCGTTCCGATTTGATGTCGGCCACCATTCCGATTTGAATCCGGCCGGCATTCCAATCAATTACCGGCCAGCTCGCGGTTCGATTTCGGCGCCTTCGTTTGGGCCAGTCCTTCGAGCATCCACGCCTCGTAATCAACGAGGTGGTGTGGATGCCGGCCAAGAGAGAACTGACCATGAGACAGATACGATAAATGCTCCGGCTTGCCCGCGACGGCGTGAGTGCCCGTCAGATCGGGCGCACGCTCGGCGCCGCACGCAGCACCATCCAGGACAATCTCAGGCGAGCTGCCGGCGCCGGCCTGCATTGGCCCTTGCCAAGTGAACTGACCGATGCCGCCCTGGAACAACTGCTGTTCAGCCTGGCCGGCACCAAGGCCGGACAACGCTGGCGTGTCGAACCGGACTGGGCCGCCCTTGCCTGCGAGTTGAAGCGCCCGGGTGTCAATCTGATGGTGCTGTGGGAGGAATATCGCGACATTCACCCCGAGGGGTATGGCTATAGCCGTTATGTTGCGGCCTGGCTTATGTGATCTTGCGAGGCGGTTTCTCTCGCCATCGGGGAGATGGCTGCGCTTGACGCAACATAAATAGGGGCTTCGCTTGGCCGATCTCAATCAATTTGAGGTCCACCATGGATCAGTTCTGTTCTTCCGGCACGCCCGCCGATTGCCGGTTTCGGGACGTGCCATTCGCCGACGAGCGGGACCGCTATCTCAGCCATTGCGCGGCACATGGCGCGAGGCCCGCAGCCCTGAGGGTGAAGCGCAACGAACTCCTTTGGATTGCCCGACGTCTCGCCACGGACGCCGACCAGGGTATCGGCATGACGGAGTTGATTGCGATCGCGATGGAGCGACAGCAGGTCCACGGGGCGGTCACCGCTGCGCGGCGGGTCATCGATATCGGTCGCCCGTGGCTGCGTTTTCTCGGCTGGTGGCGGGAACCCTTCGACCCGCTTTGCACCGTGACAAACTCGACGGTTATGTCACCTGGATGCGCGACGAGCGCGGCTTCACACCGTTAACGTTGTAACAATGGGGCCGAACGACGACAAGATTCCTGCTGTGGTGTGCGCAGACGAGCCGTCAGCTTGGAGATCTGACGGCAACCGATCTCGATAATTATGTCGCCACCCAGGGCAAGGGCCGCTGGACACGCGTCTCGACAGCCAACACGGTCTCCGCATTGCGCGCGTTCTTGCGATACGCCGCCAAAGAGGGGTGGTGCTCAAACCGCTTGGCGGAGGCGATTGCTCGGCCGCGGCTCTATCAGCAGGAATCGCTTCCATATGCCCCGGATTGGTCTGCCGTCCAGCAGATGCTGGCGGACGTCGACACCGCTAAGCCACGGGATATCCGTGATCGAGCGATTCTTCTGTTACTGGCGCTCTATGGCATGCGGAGCGGTGAAGTGGCCGCTTTGCGGCTCGACCAGATTGACTGGCCGAGGCGAACCCTTGGGCTCGTTCGGCTGAAGTGACGACAACCCCAGATCTATCCCCTGCTACCCGCCGTCGCCGAGGCTCTGGCCCGGTACATCGACACCGTCCGACCGCCGTCATCCTGCCAGGAAGTGTTCCTCTGCATGCATGCGCCTCTTCGACCACTGATGGCAGGCAGCATCTTTGACGTCGCCAATCGGCGCTTCGCCGCGCTCGGCATCGAAGCGGCACATCGCGGAGGGCATGCGTTGCGTCACGCCTGCGCAGTTCGGTTGCTCGCCGAAGGCCTGTCCCTGAAGGAGATCGGCGATCACCTGGGACATCGCAGCACGTCCGCAACCAGCACCTACGCGAAGGTGAACATGGCGGCCCTCCGCGAGGTCGGTGCCTTCGACTTGGGAGACGTCCTACGATGCTCGCCGACGTAATCGATACCTATCTGACCCGCCAACGGTCGCTGGGCATGCGGTTCGAGTCCGCCGGAGAGTTGCTCCATCGCTTCGGCCGGGCAATTGGGGGATCGACCGATCCAGGAGGTGACAGGCGAGGCGATCCTCGACTTCCTCAATGGCGATGGGGCGTTGACCGCGACCTGGGTCCTTAAGCACAGGGTGCTGACCGGTCTATACCGGTTTGCTGTCAGCCACGGGCACGTGGACAGTTCGCCTCTTCCAATAACTCTGCCCAAGCTGCCGCCACAGCAAACGCCCTATGTTTATTCGACCGAGGAATTGCGCCGACTGCTGGACGCGACCGCGATCCTGCACACGGGCCGCAGCCGTCACGTCCCCGCCATGTACCGCACCCTGCTGTTGCTCCTCTACGGAACCGGCATGCGCATTGGCGAGGCGTTGCGCTTGACCTTGCAGGATGTCGATCTCGCCGAAAGAACCATCACCGTCCGCTGCACGAAGTTCTTCAAGACGCGCCTCGTGCCGATCGGACCGAAACTTGCCGACGAACTGGCTGCGCACCTTGAACGCCGCAGCTTGCTGCCCATGCCGCTCGGCAGGGAGGCGCCGCTCTTCGCGTCGCGCGGCGTTCGAGGAGGTGCTATCCGCGCGTCATCGCGATGTTCCAGCATGTGCGACGAGCTGCCGGTATCAATTGCCCCATCGGCGAACCGCGCCCGCCGCGCCTGCATGATCTTCGCCACGCCGCCGCAGTGCACCGTGTCGTCGCGTGGTATCGCACCGGCCAGGACGTCCGGCGATTGCTCCCGCAGCTCGCGACCTACCTCGGTCACCTCGATATCTGATCGACCCAGCGCTACCTCCAAATGACACCGGAACTCCTGGAGGCGGCCAGCCAGCGCTTCGCCCAGTATGCGATGGGAGGCGATCATGAAGGATGAGACGCTCCTGGGACCTTGGGTTCGACGATTCCTCCTCGAGCATCTGGTGGCAGAGCGCAACCTGGCTCGGAACACTCAGGTCAGCTACCGCGATACCCTGGTGCTCTTGCTGCCGTATGCCAGCAAGCACGCAGGGCGTGCCATCGATCGCATGGCCGTCGAAGATCTTACGCCGACTGTCATCCGCAAGTTCCTGGACTACCTGGAACACGATCGTCAATGCAGCGGTGCCACCCGCAACCAAGGGCTCGCGGCCATCCGATCCCTGGCGCGGTTCATCGCCATGCGCTCACCGGTGCATGAGGCGTGGTGCGCCGAGATACGGGCGACGCCGTTCAAGAAGACCGCCAAGACCGGGATTGGGTACCTCGAGAAGGCCGAGATGGATGCGCAGCTTGCCCAACCGAATCGGCGTACAGCTCTCGGAGGTCGAGACCATGCGCTGCTCCTGTTCTTGTACAACAGCGGCGCTCGTGCTGACGAGGCGGCGAAGCTGACGATCGAATGCCTGACGTTGGGAGCACAATCGTCTGTGCGGCTGCATGGCAAGGGAAACAAGTTCCGGACATGCCCGTTGTGGCCGATCACCGCAACGTCGCTGTCGAGGCTGATTGTCAACCGGGGCAGGAGTGAAGCGGTATTCCTGAACCGGATCGACTTGCCTTTGACGCGGTTCGGCATTCACCGGCTCGTAACGCAATATGCCGAACGAGCCAGCAGGACCGTGCCGTCGATGGCCACGAAGCGGGTGACGCCGCACACGATCCGCCACACGACTGCTGTCCATCTGCTGCGCGCCGGGGTCGACATCAACACTATCCGCGCCTGGCTCGGGCACGTGTCTCTGGACACGACGCACGTCTACGCCGAGGTCGACATGGAAATGAAGGCGAAGGCGCTGGCCCGGGTCGATCTCTCCGGCCTGCAGACCCAGCCATGGCAACGGGCGCTGCCGTCCCTGATGACGTTCCTGAAAGGCCTATAGTCGTTGGGCTCGTCGCTCGAATTTATGTTGCGGCTCACGCCAGGAAAACCAGCACTTTCCCTGGCTGCGCCACATAAGCCGGGCCGCAACATAACAGGTGTAGCCATAGCCGTCGGGATGGTCGGCTCGATATTCCTGCCACAGCAGCGTCAGCGTCACGCCCTTGCGCTTGAGCTCGCTGGCGATCTTCGGCCAGTCAGGCTCGCTCAG
>NZ_JBQEPH010000047.1:0-17476 GCF_052045555.1 Labrys sp. 22185 | reverse complement strand
ACGCGTCCGAAAAGCACCTGATGGATGGCCGCCTCGTTCTCAAAGCCGGCAGGTAGCGGCCACTGTCCGAAACCGGCCTCCCGAGCTCGAAGCAAATAGGTTGCGACAGAAGTCTTGCTGATCCTCAGCCGTTCGCTCACTTCGCGGATCGACAGCCCCTGACCATAGCTCAGGCGCAGGATCGCATGCACATCCTTCATGTCCGTTCGTCTCGCTTGCTTCCGCCTCGGCATCAGTCCTCTCAAACCAAATTGAGAAGCTTCAATGCCGTAGCGGCGCTCGCAGCGGTCGATCCGAAACGCCCTGAAATCGCTGTCCCGAATTTAGCGAAATCACTGTCCAGATATTAGCGGATTTGGTGTCCGGGAATTAGCGGAAACCCTGTCCCGAAATTAGCGAAACCCGCACAGGTGCTCGAAACACAGGGGGCGATTGGTCACTCCTAGTGGGCTGACCCGATCCGATTAGTCTAACCGCGTTCGACTCGGATCACGATGAAAGGTACAGGGGCGTCTACTTCTGCATTCGAATTGCGTGCGCTGCCACCCCCGTCGACGTAACATCCGCGCTGCTGCCGATCTCGTGTCGTCCGACGGAAAGGCCGCACGAGCCAATCTCATTGCCCAGGCGCGTGGCCTGATCAGTGCGCGCGACCGGAGTGACAAGATTGCGCAGATCCTGCTGGCGGCTCATCGTGACCGCCTGTTGTTTGCGCAACAGGTTTCGGGGGGATTGGGTCGACCAATGGTCTCATGATTCTGGCGGAAGTTTGGCCATCACCGAGTTCCTCAACTCTGCGGTCTCGACTGCACTAGCTACCAATAGGTACATGAATAAGTAAATATATTTAGTATCAAAAAATAGCCAAATTATGTCTTTTTTATTACTTGCTATCAAGCATATTTGAACATACCGTTCATATGCGAGTCTATGAGTGGCCGGCAACATTCTTGCAAAAAAAATCAACGGGTGAGCCACGTCGGGGGATATAATCGCACGTTCGCGTAACGGATGCGACCGGTTTCCTCCAATCTGCCATATCAATCGTCGCGGCGTCGTAGACCGGTGTCCTTAAACACTGAGCGGGCACCAGTAATGCTTGTCAACGGGCCAGGTTGGCTTCGGCCTACGAGCGTTTCTCACTTGACGGAAAACACGACAAAAGGGAGGAAATATGCTAATCATGAAAGCACTGCCAGCCGGGTTGCTCGCCGCCTCAATCCTGGCTGCCGGAGGAAATGCATTTGCGAATGACCCTGTTACTTCTGGCACCTTCGGCAACGTGGATGCGCCCTCGCAACAATTCGGTCAACCGACAAGCCTGCCAGATCAGAGCCCCAATGGCGAACCATCGACGGTAAGCCTCGTCGCCACGATCCAGGCCGCTCCGAACGGCTCAGGCACCACCTGTAGCCTGGCTCAGCCGTGCTCCCTAGGCGACGCGCAGGCTAAGGTTCGCTCCTTGAGAGCCCAGGGCGTTGCAGGCATTACAGTCCTGCTCGCAGATGGGACTTACCCACTTGGTGGCAAGACATGGCGGTTCCGTCCGGAGGATTCCGGTTCGCCAGGTCATCCCGTCGTCTGGAAAGCCGCCGATGGTGCCCGTCCAATCATTTCCGGCGCGACCAGGATAACGGGCTGGAAACTTCATGATGCGGCCAAGGGCATCTGGTCAGCGAGAGTCCCTGCCAATAGCGCCAGCCGTCAGCTCTATGTTGAGGGCAAGATCGCTCCGATTGCCCAAGCGACCTTGGGCGAACTCAAGTTCGAAGGCCGCTGGCTTGGTAACGAGATGGGTTATGCCATCGGATCCGATCCCGCCGCCAGCGCTTGGTTCGGCGCATTGACGCCTGCACAAGCCAAGAAAATCGAATTCAACTATGTCGGCGGCAACGGTTCCTGGACGAACACTAGGTGCCGCGTCGAGGCCACCAGCGGCACCGGCATCACCATGACGCAGCCTTGCTGGCAAAACACGACTGCGCGTATCCAGATTGCCCCCTACGTCTACGTCCAAACTGGCTATTTGCCGCCCATGAGCAAGCAGACCATGCCGGCTCGCATCGAGAATGCCTACAGTTTGCTCAGCCCAGGGGAATGGTTCCTCGATGACACGGCTGACACGCTATACTATATTCCCGCTCCGGGTCAGGATATGGCGAAGCTCGATGTGCAATTGCCACAGCTCGAACACCTTCTGACGGTTGCGGGAACATTAGCGAATCCGATACATGATATAGCCTTCCAGGGTTTGCAATTCTCTTACGCTACCTGGAACGGTCCTTCTCTGCCATCCGGCTTCTCGGAGATCCAGAGCAATCTTCATATGACAGTCATCGGCCAAGGGTACTGCTTCTATAGTGTGCAGTTAGGTATCGGTGACCTATCCAATACCTGCCCTATTATGGCGTTCAGCCAGCCCAAAGGTAATGTTAGCGTGAGCGCCGCAGTACGGATCTCGCTGACGGGCAATCGCTTCGTTGGTCTGGGCGGCGCGGGCTTGAACATTGCCTACGGCTCCGTCGATACACAGGTGCAGGGCAACGTGTTCACCGAGATCGCCTCGACAGCCATGCTGATCGGCTGCAGTTTCGATCCCAAGCCCGACGGAGATCCTGATATTGGGACGCCGGCGCAGGCGAACGGCACGCCAGTGCCTCGTCCGACGTCCACGCAACGAGCCGAGGCCATCAAGAAGAACTGCACGCCTAATCGGGAAGAAGTTGTTGGTGACAGCATCGGTCGCAATGAAATTTTAACCGGCACGAAAATATCCAACAATCTCGTTCATGACATCGGTATTGATTATTGGGGGGCAAGCGGCATAACCCTGCTGTTTTCCCAGCAAACGAGCATTCTCAACAATCATATCTATAATGTACCCTATAGCGGCATCACGGCCGGCGTTGTGCAGGGCCATTTTGATAATTCCAACCACCCGCAGTTCACCACCAACATCAATGCCGCCAACGAGATCAGCTACAACCTGATCCACAATTATATGAAGCGTCTGCAGGATGGTGGTGCGATCTACGTCGAAGGGCATCAAGCCGAATATATCCTAGACGCGGGAAAGGTCGACAGAGAGCGGACTCTTGCAAATGGCCTCTTGGTACGCGGGAATGTGACCCACACCAACTCCTCCAATTTTGCCTATTACAATGACGCTGGCAGCGAATGGATCAACTGGGATCGCAATGTTTCGTTCAATGCCTTGGTGAAAGACAGTGCAGGGAATGGAGGATGTCAGCCTAGCGGCCACTTCTGGCTTTCCGGCAATTATTTGTCGAAACCTTCGCGAGTAGATTTTAACTTTGTTTGTGGAACGGAGCCGGTGGATCGCAACGTCGCCGCCGATAACAAGACCATTCCCAATACGCCGGGTGTTGCCGACATTCCCCGAGCAATGCTCGCGGGCGCCGGCTTGACTGAAGCCTTCCGCACAATTGAAGCAGGGGAACCGGCAATCGCCACTTACGTGGCTCCGGTGACGGCCGGACAGAAGATCCTTATCGCGGGATCGGGTTTCAAGGCGGACACCAAGGTGACCTTCGGCGGGCGGTCCGCCACCGTGCAATATCTGTCGCCCGGCTTTCTCCTTGCGACCGCACCATCCTCGGGGCCCCTGTCGCCCGTTTGGGTGGGCGACCGCCTTGCTCCGCAGGGTAGTCTGTCGGCCGGGGCTACGGCTAGCGCGACCTCCATTTGGAGTAATGACTATCGACCAGAGATGGCCATAGACTCCGATCCCACCAGCCGGTGGGCATCGAATGAGACCAATCCAACTCTGACCCAGACATTTGCTTGGGCAACCACCGTCAAGGAAATACACCTCACTGAGTTTGCCGTCGAATTCAACCAGTTTCTTAATACATACGCAGAAGGTAAGCAGTTCGTCTACCGCACCGGCGCCTTTACCGTCGAGGCGCAGGTCAATGGATCCTGGCGACAGGTGGCGAGCGGCAACGGTATTGGCGCATACCTGGTCATCAAACTGCCAGCACCCGTAACCGCAACAGCTCTCCGGATCAATTTGACCTCCATCGATGGTAAACCACCAAGTCTCTTCAGCTTTCTAGCCTTCTAAAGGTTTGTTCCCGGAGGCCCCGATAGCCGGGCCTCCTTACCACAAAATAAAAGATATGATGGGACCCCAATAGTACGATTTTCTGCATTGCTTGAATTTCTGAATAGATGCTCGATACTCCCCACCTTATTAGGGGGACATGTTCGGCAGTCTGCGGGGTTAATGATTTGCGAGGCATAAGGCAGGGCCTGCTGAGCCCACGTCTTAGATTGTCGGGGGCACCACGTGTTCGGGCGCGCCTACATCCCGTTCCGCCCGGATACGTAGCGCAAGCTGTATCAGTGGAGGCCATATCAAGAGTTTATTCATCTTGCGTAGGTTCGTATGTAGCCGAAGAATTCTGGACGGGACTTAGCGAAGCTTTTCCTGTAACGGCAACGGATATCTGATGCGGGCGGAACAGTATGGTGTTTTGATTTATTAGAAAACCGATAATTTACCAGCAACAATCTTGAGAAGAGTAAGTGCATCCGTGATCGTTCCGGCTGAAGCATCAAGGCGGTGGACGAAGGGACATGACAGGACCGCGACGGCGTAACGCTCCCGTGACAGAATAGGCACGCTTAGGTCCTCGATCCCGCGCACCTCTTGGCTCGGCCCGATGCGATAGCCGTCGCGTTGATACTCTGTGAAGCGAGGTGCCAGCATCTCGAAGGCGAGCTGCTTTTTCGTGTTTGCCCATCGTGTGAGCAGTTCTTTTAGCGCTGTGGGATCAAGAAACGCGAGAAGTGTCTGCCCGGAGCTCGTGGCGACAAGATCGATCGGCGCCCCGATTCTCAAGCCAAACTCCCAGTTTCCGGGGCCATTTGCATGTGCGACAACAATCGCTGCATCATCTTCTGGCACGACAAGGTGACAAGACTGTTGTGTTTCGCGCGCGAATGCATCCATCAGGGGCTGAGCTGGAGCTACCAGGCGCCGCAACGGAGGGTGTCGGTGCGCCAGCGCAAACAGTTTCATTGTCAGAGCATAACGATCACCCTCCGACGAACGCCCAACATAGCCACGCGCAACGAGTCGCTCAAGCATGCGATAGACTTCGCCCGGACTGCGACTCATGGCCCTGATGATTTCCGCGCGGGTCAAGCCTGCAGACTCTCCGGATAGTAGCTCTAGGATGTCAAGGCCTTTGTCGAGGGCCGGCGCCCGATAACGGTCCCCGCTATTGTCGAACGATTTTAGCGCGCGTGCGTTCGAGGATCCTAGTTTCGCCATTTGCATTCCAATTTATATATAAACCATCTGTGCATATAAAAACCCGCAACGTTATTATAATATCAAAATCAACACTTCGACAACGAGTTTGGGAGGATCCCGATCGTGTACCTGAAGGGTAAGCGTGTCTTCATTTCCGCGGCGCAGGTATCGGCCGCACCAGCGCTCAGGTCTGCGCAGCCGAAGGCGCTCATGTCGTTGCGACAGATATAAACAAAGAAGGACTTTATGCCCTTTGCGCGAGCAGCAAGCAGATCGAGGCCATAAGATTGGATGTTTGTGATGGCTCGGCTGTAAAAACATTCTCATCCTATCAGCCATCTTCGATGCGATCTTCAATTGCGTCGGCTTTGTTTACAAGGCACCATCCTTGATTGCCAGGACACGACTGGGATTTTTCCTTCGACCTCAACGTCAAATCGATCTTCCGAGTCACGAAGGCGCTACTTCCCGGACCTCTGAGACACGCGGAAATGACCGGTGGCACTTCAATTCTCAAGATGGCTTCGATGGCTTCTTCCATCAAAAGTTTCCCGAATCGCTTCGTCTATGGCGCAAACAAGGCGGCCGGCGATAAGCCGTTCGCTCATTGTTCCGGCCAGAACTGGGTATCGCAGCCGCGAAACGGGTGACGTGCGCTATGCCGAACTGTTCGTCGCGGTGCTTGGCGTCTCAAGCGCCATCTTCGCGGAAGCCTCTGGGACGCAGGCATTGGCCGATTGGATCGGCAACCATGTCCGTCTGTTCCGCTTCTTTGGCGACTACCTTGCCCGGTGACTTGCGACAATCTGAAGTTCGGCGTCAACGAAGCCAGCTTCTACGAACTCGAGCTCAACCGTTCCTATGGCGTGATGCATCTTATTACGGTGTCGGTGTGCTGCCGGCCCGGCCCCACATCCGTCTGCTTTCTGGAAAGGACAAGCGGAACGGTGGCTGGTTCCCGCCATCGTTCCGCGTCGAATCTGCCATTTTAGAGAGAGGGGCACGAAAAATACCCCTTTCTTCGCATTTTTGCTCGGTAGATCGCTTCAGCCCGGCGTGCCGGGCCCCGACCAGATCTGGTTGACCTGATTTGACGAGCTACCGCATTTATAAGACCCCACGATAGTTCCTGCATTGTAGGTGTGCATCGTAATATCCAGACAGTTGGAGGCATCTGGCCGTTTGAGATCATCTCCTGCAGCGACATGATTGGCGAACATTCCATTCAGATAGTAGGTAATGTTCTGCGTCTGGTCGCTGTCCGAGCAGGTGTTCAAGCCGGCGGTTCCGTTTGTGTTGAAAGCTACGCACAGATCCGGTTTTGCCAGCAGGCGCAGCCTGTGCGCGGTCTTGTCCCGCTGCCAGACTTGCTCGTCCGCTCCCGTGCACTTTGCGAGATGCAACTTGGAACCCAACCCGCTGTTGTCGGCGGTCAGGCACAATCCGCCAGTCTTGCTGTTATTGTCGGGGCGGGCATAAATCTGCCCGGTGGGAAGAACCCGCACATTCTCCCCGTCGCACGTAGCGGAGACAACATACATCGCGCTTCCATGTGCTGGAATAGCGTCCGTTTGCACGCTATGAGGCTCACTTGATTGGATGCCCCCGACAGATATTTTCCGCGTCGTGACCTTGCCTGTCCAAAGGTTCTTGGCTTCTATTGAGCAAGTGCCGTGAAGGGAGGACAACCCGATCCGGGGCAGAGACACAGTCTGTGTCTGCGCAGACGTGTCGCTTTTGTTCAGGACCACTACCGCCACACGATCCCCGCTCAGGGGCTTGGTGATGACGTCAATGCCCTCGCTGAACGAAGCATCGGTCTGCCATGCGATATAGCCCCCCGCACCGATCGGATCCTGATCAACCGAAATGACATCCTTGTTGGTGAGAATCTTGAGGGATTCAGCAAGATGAGCCATGTCGACAGGCTCGTTCGCTTCAGGGTTTGAAGCATGGTTCTGCGTGAAACGGCGCACATCGGTGGTGAGGAAGAGCGGTGCGCCGAGGATAGACCATAACGACAGCTGGCTTCTTTCCTCTTCGTTCGTCATCCCGTTGTCGCCGATCAGAACCTGGTCGGCATCGTTCCAGCGTCCCGGCGCGACATACCGCGATAAGGCGACCGTGGAATAGAAGCTTGGATAAACGCCGGCAGCATACCCTCCCTCTGAAACCCAGGGATTTACGGGCTTCTTGGTGTTGGCGTCGAGTTCATAGTTCTTTATGTCGCCCCCAATCCGCCAGAGTTCGCCAAGCGAGCGAACCCATTCCATCGTATTATAGAATTCAGAACTTTGTGGAAGGAAACCTGCCGGCGCGGATTCCTCGAAAAGGATCTTCGTATCCGAGTTCGTGGTGGCGTTCCGGAGTGCCAGCGACATTCTAGTGAAAAGCTGTTCTTTGGTATGGTCCGAAGGTTTGGTGGGCCTTTGGTCAGCTGGCCAATATTGATATGTGTCTTTGGTGTCGCGCTGCTTATCATAATCGCAGTTATCATATTTCAGATAGTCGATCTTCCAGCGGGCAAAGGCTTCGGCGTCAACGGTTTCATGCTCTGCCGATGCAGGAAAGATCTGGCAGGTCCGGTATCCGGAGCTGCTGTACAGACCCGCCTTGAATCCCATGCCATGCAGATAGGAGACATAGGAACTGAGGTCGCGATCAAATCCCTTTTGAGTAAGGTTCTTGGGATCCCAGTTCCCATATATCCATAACCTTCCGCCTTGAAGATTTCCTTGCGCGTCTCGCGCCTGATCCATCCAGCAATCGTCCACATTGATGTATGTATATCCCGCAGCCTGAAGGCCCGAATCCTTGATTGCCTGTGCCTGGTCCAGCATGAAGTGCTGAAAGGAATATGAGGCTGCAGAATTGTCATCGTTCAGGGGAGCATTGATGCCATTGACAGGTTGAAGTTTCGGAGAACTCCCGAGCTTTGATTGCCTACTGCACTTAAAGCGAGACCAGGTCGTGAAACCCATCGGAGGTGTCGGTGCAAGGAACCCGGAGACCTTGCCGCCCGTATTTTCGGTAGTTGCCGGAGTAACGGGCGGGGCACCTCGAGTATCGGGCTGTGATACAACGACGCTGGTTTTACTCTCAGCGGGAGTTGTTGCTCCACCATTGGAGGCGCTCTGCACCGGACCAGCGAAGGTAGAGTTAGTATTTCCACCGTCATCGCCACCGCCACAGGCGGCAAGAAAGATCAGCATCGGCATTGCCGACAACGGGCCTTTTATTGTCATTTTTCCTCCGGACAGTCCACGTCCATCGCGTCTGTGCGTATGAAGATTGTCCCCTTGCGTGGGGTATTTCAGGAAAGCAGATGCCATTCTGCCCACCGCAACCATCTGAGTAAACATTTGATCTAGGGGTGGTCAAAATTAAACCGTGTTTCGACAGGATGTCTATTGGAATCTTTCAGTTAACAAAAAAGCAGTTTTACGTTATCTGGTCTTTATGCTGAAATTTATAAATAAATATATCGTTTTTACAAATCTTTATTTAAGATGCGACTTCTTAATAAATAATATTAATGCAATGTTGGGTTTTCTATATTTGGCATAGTTTGGTTGCAGGCCTTGATTGAATGGTCCTTGGGTTTAGTGCCGTTCGCGGGGCCGCGCTTGTCTTCGTGATCATCTGTATAGCTCTCTCAGCGTGGGATCAGGATGACTCGCGTCCTGATCGCGAAGAGGCGATTGTGCAAGAGCTCAAAGCGAACTCATCACGTCTATCGGCCCGCGAGGGACCTCTCCACTAGACAGCGGAATGAACTGCGCTTCCGTTCTGACCGAACAAGGAGGGGCATAGCTTGTGACCTCCGGTACAGGGCCGATCTGAGATTTTTGGAGTGGTATCGCCGTGTCTGATCGCTGCTTTTGGCGGCTTGTCCATCGATTTCGGTGTTTATGGCGGCCTGCATGTGTTTTCGCCTCTTTTGCCGTCGTGGGGACGCACTTGTCCTGTCGAGCCAGCACCATCGCTTCATATTGTAGGTCATGTTGACGAGGACGATTGTCGCCTCGGACCTGACCTTGCCCGGTGCGGATGAACAAGCCCATGTGATCCTTCTGCTCGGCGAAGACATACTCGATACGGGCGCGGATCTTCGACCTGGCGGCATTAGCCCCGCGCACCGCCTCGGACATCGGGTCGCCCTTGGATTTCTTGCGACGAATACGGTTCACCTTGCGGATTTGATCCAGATAGTTCTCGTTGGCAGCGAAGCGGCAAGCCGTATCGCCCAGACACCGGATAGCGTATTGGTCGGATCGACCAAGCCTTCGCTTGGCCGTGCTCCGTCACGATGGGCGGATCGCAAGCCCATAGCGATGCGAGGCTGTAGAGCCCGAGCAATGCAGGGGTGTTTCACCACCGCGCCGGACCGTCGAGGCCCCACCACGCTGCAGAGGTTCTTTCCAAAGTCGATCCCCAGAACGGTGATTGTCGTCTCAGTGCCACGATCAGCTGGCTGATCGCGGCCATGCTCTCCCGCCTCCGGGATCCGATGGGTAGCCACCTACTACGACAGGCACGCGGCATGCTTCCGCTCCGTAGCGGCGCTGGCGGCCGTTGTCGCCTTCTGGCTTTCGCGAATTTGCGCATAAAGAGGGCTGAGTTAATCGATTGACAACGTCGCTTACAATGCTAATATATTAATACTCGATGGGCGTCTGAATCGATCAATGTCACGTTCGTCGAGGTGAGTTTAGTGCGCTGCGCTCCTTCTGGGCTCAGCCCTTGTCTCGCGACCGCGATACTCTGACGTGTCAGCCGGGTGGTTTGGGGGGGGCTTTGCGGCGGGTTGGTGCCACCCGTGTCTTCAAGTTGGCGCTGTCTTAGTATTGAAAATAGGAGTATAAATTTAAGGATAAGGCTCAAATTTCCAGTATAAATGAAATAGTTATAAGTTTTTCTTTAAAATTACGCAATTTTTGCGAATGCATCTAAATGTAAACTTTGATAATAAAGATTTCAGGTCTTGTCTCTCGTAGAGCGAAGCGCTAACGGATGAGGGTTGATATGACGGCGGCTACGGAGTTCTATCTCAAGTCTTCAATGGGCGGGGCAACGGCTTTGGGCCGGAATAAAGCTATGGAAGAGAATGAATCCAATGCCAATTGGAATCAGAGAGAACGCAATATAAAGACCGGAAGTGCAATTCCTGAAATCGCGGTACTTTGTAGATATAATTTTCTGAGAAGCATTTTCGTAAAATTACTTAGGAATTCAAATGTATCCTCTGTAGTGCGCGGCTACAATTCGATTGATGAATTTGTTGTCGATTGCCACGATGATGACACGGTTATAATGATTGACGATTCCGGCAGTGACGGAATTTTTGACTTACTTGAGCGTAATATAGAAATTTTTGGAAGTGCTGTATTAAGGCCTAAGTTTATCCTGATATCTGACATTAGAAGCCATGCTTATATCGAAAAAGCTTTCGCGTTAGGCGCAAAAGGATTTATCGACCCAAGCACGAGCGTTGATGTTGCGCTTGCGGCAATAGGCCTGGTGTGGGCAGGGGGGCAGTTTCTCCCACGCCGTAGCTTGGGCTGCCCGTTGGAAGGGAAGGCAGCTGGCGAAAAACCACTCGCACGCAGTGCGCTGAGCCCTCGCGAAGCCGAAATCGTCAATCATCTGCAGGCAGGACGCAGAAATAAGGAAATCTCTTATCTTTTAAATCTTAAACAAAGTACGGTGGCAGTTCACATACGGAATATTATCCAAAAGCTAAATGTCAAAAGCAGAATGGATCTTATTAAAAGCTGTTAGAAAGGAAGTTCCCTGCGATCGATGAGTGAGAGCTGGCAGAGGCATTACGCTCCATAAATTGCTAGTTCCTTTGGCTAGGTTGTGCGTTGAAGAGCTGGGCTGCTAAGTTCCATTCGCTTCCGAACTCCAAATCGGAAGCAAGAGACCCGGGTGCAGGCCCGGTCCCACTCAGCCAAGCATCCGGGTCTCCATTCTCATTCGTTCTACTCGTTAAGGCCCATCGGACCTACCAGCCTTCGGCGATACACCTCGCCAGCCCCAGGCCGAAAATCCTATCTAAGTAGGGTGTGGCAAACATCTGGACAGTTCTGAAAACCTGCTGGCGGATCTGTGCCGCAAGCACGGGGTCAGCGACGCCGGCATCTACGAATGGAAAGGGAAATTCGGCGGGATGGAGGCATTCGAGACCAAGCAATTGCGGCCGCTGGAGGATGAGAAGGCCAAGCTCGCGGACGCCGCCCTGCGCAACCGGATGAAGGCCATCCCCATGAACGCCGGCGCTTCGGCTATCGCCGCCTGCACCCTTTTGCTAAAGCGCGAGGGCGTCGAGATTGACTGGAAGAAGCTCTATCGCCTCGACCGCGACGAATGGCTGACGGTGAGGAAGCGCGGTGGTCGCAAGCGAGCTTTGGGAACGCTTGCGCCTATGGCGATCCCACAGGATCCGAACCGGCACTAGAGCCTCGACTTCGTCTCTGACGCACTGGTCGATGGGCGCTGCTTCCGCATCCTGTGCGTCATCGACGACTTCAGCCGGGAATGCCTGGCGACCGTGGTCGATAACTCGATCACCGGCGAACGCGTGGCGCGGGAGCTGGATGCGATCGCCGAGCGTCGCGGCTATCCACTGATGGTGGTCAGCGACAACGTCCTATGTTGGGAAGCGGCTCTGGGCTTTGGCCAACAGGTCTCGTCTCGCCAGCGGATGGCCGATGTTGCTAATAAACTGATCCAGATGGTCTCCACCGTCAACGGGATCGCTCCCGGCCATAGCAAACACAGGATCCAGCGGCGTCGATGTGGCCGTGGTTCTCACCGTCCTCAAGACGAGATACGCACCCAGGTGGAAGGCCCGAACATTATCTACAGGGTCGCTTGTCGCGCCCTCACGGCACTTGCAGAGAGGAGGCCTTCCACCTAGTATCCGACCGCTCCAGGAACGGCCGGTATTCTTTTCCCGTTTTGACGACGGCATGCGCTACCCGTGCCATCTTGGCGGTGAGCGCGGTCATCGCCTTGCGGCGGCGATCGGCATCGTCCGCGTGACCGGCAACGTAGCGGCCGAGCTTGTCGCGGAAGCTGTTGTCGCGTTGCCGGGCTGCGACCTGCGCTGCCATCCAGAAGGTTCGGCGAAGACGGGCATTGCCGTACTTGGACAGCTTGGTCCGGCCGCGGAATGTGCCGGATTGGCAAGTGGCGAGGTCGAGACCGCAGAACTTGAGGAACTGGCGGTGATGGCTGAATCGCCGCAGATTGGCGGCTTCAGCCAGGATCGTCAGGGCGTTGATCGGAAGACGGGCAGGGGACTGTCTGCGTCCCGATCCTCATCTGGCGGTCGCCACGAGGCTGTGCCTCTGATGACCTCGGACGCTGTTCGGCGTCTGGATCAGGATCTTACGATCCCGCGGATCCGAGGCTCCTATACAGCCGTGCTGAACAAGCTGAATTTCTACACGGACGCCGATTTTCTAAGACGTCGCCGTGAAGTGGCTTCCCCTAATCTCAAACTGTCCGCGCCCGAGCTGAAGGAAGCGTCGAATGGCCGCTGTTCGAACAAGATCCGGCTCGTGCTGTCATTGCGCCGGCGGCGGACAGCGAAGCGCGCAACGGCGGGGGCACGTCTGCCCCGGGAACCGAATTCGACGGTACTCGAACTCGGGTTTCGTCTGTAATCATCGCTCGGGCCCAGACGGTTTTCGTCTCTCCGGACGCATTCGTGGGAAAGGTGGCGCTTGCCCTGGCCGCTAGCGACAATGCTCCCTGCACCGAACCGCTGTGCAGCCTCCGAGAGCGGCCGGCAATTTATGGCGCCTTGCGCGAGATTGCCTCGGGTTTCGTAGGATTGTTGCGCCGATCCAGCGGCGCGTTGGGGCACCTCGAGGCCCTCGCGGCGCTTCGGGACGCAATCGTTGCTGAGCGCCGAGCCAAAATCGCCGATAGGGCCGAACAAGCGGAACAGAACGCAGCCGAGCTCGCGGTACTACGTGCGGCGAACATCGGGACAGCTGCGGCGACCGCTTCGGTTGTTGCCCTCGCACCACCGAGCCCAGCTCCATCGTCGCGATCTTGAGATCGTCGGAGGCGAGCCGGGCCAGTGCCTTGCCGATGCGGGTCGAGCCGGTGAAGGTTATCTTGCGTATGATCGGTGACGCCATGAGCTGTTTGCTGACCGTATCAGGCGCGCCGAACACGCATTGCACCGCGCCGCCCGGAACGCCGGCGTCAAGCACAAGCAGCGCCTGAACCAACGCGATCCCGCCCACAGGCGTTTCCTCGCTCGGCGTCACGATGGCCGCGTAGCCTGCGGCGAGGCGCCACCGATCTTGCGCATGACGTCGATCGCAGAGAAGTTCCACGACGAGAACCCGGCCACCGCGCCGACCGGGTGGTGCTGCACCTCGACCCGCCGGCCCACGGGCCGCACCAGCGTGCGACCATAGAGGCGCTTGATCTCCTGCGCATAGAACTCCGGCAGATTGGCACTGTAGATCGTTTCGTCGATCGCCTCCTTGACCGGCTTGCCCTGCTCGCGGGTAGTGGCGGGCCGATGTCGTTCGCGCGTTCACGGATCAGGACCGCTGCCCTAACAAGGATCGCGGAGCGTTTATCGGGCGAGGTGTTGCGCCATTCGAGAAACCCTACGCGCGCGGCGTCAAGAGAGCGGTCGAGATCGTCGGCACTCACGTGAGGAGGGGTGCCGATCGTCTCGCCCGTGGCCGGATCGATAACGTCCTCGCTCTCGCGGCCGCCACCGGACGGCTTTTCACCATTGATCAGCATATGCAGAGCAGGGTAATCGGCCATTGATACAGCTCCTTGCGTTCGTTTTCGTACGGGAGATGGCCGACGCAAGGGGGTGTCAGCCAGTATGCTTAACCGCTCATGCGGCGGAGAGGAACGGTCTGATCAGGCACTACCTTCTATTTTGAGAGTACGGCGGGCGGAGCGGAAGCCAATGCGTTATAGGGCATCGTCCCTTCCGCCGTCTGCGATATCGCCGCTGCCGCTGCGCGGCGTTCACGCGCATCCAAATCCATCGACGAGCTTTTCCGCCAACTGCCCTGAAGATACAGGATGGACGCCATGATGAGTGTCGAGACCATCGCGACCGGGAAGCTGATCCAAAGGGCGTCCCCCCCAAGCCAGCCGCGCAGCCCGAACGCGGCCCCGAGGCGGACCGGATACATCGACACGAACAGGATGATCAAAGGCCAGACAACCTGACCATTGGCGCGCACCGTGCCGAACAAAACCATCGAGACACCGAAGGCGACAAAGCCCCAGGTTGCGACTCTGCCGATGTGCTGGCCAATCGGGATTGCCGGACTGTCGGTGCCGAGGAAGACTTCCAGCGCCTGTCGGTCGGCGAGCAGCAGAAAGAGGATGAGCGCGCTGGTCATCAGCACCGCATAAATCGCACCGCTGCGTGTTATGCAGCTGACGCGATCCCAGAGATTTGCACCGATGTTCTGTGCGACCATCGCGCTGACGGCTGCTCCGAGCGCCATCGCCGGCATCTGGACATAAGTCCACAATTGCTGCGTGGCACCAAAGGCTGCCGTCGTGTCGACACCCTCACGGTTGACCAATCGCATCATTGTCAGCATCGAACTTGAGACCACGATCATCTGGATGCCCACCGGCAATCCCTTGACGAAGATCACCCGCAGGATCTTCAGATCCGGGAGGAGACCGCGCAGTTCATTCCCTCGCAGCCGCAGTGGCAGATCGCGCCGGTAGATATAGACCAGCATGGCGATGAGGCTGGCATAGTTGGCGATCGCTGTTGCCAGCGCTGAACCCGCGATGCCAAGGGTGGGCATTGGTCCCAGACCAAGAATCAGCAGCGGGTTCAAGATGACGTCGAGGGCTGCGGCGAGCCCCATGAAGATGAGTGGTGTGATCGCATCTCCACTGCCGCGCAGCGTCATCATGACGATAGTTTGCATCAGGATTGCCGGCATCGCCAAGAACGTGACCCGAAGATAGGCGCGGGCCAGCGGCTCGATTTCGGCCTGGGTCCCCAGCAAGTTGAGGACGTCAGGCGCAAGGAACCAACCGATGACCGCTATGACGATGCTGAGCGGGATGAACGCACCAACGGTCGTACCCGTCACAAGCCGCGCGGTGGAGATATCATGTCGGCCGTACGACTGGCCGACGAGAATGGTGGCGGCCATGCCGAAGCCGAAGCCGAAGGTCGTCAGCAGGAACATGATAAGATTGCCGTTGGTCGTCGCCGCGAGTGCATCGGTGCCGAGCAGGCGACCCACCCAGACCGCGTCGAACGATCCGTTCGCCGATTGCAAGACGGAAGAGCCCAAGACGGGAAGCGCAAAGAGCAGCAAGGCCCGATTGATTGGCGCCGTGGTCAAGTCAGTGCTCGATGAGATCTGCTTCTCTGCCGATCTTTCCATTAAATCTCCTGTCAAAGGTGCCGTAAATAGGCTGAGGTCGATGAGGGGCGTGTCGTCGGTGCCATCGCGCCATTCTCCCTGAGCTGATATACGATCATCGCCTTATCCCTTCGCCTGGCGCGCAGCGAGGCTGCGGAACCCTTTGAGATTCGGAGTCCGCTGGGGCTTGAGGTCGAAGATGCGTTTCGCGGTCTCGCCGAGGATGTTGCGCTTCGCCGTTTCGTTTAGGAACGGGATGCCCGCGATCCGCGTCGGTGTGTCGAAATCCCAATGCGGCCAATCGGACGAGTAAAGCAGTTGCGTCTCGGCATTGATCGCCCGGAACGTACCTTCCAGCAGACTCATGTCGGTGATCTTGATCGGCTGCGAGGTGTAGAACATCTCACGCATGTAATCGCTGGGCATCTTCTTCAGCAGTGGCGCGTCCGACTGACGCATCACGAACTCATGGTCGAGACGCTGCATCATGAAAGGCAGTCAGGCGAGGTCCCCAATCAGGAGATCTTCACCTTGTAATTCAACGATTTTTGTCTGATGAAGGCAAAATTTTTTATATAAATATTAGGATGATGCGTCCGTAGAATCTTTTATAATAATTTATTTACATAAGGTATGTGCAAATCTTGCTTATGATTTACGCAAAGTATAAATGAAATAGATTGAGGGTGTTTTGTACGTTCCAGGGCGGCAACGCAAGGACCATTCGCGCAGGTTGAGGGAAGTGAATCTCCGCGCCGACCGGATCGTGACAGATGTTTTGTTTTCGCCCGGCGGGCGAGGGAAGGCACTGATATTGCCTCACTTTTTCACCATCGTTTGATGCGTTCGCGGGCAGTCGTCAGGTATTGCGCGAGACCACCGACAGATGGCAAGGCCTCACGCTTATGGGCCGAACAAGACCTCTTCCGCTGTTTCCATGGGCTGGAGCCGATTGTTCGAACGCGACAATTCCTTAGCCATCCATTAAGTAGGCTATCGCCGCTAACCCGCCCTTGGAGCCAGGCCCACCCCAAGCGCGGCACACAACGGCCTGCGGAAAACCTCGAAGTCCACCACCGCCACCAGCCACTTGAGCGGATCTCGTTCTCATCCCAGATCGCTTGCCTTGACTAACCGCGAAATGTTGTGGGGAAGTCCGGGGTGAAACGGTTTAGGTTGTCGTCCGGGCCTTCCGCTTCCCGTGATCGATAAAACAGAAAATCACGCAAAATTACCGTGCCGTACCGCACTTTTTGTGTTGTTTTTCGCCGTAAAATGATCTGGGTTTTCCATCGAGAATTGGCTCTGACGCACTTTTGCTGAAGCGAGTTGGCTAAGAGCACCTAACAAAACCATTTGTTACCCGTGTTGGGGTGAGCCTGGTGTCATGGCCAAGAAGCTCCTTCCCGATGCGTTGTGGACCGAAATCGCTCCGTTGTTTGCGCTTGATCTGCCGCGTCCGAAAGGCGGTCGCCCGCCGGTGGGCTCGCGTGAGGCGCTGATCGGCATCTTGTTCGTCCTGCACGGCGATCGCCTGGGAGCGCCTGCCCTTCGAGGTCGCGGGACACTCGGGCATGATATGCTGGTGGTGTCTGCGTGCTGGCAGGAAAGCGGTCTATGGGACCGCCTCCATCGGCACATGCTCGACCGGCTCAGCCTGGCCGGCCAGATCGACGGGTCACGCGCCTCGGTAGACGCCTCATCCGCGCCCGCCAAAAAGGGGTGACGCGGTCGGCCCCAACCCAACCGACAGGGGCAAGCCAGGCACCAAGCGCCACATCGTCGTGGATCGGGG
>NZ_JBQEPH010000046.1:20747-28260 GCF_052045555.1 Labrys sp. 22185 | reverse complement strand
CAGGTGATGCGGTCGGACCTGCCCAATGGCGATCCGCAGCGCGACAATATCGGCTTCCTCTATGACGAGGCACGCTCGGGCGCCTTCAATGTCGGCAAGCAGACGACGGCGGCGAACAAGCATGCCTGGCTGACGGCCAATTACGACGCGCTGGGCAATGAGGTGGTCAAGACCCTGCTGACGACGGAGGGCACGACCTATACCACGACGACGGCCTATGATGCCGGCAAGCGCATCCTGTGGCGGACCTTCGGGGACGGCACGAGCCTGGGGTCTGCGGCAACGCCCTTCGGCTACAATGGGGCGGGCCAGCTCACTTCCATCCCCGGGCTGGTCTCCAACGTGACCTACAATGCGGCCGGACAGTCGCTGGCGACGACCTACGCCAATGGGGTGACCAGCACGTCGGCCTATGACGCCACGCGGGGCTGGCTGAACAGCCTGACGGCGGCCAAGGGCGGCACGAACCTGCTGTCGCTGAACTATACCCGCGCCGCCACCGGCCGGATCGATGGAATCACCTCGCCGGGGGGCGCCTCGAGCGATGCCTGGAGCTATGGCTATGACGAGCTCGACCAGCTGACCTCGGCCAGCAATGCCGGCAATGCCTCGTTCAACGAGACCTACAGCTATGACGATGCGGGCAACCTGACGTCGAAGACGGATGTGGGCACCTACACCTATCCGGCGCAGGGCCCGAACGCGGTGCGCCCGCATGCGGTGGGCGTGGCCGGCACGACCTTCTTCACCTATGACGACAACGGCAACATGCTGACGGGTCATGGGCGGACCTACAGCTGGGACGGGATGAACCGTCCGACGCAGATCGTCAGCGCCTATATGGGGGAGAGCCCCGGGGCGACGAGCAGCTACTTCTACGGCCCGGACGGGAGCCGGGTGAAGAAGGTGACGAAGGCCTCGCCGCGGGGTTGCACCACGGCGCCCAATCCGCTGCCGACGGAGACGACGACCTATGTGTTCGGGGACGAGCGGGTGAGCTATGAGGGCTCGAGCGATCCGTGCGTGCCGACGACGCCGCTGTGGGTGAAGTACCCGATGCCCGACATCAAGATCGAGGGCACGGGCGCCACGGCCAAGAGCTACACGCTGCTCAAGGACCATCTGGGCTCGGTGCGTGTGGTGGCCGACCAGGCGGGCACAACCTCCATCGCCACGCGCTACCAGCCCTTCGGGCTAGCCAAGCCCATCACGACCTCGACGGCGACCAAGGAGGATCACGGCTATATCGGCGAGCGGCAGGACGAGACGGGCCTGCTCTACCTCAACGCAAGATATTACGATCCCCACATCGCTCGCTTCGTCTCGCCAGACTGGTGGGACCCAACCCAGGAAGGCGTCGGAACCAACCGGTACGCATACGCCGACAACAATCCTATCAATGTCAAGGATCCAAGTGGGCACTCGGTGTATCTGCCGTCGTGCGATGGTTCTTGTCAGAACGCTGTAGATCGTGATGGTATGTTAATTGCTGGTGCTCTCACCTTCATCGGTGAGGGTTTAGAAGGAATGGGGCCACTTGCCCCCGAAGGGCGAGCATTAAAGAACATTGCTGCGGGCATGGAGGAAGGCATCGCAGCGGGTCGTGCTCTGCGGGCCGAAGCGCAAGCCGCGAGGGCCGCAGCAGCAGCGCGAAGGGCTGCTAATTCGCAATTCGAAAGTGCTTTCGCTAAAATCGCGGTAGAAGGAAAGCCGCAATTCACCAACTCGAAGGTGGGGCTCACCGCTCCTGTGCACGCAGCCCTTTCCGAAAAGCTGGCACGCGATATCGTCAAGCAAGTAGGTGTCGATAATGTCGCCTCAATCCACTACAACCAGAGGTTGAGTAGCATTTTCAAAGGTGTGACCGATGCCAGACAACCTGACGTGGCAGTCCTCACCAAGGATAACAAGGCTGTGTTGGGTGAGGTTGCATCGCCGAGTCAAACCGCCAAAGATATGCAGGATAAGTTGGTAAGCATGCAGAAAAATGTCGAAAAGGCCGGATACGAAACATCTGTGAGTCAAGAAAATTCCATGGCCAAGAGATCTGCGGATGACAATAAACGCAGCGATGATCCATAATAAGCGATGGCAATGTTAAAAATGACAAACCAATATAGATACTTAGCTCTTTACAATTTTGCAGAGGACTTGAAAAATGTAATATCAATCGATTTTTTGTATAGATTTATTTCTTACGGAGAATCGAATCCCACGATCGTTTCGATCCAGACCCAAGAAGGTAAATACGGCAAATGGAGAAGGGGTAGCTTCTCGCGCCTAGGTTTGTTGGAGGCGAAATACGGCCCTTTGGCGAAACAGAAAAAAATTGTCTTTGATAAACCTGTAAGTGGAAATTTTTTAAATAGCTCTATTCATATTTCCTACGACATAGAAGAGAACAATTATCTTATTGTTAGAGAGATGCACAAATGGGGGCTGAAGGATATAATTTATCATATAGAATCTCTGTCTGATGTTCTTACTCCATCCTATGGTTTTTCTATTCAACAGAGTGGCCCCGCTGCATTTATTCATGCTGGAGGGGTCAGCGATAGTGAGGATGATCCAGCTACCTTTCGTCGGATCAATGATCTTGGGCGGAGTTTGAGGCAAACGAAGGAGCACCTTGTAAAGCTCCACGACCTTTATCCGTTAAATGTCCTGAATGATGCCCACCTCAAGTGTGATATCGAGGGCATCGCCCTTGGCGATTGGATCAATGAAGGGAATCGTGGCGATTTAATACGCATAAAGCAAAATGTATATACATGGACGGTGCCTGATGACATCCGGCTTGGAGTCCGGGATACTCTATTTAGGGCAGGTGCATTGATCGCGAGTGTCTAAGACGCATCGGCGCGTACATCGTTCCGGCCCGTGCCAGCGTGACTTACATGGCTTATGATGCCCGGATTACGGCGATGGTGAGGACGGTGCCTTCTACGGCATCTGGTTTACGGGATGAGCTGTGCCAGGATGGTCGTTGTCAAACCCACCACCAAAGGGAGCGCCGTCCATGGGCAAGTCTATCAGCGATTTGGCATCTGTCACTGCGGATTCCGACGAAGTCGGCCATGCATTCCAATTTGAAGCCGGCCGGGGATTCCGACCTGAAGCCGGCCACCCTGTGACGTCATTCGCATGAGTCGAGTGGAGAATGTTTCGGGACGCTGGATCGGTCAAGTGTTGGAGGGATGCAACTCGGTTTTTCGTGCCTTGCGCAAGCTCTCTCCGTTGAGCTCGATACGATAGGCATTGTGAACGAGACGATCGAGAATGGCGTCGGCGATGGTTGGGCTGCCGATGAGTTCGTACCAGCGCTCGACAGGGATCTGGCTGGTAACGATGATGGATCGCGCCTCATAGCGGTCCTCGACGATCTCGAGGAGATCTCGGCGCTGTTCTGCATCGAGGGGTTCGGGGCCCCAATCATCGAGAATGAGCAGGTCGAGGCGGGCGATGGCGCGCAGCATCCTGGCGTATCGTCCGTCACCCCGCGCGACGGCGAGGGCAGCGAACAGGCGCGGCACGCGATGATAGGCGACGGAGAAGTCGTCGCGGCAGGCCTTGCGACCGAGGGCGCAGGCCAGCCAGCTTTTACCGACGCCGCAGGGGCCGGCCATGAGCAGATTGTGGCGAGGCCTGATCCAGTCGCCGGTGGTCAGCTTGAGGAAGAGGGAGCGGTCGAGGCCACGGACAGCACGATAGTCGACATCCTCGACGCTGGCGGCATGGCGTAGCCTGGCAAGGCGGGCTCGCATCTCGAAGCGCTTTTGCTGGCGGGTGGTCTTCTCCTGCTGGAGTAGCATGGCGAGCCATTCGGCATGATCGAGACTGCGTGCCTCAGGTTGGGTCTGGATATCCCGGAAGCCCTTTGCCATGCCCTGGAGGCCGAGCTCGTGCGCAAGGTCGAGAGTAGGATGGGTCAGCATTGATGGACAGTCCTCAGTGGAAGTAGCCGGGCCCGCGCAGATTGTGATGATCGATCACGACTTCTTCGGTGACGGCAGATTTGGGAGAAAGCAGGTTGGCAAGGAGGGAGGCGATGGACTTATAGGTGAACGCACCGATAGCCAGCGCCCTGGTACTGGCTGCCTCGACACGCCGCTGATCGGCGCCCTTGAACAGGTGCAAGATGTCCAGGCAGGTGCGAAAACCCTGTTCCGGGTGTGGGCGATGCGTCAGGATGGCGATGATCAGGCCTTCGGTATTCGGGCCGATTGAGCGCCCCCATCGGCGGAAGCGTTCCGGCGTCCACTCGGCATAGCGCCGATGAGAGCTTGGCATATGCTCTGGATCGGTACCGTGCCGGCGTCCGCCATAGCGGCGCTGATGGGTGGCGACACGCTGGCTGCGAGGGAAGACCTTGACGGTTCGGCTGGTGGCGCGAATATCGACCTGCTCACGGATAAGGGCATGGGGTACCGAATAGAAGAAGCCGTCGAACTCGACATGGTAATCGAGCGAGACACGGGCCAGGCGCCATTCGGCGAACTGATAGTCGGTCTCGGGCAAGGCGGCGAGTGCCGGCCGCTCGATCGTCTCGAACAGATGCCGGCGGCTGACGCCGAGGCGGAAGCCCTGTTGAGGAAGGATGTGCTGAGCGAGGACGAGAAGGATTTCGTTCTGGAGAATTGGCAGCTGGGTGCGGAGAACAATGTGGCGGCTGCAGGCGCGTTCTTCACGCCGATGGATCTGGCGGCCGATTTTGCCCTTGAGCCAGGGCAGGGACGGGTGATTGACCTGTGCGCCGGGATCGGCGGTCTCGCCTATTGGGTTCAGCAGCGCTCCAAATGGCGGGGCGAGGTGGAACTGACCTGGCGTCGAGATCAATCCGCGTTTCGTCGAGATCGGTCGCAAGCTGTTGCCGGAAGCACGCTGGATCTGCGCCGACGTGCTTGACCGGCGGGGCTGGTGGGAGGGCGAACTTGAAGGAGCCATGTTTGACTGGGCGATTGTCAATCCGCCCTTCGGCAAGGTGAGGACATCGGGTGATCGTCGCGGCTATAAATCCTTCGAATTCGCGGTGATCGATGTCGCCTTTCAGATCGCAGACAATGGCGCATTCATCCTGCCGCAAGGCTCGTCGTCGTTCCGCTATTCCGGGCGCCCCTGCTTCGAGTGGCTGACCTCAGGGCCGGGCGTCGACTTTGAGCAGCGAACGGGCCTGTTCATGGACTGTGGTATTGGCATCGACACCAGCATCTATCGCGATCAATGGCGGGGCGTCGCACCCTTATGTGAGATCGTTACCATGGAATTCGCCGAGTGGCGGGAACGTCGCCAGGCGCGAGTTCTGGCTGACAAGAGCGAGCAGCTCGTTCTGCTTTAGGCAGATGGTTCGATGTTCGGAGACAGGCGAATGTAATTCGAATGTTCCCCGGCTGTCGACAATTGTCCCGATTGAGACAGGGCAAATCGATGGTCGAGGAATAAACCACAAATCATCGAAACAGTGCTGCTGAGATTGCGGCCTTTTTTGAACATGGTGTTTACAGGCACCGGAATTTGCCTGAGAATCCGAGTCAGCGCAGCGATCGGGTCCACAAAGCTGCGCATATAAAGAAAAACGTCACTCACTTCGACATCAACGCAATAAGAAAGTGACTGAACATGCTCGAAGAAGACACAAGTCTGGTCGACCTGACGGTCGACATCGTCTCGGCCTATGTCGCCAACAACCAGGTTGCCACTGCTTCCCTTGCGGATCTGATCCGCGCCGTGCATGGAAGCCTGACCAACCTGAACAATCCCAGGCCGGTTGAAGCTGATACTCCGCCAAAACCCGCCGTTCCGATCAAGAAATCCATCACCCCGGATTATCTGATCAGTCTGGAAGATGGACGCAAACTCAAATCGCTGACCCGGTATCTTCGAACGGCTCATGGCCTGACGCCTGAGCAGTATCGGGAGAAGTGGGGGCTGCCTTCGGACTACCCCATGGTTGCGCCGAACTATTCGGCCACCCGCTCACGTCTGGCCAAGGAACTCGGCCTCGGCCAACAAGGCCGGAAGGCCAAAAGCGCACCGCCACCTCCTCCCGCGCCAAGCAAGGGCAGAAGGAAGAAGGCAGCGTAGCGGTTTCGACGCCAGACATGCCGATTTGCGAAGGGCTGGATGATCGAGATCAAGGTTCTCCAGCCTCGTTTCCGGCAGATCTGGCGTATGAGGCAAAACCGTAATGCGCAAGTCATTGCACGCCATGGCCCTATGCCATGAACTTCGTGCTTTCCTTCGTTCATCGGAGGCATCTGATGGCAGGTCGATCCATTCTTGGGAGCGACCTGATGGCAGAAGAAACCAGGACAGGGCCGACACCTTCGGCCCCATCCAACGACAACATCAAACGCGCTGGCTCGAGCTATGCCGGCGAGGACAGCGGTCCCACCAAGCTGGATCGCATCGTGCTCGATATCGCCCGTTCGATCGGCCGGCAGCTGGCCCGGGAAGCGTTCGAGAAACACCGGGCGGCCAATGACAATCGGCCGAGCCGCCGAGAGGAAAAGGGCAGGGGGAAGAAGGATGAGCCCCCACTAGGAAAGAGAGAGGTTGATCCACCATGACCCGTGTCGCGCTCTATGCCCGCTATTCCTCCGATAGCCAGCGGGACGCCTCCATCGAGGATCAGTTCCGCCTGTGCCGTGAACAGGCAACGCGCGAAGGCTGGAACGTGACCGGGACCTATCAGGACGCGGCGATCTCCGGTGCCAGCACCATCTTGCGGCATGGCATCCAGCAGTTGGTGCGTGACGCCCAGCGCGGCCAGTTCGAGATCGTGCTGGCCGAAGCGCTCGACCGCATCAGCCGTGACCAGGCCGATGTCGCCACTCTGTTCAAGCATCTCAAATTCGCGGGCGTCACCATTGTCACCCTGGCCGAGGGTGAGATCAGCGAGCTGCATGTCGGCCTCAAGGGCACCATGAATGCCTTGTTCCTGAAAGACCTGGCCCTCAAAACCCATCGTGGTCTGCGGGGCAGGGTGGAGAAGGGCAAGGCCGGAGGAGGGTTGTGCTATGGCTTCCGGGTGATGAAGAAGCTCGATGCCCAGGGCGAACCCATCCGCGGCGACCGCGAGATCGTGCCGGAGGAAGCCAGGATCATCCGCCGTATCTTCCAGGAATTCGCCACGGGCAAGAGCCCGAAGGCCATTGCCGTCGATCTCAACAAGGAAGGCATTCCCGGCCCGCTTGGCCGCCACTGGGGCGACACCAGCGTGCGCGGCCATGTCATCCGGGGCACCGGCATCATCAACAATGAACTCTATACAGGCGTGCTGGTGTGGAACCGCCTGCGCTTCATCAAGGATCCAACCAGCGGTAAGCGCGTGTCGCGGATCAATCCGCCCGCCAAATGGATCCGCACCGAGGTGCCGCATCTGAGGATCGTCGAGGACGAACTCTGGCAGGCCGTGAAGGACAGGCAGAAGGTCATCGCCAGCAAGTTCGAGGCGGTCACCATCGGCATCCGCGATGCCAGGGCGAAGAGGCTGCACACCATGAAGCGGCCGGCC
>NZ_JBQEPH010000046.1:0-20697 GCF_052045555.1 Labrys sp. 22185 | reverse complement strand
CCGTATCTTCCAGGAATTCGCCACGGGCAAGAGCCCGAAGGCCATTGCCGTCGATCTCAACAAGGAAGGCATTCCCGGCCCGCTTGGCCGGCACTGGGGCGACACCAGCGTGCGAGGCCATGTCATCCGGGGTACCGGCATCATCAACAATGAACTCTATACCGGCGTGCTGGTCTGGAACCGCCTGCGCTTCATCAAGGATCCGACCAGCGGCAAGCGCGTGTCGCGGATCAATCCGCCCGCCAAATGGATCCGCACCGAGGTGCCGCATCTGAGGATTGTCGACGACAAGCTCTGGCAGGCCGTCAAGGAACGACAGAAGGTCATCGCCAGCAAGTTCGAGGCGGTGACCATCGGTATCCGCGATGCCAGGGCGAGGAGGCTGCACACCATGAAGCGGCCGGCCTCCCTGCTTTCCGGCCTGCTCACCTGCGGCTGCTGCGGCGGACGCTATGGCCTGTTCACGAAGGAGCGTTTTGGCTGCCTCAACCACCAGCGGCGTGGCATCTGCGACAATGGCCGCACGATCACCAGCGAGAAGATCGAGGAACGTGTTCTCTCAGGTTTGAAGGAAAGGCTGGTCTCAGCCGATACTGTGGCGGAGGCGGTGAAGGCTTATGCCCAGGAGACCAACCGGCTCAACCAGGAACGTCGCGCCCAGAGCGAGCAGGATCGCAGGGCGCTCGACAAGATCGATCGCGCCATCGCCGGCATCATGGCTGCGATCGAGGACGGCCTATACCAGCCGACGATGAAGGCGCGGATGGAAGACCTGGAGCGCCAGAAGGCCGAGATCACCGAACGCCTGGCGCAGGCGCCGATAGATGTTCCGGATCTGCACCCCAACATCGCCAATCTCTATCGCAAGCGTGTCGAGCACTTCACGCAGGCGCTTGCAAACGACGAGGGCGGGCGCCGGGCCGCCGAGGCTCTGCGCTCGCTGATCGGTCAGATCGTACTCACGCCCGGCGACAAGCGGGGCGAAGTTCATGCCGAGCTACGCGGTGAGCTGTTTGGTATTCTCGAATTCGCCAATTCTGAACGAAATCAACGGGTTGGTGATATTATGATGAAAGCCGTTGCGGGCCCCCGCAACCAAATATAACCCAATACACAACAAACCCCGCGTGTGCTTCGGCCCGCGGGGTTTTTGCTTGTAAAATACAAAACACGACCGCCGCAGCCCCGTGGCCTGAATGGCGGCTGCCACAGGAGGGGGCCTTCCATGCTGCACGCGCGAGCAAGCGCACACACAATGGCGCTCTTGGGCTTGAAACGAGGCGCGCCCCTCCAGTATTGACTGCTCTGGAGCTGAATTGGGGGTGCAATGAGCGTTGGCCTGATAGCCCTTCTCGACGATGTCGCCGCCTTGGCAAAGGTTGCTGCCGCATCACTGGACGACATTGCCGGCCAGGCGGCCAAGGCAGGTGCCAAGGCAGCCGGCGTCGTGATTGACGATGCGGCCGTCACGCCGCGCTACGTCACCGGCTTTGCGGCCAAGCGCGAGTTGCCGATCATCGGCAAGATCGCCGCCGGCTCGCTCAAGAACAAGCTTCTGATCCTGTTGCCGGCCTCGCTTGCGCTCAGCCTGTTTGCGCCGCAGGCGATCACGCCCCTGCTGATGATTGGCGGAGTCTATCTTTGCTATGAGGGCGTGGAGAAGATCTACGAACTTGTCGCGCCGCACGCAGCCCATCAGCATGAAGCGGAGCTCGCTTCGATCAATCCCAATGCGCAATCCTTTGAGGACCAGAAAGTCGCGAGCGCGATCAAGACGGATTTCATCCTGTCGGCCGAAATCATGGCCATCACGCTCGGCTCCGTTCCCGACAGTAGCTTCGTGGCGCAGGCCGTCATCCTGGCCGTGGTCGGTATTGGGATCACGGCCGCGGTTTATGGCGTGGTTGCCCTTATCGTGAAGGCCGATGATCTCGGTGTGGCGATGGCGAAGGCGACTTCTCCTTCGCCAATGGGCCGGCTGCTGCGCGGAATGGGTCGCGCTCTCGTCGTCGGCATGCCCCATTTCCTTAAGGTGCTGGGCCTGATCGGCATCGCGGCGATGATCTGGGTCGGTGGCGGCATCATCCTGCATGGCTTCGAGGCTTATGGCTTGGGGGCTGTCAGCCACTTCCTCCACGAGACCGCCGAAGCGGCGGCACACAGCCTGCCGGCGGCCGGCGGAGTGGTATCATGGCTGGTCCAGGCGGCGGGCTCCGGACTGGCAGGCATTGGCGTGGGATTGGCGACCATTCCGGTGATCAGCTATGTCGTCACGCCGATCTGGCGCCGGCTTAAGCCAAAGCCCCGCAGCGCCTGATCTCGAGGGCACATCCCGTCCACGCGACCTTTCAGATCTTTCCGATATTGTCCTGCCGGAGGGCGTTACAGGTGCTCGTCGATCGCCGGGGGGGCATAGAGCCCGTTCTTATGCAGGCGGGTGGCATTGCCCGAAAGGTCGTGATAGGTGAACGCGCCCTGCGCGAAGTAATGGCAGACCATTGCCTTGCGGGAAAGCTTGAGATCCTTGCGAGGCGAGCCGCCATGCAGCAGGTCGGCATGCCAGAACAAGACGTCCCCGGCCTTGGCGAGGAAGTATTTCGGCTCGAGGCCCAACATATCGATGTAGTGGCGGATGGTCGGTTCGTAGCGTGAGCTGTAGACGCCCATATTTTCCTTGAAGGCTCGGGGCGGGATGCCGAGTTCCCCGCTGAGCAGGGGAGGTACGAGCTTGTGGCTGCGCGGATAATATTCCAGAGGCCCGCAATCGGTGCCGACATCCTCGAATGCGATCCAGCTGGCCAGCATATAGCCGAGCGGATAGGTCGTCATGTGGATGGTGTCGGAATGTGGGCTCTGCCAGCTGCCCTTATGTCCCATGATGGTCTGGAACGGCAGGGTCTTGCGCCCGAACAGCACGTCGGAAATTCTCAATATCCTGGGGTGTTGCTGCAGCTCGCGCAGGATTGGCACCGGGATGTGAGGGTCAAGCGTACGGCCGGGATGGATATCCTCGGGGCCTCGGCTTTCAGCAGGGGCGGTTATCGTCCCCTCGGCGATCGCTTTTTCATAGGCCGTCCAGACGCGATCGAGGAGTTCCGCTTCGATCAGGCCGGGCGCGATGTAGTAACCCTCGAATATCCATTGCTTGCACATCGCGGCTTCGTCATCGCTGAGCTCGCCGGCGTCATGGCGACGTTCGACCTCCAGCAGCGCGTTGGGCCGGTCGAGCCAGCAGGCCGGACCGCTGATGGGGAAAGCATCGCCGCGAAACTCCTCGACGGCTTCGAGATCGACCGGCCTTTCCGCGATATAGGCTTCCCGGAATTTTCGCTCGAGCACCAGGGGGCTTTCCTTTTGGCGCTCGTTCTTCTTCGCCTTGGTCTTGATGCCCCGACGGATGAAATTCGCTAGCCCCAACACGTTGTCTTACCTTTCAGCCTGCTGAACCGTTCGCCGGGCGAAGACGGAAAATGACGGACCGTTGACGTGCTGGGGATCGTCGTGGGCGATGCGCAGGTCGTCGAACCCCAGAGCCCCGAGAACTGCAAGAAGGTCTTCCTTCTCCATCCAGTAATGTCGATTGACCGGGCCGCCGCAATATGCCGATTTCTTCCAGGCGCCATAATAACTGCGCTCGTGCAGTGTGACATTCCTGCCGTGAAACGCGACCTCGTGGCAAAGCTCTTTATAGGGGGGCTTCTGCGACTTGAACGGGACCCGCCTGAGATCTTCGGGTGGCATGGCTGTTTCGTCGAAATAATGCGTCCAGAAATATATCGCGTCGGTCTTTGCCGCCAGCAGTTCGAGCAATCGCAGCGGCTCTTCCATATGGTAGAGGACGCCGCAGGCGACGATGAGGTCGTAGGGCGGGTCCTTTCGCTCCAGCCATTTGACGAAGTCGCCAAGGTGAAAACGGGCGCGTTGCAGACCGAAGATCTCCTTGGCGATCAGACAGCGCAGGAACGCTTTCTTATTGGCTTCCACCGCGTCGAGGACCTCCGGCCCATGCCTGTCCAGCATCATCGAATGGGACCCTTCCAGGGGACCCAATTCGAGAATGCGCCGGCCTGCGACGGGCCCGAATTGCTCAATGGCCCAATGGATCCTGCCGTCCTCGTGCATATGGGCCGGCCCCGCCTGGATGCCCAATTCCGACGGGAAGGCGTGATTCCATCCCGGGATCAAGTCGACTGCATTCTGCGGCGAAGGCTCGGAGAAAACATATCCATCGGTCAAATGGAATTCTTCGATATCTTCTTTCGATTTTGCCGCTCGTACACGGCGAAAAATCTGCTGAAGTGGATTAGCCATTTCTTCCTACGCTATAGAAGCATTCCTTTCCAAGTTGTCCGTTTAGGTGCGGCTGTCAATCACATCCGCAGTAAATCTTACATCGCTTATCCAGTCGGTTCAGTGAGTTATGCGGTTTCGCCAACTTGCATGGCCGAGAAAGCGATCTCCCCGTTATATTTCACGCCACGCCGCCATGGCGCGTCCATTTGTGCAGATGATCGACCAGCGCCCGCAGCTTCGCCGGCTGGCGCTGGCGGCGTGGATAATAGAGATAGAAGCCGGCAAAGGGGGGGCCGAACGCCTCGAGCAGCGGCAGCAGCTCGCCGCGATCGAGATAGCTGCGGAAAGTGTCGTAGACGCCGAAGGTGATGCCGGCACCGGCGCAGGCCAGCCGGATCATGGTGCCCATGTCGTTGGTCGTCACCTTCGGCTCTACGGCGATCTCGATGTCCCGGCCGTTCTCGGTGAACTCCCAGCGATAGGGAGCGAGGTCTGGCCGGGCGCGCCAGCCGATGCAGTCATGGGCCAGGAGGTCGCGCGGATGCTGCGGGGTGCCGCAGCGGGCAAGATAGTCGGGCGAGGCTACAGCCAATTGGCGCTGTTCGCCCGAAACGGGGATGGCGATCATATCCTGTTCGATCACCTCGCCCAGCCGCACCCCGGCATCGAAACCGGCCTGCACGATGTCGTCTTCCTCGTCCGTCACCGTGAGGTCGAGACGGATGCCGGGATAGGCCTGCAGAAATCCCGTCAGGGCGACGCCCGAGAGGAAGGTCTCGGCAATCGAGGAGACGCTGAGCCGGAGTGTGCCGGTTGGGCGTCCACGTTCGTCTTGAACTGCTCGCAGCGCCGTCTTCACCTCTGACAATGCCGGACTGACGGTCCGATAGAACTGTTCGCCCGCCTCGGTCAGGCGCACGCTGCGCGTGGTGCGCTGCACGAGCGCGACGCCGAGGCGATCCTCCAGGCGCTGCAGGCCCTGGCTGACGGCGGAGCGGGTGACGCCCAGTCGCTCGGCGGCGAGGCGGAAACTGCCGGCCTCCGCCACGGCGGCAAAGGTGGACATGCCTTCGAACACATCGGTCATTGGTTAGATAATCTAACCAAGTCATTTCAGATTGGCAACTCGATCGCGCCAATTCGTCGGTCTAGGGTGCGTTCCAGCGGGGCCGATGGTCGGCCCCGTGCGAAATGGGAACCGGACGCGAGGAGGATGGCCATGGCGCGTCGCAGTTTTGGTGACGGCCTCGCCGGGCATGCGCTCCGTGCTGTGGTCCTGGTCCTGCTGGCAGGGGGGCGCCCGGCACTGGCCTTGGATACGCCGTCTCCCGCCCCGGGACAGATCACGAGAGACGAGATGAACATGGCTGAACACCCTTATGTGGGGATGTGGGTCACGAAAGACGGCCATATCCGGCAGGAATTGCTGGCGAACGGGCGCTATGACGAAGCGCGCGGCAGCTACAGGAGCGCCTATCGCGGCCGCTACGAGGTCCGCGGCGCGCACATCGATTATTGGGACGACACCGGCTTCACCGCAGATGGCGAATTCGTCGACCGCGACACGCTGCATCACGGCGGCATGGTGTTTCGGCGCCGCTGAGCGGCTGCCGGGCTGGACTCTGCGCTCCGGCCGAAAGAGAGGATACTGACATGACAAAGCAAACACCGGTCTGGTTCATCACGGGGGCCTCCTCAGGCCTCGGCCAGGCATTGGCACAGGCCGTTCTCGCCAGAGGATGGCGGGCGGTCCTGGCAGCGCGGCGGCTGGAAGCGCTGGCCGAATCTGCCGCCGCGCATGGCGAGCGCGCTCTTGCCGTCGAACTCGACGTGACGGATCCCGGCGCGGTCGAGAAGGCCGTGGCGGCGGCCGAGGCTCGCTTCGGGCGCATCGACGTCGCCGTCAACAATGCCGGCTATGGCTATCTGGCGGCGATCGAGGAGGGCGAGGACGCGGCAATCTGGGCCCAGTTCGAAACCAATGTCTTCGGGCTGATCGGCGTTACCAAGAGGATCTTGCCTGGCATGCGGGCGCGCCGGAGCGGGCATATCGTCAATATCTCGTCCCTGGGCGGCCTCGTGGCCTTTGCGGCGACCGGCTATTACCATGCCACCAAATTCGCCGTGGAAGCCCTGTCGGAATCGCTTGCCCAGGAGGTCGCGCCGCTCGGCATCAGGGTGACGATCGTCGAGCCCGGGGCCTTCCGCACCGATTGGGCTGGCCGCTCCATGGTGGAGGCGCCCACCGTCATCGCCGATTATGCCGAGACCGCCGGCAGGCGCCGAGAGCAGACCCGCGCCGTTTCCGGGCGGCAGCCCGGCGATCCCGCCCGCGCCGCGCTTGCCATCATCAAGGCGGTCGAAGCGCCGGAACCGCCGCTGCGCCTGCTGCTCGGGGCGCCGGCCTTGCGCATCGCCCGCCAAAGGCTGGAGGCGCTGAGCCTCAATTTCGAGACCTGGGCCGAGACCACGCTGAGCGCCGATTTTCCCGAGCCGGCGAAGGCCTGATGCCGCGCCTCGGCGCGAACACCTCAACAAGGACCATATGAGATGAGTGCAATTGTAGGAAAAGTCGTGGCCATCACCGGCGCGAGCAGCGGCATCGGCGAAGCCAGCGCCAGGGTGCTGGCGGCGGCGGGTGCCCGCGTGGTGATCGGCGCGCGCCGTACCGACAGGCTGGAGAGCCTCGCCGCGGCGATCGAGGCTGACGGCGGCGAGGTGAGGGTACGCCCGCTCGACGTGACGTCGCAGGCCGAGGTCGCCGCCTTTGCCGGTTTCGCGCGGCAGGCTTTCGGACGGCTCGACGTGATGGTCAACAATGCCGGGGTAATGCCGCTCTCCCCGCTGGCGGCGCTGCGCGTGGCGGAATGGGACCGCATGATCGACGTCAACATCAAGGGCGTGCTCTACGGTATCGCCGCGGCGCTGCCGATCATGGAGGAGCAGGGGGCGGGACAGATCGTCAATGTCTCCTCGATCGGCGGTCATCATGTCTCGCCCACCGCCGCGGTCTATTGCGCCACCAAATTTGCCGTGCGCGCCATTTCGGACGGGCTGCGCCAGGAGACGGATCGCATCCGTGTCACGGTGATCTCGCCGGGCACCACCACCTCCGAGCTCGCCGACTCGATCGGCGATCCCACAGCACGGGAGGCGATGGAGGCGTTCCGGGCCGTTACCATCAGCCCGGAGGCCGTGGCTGCCTCGCTGCTCTATGCCATCGGCCAGCCCGATGACGTCGATGTCAGCGAGATCGTGGTGCGGCCGACGGCGAGCCCGCATTGAAGAAGTTCTTCATTTGCCGGCGATTTAACCTGGCTATTTTGCAGCCTTCACATAGTGCCGCAACTGCTCCAGGCTGAGTGCGCCGAAATAGACGTCATGGCCGATCACGAAGCCGGGCGTACCCTGGAGCTGGAACAGGCGGGCGGCGGCGTCGTTCCTCGTCAGCATGGCGGCGATCTCCGGGCCTCGCGCGGCAAGGTCCCTGTCGAGCCTGATGAGGTCGACACCGGCCTTGCCGGCCGCCTCGCGCACGGCGTCCTTGTCCATGGTGCGCGGCAGGGCGAAGAGGGCGGCATGCACCGCGCTATATTTGCCCTGCCAATTGGCGGCGAGCGCCACCCTGGCGGCATAGACCGAGGCTTCCCCGAAGATCGGCCATTCCTTGATCACCAGCCGGATGTCCTTGTTTTCGCGCAGGAGGACGTCGAGGCGCGACTGCATCACCCGGCAATAGGGGCAGCGATAATCGGTGAACTCGATGATGGTGACCTTGCCCTTGAGATTGCCGAGCACGGGGGAAGAAGGATCGGTGATGATGTCGTTCACGTCGATATCGGCAGAGGCCGCGCGGGCGCCGCCCGGCGACGGAGCGAGGCTGAGAAGGCCGATGACGAGGAAGAGGAAGGCCGCGAGAAGCGGGGGCGAGATACGCCGAGATGCCATGATAAGTCCTTGCGATCGCAACGCGCGTCCATACGCGCCTTGCCTTGGCGGGCGCCATGCCCGGGCAGTCCGATTCGACGGACTGCCGGCACTGTCCATGCCACCAACCTCGCACGCAAATCACAGTTTCTAGTGGGGGAATCGCATTCGCGTGACAGCGGCTCTGTGCAAGATCCCCTTGGCACTGTGAACGGGCGGGGGACGCGCTATTCGAACCAAAGCTTGTGCATGGCCTGCAGGAACTCCCGGTCATTGACAGGGTAGCCGGATGCGGAGCCGATGAGGGAGTCGATGCCGCAGTAAGGGCAGAGCGCCGTTCCCTCCTCGTCGTCGATCCATTCCTCGATCTTGGCAACCGTGAAGGTTTGGCAGCAATAGAAACAGCCACAACTCGCGCTCTTTTCCAGCTCTTGCCGATGGTTGGTTGTCTGGCGGTGAGCTCGCTCGAGCATTTCTCTTGAATATGCCATCTTGGCATCTTCGTGGCGCAAGCCGTGATTGGCAACCTCTCCCCTCGATGAAACCGGCTGTACGGCCCATGCCACCAGCGTCGTGCGCAAATCACAAATGCACCAATGGGAATGGCATTTGCGTGAACCGGTGCCCACCTATGCTTCCCCGATCATGAAGCGCGACAATGCGGCAAAATCGTCCTCACCCCGGCCGGCCGCGAGCGCCCGCCGGAACAGGCTGTCCTGGCCGAGGACGACGCCGAGGTCGATCTTGCGGGCCTGCATCACCGCCAGCAAATGTTCGAAGGCGTGGTGATGGGTGGCGATCGAGGCGAAGCTCTGCTCGTCGCTGGCCAGGCGCCCGGTCTCATTGCGCTTGATCAGGTCGGCGACCTGGCCGTCGATTACCGGCACCAAGGTCTGCCAGAGCCGGTCCAGCATGCCGAGCGCCACCCCCTCGGCCTGGCACACGGCAATGGCGTTCAGCGTGCCGAACAGCGCACCCCACATCAGGCCGAGCAGGGCGCTGTCGAGTGCATTGGCGAGGCCGGCATCCTCCCCGACATGCTGGACATTGCCGCCGAGGGCGAGGAATACCGGCTTGTTCGCCTCGAAGGCCTGGCTGGAGCCGGCGAACAGGATGGTGCCGGCCTCGGTGCCGATGAAATCGGGCGTCGCCATGATGGCGCCGTCGAGATAGGCAGCGCCCTGCGCGGCGGCCCAGCCTCCCGCCTCGCGTGCGCCCTGGGGCGTGCCGGAGGTGAGTTCGACCACGAGCTTGCCGTCGAGGGCCGGGGCGACGCTTGCCTCGCGCAGCAGCGCGGCGGTGGCGTCATAATCGCTGACATTCACGATGACGACCGCCCCCGCCGCCACGGCTTCGGCCACGGAGGGCGCGACGACCGCGCCGAGGGCGGCAAGCGGCCCGGTCTTGGCCGGGGTGCGGTTCCACACCGTCACCTCGTGGCCGGCGCCCAGCAGGGCGCGCGCCAATGCCGATCCCATGCGTCCCGTTCCCAGCACCGCGATTGCAAGCTTCATGTCGACACTCCATATCCACCGGCGCGGGCTGACGAATGCCTGCCGCGCCTCTCGTCGTCCTCGGGCAGATAGGGCTGGCGTGGCGGCGCTCAATACGCACGCCCACGTAAGTGGTTACGGGGTGGTAAGGGCTGGCGAAGGAGAGGGGCATGACGGATACGGCGAATGATTGCGGCTTTGCGGCGGTGATCCGCATGCTCGAAGGCAAATGGAAGCTCGACATCCTGTGCGAGCTCCACACCGGCGCCCGCCGCTTCGGCCGGCTGCGCCGGGCCATTCCGACGATCAGCGAGAAGATGCTGGCCCAAAAGCTGCGCGAATTGGAGGCCGACAGCCTCATCCACCGCAAGGTCTATGAGCAGATGCCGGCCAAGGTCGTCTATTCCCTGAGCGAGCGCGGCGCCGGCCTCATCGCCAGCAGCGCTGCCCTTTGCCGCTGGGGCGAGCAGCTTGGCCTCAGCGAGCCGGTGCCGGCTGCCTGCGCCGTGCCGTCGCTGCGAGCCTGATCCTTCGATTGGCCAGGCTCGCGATGACGAGCCTGGCTTTCTATCCTGAAAGCCTAGACGATGCGCGCCCGCCTCCGCCCATTGCCGCGCATGTCCGTCGGCTTTTGCGATCCGGGGTCGGATTCGGAACCCCGAAGGTCGGTACTAGGGCGGATTGCAAAGGTATATCGCGGCACTATGACGTAGGGGCGTGGCTATTGGGACTCGCGAACGTCGAAATCCCGGCTGGCAAACGATGAAGCGCCCGCTTCAACGGGGGAGGAACGATCGTTTTGTCGCGCACAATGCTTCGTGGATCGGATTCCGGTGTCTTCTGGCCGGCGCTTATTATTGTCGTAGGCTTCGTATTATGGGGAACGCTCTTCCCCGCCAGCCTGACAAGTGTCGCCACGGCGACGCTCAACGGCATCATCCATACCTTTGGCTGGAGCTTCGTCGTCTCGACGGCGTTCTTCCTGGTCTTCGCGGGCTTTCTGGCCTTCAGCCGTTTCGGCCGGATCAAGCTCGGCCATGACGACGAGAAGCCGGAATTCTCCACGGTCTCCTGGGTCTGCATGATGTTCAGCGTCGGCATGGGCATCGGCCTGATGTTCTGGGGCGTGGCCGAGCCCGTGTCGCATTTCGGCGCGCCGCCGCATGGGCTCGCCCAGCCGCAGTCGAAGGAAGCGGCGATCGTGGCGATGCAATATGCCTATTTCCATTGGGCCCTGCATCCCTGGGCGATCTATGCCGTCGTCGGGCTGGCGCTCGCCTATTTCAGCTATCGCCGCGATCTGCCGACGCTGATGTCCAGCGCCTTCCAGCCTTTGATCGGCGACAGGGTGCACGGGCCGATCGGCCGCACCATCGACGTGCTGGCGATCATCGCCACCCTGTTCGGTACTGCGACCTCGCTCGGCCTGGGCGCGCAGCAGATCAATTCCGGCATGAACTATCTGTGGGGCACCGGCGAATCCGCCGCCATCGCCCTCACCATCATCGCCGTGCTCTCGGTGCTCTTCATCCTCTCGGCGGTGTCCGGCGTCGGCAAGGGCATCCAGTTCCTCAGCAACATGAATATGGTGATCGCGGTGGTACTGCTGCTCTTCCTGGCAGCCTTCGGTCCCACCGTGTTCATTTTCGACACGCTGATCGAATCGCTCGGCTATTATCTCAGCGACCTCGTTTCGATGTCGTTCCGCACCGCCGCCTTCAGCGACGGCAAGTGGCTGGCCAACTGGACCATTTTCTACTGGGCCTGGTGGATCTCCTGGGCACCCTTCGTGGGCGTGTTCATCGCCCGCATCTCGCGCGGCCGCACCATCCGTGAATTCGTGATCGGCGTTTTGCTGATTCCCAGCGCCGTTACTTTCATCTGGTTCACCATCATGGGCGGAACCGCCCTCCATTCGGAGCTGATGGGCGCCGGCGGCTTGGTCGAGGCGGTCAAGAACCAGGGCGCGCCGGTATCGCTGTTCGCCCTGCTGGCCCAATATCCGATGGCGACGGTGACCTCGACCATCGCCATGTTCCTGGTGGCGATCTTCTTCGTTTCCGGCGCGGACGCCGCCTCGGTGGTGATGGGCATGCTTTCCAGCAGGGGCGCACCGCATCCGCAGGCGGGCATCGTGGTGCTCTGGGGCCTGCTCGCCGGCGCCTCGGCCTGCGTGCTCCTGGTGATGGGCGGCCTCGCCGGCCTGCAGACGGCCTCGATCATCGCCGCCGCTCCCTTCCTCCTGGTGATGATCGGCCTGTGCATCTCGCTGTGGAAGGGGCTCCTGGACGAGTTGGAGACACATGGCGTTCTGCATGACGCTAAGGCAGTACAATCGGCCGAATAAGCTCGCCGATTTTCCGGGATGCGGACGGGCGGGCAGGACCCGCCCGTTTTCGCAAGGGCGGGAGGGATGATTTGCGGGCGCGCCCGCCGTAAGGTGCGGGACAGTCACGGCACCGGTCGTCGCTGGCCGGCTGCCACACCCGCAAGGAGCCGAACCCCATGAAGACTCCCTTCGGTCTCGAACTCCATGGCTCCCTCGCGGAGCTCTGCCGGCCCGACCGCATGGCCGTCATCGTCTATGACATGCAGGTGGGCATCCTCGGCCAGATTGCCGATGGTGCCGCCATCACCGCGCGCAATGCCGCCGTGCTGCAGGCCGCGCGGGCCGGCGGCTACCGCGTCGTCTTCCTGCGCCACATGTCGATGCCGCCCAAATTGATGGGTCGCTTCCAATATCGCCAGGCCATGGCGTGGCAGCGCACCGAGGATCCCGCGGCGGTGAAGCCTTGGTTCCTGCGCTCTTCCCCTGGCTTCGAGATCACGCCGGAACTGGCGCCGCGGGAGGACGAGGCCATCCTCGACAAGATCACCTTCTCGGCCTTTGCCGACACGCCGCTCGCCACCATCCTGCGCGATTGCGGCCTCACCGCCTTCGCCATCATGGGCGTTGCCATCGAGATCGGCATCGAGCCGACGGCCCGCCACGGCGCCGATCTCGGCTTCGTGCCCATCATCATCCAGGATGCCTGCGGCACCGGTCACAAGGAGGCGGCGGAGCGCAGCTTCACCTCGCTTGCCTATATGGGCGACGCCATTCTCACGCAGAGCGAGACGCTAACCGGGATGATGGGTCGGGCAACAGAGTGAAGCTTGCGGTACCGGAGGCCCGGCGCCGCATTCCAGGCCGGCCTTCCCACTTGCGAGAAGGCCGGCCGGCGATCACTTCGCGGCCACGCCGACCAGCGTGTCGTAGATGAAAGCCGTACCCTCCTTCAAGGATTTGACGGCAATGCGCTCGTCATTGCCATGCATGCGCTCCAGCGTTTCATTGTCCAGCGGGTAGGGATAGATGCCATAGGTCGGTATGCCGCGGTCCCGCCAGGCGGAAGCATCCGTGCCGGCCTCGAACAGGGCCGAAACCACCGTGGCTTCGGGCCAGGTCTTCTTGCCGGCCGTTTCGAGAGCCTTGAACAGGGGCGTATCGGTCGGGGATGCCTCGGCTTCCGTGCGTTTCTTGTAGTAAGCCTTGGAGTCGTCTTCCGACAGGGTGGAGTCGACGCTGATCTTGATATCCGGATCGGCGACGGCCTTTTCGACCTGGCTTCGCACGTCCCAAGGTGTCGAGCCTGGCACGAGGCGCACATTCACATAGGCCTCGGCCGTGCCGGGAATGACGTTTTCCTTCACCCCGGCCTTGATGATCGTCGTCGCCACCGTATTGCGCATCAGGGCATGCCAGAGCAGCGGGTAATCGCCGGTGGTGGAGACGCGTTTTCCGGCTTTCTTCAGCGCCGAAGGGTCGTTGCTCGAGGCCAGCGTCTGGAGATCCCGCTTCATCTGCCCGGTTGCGCTCGAGGCAAGGGCCTGGAAATAGGCCTTGGTCTGGCCGGTGAGGGTGGGCTCGGTGTCCCACACCGACAATTTCGCCAGGGCCCGGGTCAGTTTGCCGACCGCGCTGTCCGGTTGCGGGCGCGAGGAGTGGGTGGGCGTACCCGTCACCTTGAGCCGGAGGCCTGCATAGATCTTGTCACGCGTCGTGATGTTGACCTGCCGGGTGACCCCTTGCTTGTCCTGGAAGATCCAGCCGCCTTCGTTCAAGACGAATTCGGCATCGATCTTGTCCCAGTGATTTTTCGCCAGCCAGTCGGTGCCGTAGTCGCCGGCTTCTTCGTCGGCCTCGGCCAGGAAGATCACGTCCCTCGACAGTGCGACGCCGCTCTTCTTGAGATCGAGGAGCGCCTGGACGAACACCGCCTGTCCGCCCTTGAAGTCCATGGCGCCCCGCCCCAGGACGTAGCCATCCTTGATTTCGCCGGCAAACGGATCGACGCTCCAGGTGTGCCGTTCGACCGGCACCACATCCGAATGCGCAGCCAGAAGCACCGGCTTCTTGCTGCCGTCGCCCTTCAGGCGCGCGATGAAGTGAGCCACCCCATCCTTGGGGGTCTTGATGATTTCATTTTCGATGCCGGCATCGTCGAAGACCTTTTTGAGGTAGGTGACTTCCTCCAGCGTTCTTCCCGGCGGGTTGGATGTGTCGAAGCGCAGGAGCTGCTGAAGAAGCGTGACGGTCTTGTCGGATTCCTGAGCCGCAAGAGGGGAGGTTGAACCTATAAGGGCGATGACGCCCAAAGCCGCAGCGCAATTTGAAAGAATAGATGGACCCAATTTCATAACTTTTCCTCTTGGTATTCTAATTTTTTACGAACATTGCTCCTCTTTCCGGGCGCTTTATGTTGATTACCCTAGCCAAAAAACCTCCCACGACAAGCTGCGATAAATCGATACAACATGCCTGTCCTTGACCGGGCCGAAACAATGCAAGCTGTTGCCAGGAATTCGGGTCTGCGCTTGCGACCGAGCTCCTTCCGAATGCCGCCACACTTGTTACTCCCACCCCTCCGCCTCCCGGTGGCACTCTCTCCTCACCGATAAAGAACCAAGGGCGGCGCGTGCCGATGCACTTGAAGCATGCGGTACGGTGGGTGCCCGGATGAGGAGATTTGCGATGACCACTCCAGCCGGAAATGGACAGAACGGAGCCACGGGCATGCACACCCCGCCGGTGGTGTCGCCGCAGGAATGGCAGGCGGCCCATGAGCGGCTGCTGGCGATGGAAAAGGCCCACACCCGCGCCCGCGATGCCCTGGCTGCCCAGCGCCGGCGCATGCCCTGGATGGCGGTGGAGAAGGCCTATGTCTTCGAGGGGCCGCAGGGGCGCGCAAGTCTCGCCGAGCTGTTCGAGGGCCGCAGCCAGCTCATCGCCTATCGCGCCTTCTTCGAGCCGGGCGTATTCGGCTGGCCCGACCATGCCTGCCGAGGCTGCTCGATGGTGGCCGACCAGGTCGCCCATCTTTCCCATCTCAATGCCCGCGACACCACGCTTGTCTTCCTCTCGCGGGCGCCGCAGGGCGATATCGCCAGGCTGAAGCAGCGCATGGGCTGGACCATGCCATGGTACACCGTGCTCGACGATTTCGACTGGGATTTCGGCGTGGGCGAGTGGCACGGCACCAATGTGTTCTACCGTGACGGCGAGCGGATCTTCCGCACCTATTTGGTCAACAGCCGCGGCGACGAGCAGATGGGCGGCACCTGGAACTATCTCGACATCACGCCGCTCGGCCGCCAGGAGGTCTGGGAGGATTCGCCCGAAGGCTATCCGCAGACGCCGCCCTATAAATGGTGGAACTGGAACGATGCCTATGTCGCCGGCGCGGCACCCGACAGGCGCTGGGTCGAGGTCTCAGATGTGGGCGAGGCAAGCTTCCGCAAATAAGAAAGTCGATGGCTCCCGGCGGGGTGGCCTCCATTCCATCCGGTGACGGAGCGAGATCGGCGCGCTGGTGCAGGCCTTGCCTGTGTGGGAGCCCGCTTGCCGGCTTGCCAGGGCTGGCGGGCGCCCGCATGATCGTCGGGCAAGGAGGCCGACATGCCCAACGAGATCACGCTGAGCGAGCTGCTGCACCAGGAGGCGGTGCTCACCTTTCCGGCCTTCGACAACGAGATTGCCATTGATCTGGGCACGCTGGCGCTTGGCATTGCCCGCGAACGCGCCTTACCGGTGGCGATCAATGTTACGCGCAACCGCCAGCAGCTCTTCCATGCTGCCCTGGCCGGCACTTCGCTCGACAATGACCAATGGATCGCCCGCAAATCGGCGGTGGTCTACCGGTTCGGACATTCCTCCTTCTATATGGGCCAGTCGACGCTGCCGGGCGGCCCCTCCTTCCACGATCGCTTCATGGTCGACCCCAAGGAATATGCCGCGCATGGCGGCAGTTTTCCGATCATCGTTGAGGGCACCGGCCTGGTCGGCGCCATCACCATATCGGGCCTGCCCCAGCAGGCCGACCATGAACTGGTGGTGGAGATCATCGCCCGCTTCCTCGAGCAACGCTTCGGCAAGAAGGCATTGTAGCGCTCCTCCCGCCCGCAGGCCTAGTGCCGGTCGGCATTCCGGTGCAACTATGGGCTTCCGAGTTCGGTGGCGACGGCGTGGCGTCGAAGGATGTCGAGACGGTGGCACGCAATCTTGCCACCCTGCCGGAGATGCATGCCGCTGCCAAAGCCGGGCATTTGGCCTTCCTGGCGCCCTGCAGCGCCGAGTTTGCCGAGGCCGCCGCCGATTTCGGCGAGGCGGAGATCTGCGCGGATGGGGCAGGCTTCGATCGGATTGCCTTCCATCGAGGCTTCAACGCCGAGGTCCTCGACTTCTTCCGGCGGCACCTTGGCGCAGGGCTGGGGCCTTGAGCCGTAGGCCACCCTCATGCGATGGGTGTTTTGTCGGAGCAGCGTTGGCGCCAGCTCCGCGGTTCCGATCGAAAGCCCCCGCGATGAGTGTCACTATCTATCACAATCCGGCCTGCGGCACTTCGCGCAACACCCTCGCCATGATCCGCCAGTCGGGCGAGGAGCCGGTGGTCGTCGAGTATCTCGACACCCCACCCTCGCGGGACAAGCTCGTCGCACTGCTGGCCGCCATGGCGATGCAGCCGCGCGACTTGTTGCGCGAGAAGGGCACGCCCTATGCCGAGCTCGGCCTGGGTGACCCGAAATGGAGCGACGAGCAGATCATTGACTTCATGCTGGCGCATCCGATCCTGATCAACCGGCCCATCGTCGAAACGGCACATGGTACGCGCCTGTGCCGTCCTTCCGAGGCGGTGCTCGACCTGCTCGACCGGCCGGTCGAGCACTTCGTCAAGGAAGATGGTGAAGTCGTGACCTATCGTCGGACCTGATTGCGACTGATCCAGACATGCATGCGGAACGCTCGCCCGTCGCGGCCATCATCGCCCTGGGCGTCACCCAGATCATCGGCTATGGCACGCTCTATTACAGTTTCAGCATCCTGGCCGCCGATATGGCGAAGGGCCTGGGCTGGACCACCGAATGGGTGTTCGGCGCGCTCTCGGCCGCGCTGCTGATCGGCGGTGCCACGGCGCCCTGGGTCGGTCGGCTGATCGATGCGATCGGAGCGGGCCGGGTGATGGCGGTCGGTTCCCTGGCTGCTTCGGCATCATTGGCTGCCTGCGCGCTGGCGCCGGGCGGCGCGGCCTTCGTGGCGGCGCTGATCGTGATGGAGACGGCCTCCAACCTGGTGCTCTACGGCGCTGCCTTCGCCCTGCTGGTGCAGATCCGCCCGCGGGCTGCCCAGCGCAGCATCACCTATCTCACCTTGATCGCGGGCTTTGCCTCCACTGTGTTCTGGCCTGTTACCACCGCTTTGCATGAGCGCATGAGCTGGCAGGACGTCTATCTCGTCTTCGCCGGGCTCAATCTGGCGGTCTGTTTTCCCTTGTATGTCTGGCTCTCGCTCGGGTTGTCGAAGCAGGGTGGTGCGGCCATCGGGCAGCAGTCGGCGGTGGCGGGCCTGCTCGCGCCCGCCCAGCGCAAGGCAGGCTTTCGGCTGATGCTCGTCGGCTTTGCCGCCTTGTCGCTGGTGGTTGCGGCCATCCTGGTCCACATGATCCCGCTGCTGTCCGGCCTTGGGCTCGGAGCGTCGGCGGCGGTGGTCGGCACGCTGTTCGGCCCGTCCCAGGTGCTCAGCCGCCTGGTCAACATGGTGTTCGGGCGCAATCTGCCGCCGATCGCCCTCGCGCTGATCGCGGCGACGCTGATGCCGGCCTCCGTGGCCCTGCTCGCCCTCACGGCGCCCTCCACCACGGGCGCGATGGTGTTTGCGGTGGTGTTCGGCCTGGGCAACGGGCTGTTCAGCATCGTGATCGGTACCCTGCCGCTGGCTTTGTTCGGCAGCGAAGGGTATGGCACGCTGCAGGGCAAGGTGATGGCTGCCCGCCTGATCGTGGCCGCGATGGCGCCCTTTGCCTTCGCCTTCGCGCTGACCACCATCGGCGCCGACCTGTCCCTGGCGGTGACGGCCCTGCTGGGCGGGCTCGGCGGACTGTCCTTCCTGGCGATCCGCTTCCTGGTGGGGCCGGCGCGGGCCGCTTGACGGTTGGGGCCGGCAATCGGCTCGAATGGGAGGATGCTGCATGACTGGCCGCTTGACGATCGAGGTCGGGCTGGTGCGCCGCCTGGTCGACAGCCAGTTTCCCGATTGGGCCGATCAGCCGGTCCGGCCGGTCGAGCGCAATGGCTGGGACAACTCCACCTTCCGCCTCGGCGAGGACAAGAAGGTGCGTTTGCCGACCGCCGCCTCCTATGTGCCGCAGGTCGAGAAGGAATGGCGCTTTTTGCCCGCGCTGGCCCCGCATCTGCCCTTGCCGATCCCAGCCCCGCTCGCCCTCGGCCGCCTGGCGGAAGGCTATCCCTATCCCTGGTCGGTCCAGCGCTGGATCGAGGGCGAGCCGGTGATGTTCGAGCAACTCACCGATCCCGTCGGATTTGCGGCCGATCTTGCGCAGTTCCTGCTGGCCCTGCAGCGCGCGCCCGCCGAGGGGCCAGCCGCCGGGGCGGATAATTTTCATCGAGGTGGGGCGCTCTCAGTCTACGACGCCGAGACGCGGCGTTGCCTCGATCGACTTGCGGGCGAGATCGATGCCGCTGCGGCGGGGCAGGTCTGGGAGGCGGCACTGGCGGCGCAATGGCAATCGCCGCCCGTCTGGGTGCATGGCGATATCGCCGTCGGCAACCTGCTGCTGCGCAAGGGACGGCTGAGCGCCGTGATCGATTTCGGCAGCAGCGCGGTCGGCGCTCCTGCCTGCGACCTGGTGATCGCCTGGACCTTCCTGCGGGGCGAAAGCCGTGCGGCTTTCAAGGCAAGACTGTCGGCGGCGGGATTTGACGAGGTGATCTGGGCCCGTGCCCGCGGCTGGGCCCTGTGGAAGGCCCTGCTCATCTGCTGCGGCCATGGCAGTACGCTGCCGACCGAGCTGTCAGCCAGGAAGGTGATCGCCACGGTGCTGGACGAGCATGCCGGAAGCGCTTCTGCGCCGTCTTGAAGGGGCCGCCCCCGCCCCCGACCCGCGTGCGGCCAGGGGCGGCACTTTTCTCCAGCGTCAATGGTGGCCCTGTTCCTCGACCTTCACCTCGCTGCCATTTGCATCATAGAGCTTGCCGTTGAGGAAATAGTCGCCCTCATGCAGCATCGAGATGTCCTGGTAGCGCAGAGTGCGCTCCATGCCGGCGACGAACACCGATTGCTGGTCGGAATTGCCGGCCCTGAAATGGTTGAACACCAGGTTCAGCGTGATCGCCATCAGCGCGGCCGAGCTGATGCCGGAATGGAAGATGGTGACGAACCAGGACGGGAAGTGCTCGTAGAACTGGGGTGCGGCGATCGGGATCATGCCGAAGCCGATCGAGGTCGCCACGATGATGAGGTTCATGTTGTTGGTGTAGTCGACCTTGGAGAGCGAGCGGATGCCGCTGGCCGCCACGGTGCCGAACAGCACGATGCCGGCCCCGCCCAGCACCGCGGGCGGCACGGCGGCGATCACCCGCCCCATCACCGGCAGCAGGCCGAGCGTCACCAGGATGAGGCCGGCGGTTGCGACCACGAAGCGGCTCTTGATGCCGGTGACGGCGATCAGGCCGACATTCTGGGCAAAGGCGCTCTGGGTGAAGGAGCCGAAGATCGGCGCCAGGGTCGAGGAGAGCATGTCGGCGCGCAGGCCGTCGCCGAGGCGGCGCGAGTCGACCTTGGTGCCGATGATCTCGCCGACGGCCAGGATGTCGGCCGAGGTTTCCACCAGGGTGACGATGATGACGATGAACATCGAGACGACGGCGGCGATCTGGAAGGTCGGCCAGCCGAAATGGAACAGGCTGGGCAGGGCCGCGGTGGGGCCGCTGGCGACCTTGGAGAAATCGGTCATGCCGAAGGCCATGGCGATGGCGGTGCCGATCACCATGGCGAGCAGGATCGACAGGCGGGAGATCGCAGCGTTGCCGAGCTTGCTCAGGAGCAGCACGATGCCGAGCGTGGCACCGGCGAGCGCGATATTGGGCATGCTGCCGAAATCGGGGGCCTTGGGATTGCCGCCCATGGCCCAGCGTGCCGCCACCGGCATCAGGGTGAGGCCGATGGTGGTGATGACGATGCCGGTGACCAGGGGCGGGAAGAACTGGGTGATCTTGGAGAAGACCGGGGTGATCAGAAGCCCGAGCAGGGAGGCGGCCATGACCGCGCCGAGCACGGCCGGCAGGCCGCCGCCGGTGGGGCTGACGACGATGGCCACCATGGTGGCGACGCCGGCAAAGGAGACGCCCTGCACCAAAGGCAGGCGGCAGCCGAACAGGGGCAGGCCCAGGGTCTGCAGGATGGTGGCAAGGCCGCCCGCGAACAGCGAGGCGGTGATCAGCATGCCGACCTCCTCGGGCGCCAGGCCGGCCGCCTGGCCGACGATCAGCGGCACGGCAACGATGCCGCCATACATGGTCAGGACGTGCTGCAGGCCATAGGCCAGGTTGGCGCCGATGCCCAGATTCTCGTCTTCAGGGCGCTGCAAAGCTGGGGCAGCCGTGCCGATCGATGTGGAACTCAAGCCGGTTTCCTCCTTCACGCGTTCTT
>NZ_JBQEPH010000045.1:0-29358 GCF_052045555.1 Labrys sp. 22185 | reverse complement strand
ACACCGGCATGGGATCGCAAGACCCCTCATCCCCCTGCCGGGACCCCTAGCGGTTCCGCAGGAACTGCGGAGTCCCGCAAGGGGAGAAGGGGAACGTCCTGATAGATTCAGCGCGTGGCCTTCAGCCAACCCAAACCCGCTTCCGTCTCGCCCTTGGGCTTGTATTCGCAGCCGATCCAGCCGGCATAGCCGAGCTGGTCGAGCCACTGGTAGAGGAAGGGATAGGCGATCTCGCCGGTGCCCGGCTCGTTGCGGCCGGGATTGTCGGCCAGCTGTACGTGCCAGATCTGCGGCAGGTGCTTCTCGATGGTGCGGGCGAGGTCCCCTTCCATGATCTGCATGTGGTAGATGTCGTATTGCAGGCCGATATTGTCCGAGCCGGTCTCGGCGATGATCTCGGCGGCCTGGCTTGTGTTGGTCAGGAAGAAGCCGGGAATGTCACGGGTGTTGATCGCCTCGATCACCAGGCGGATGCCGGCTTTCTTGAGCTCGCCGGCGGCATAGCCGATGTTCTCGACGAAGGTGGTCCTTGCCTGCCCCGCATCGACGGAGGCAGGTGCGATGCCGGCCAGGCAGTTGACCAGCTTGCAGTCGAGCGCCTTGGCATAGGTGATGGCCTGGGCGACGCCCTCGCGGAATTCGGCCTTGCGGTCGGGCAGCACGGCGATGCCGCGCTCCCCACCCGCCCAGTCGCCGGCCGGCAGATTGTGCAGGACCTGGGTGAGCTTGTGCTCCTTCAGCGCCGCGGCCAGGTCGGCCGCCGCGAAGGGATAGGGGAACAGATATTCCACGCCCGAAAAGCCATTGCGGGCGGCTGCCGCGAAGCGCTCCATGAACGGCACTTCGTTGAACAGCATGGTGAGGTTGGCGGCAAATCGGGGCATGGCTGGCTTCCCGGTTCAGGCGAATTGAGGACGAGGCTGTCCGATCGAGGAACGGTTTCCTCGGCAGGGACGTGGGCGTGGGATGAAGCGGTAGCCGGCTATTCGGCCGCGACGGCTTCCGACCGGATGGGCAGGTCGAGGATGTCCTCGAACTCGGTGACCGCGTCGATCTCCGGACCCATGGCGATGTTGGTGACACGCTCGAGGATGAACTCGACCACGACGGGCACCTGATGCTCGCGCATCCATTCGCGGGCCTTCTCGAAGGCCTGGCCGAACTCGTTGGGACTGCGGACCCGGATCGCCTTGCAGCCGAGCCCTTCGGCGACGGCGACATGATCGACGCCATAGCTTTCGAGGTCCGGCGCGTTGATGTTCTCGAAGGAGAGCTGGACCTGGAAATCCATGTCGAAGCCGCGCTGGGCCTGGCGGATCAGGCCGAGATAGGCATTGTTCACCACGACATGGATATAGGGCAGCTTGAACTGGGCGCCGACGGCCAGTTCCTCGATCAGGAACTGGAAGTCATAGTCGCCGGACAGGGCCACGATCTCCCTGTCGGGATCGGCGGCTCGCACGCCGAGCGCGGCGGGAATGGTCCAGCCGAGCGGGCCGGCCTGGCCGCAATTGATCCAGTGGCGCGGGTGGTGCACGCGCAGGAACTGGGCGCCGGCGATCTGCGACAGGCCGATGGTCGAGACGTAGCAGACATCCCGGCCGAAGGCGGTGTTCATCTCCTCATAGACGCGCTGGGGCTTCAGCGGCACATTGTCGAAATGGCTGCGTCGATGCAGGCTGCTCTTGCGCCCGCGGCATTCGTCGGCCCAGGCCGAGCGGTCCTTGAGCCTGCCCTGCGCCTGTAGGTCACGGGCCACGTCAAGGAAGAGATCGAGGGCAGCGCCTGCATCGGAGACGATGCCGAGATCCGGGTTGAAGACCCGGCCGATCTGGGTCGGCTCGATGTCGACATGCACGAATTTGCGGCCCTTGGTGTAGACCTCCACCGAACCGGTGTGGCGGTTGGCCCAGCGATTGCCGATGCCGAAGACGAAATCGGAGGCGAGTAGCGTGGCATTGCCGTAGCGATGGCTGGTCTGCAGGCCGACCATGCCGGCCATCAGAGGATGGTCGTCGGGAATGGTGCCCCAGCCCATCAGGGTCGGGATGACAGGCACGCCGGTTAGTTCTGCGAAAGCGACGAGCTTGTCGCAGGCATCGGCATTGATGATGCCGCCGCCTGCCACGATCAGCGGGCGCTCGGCTGTCTGCAGGAGCGCGATGGCTTTCTCGGCCTGGAGCCGCGTCGCCACCGGCTTGTAGACGGGGAGCGGGGCATAGCTCTCGTCGTCGAACTCGATCTCGCCCAATTGCACGTCGAGGGGCAGGTCGATCAGCACAGGGCCGGGGCGGCCCGAGCGCATCAGGTGGAAGGCCTGCTGGAACACGCGCGGCACCAGAGCCGGCTCACGCACGGTGACGGCCCATTTGGTGACGGGCTTGGCGATGGCCTCGATGTCGACGGCCTGGAAATCTTCCTTGTAGAGGCGGGCGCGCGGCGCCTGGCCGGTGATGCACAGGATCGGAATGGAATCGGCCGCCGCCGAATAGAGGCCCGTGATCATGTCGGTGCCGGCCGGGCCGGAGGTGCCGATGCAGACGCCGATATTGCCGGCCCTGGCCCGGGTGTAGCCCTCGGCCATATGTGAGGCACCTTCGACATGGCGGGCAAGGTAATGGTTGATCGAGCCGCGTGCCTTCATGGCCGAATAGAGCGGGTTGATCGCAGCGCCCGGCACGCCGAAGGCGCACACCACGCCCTCGCGTTCCAGCACCCTGACGGCGGCGTCGATTGCTCGCATTCTGGTCATGGAGATTCCGCCCTGTTTCTGATTTTTCTGGTATACAAGATGCCAGTATTTGGAGGCGTGTCAACTGCTTTATGCAACCTGGCCTTTGCGCCGGCCGCGGCGGATTGGCGCAAATTGCTCCCGAATTCGCCAGTTCGGCGAAGCGAAAAGACCCTTTCTGTTGATGAACGGCGCTACCGTCGTACCGGCCCGATGCCTCCAGCCGTAATCTATGAGAAGCTGGCGTATCTTCACGATCACCTTGTCATTTCAAGGAGAACGGCCATGCGGCTATCCGACCTGATGCGAACCACTGTGGTAGGACTTGCGCTCCTCTCCACGGCAGGGTCGGCCCTCGCGGCCGGGAACTGCGCCAATGCCAGTGACGAGGCTGCCTTGAATCAATGTGCCAGCACATCGCTGAAGGCGTCCGATGGTGAGCTCAACACCCTCTACAGGCAGATCCAGAAACGCCTGAACGGTGATGCGGATAAAACGAAATTGCTGGTCGCGGCGCAAAGAGCCTGGGTCACCTTTCGCGACGCCGAATGCAATTTTTCAAGTGCCGGTGTCACCGGTGGCACCCTCTATCCGTTGGCGGTGACGCAGTGCCGCGATGGCCTGACCAAGGATCGCATCAAGACTTTCAAGACCTATCTCAACTGCGAGGAGGGCGATCTGAGCTGCTCGGTTCCGGCCGCGAATTAATCATCCGCCGTACCTTCGCCCGACTGCATTTCTGACACGATCCTCGTCGATAGGCTTTCTACCGTCGCTCTCCCTGAGCAGGCCTGCGTTGATCGCCGATGGCTGGAACTTTATAAAGCCCCAGGATTCGATCGAAGAATCACACAAACGTCATGATGAAAGGACAGGAGTGTTCCCGTCAATGACGTAACCCTGCCGCTCTGACACTGAAACTGTCGTTCGTTCAACTGATACCGAACATCTCGCAGAGCGCGGGCAACTTATCGCAACATATACGGATCATGATATGTCTCGACCGACCCTAGCCGTCATCCTCGCCGCAGGTGAAGGCACCCGCATGAAATCGTCACTGCCGAAGGTGCTTCATGCCATCGCCGGCCGTTCCATGCTGGCCCATGTCCTGGCGAGCGTGAAGCAGGCCGGCATCACCGACGCGGCCGTCGTCGTCGGCCCCGGCCGGGAGGATGTCGCCAAGGTCGCCCAGAAGGAACTGCCCGGCTGTGCCGTGTTCACCCAGGTCGAGCGCAAGGGCACGGGTCACGCCGTGCTGGCGGCGAAGGAGGCCCTGGCTGATGGCAAGGACATCATCGTGCTCTATGCCGACACGCCGCTGGTGCGTCCGCAGTCGATCGAGACGCTCAAGGCAGCCTTGGCGGATGGCGCCAGTGTCGCCGTGCTCGGTTTCCATGCGGCCGATCCTACCGGCTATGGCAGGCTGATCGTCGAAGGCGATGCGCTCACCGCCATCGTCGAGGAAAAGGATGCCACGCCTCAGCAGAAGGCTGTCGGCTTTTGCAATGGCGGCCTGATGGCCCTCAGCGGCGAGCATGGCCTTGCTCTGCTCGAAGCCATCGGCAACGCCAATGCCAAGGGCGAATATTATCTCACCGACGCAGCGGAGATCGCGCATCGGCGAGGGCTCCGGGCCGTCGCCCGCCCTATCGCCGAGGAGGAGGTGCAGGGCGTGAACGATCGCCTGCAACTGGCCGCGGCGGAGGCCGTGATGCAGTCGCGCCTGCGTGCCGCCGCCATGCGCGACGGCGTGACCATGACCGCGCCCGAAACCGTGTTCCTCTCCCATGACACCCGCATCGGCAATGACGTGGTGATCGAACCCAATTGCTGGTTCGGTCCGGGCGTGACTATCGAGAGCGGCGCGGTGATCCATGCCTTCTCCCATCTGGAAGGTGCGCATGTCGGCAGTGGCGCTTCGGTCGGCCCCTTTGCCCGGCTGCGGCCGGGCGCCGACCTCGCCGAAGAGGTCAAGATCGGCAATTTCGTCGAGGTCAAGGCGGCAAGCGTGGAGAGGGGCGCCAAGATCAGCCATCTCAGCTATATCGGCGATGCCAGGGTGGGGGCCGAGGCCAATATCGGTGCGGGCACCATCACCTGTAATTATGACGGCTATCTCAAGCATCGCACCGATATCGGTGCGGGCGTGTTCGTCGGCTCCAACTCGGCCCTGGTGGCACCCGTGACGATCGGGGATAACGCCAATATCGGCGCCGGCTCGGTGATCACCCGGGATGTGCCCGCCGATGCCCTGGCGGTGGCCCGTGGCCGACAGGTCGGGATCGATGGCTGGGCCAAGACCTATCGCGCCAAGAAGAAGGCGGAAAAGGCGGCCAAGACCAAGGGCTGAAGAAAAAGCTCCGGGGAGCGCGGGCGAGCCGTCCGGGCTCCCCGGGAGATAATGGTCCGTTTGATCCTGTCTGCAGAAAATCAATGAAAATAGCCGGCTGAAAGCCGGCTATTTTCATGTCGAACGTCCCGTATCGGCCGGTGCTGCTGCGATCAACCTTCCGCCCGGAGCAGCACCACGCCGGATCGCGGCTTGAGTTCGATCGGACCGTTGACCGCCTGGCCGGACAGATCGCGCCAGCTGCCGGCGGGCGGCTGGACCGTGGCCGATTCCCGGTCCGAGAAGTTCACGGCAGCATAGCCGCGCTGGTAGTTGCGCCAGGCGGTTGTGCCCTGAAGCTGGGAAGCGCCGGTGGGAGGCCCGACAGGCGGATCGAGATTGGGATATTCGACCCAGCGCCCGGTGTCCTTCTGCGGCAATACGGCGAGATAGCTGCGATTGTTGCGGTTCACCAGGAAGCTGGCGACGATCCAGGACAACTCGGCGTTGTCGGGGGGAGCGGAGCCGTTCGTGCAAGTGTAGTTGATCGAGACATAGGCCCGATCCTTGCGCTGCTGGATCAACTCACGCTTGAGACGCCAGGCGTCGTCGGTGATGCGGCGCCGGCAGCTGTCGCTGAAGCCGCCTTCATCGACCCAGATATCGGCGAGATTGATCAGGGCCTTGGTCTCGTCGGGCTGCTTGGGGTCGATCTTGGCATTCAGTGCGATCAGGCCGCCGCGTTGATGGATTTCCTTGGCGAGCCAGCCGATATAATCGAGCTTCTGGGCGGTATGAGCCGGATCCCGTGACTGCCCGCTGAAAAGCTGCACCCATTTGCCGTCGCGCCAGACACCGCAGCGCTTGTCAGTGTTGGGCAGGGCGACATTGTCGAAGGCAATGGAATGATAACCCTTGGCCAAGGCCGGCTCGATATAGGTCTTCAAGAGATATTGGCGCACCTCGGGATTGCTGGTGTCCAGCGGCGCATAGGCACCCCAGGAATAGGTGTAGCCGAAGGAGGGCGTCTGCTGATCACATTGATAGGTGATCCAGCTGGGATGATTGGCCTTGTACCATTCCGCCGTATGGGCGCGGTTGAGATCGCGCTGGTTGGGGTAGTAGAAGCTGTCGATCACCTTGTTCGAGCGCAGGGGTGTCTTGGAGCCCCAGACGAAGCCGACATTGGGCAGGTTGGCGGGCGACTTCATGCGACCGTTGAAGATCTGGGCGCGCGGGATGCGGTCCACGGTCTCCGGATGCGCCACGCTTTGTTGCCCCAGGGCTGCGGTCCCAACCAGGAGGGAGGCGGTGACGGCAATGCCGAAACTCACATGTTTTTGCAGCATGGCTCTTCCGTTGATCTATATGCGCATGCGCGGCCTCTCGACCTCGCCCGCAGGGTGAAACAGCCTCCAGCGGAGCCGGAGGCCGTCGTTTATTCCCGGCCCGGCAGGAGATGTCCGAGGAGGACCAGCGCAGTCGGATCCTCGTGGCGCAGCGCGAGGGCATCGAAGCAGGCGCCGATGGCGCTCTCGATGTCCTGGCTGGCCCGGCAGGCACGTGCAAGCTGGACATAGTCGTCGGCGGTGGCAGCGCCCTGCGCGGAGACCGCCTGCAGCAGCGTCTTGGCCTGTGCATAGTGACGGTTGGCAATCAGGGCACGTGCATGCAGGCTGCGGGCAGCGCCGTCCTCCGGATAATCCGCGAGCAGGGCGGCGGTGTGCTCCTGGCTGTCCGGCTCCTTGGCGACCAGCACCTTGCGGGCTTCGGCGAGCCGGCGCGCCTTGATGCGTTCGGCAAGATCGCCCGCTGCCTGTTCGAGGCCGAGCCGGCCGCCGGCCTGCAGCCATTCATGGGCTTCCTGCCAGCGCTGGTCGCGGAAGGCCTGCCTGGCGCGATTGCCGACATCGCGGGCAAGGGTGGCCGAAGCATCGGCGAGGGCCGTTGCATCGGTAACCAGTTTGGCATTGTGGGCAAAGGCTCCGGCTTCGCCTGCCGAGGCCAGCAGCCTCAGGAAATCGATGCGAAGGGCGGCATTGTCCGGAGCAAGGGCGAGCGCCATTTCGAAGGCTGCCATCCGCTCCGGTGCCGGGTTCTGCTTTCGCAGTGCCTGCTGGCGGAGCAGGGTGACGATGCGCGGCAGCACTTCGGAATCGCAGGATTCGATCCTGGCGGGTGCCACCGCCGAGACGCGCGCCGCCGCCTGTACCTCGCCATGGCGCAGCAGGGCGCGAATGCCGGCAACGGCCTCGTTGACCGAAGAAGGCAGGAGATCGGTGAGGGCCGCGATGGTGCCCTCGATATCGCCCAGGCTCAAAGTGCTGCGCGCCAGGGTACGCAGGGCAATATTGTCGTCGGGCGTGATCGCCAGGGCGGTCCGTGCTTCCTCGGCAGCTTCGGCGAAGCGTTCAAGCTTGAAGAGTGCCACGCTTGCGCGCGTATGCGACTCCGCTGGAGAGGCTAGGGTCATCTTGACAACTCGGCGTTTGCCCCAGTCGGGGGAGGTGGATCTGGCTTTCGGCCCGTCGCGAAATTCCTTCGCGGCGAGCCGGGCCGGGGGTGTCTTGCAAGTCCGAGCTCAACTCAGACCCGGTAGTAGGAGCGGTACCATTCGACAAAGTTCTTGACGCCGACATCGATCGTCGTCGTCGGCTTGTAGTCGATGAGCTGCTCCAAGAGATCCGCGGCCGCGAAGGTCGCGGGAACATCGCCCTTCTGCATGTCGAGGAAGTTCCGCTTCACCGGCATGCCCAGGCATTTTTCGACGGCATCGACATAGTCGAGCAGGCCGACCGGCTGGCCGCCGCCGATATTGACGACGCGATAGGGCCCGGCCGGCGACAGGGAATCGATGTCGCTGACCGGCTGGCCCTCCACGGGCGGCACCTTGGTGAGGCGCGCGATGGATTCGACCAGATCTTCGACATAGGTGAAGTCGCGCTGCATCTTGCCATGGCCGTAGACGTCGATCGGCTCGCCAGCCAGCGTCGCCTTGACGAATTTGAACAGGGCCATGTCGGGCCGGCCCCAGGGGCCGTAGACCGTGAAGAAGCGGAAGGCCGTGGTCGGGATCTTCCACAGATGCGCATAGGAATGCGCCATGTCCTCAGTGGCCTTCTTGGTCGCCGCGTAGAGCGTGAGCGGATGATCGGTGCGCTCGCGCTCGTTGAAGGGCATGTCCTTGTTGGCGCCGTAGACCGAACTCGTCGAGGCGAACAGGAAATGGCCGACGGAATGAGCCCGGGCCAACTCCATCACGTTGAAGGTGCCGACCAGGTTGGCATCGACATAGGCGCGCGGATTTTCCAGGCTGTAGCGCACGCCCGCCTGGGCGGCGAGATGGATGATGACATCGGGCTTCTCGTCAGCGACGACCTGCTCGAGCGCACCGAAATCCTCCAGCATCAGGATGTGTTCGCGGAACGCATTGGTCTTGCCGAGCATGGCGTGCCGGGCCTGCTTCAGCGTGACGTCGTAATACGGCGTCATGCCGTCCACGCCTGCCACGAAGTGGCCGTCGGCCAACAGGCGGCGGGCGAGATGGAAGCCGATGAAGCCAGCCGTGCCGGTAATCAGAAAGCGCATAAAGGGTCAGTCCTTTCATAGCGTTTTGCGATTTGGCGGTATCGCCAAGAATCGCAAAGACGCGTCACGATAAAGAGCTGGAGCAGAGCGGCGGTTGCACCAAAACGCGCTTTGCTCCGAGGTGGATAAAACCGACGCGGCGGGCCGTCAGGCCGCCAGGTCGGTAATGACGGAAGCGTTCGGCTTGATCACGCGGTTGAGCAGATACCAGCCATACATTTGTTCGAAGCCCGGGTCGTAGTGATCGAGATCGGCGCCCTGGCGTTCGAGGGCACGCGTGCGGCCGACGGCCTCGATCACGCCGCGCGGCTCGAAGACCGGAATGCCGAGTTCCGCCCCGATCTTCTTCACCCGGGCGATGAAGGTTTCACGGCTCTGCAGCACCCGCCCGTCCTGCAGCGGCAGGCCGACATGAGATACCGCAGCCATCGGCTTGCCCCACAGCTGCTTGAGCTCGATCAGGCCCTGGCGCAAGGCATCCTCGTCGGCAAGTTCGCAGCGGGCGTTGCGCAGGATCCGGGCGTCGGCCTCCCCGAAACCGGCCTCGGCGAACTGTTCTGAGGCGATGACCTTCTTGGCGGTTTCGGCCGAGATGCAGCGTTTTTGCAGCATCTCCTTCCACCACAATTTGCCTCCTTCGCCCAGCGGGCTGAGCAAATGGCGGTGGAGATAGTTGAGCTGGAGATAGATGCCGTCGCAGATCAACTCCTTCTCGGAAGCGACCTCGACAAGGAGGAAATCAGCCTTGGCCTGTTCCTTCTGGGCATTGGCGGAAAGTCTGGGCACGCGCTCCGTCGAGAAGACATAGGGCGCCATACCGTCGGGGATCTGGCATTCGCCGCGCATCCAGCGCAGACGCTGCACGGCCTCGCCGACCGAGTGCAGATAGGCGCGTGAACCGCCGTCATAGTGGCTGCAGCGCCCGGTGGCGGCGATCTCTTCCATCGGCCTGTGCAGACGGCAGGAACCCAGAACGAATACCTTCATCGCGCGTCACTCCTTGCATGAATGGGATAGCGGGAGAATTGGAGAGTTGAACAGCCGGAGCCAAGCTTCATCACCAAACCTCACCGGCCCGAGATCGCGTTGCGGATCAGGCCGCCGGTCACCGAAGCGAGAAAGGCCAGGGCCAGCCCCACCAGCAGGGCGGAGCCGAGAGCGGTCAGCTTCTGGGGATAGGTAGGCGTGTAATCGGCCTTGGGCTGGGCGATCGGCGAGACATAGCGCTGCTGGCGCAGGATCGCCACGCGCGCCTGGTCCAAAGACTGGCGTGCGGAAGCCAGGTTGGTGTCGGCGAAGTCCTGCGCGATCTTCAGGCTTTCATAGCTGGAAAGCTGCTTGGCCACCGTTTCGCTGCCGCCACCCAGCCGCTGGCGGGTATCATCGATTTCCTTGCGGAGAGTGACGATCCGGGTCTCCACGCTCTTGCGCCGCGGATTGTCGCCCTGCGTCGCCTTGATCTGGCCGAGATCGGTCTGGGCAGCCGCCAGCTGGGCTTCGAGCTGTCCGATCAGATTGGTCAGCACGGTCAGGTCACCCGTCGGATCGACATTGGCATTCCGGTTACGCCAGTTGGCCACTTCGAGGCGAGCCGCCGCCGAACGCTGTTCGCTGCGGCTGACTTCCTCCTGCGCGACCTTGAGGGCGTCGTCGAGGGCGCGCTGGTTCATCTTGTTGGCGAAGGTGTCGGACAGGTCGATCAATGCATTGGAGATCTTGACGGAGTCCTCCGGGGTGAAGGCCTCGACCTGCAGGACGACGATCTGCTCGATCATGTTGTAGCGCACCGTGACCAGCGACTTATAGGCCCGATACAGCTCGTCCGGCGACGGATTGTCCGGCAGGCTCACCAGCGGATCGGCCGGATGCTCGGTGAGCATCTTGGTGAGGTCGATCTTCTTGGCGAGCCCGTCCATCGCTTCGCGCGACTGCAGGAAGTCGCGCACGGCGTAGCCATCGACGAAGCCGCTGACACCCATGCCGGACGAGCCGGACGAGAGCAGGCCACCGACGCCGACCGGCTGCTGGACATCGCCGCCTCGGATCGCGAACCGCGACTCCGCCGTATAGAGCGGCGTGGCGACAACGAAGACATAGAATGCCGTCAGCGCCAATGGCAGCAAAGCAAGCATCAGTCCGATCAAGGAAAAACGCCGCCTCCGGCGCCTTACCTTGTGCTGGTAGCGCAGAAACGCCGCACTCTCTTCCGGAGCGATCTCGCCTTTAAGCGAATTGATCGTCGACAAGGGGCTCGGGTTGACCTCGTCCAGTGTCGTTGATGTCGGGACGGAGAGGGAATTTGCGGAGGACTTCGTCAAGTTGGCTCTCTATTTCGATCAGACCCTGATTGAGGATGAGGGCGGTGTCACAGAACTCATCGACTTCGGATTTGCGGACGGTCGACAGGAGAAGCGTGCGACCGTCAATACGCTGCTCGAAAAGGGCTCTCCACAACAAGGTGAAGCGATCTTTCCGATAGGGGAACGTGCCGTCGACGACGTAGATGTCAAATGTCGGCAGGAGCGGCAAAATATACCCAAATTCCTGCCGCGCTGTGGCCGGCCAATGCTCTACGAACTCGTCGAGATATTCCGGCAGAGTCAACATCGACTCGACGAGGTATATACAGAATCTATAGTCAAGATGATACAAACGGGAGATTAAGGCTACAATTTGTCTCCCGCTCAATTTACCACGGACAAAGCCTGCTCGTCCGATGGGCCAGGAACAACTGCCCCCTCGGACGACACGACCGCTGCTTGGAGGGCGCAGGCCGGCGAACAGGTCGATGGCAGGCTTGCGCGCGATCGGATCCGGCGAGACGACGGCGTAGCGCCGGATCGGCAGCGTCATGGTGATGTCGAGCGCTATGGGGTAGGGCGTTCCCCCCACCATGGGCGTATCCACGACATGTTCGAGAGCGATCATGGTCCTCACACCGGTTGAATGCGAGGCCGTGCGTGCTTTTCGGCCAGGAGGCCGACGCCCAACACAGCGATCAGACACAGAAAGAAATAGGTCGGGTTGGCGTCCGAGGAGGCGTAGCCCGGGAAATAGGCGGCACGCAGAAGCTGCATGCCATGGGCGGTCGGGGACCACAGCACGTAGGCGCGATATTCCTCGGGTAGCTGCTCGGTCACGAAGAATACCGATGAGAACAGCTGCAGGCCGCGTTCGAGCACCGAAGCCAGGCGCAGGAAGAACGGCCAGTGCACGGCAATGCTGCCGAAGATGAGACCGATCGCCAGGCCATACGACCACATCGCAACGACGTAGCTGACCACCTTCGGCACGTCGGCGGGAAGGGTGATCATGTTGACCATCCTTCCGCAGGTCAGCAGGATCATGAAGACCACGGCGTAGATGATCAGATATTGGATCGCAAAGGCGAGCGCCTGATGGATCGGCCGGACAGGGGGCAGATTAATGAAGACGCGGTTATGCGCGACCGCCGTGCTGACACGGAAGATCACCTGGCGACACATGATCCAAGTCGTGCTTCCGAGCAGGGCGAAGGTCGGCACGTCCATGTTCATGATGAACTGCGTCTGAAGAATGAAATAGATCAGCGAGATCAGCGTCAGCAACACGGCCGGCTGAATCAGCATCCAGAGAATACCGAAGCGACTTTCGGAGGCGATGAGCTGGAACTGGACGATGAGAATGGCGCGCACCACGCCGATCGCGCCGGCAACCCGGGTGCCGCGACCGTTCTTCCCGCGAGCAGGATCGGCCAGGAACAGCCCGTTGCTGAGATGGGCGATCAGCTCCAGGTCCTGTCGGCTGGCACGGCTGAGATAGTCTTCCTGCACCCCGCCATCGACAAGCCGTGCCTCCCTGGCTGCGGCGTTGCGCTTGCGGGAGCGCCTGAGATCGCGCGCTTCGGCCAGCTTGTTGGCGGCCTCGCGCAGATCCGGCGGCGCATAGTTGTCCGCGAAGACGTCGATGTCGGCACGGATGTCGTTTTCGAGGATCCGGATCGTCGTTCTCAATAGACGATGATGATAGTCGAGATCCTCTGCATCGGTCTCGCTCTCATCTTCGTCGAAGATCTGCTTTTGGGTCTTTTCAGCATGATTGTAGACGGCTCGCCGCGTCTTGACATTGTTGTCAGGCAGATCGCGCAGCGCGTGGCGCAGCAGGATGAGATATCCGTCCCAATCTTGTTGGAGGACTTCAGCTGACGTCATCGGCCATGATCCTTCTGTCTGCCATGGGCCGGTGACGGCTGGGGAAGTAACGGGCTGCGTGCTGCCCGGCAACGCAATGGGCGTAAGGCCTCATCCTCACGCCGGGTCGACGCAAGGGGATGCCGGAGCCCATGCCTGCCCCGCGGAAGCGGGACAGGCATTGCGCCGAAGCGCCTATGATGCGTTGAGCGTTCAAGAGTGCCAGGTCACAGCCGCCAGACTGTGACACCCTCCGGCGCGGTCGCGCGATCGAGTACGCCCTTGACGTCCATGACCACGCCCGTGCCGTTGCGCAGGCGCGACTTGATCAGCGGCCAACCCTTGGCGGCATATTCCTTGTGGGGAACGGCCAGGATGATGGCGTCTGCCGGTTCGACCTCGTCCAGTTCGGAAAGCTCGACACCATATTCGTGCAGCGCTTCCTCATTGGAGGCCCAGGGATCGTGCACTGCGGTCTGGATGCCGAAACGGTTGAGCTCCTTGAGGATGCTCGCCGCCTTGGAGTTGCGCAGATCCGGCACGTCTTCCTTGAAGGTCAGGCCGAGCTGCAGCACGTTCTCGACCTTGCGGCCCTCCTGCAACAGCAGGCGTACGCATTCGCGGGCGATGCGCTCGCCGACGGAATCGTTGATGCGCCGGCCCGACAGGATGACCTGGGGATGGTAGCCCGCCTTCTCAGACCGGTAGGTCAGGTAATAGGGGTCGACGCCGATGCAGTGGCCGCCGACCAGGCCCGGCTTGAAGGGCAGGAAGTTCCACTTGGTGGAGGCCGCTTCCAGTACGTCGCTGGTATCGACGTCGAGGAGCTGGAAGATATGCGACAGCTCGTTCATGAAGGCGATGTTGATGTCGCGCTGGGCATTCTCGATCACCTTGGCGGCCTCGGCCACCTTGATGGTGGGAGCGACATGCACACCGGCCGTGATGACCGACCCATAGACGTCGGCGACGATACCGCGGGTCTCCTCGTCCTGGCCGGACACCACCTTCTTGATCTTGGTGAAGGTGTGTTCCTTGTCGCCCGGATTGATGCGCTCGGGGGAGTAGCCGACGGTGAAGTCGACGCCGCTGGTGAGACCCGAGGCCTTTTCCAGCACAGGCACGCATTCTTCCTCGGTCGCGCCGGGATAGACGGTGGATTCATAGACGACGATGTCGCCGCGCTTGAGAGCGCCGCCGACGGTGCGCGAGGCGGCGCGCAGGGCGCCGAGATCGGGCTGGTTGGCGCTGTCGACAGGGGTCGGCACGGTGACGATGAAGAAATCGGCTTTGTTGAGATCGGCCGGATTGAAGGAGAAGATCGGCGGTGTTGCCCTCAGCTCTTCGCTGGAGATTTCGCGGGTGCGATCCTCGCCGGACTGTAGTTCCTTGACGCGGGTCTGATCGATGTCGAAGCCGATCGTGTCATAGCCATGCTTGGCAAAGGCTACCGCGACCGGCAGGCCGACATAACCCAGCCCGATGACTGCGATCTTGCGTTTCTGACTCAAGACATAACTCCTTGCGGTTTGTCATTGCGACGCCCTGGGGGCTGTTGCGTGGGTCGATCGCCTGGAACGGCAGATCGTCCGTAGGTCACCGTCCTCCTGCGGGAGGCGGACAGGTTTCGAAAAAGGGATGGAGTTCCTTCGTGGATGGAGATCTCGTCATCCCATTCCTCTTGCGCTCACAAGCAGGCCGGCGAGGCTCGATGGGGGATGACTGGTTATGTGTGAGGGGCGGAGCCATCAGCGGATCCCCCGCCAGATGCCGCCGCTGAGCCGGAGGTTTTCGGGGCCGCGCAGGATCTGCCTTTCGACTTCCCGGAAGAAGGCGTCCTGATAAGCTTGGGCGAAAGCGGGGAATTCCTGGCCCTCCTGCTTGGCGGGCATGGCCTCGACGTGGAATTTCACGCGGCGGTCCTGCCAATAGGGGATGGTGATGAAGCTCGGAACGCCAAGGCGGTAGCACAGCCCGGCGGCGAACGGGGAATAGGTTACCCGCCGTCCCTCCCAGCCGACGCGCGGGGCCGCGGGGCTCATCGCGCCGTCGATGGCGATGATGACCGCATTGCCGTGGCGCAGGGAGGTCATCACCTCGCGCGTCACCTCCAGTTCCGAATGCTCGCTGGTGGAGATCAGGGAGCCGACATGCGGGAAGGAGGCGATCTTGGGGGCGGATGCGAGCCATTTCATTGGAATGCCGGCCATGTGCAGCGCCAGGGGCCCGGCATACATCGGTCCCATGTGCGGGCTGATCAACAGGGCACCCTTGCCCTTGTCCAAGCCGTTGCGGAGGCCGGCTACGGCGGCATCGATACCGTCGAGCATTTCAGCCACTTCGCCCACCCGCTCGGGAGCGCATTCGAGCCAGTCGAGGAGCAAGAGGTCGGCCAGGCAACCCCAGCGCACCCGGTCGTCCCAAGCGTTGCGGTCCGCAGGCTCGCTGCCGGCAAGCCGGCTGGCGAGCGACCAGGCGAAGTCGAGCCTGCCTTTGGGGATGGGCGCACTGGCCAGGTTCTGGTCGAGGCGGGCGAGCGCATCGGTGAAGGAACCCTGGAGATAGGCGCGTTTGCGGCCGACCAGATCGGCATAGTGTCCCTGGGCTTCATCCTCCAGACCCGCCTGCAGCAGCGTCGAGATGGTGTAGCGCTGCAAGGCCGGCGAATGGGGGTCTTCCTGTGCCAGCTTGCGCAGCAGCGTGGCCGCCTCGTCATAGTGGCGGGCCAGCCGCAGCGCGCGTGCCAGCAGCATCTTGAGATTGCGCAGATCCGGCGCCAGCGTGCTCGCCTGCCTGAGGACGTCGACCGCCTCTTCATTCTGGCGCAGCCTGAGCAGGGTCTCGCCGAGGGTGCGCAGGAGAAGCACGTCCTTGGCGGCCTTGTCGCGTGCCTGGCGCAGGTGCTCGAGGATCTCCGCGTCTTCCCCGCCGAGTGACAGCATCGCATTGGCGACGACGAGGTGCAGCCTCGGCGACTCCCCGCCCTGTTCCAGCGCCGTGCGGCCGATGGCCAGCGCCTCTTCGTGGCGCCCCGCCAGTTGCAGGACCTGGGCGACTTCGAGGGCGAGGTCGGTGGTAAGGTCGGGCTGGTCCTGCAAGCGCTCGACGATGACGAGACTTGTATCGAGATCACCCGCTCGCGCGAGAGCGATTAGGCAGAGCTGGGCCAGCCGTGCATGGTCCGGGCTGCGGTCGGCATAGCGGCGTGCGAAGTCGCGGGCGGCGTCGAAATCGGTCGCCTGGACCAGGGCCTGCAGCCGCACCGCCGCGATGGCGAGATTGTCGGGGTCGAGTTCTCCGGCCCGTTCGATATGCGCCTGGCCTGCGTCGCGGCGGCCGGCACGCATCATCACGCTGCCAAGCGTGAGGAGGTCGTCGCTGGAAGAGGGATTGGCCTCGACCAGGCGTTCCAGGAAGAGGCGGGCGGTGTCGAGTTCACCGGCGCGCATGGCGGGGGCGACGACCAGGCGGCGGACCTGGTTGCGGTTGCGCGGAATGGCGGCCACGGGCGGCGTCAGCAAGGCGAGAGCGTCCTGCATCCGGCCGTCACCGGCCAAAGCGAGGACATCGTCGATCGCCTGCCTGGCATCCGCAGCCTTGGTATCTTGTTCGGTCAATCGCTTCATGCGTTGTCGCCTCGCGGATTAGCGGTCGAGATAGGCATCGACGGTCAGTTCCAGCATGCGGCGCATGGAAAAGCGTTCGCGGGACCATTTCGCCACATTGGCGGCGAGTTCCGCGCGGTCCTGATGATCGCGGCGCCAGGCCAGCACTTCGCCGGCGATGGCATCCGGTTGCAGATTGTCGATCGAAGGCAACACGGTGCCGCTCACTCTCGGCATCAGCGTTTCGGCCGCGCCACCTGCCGGCGTGGTCACGACCGGAACCCCGCTGAACTGCGCTTCGATCAGCACGTTGGGCAGGCCTTCATGGCGCGACAACAGCAGGAAGACGTCCATATGCGACAGCCAATGGCCGACGCGGGGGGAGCGGCCGGTGAACAGCACGCGATCGGCGATGCCCAATTCCTCGGCATAGGCGGTCGCCTTGCCGAGCAGGGGGCCGTCACCCACCAGGATGAAGCGGGCATCGGGCACGCGGGCGGCGAGGCTCGCGGCGGTCTCCAGCCAGAGCAGCGGGCGCTTGTTGTCGTCAAATCGCATGACCGAGCCGACGGTGAAACCGGCCTTGACCTCGAAGCTCTCGAGCTTTTGGGTCAGGGCCAGGGTCTTCTCGTCGGTTGCCGTGCTCAGGGGATCGAGCCCGTTGGGAATGATGCGCACCGAGCCGCGCGGCAGTTTGAGCCAAGCTTCGTAGCGCTCGCCGGCGGCCTGGGAATTCGCCACGATGGCAACGCCCCGTGCCGAGAGCAGCGAGCGATAGACCGCCTCATATTCAGGCTTGTTGCGTTCGAAGCGATCTTCCGGCGGCAGCGTGCGCACGCCGAGCAGGATGCGCGGCACGCCGGCCAGCAGGGCGGCGAGGCCGGTGGCGAGGACCGAGCCATCCTGCCAGATATGCACGATGTCGGGGCGGATATAGTTCAGTGCGTCGGTAAGGCGGACCACGCCCGTCCGCATCTGCGTCGGAAGGTGGTCGAGGAAGCCGATCAGCTCCTTGACGCGGGAATAGCGCGGGCGTCCGCCATATTCGGCAAACAGCGAATATTCATGGACCTGCAGGCCCGCTTCCACGAATTGCGGCACGAAGAAATCGGCACCGGCACGCGAATGCAGCGAGCTGCAGACCACATGGATGGGGCCCATGATGTCGGTATCGGCGATCGGGCTGGCCGAGTGGATCGCCCGGTTCAGGCCGAGCGCCGTGTTGGTGAACTGGCGTTCGGCCCCGCCCGATCCCAGGCTGCCATTGATCAGCACCACAGGCCCGACGAAGAGGCGCGGCTCGAAGTCCGCGGTCGCCGCCCGCTGGGCGATGGCCATCTCGAACACGCGCTCGATCACCAGATTGGGCAAATGGTCGTCGCTGTCGGCGTGATCGGGCACGAGTTCGCTGAGGCTGCGCAGGTCCTGTTCGATCCGCGCCTGCGTCTGGGCGATGTGCTTGGTCTCGCCGAACTTGTCGCGTGCGAACTCGATTATCTCGCGCGCCCGCATCGGCTGTCCCAGCGAGACATAGAGGCGTCCGAGCGCGACCAGCACGGATTCGGGTGTGTTGTCCATTTCGACGAGCTGGCCGAAGGCGGCCTCGGCGCCGTCGAAATCCTTCAATTCGATCAGGCCGCGGCCATAGATCAGCAGCTGCGAGGGATCTTCCGGCTCTTCGGGGAAGCGCTCGCTGTGAAGTGTCCTGCCGGCATCGACCCCGTCGATGCGGATGGTCCAGCGCAGCACGCGGAAGAAGGCTTCGCGCGAGGTCGGGAAGCGCTCGTCTATGCCGCGCCAGACCAGGAGGGCACGCGGGTCCTGCACGCGTTCGAGCGCCCGGGCGACCAGGGCCTGGAAGCGCTCCTCGCGCGGATGCTTGATCACATAGGGAAGCAGCTTGTCGAGGGCCTCGGTGAGTTCGGGCAGCCGGCGCATCGCGTTGGAGATGTCGCGGGCCCGGTTGACTTCGGCCGTGGTCACGCGCTGCACGCCATTGCCCGCGCGCAGGCCGTTGGCCACCGCGGCCGAGACGATGTCGCGTGCCGAGATCTCGTGGGCTACCGGTGCCGACGTGGCGCCACTTGCGCCGGCGTCATCCACCGGCTGCACGGCAGGCTGGGTGCGGAAGGCCATCATGACGAGGGAACCGCCCGGGCCTTGCGGAGCCGTTCGACCAGCGCGTTTGCCGATGACAAGGCACGCCACTCCTCAGCCCGGCTCGCGCTCTTGTCCTGCTGCGCATGGCGCAGCGAAGCGTCACCGGCGAGCCGGCGCAGCGTTTCGGCCAGGCCGTCCTCGCCGTCCTCGATCCAGACCGCGGCATTGCCCAGGATGGCGCGGGCCACCGGGCCGTCGGACGCCACGATGGTCTTGCCATGCATGAGGGCATCGACGAGGTCGAACCGGCTCCGTTCGCTCCGGGCCACACCCGCGAGGGAGGGCGTGACGAAGATGTCGATCGCCTTGTAGGCTTCGGCGATGGAGCCGACCTTGGGACGGCCGGGGAAGAGCACGCGCTCGCCATGGCCCATATGACTCAGGCGCTCATGCAGCTTGAGGAAGCGCGAACCCACGCCGAAAACCGCCAGCCCGGCGTCGATCCCATGGCCCACGAGCTTGTCGAAGGCGTCGGCGATGCCGTCCAAGTCGAGGTCGTCATAGGGATCGCCGACATAGCCAAGGACCAGCCGGTCCTTGAGGGCCGGGTCGCTGCGCCAGGCGGGAGTCTTCTCGTCGTGCTTGAAGGCGGGTGCATTCTCGCCCAGCAACAGGAGCTTTTCGGCCGGCACGCCCCGGGCCGAGAGGGCCTCCGTGGCGCCGGGCCAGCGGGCCAGCATCAGGCTCGCCTCCGCCACCAGGACGTCGTCCGCCTGTCGAAAGAGCGCTTCGCGGTCGTTGGCGGGCGCGGCATCGGCCGTCGATGCCAGGCGCTGGCAGTCGAGAACGAGATCGGCGCCCGTCATGCGGGTGGCGATGGCGGCGGGATAAGCCGCCTCCAGCTCACCGGATACCATGATGACGTCGGCTTCCAGTGTCCTGGCGATCCGTCCGAGCGCCACGCCGGCCTCGCGGGCATATTGATCGATGATGGCCGGAGCGGCCTCTATCGGGGCCATGCGGTGATAGGCGATGCCATCCACCATGTCGGGGCCGGATTTGCGTGAGGCGCCAGTGTTGCGGACGGGATAGCCGGGCTGGGTCACCACCCGCACCGAACAGCCAAGGCTCGTCAGATCCTGGGCCAGGGCATGCGTGCGCATGCTGGTGGCAGACCAGTGATAGGGCAGGGATTGCGGCACATAGAGCAGGATGTTGAGACGCGTGCCCTGTGCCTTGCGTGATACGGGCTTGGGCAGGCGAATGCCCTGGCCCTTGAACCGTTCGAGCGCCATCAGCTCTTCATAGCGGCGCGTTTCCGTCGCATTGAGGGCAGCGCCGGCGCGCAGGGCTTCCTGGAGAATGGCACTGGCCTCGTCGATCGAGCCGGTATCCATGAGCGTGAAGGCCAGGAGCTTGATCCGTCCCTCGTTCGGGTCGGCCTCGGCGGCGGCCTTGGCGAGCGCGACGGCCGCGGCCGGATCGGCGGTTCTGGCCTGCTTGGCCAGATCGAGCAGCACGCGCGACAGCACGCTGCCACGCGGGCGCTGGTCGTGGATCCAGCGCTCGGCTGCGGCCAGGCCGTTCTTCTGCGCCTTGGCGAGGGCGATCTCGGACAGCTGCAGATATTCGGGGGCTGCACCGGTCGGCACCAGATCGGCCGGCAGCGAGAGGGAATGACGATAGTCGCGATACCATTCGGCGATGCGGGCTGGCAGGCGCATGCCATCGCGCCAGCTCGAAAAGCCGGTCATCATCACCTGGCCGAGCCGGTATGTATGGCCTTCGCGCAGCTTGGCGATGCGCTGCTCGGCGTGTTTCCAGATGCTGCGCGTGTCGAGCACGGCCAGTTCAGCGCTGCGCTTGGCCTCGCGATAGACGTCGAGGTCGCGTTCCAGCTGCTGCAGCCGGGTGGTGAGTGCGACATTGTCCTCGGCCAGGGAACGCTCGGCCAGTTCTGCTTCGAGTTCCCTGATGCGCCGTGTCGCAGCCGCCTCGCGGTCGAGCGCGGCCTGGAGCTCGGTGTCGGAAGAAGAAGCCTGCAACGTTGAAACGGCAGCAAGCTTGGCTTTATGGCGAGCGGGAGAACCGGAACCGTGCAGGGCGCTGCCGCCCATGGCAATTGCCGCCCCTTCGAGCTGGCTGTCGTCGAAGGAGGTCGTCCTGGAACTTACATGTTCTGCCGGCACATCGCCGTTACGATGCAGCTTCGGCGCTTCGGTCACTCTGCTCACCTTGATCTCCGGCTCCTCAGAACAAGGCGCGTTCAGGGAGAACGCGCCTTTGCTCCAACTTTTCGTTCGGATGCGTCTTGCGAGGGCCGGCGCGAACGCCGGATCGCAGGAGGCTCTGGGCTCAGCTCGCCAGCTTGAGGTTCAGCAAGCCTTCCAGGTTCTTGCTGGCGCTGTTGTCCGGGGCGAGCTCGCGGCTACGGGTCACGGCCGCCGAGGCCGTGGCGAGATCGCCGGCCCGGTGGCTCGCGCGCGCCAGATGCAGCCAATGGGTGGCCGAGTCCGGCTTGAGCTCGAGCACGCGCTGGTAGTAGTTGGCCGAGTCGGCGAAGGCGTGCGTCTGGTAGAGATGATGCGCCACCGCCGTCAGGGCCGGCACGTTCTCCGGATCGATCTGGAGCAGGAGATAGGCGACCTCGGCAGCCTCCGCCGGGCGCTTCTCGCGGCGATGGGCGCTCAGCTCCTTGGAAAGGATCGCCGCGACCTTGCGGCGCAGCAGCTGCAGTTCGTCGTCGTCCTGGCCGACCTTGGCCAGCAGGGCCAGATGGAGCGCTGCCTGGCGGGCCTCGCCGCCGCGCAGGGCGAGCTTGGCGGCGCGACGGACGCGCTGGATCAGGCGGCCGACATAGTCGACCTCGGGCGCGGCCAGGCCGGCCTGATAGAGGGTCACCAGGCCCGTATATTCGAGCTCGGCTTGTCCGGCGGCACGGGCGAGGCGCTTGGCGGCAACCTGATCGGTGGGATCGATGTCGAGCAGACGCGACCACAATTCAAGGGCGCGTTCCGGGGTACCGGTCCGTTCGGCTGCAGTCGCCAGACGCTTGGTCGCCGTGGGATGGCGTGGATCCACCTTGAGGACCTGTTCCCAAGCGGCTGCAAAGCCGGCGGGATCCTGTTCGAGATCGGTCTGCTTGGCCTGGTCCACCACGTCGTTGCGCAGGGCGATGATACGCTTGCGCAGGACCGGATCGGCGGGAGCCACCGCGTTGCCGAGGCGAAGCACGCGACGATAGCCGTCCTGGTCACCCGCCCGGTCGAGCTCGGCGGCGGCCTTGGCGAGATTGCTGCCGACACGTGCGGTGATGTCGTCGAAACCCTCGATCGTGCCGGCATCGGCATGACGAATGGCGATCAGGACCTTGGCAGCGTCCTCGACCTGCTGGCTGCTCAGGAGCTTCTTGGCTGCCAGGAACGCGGTCGAGGGATGCACTTCGGCAGCGGCGATTGCCGATTGTGCCACCTTGTCGAGCTGGCCGGCATTGATGGCCGCTCTCAGACGCATCTTCAGCGCATTGGCATGACTGGGCGAAATCGCCAGCAATTTGTCGGCCTCGGCGATCACCGCGTCCCAGTTCGAAGCCTGCCAGGCATCGCGCATGGTTTCGAGATGGTTGCGCAATTCCGGCGCCGAAGGCGAGATGCGCCGCTTCGACTGGGTCCAGCTTGCAGGGCCGGGAATGACGCTATGGCCGAAGGAGGCTTTCGAGAAGGCGTCGTTCGCAATGTCCATCTTCTATCTCACTCGTCATATTGCCTGGGTAGGCACTCGGCGATCACCACATGTGATCAATTGATCTGATCGTAAGGAAGCGACCAGAAACGTTCGGTACAAATCTGTGTGTATTTTTGGACCAGAAGGCCAGTTAAGCACCTGAATTTGACGGCATAGTGGCAATAATTAAACAAAAATTAATTAAATTATATTTCTAATAGTTCGCAAATTAGGATATTATATTTGAAAATATACATTCAATTTCGATTTTAAGTTTTATTTTCGCCAACTGACGCTGGCGATTTGCTTGCTGCCGGGTTGTCATCGACGACGGGACTCAGTGGGCACGGGCTCTCTTGTATTTCCGCGGTTGCTCGGCCGGAGGATCTGCCGCCGGCGGACTTGCCAACAAATCCACGGTTCGCTGCACCATCAGGGTGGTGGAGAAACGCTCGGAAGCAATTTGCCGAATGCGGTCCGCAAGGCTCGGATCCGAATGCCGCCAGTCGACGACGTGCCCGACCTTGGCGCACAAGGCGTCGAGATCGACCGCCTCGACCGTGTCGGTGGCCAGCCCCGTCACACCCGGCGTGAAGGTTTCGCAGGCGCCGCCTGCCGGCGTGGTCACCACCGGAATGCCGGCGAGCTGGGCTTCGATCAGCACGTTGGGCAGGCCCTCGAAACGCGACAGCAGCACGAAGGCATCCATCTTCGCCAGCCAATAGCCGACGCTGGCCGAACGGCCCACGAACAGGATCCGCTCGGCGATGCCGAGTTCGGCTGCACGCTGGCGTACGCGGGGCAGCAGAGGGCCGCTGCCGACCAGAACGAAGCGGGCATTCGGACGGGCCTCATGATAGGCGTGGACGAAATCGATCCAGAGTTCGGGGCGTTTGTCGACATCGATGCGGAAGACGCCGCCAATCGTCTCGGTGGCATCCGCGGTGCGGCGCTGGAATTTCTGCCAGCGCTCCTCGTCGGTCTCGTTCGGCTCGGGCGGCAGGTGCTCGACCCCGTTGTGAACGATGGTGAAACGCTCCTGCGGCAGGTCGAGCCACTCGCAATAGGCCTTGGCGGCCGCATGGCTGTTGCTCATGAACTCGACGCCGGGAATCCGAGCCAGGGCCCGATACATCGGCTCATATTCACCCCGGAACAGATGGGGCCGCAAAACCGGCGGCAGGCCGCGTACATTGAGGACGATGCGGGGGACGCCGGCCACGAGTGCCGCCAGGGCAGCGAACAGGACGGCGCCGTCCTGCCAGATATAGGCGACCTCGGTTTCGTGCCGCCGAAAATGCTCGACCAGGCGTTGCGTGCCGAAGGCCGCATGGACCGGCACCAGGGACAGCAAATGCCGGAGATCGCTCTCCTCGGGTACGAGTTCCGCCGGGCGGGCCGGCGTCATGTTGTCGATCTGATAGGCCTCGACCTGCTCGCAGGCGATCATGGGCAGAAAGAAGTCGTGATTGTTCTCGCGGCTAAGCGATTTGACCACGACCTGAATCGGACCGCGGATCTGCCGGCCGGAGATGCTGCCGCTTTCGCGCCGGGTGCGTTCCAGCCGGGCTGCGGTTCGGGCAAGCTGGCGTTCCGCTCCGCCGGTGCCGAGGCTGCCTGTGATAAGCGAGACGGAGCCGAGCCGGCCTGGCGCCACCGAACGCACGGATCGGTTGCGGAAGATGTCAATGGCCGCCCTCAGCACCACGATGCGGGCGGGGATGCCGCAGGTCTGCCAGTCCGGTACGTGCCGGCCGAGCACCTCCATGCCCTTGCGCAGCTCCTCGGCCATGACCGAGGCGTTCTTGGGGGCTTGCCCGGTCGCCAGCAGCCGGTCCAGGATCAACAGGGCTTCGGTTAATTCTCCCCATTCGCGCAACCGCTTGGCATAGACGAGCGGCGCGTTCTTGGAATCCGGGAAATCGGCCAGGGTTGAGACGAACAGCGCCTTGGCTTTGGCGATTTCACGCAGTTCGACGAAAAGCTCGGCCTTGCCGAGGCGACGATCGACGTCCGAGGGCACGCCGGGGTAATGACGCTCGAGAATCTCGAGCCCCTCGGCAATGCGCTGATGCCGCGACAGCCAGCGCAGGCGATATTGCAGGGCCCGGTAATTGTCGGGGAATTTTTCGTGGACGCCGGTCCACAGCTCCAGCATGCCCTCGCGGACACGGGTCATCTCGGCGACGAGAGCGTGGGAGAGATTGACGTCCAACTCCCCCGGAAAGCGGGAGAGCAGATATTTCAGGCGCGGCAGCGCAACCTGGGCGGTTTCGACATTGTCGGCACGCTTGACCAGATCGGCGCATTCGGCGCGCACGGCTTGCGAATAGACGTCGGAAGCGGAAAACCAAGCGTGGCCATTTTCATGGACCGCGAGTAAAGGCACCTCGGCGGTCTCCGACGATGGAAATCTGTTAGGTTTCAAGAGTGCCTGTCCCGTGGTTGCCCATGTATAGATTCCATACTCAATCATTAATTCCATAAAGATCAGATAATCTTTACAAAAGAATGACGCAAGCAAGGCAGCTATTTGGTTTTAAACTGATGATTATCTAGGCGACTACAGAAAGAAATTTGGACTGTTTCTGTGAACAATTCCAATTTCGCTCGTTTTCCCCTCGGGCGGCATCATGTCCGTTTTGGACGGTTGGTGGTTGCGGCGCGTGGCGATGGATCACCCCGCATGACCGCGCCGAATGGCCGCTCGGTACAGGCTCTGCGGATATTGCAATGCAGCAATGTCCGCGCAGCCGGATAGAGCGTCGGGGCTCTGGCTGTTGGATGGGCAGCGTGAGCGAGGGGTACTGCTGCGCCCAGAAACGTCGATAGCGCACAGGCCACTTTCGCCATCCGTCCTCCGATTCAACCAATGCCCCATACGGCACGATTCATCAGTACCTATGGCATTGCCAACCTCAGCGAGTCGGCTTTTTAGACTCATCGAAAATGGATTGCAAGCTTATAATGTTCTCCCCTTGGTGAAGCCAGCTTTGAATGATTGCAAATAGGCTGATCAAACCCCATTTTGTTCATCTATATGAACGATATTGGTATAACAGAAGAAATATGCTGTATTTACACTGACCATATTCTCACCATATTGTGTATGTTGAGTTTGATTGGCTGACTGTTGATGAATCTTTTATGACCGGGGTGTGATCAGTTGCGAGGCAGGGAAGTATGAGGCGGCTTGATTTCGGGCTGCCATTCCTCGTGTTTTGGCGCTGTGTCCGGACCGGTTGCCGTAGGGTGGGCAATCCAACACCAGCCCGTTGCGGCAAGGGATTTTGGCGGCTGGCCATCAACTTCATGACAACAAATCGGCAGGGGGTGGCGGGCACTTCGTGAGGTGCCGGAAGCTTGCTCGGATGTCTGGCAAAACCCGCCCTGCGGCCTTGGCCCGAGGCGGGTTGCGGCCGTCTGTCGTTACAAAACGTAAGGCATTTTGAATATGCCTTCTATCCAGAGTTCCTTAATCGAAAACACGATTGTTTTGATTCGGACCAAGATAAGGTAGAGCACATGTGTGGTATTGTTTGTGTTCTTGGCAACGAATCAGTGGCCATGCCGCTGGTGGATGCGTTGCGAAGACTGGAATATCGGGGGTATGATTCCGCCGGTATTGCGACCCTGGAGGGTGGCGCCATTGTCCGCCGGCGCGCCGAGGGCAAGCTGGTCAATCTCGAGGCCAAGCTCGGCCAGGCGCCGCTCAAGGGCACTAGCGGTATCGGCCATACGCGTTGGGCGACACACGGCAAGCCGACGGAGGACAATGCCCATCCTCATGCGACCGAGCGAGTGGCTGTCGTTCATAACGGCATCATCGAGAATTTCCGCGAGTTGCGGGATGAGTTGAGCGCAGATGGCGCCGATTTCCAGTCGGAAACCGATTCCGAGGTCATCGCGCATTTCGTCACGCGCGAGCTCGAGAAGGGCCAGTCGCCGATCGAGGCCGTGCAGGCCTGCCTCAAGCGCATTCGTGGTGCCTTCTCGCTCGGCTTCCTGTTTGCCGGGGAGGATGATCTCATCATCGGTGCCCGGCTGGGGCCGCCGCTGGCAGTCGGCTATGGCAACGGCGCGATGTTCCTGGGATCGGATGCTATCGCCCTCGGTCCACTGACGAATACTTTCGCTTATCTTGAGGATGGCGATAGTGTCGTGATTACTCGCTCCACCGCAACGATCTACGACGCCGGGTTCAATCAGGTCGAACGCCCCATCCAGAAGGCGGAGATTTCGGCGGCCATCGTCGAGAAGGGCAATTATCGCCATTTCATGGCCAAGGAGATCCACGAGCAGCCCGAGGTGATTTCCCACACCCTGGCTTCCCTGATCGACATGACCAGCGAAACCGTTCGTTTGCCGGACCTGCCTTTCGATTGGAAGAACCTCAGTCGCCTGACCATCTCGGCCTGCGGTACGGCGTCCTTCGCCGGACAGGTGGCGAAATACTGGTTCGAGCGCTATGCCCGCCTGCCGGTCGAGGTCGATATCGCCTCGGAATTTCGCTATCGCGAAGCACCGCTCGAAAAGGGTGGATTGTCGCTCTTCGTCTCCCAATCGGGCGAAACCGCCGATACCATGGCGGCCTTGCGCTACTGCCAGGAGAATGGCCAGCATACACTTGCCGTCGTCAATGTGCCGACCTCCACGATGTCGCGCGAGGCGGACGCCATGGTGCGCACGCTTGCCGGTCCCGAGATCGGTGTTGCCTCCACCAAGGCCTTCACCTGCCAGCTGGCCGTGCTCGCCTGCCTGGCGATCGGTGCGGGCAAGGCTCGCGGGACGCTGACGCCCGAGGCGGAAAAGGAACTGGTGCAGGCCCTGATCGAGGCACCGCGCCTGATGGCGGAGGCGCTCCGTCTCGATCATGAGATCGAGGCCTGCGCGCGTGATCTCTCCAAGGCCAAGGACGTGCTCTATCTCGGCCGCGGCACCAGTTTCCCGCTCGCTCTGGAAGGTGCGCTGAAACTCAAGGAAATCAGCTACATCCACGCCGAGGGTTATGCCGCGGGCGAACTCAAGCACGGCCCGATCGCGCTCATCGACGAGAGCATGCCGGTGGTGGTGATTGCTCCCTTCGATGCGATCTTCGAGAAGACCGTCTCGAACATGCAGGAGGTCGCCGCGCGTGGCGGGCGTATCATCCTGATCACAGACGAAGAAGGGGCCAAGGCCGCCTCGCTTCCGGGCGCCAAGACCATCGTGATGCCGGTAATGCCGTCGGTGGTTTCGCCACTGGTCTATTCCGTGCCGATCCAGCTTCTGGCCTATCATGCAGCAGTGCTGATCGGCGCGGATGTCGACCAGCCGCGCAACCTCGCCAAGAGTGTGACGGTGGAGTAGGCGCCGGACCGGCAAAGCGTTCGGCGATTTGACGGGAGACCTTGAATCGCGAGGACGCGTCGAAACGGAGAGACGGAGCAAAACGGCGCCCTGCGATGAAGACGTTTTGCTCGTGAGACCGCGGCATCGGGCCGGAATGACGCTGTAAAAAGGCAGTTCGACCGGCCCGATGCATCTGCAGGTAAGATCAGTAACGCGGAAACAATAACTGAGGCGCTGCAGGAATGATGCTGCAGCCATGCCTCGAAACCTCAGGGTTATCACATGAGCCGCAAATATTTCGGCACGGACGGCATCCGTGGCCTGGCCAATAGTGTCATTACGCCGGAACTGGCGATGAAGGTCGGCATGGCGGCCGGCCTCGCCTTCCAGCGCGGCGACCACCGCCATCGCGTGGTGATCGGCAAGGATACCCGCCTGTCGGGCTACATGATCGAGAACGCGCTGGTGGCGGGCTTTACCGCCGTCGGCGTCGACGTGATGCTGCTGGGCCCGATGCCCACCCCGGCTGTCGCCATGCTCACCAATTCGCTGCGCTGCGATATCGGCGTGATGATTTCGGCCTCGCACAATCCCTATGAAGACAACGGCATCAAGCTGTTCGGTCCCGACGGCTTCAAGCTGTCCGACGAGACCGAGCGTGCCATCGAGGCGCTGATCGACACCAACCTGTCCTCGCGGCTGGCCGGCTCGCGCGATCTCGGCCGGGCCCGCCGCATCGACGACGTGCATGCCCGCTATATCGAATTCGCCAAGCGCACCTTGCCGCGCGGTTTGCGCCTCGACGGCCTCCGGGTGGTGGTCGACTGCGCCAATGGCGCCGCCTACAAGGTCGCCCCGGAAGCCTTGTGGGAACTCGGCGCCGACGTGATTACCATTGGTGTCGAGCCTGACGGTTTCAACATCAACCGGGATGTCGGCTCGACCGCGCCGAGGGCTCTCGCCCAGAAAGTGCGGGATCTGCGCGGCGATATCGGCATCGCCCTCGACGGCGACGCCGATCGCGTCCTCATGGTCGACGAGAAGGGACATGTCATCGATGGCGACCAGCTGATGGCGGTGGTGGCCTCGGACTGGAAGGACGAGGGCAAGCTCACCCAGCCCGGCATCGTCGCCACGGTGATGTCCAATCTCGGCCTGGAGCGCTATCTCGGCGGGCTCGGCCTGCAGCTCGAGCGCACGGCGGTCGGCGACCGCTACGTGCTCGAACGCATGCGGGCGCAGGGCTACAATGTCGGCGGCGAGCAGTCGGGCCACATCATCCTGTCCGATTTCGCCACCACCGGCGACGGCCTGGTCGCCGCCTTGCAGGTGCTGGCGGTGCTCAAGAAGGCCGATCGTCCCGTCAGCGAGGTCTGCCACCGCTTCGACCCGCTGCCGCAGATCCTCAAGAACGTGCGGATTCGTCGTCGCAAGGTGCTTGATGATCCCAAGGTCGCTGCCGTGATCGAGGGCGCGCGCAAGCAGCTCGGCGATGGCGGCCGCCTGGTCATCCGTCCCTCCGGCACCGAACCGGTCATTCGCGTCATGGCCGAGGCCGACGACCGTGCGAATGTCGAGACTGCCGTGGACGAGGTGATCGACGCCATCACCAAGGCCGCCGCCTGATTCTTTCGGGGGGCGGATCGGAAGATTCGCCCCCATGATTGCAATCAGGTCGCAGGGAGTGGCCATTAGAGCGTCGTGCGGGAAGTTTGAGTCGAGGGATTCCCTTTTGGGTGGATTCGTGATTCACCGTGTTAGGAGGTGGATCATGGCCCATTC
>NZ_JBQEPH010000044.1:0-30032 GCF_052045555.1 Labrys sp. 22185 | reverse complement strand
CTCCAGGATCGGCAGGCAGGTGGGAACGCCATAGGTCGCGCAGGTCGAGGACAGGATGAAGGTCTCGATCTCGTTCTGGCGCACGGCCTCGAGCAGGGTCAGCGAGCCCACGACATTGTTGGAATAGTATTTGGCGGGATCGGCGACCGATTCGCCCACCGTGGAGCTGGCCGCAAAATGCATCACCGCTTCGGGCTTGTAGTGGGTGATCACCTTGTTGAGAAAGGCGCTGTTGCGGATGTCGCCGACTTCCAGCGGCCCCCATTTGACCGCATCGGCATGGCCCAGAGAGAGATTGTCGACGACGACGGGGTCGTAACCTGCCAGGGCCAGGGCCTTGCAGGCGTGGCTGCCGATGTAGCCGGCGCCACCCGTTACCAGAACACGAGTCATGTTGGTTCCCATACTTGCAGGGCTCAATCGGCCCGGTCCCGTGTATCGGGACTTCTCACTGCGATTGGCCTGTCAGGTGCGTCACTGCTGTTAACCAAGATTTACCCCCAGATCGCCGGTCCGGCTAGCTGGGAATGAGCGGTATCGCCGCACCGAAAGGATAAGGGGTTGCCGGCCCGTCCCCCCTCCCAAAAGATTGAGCCACCCGCTCATTTCGACGGCGGCGATAGGACCGACCTCCCACCGGGCAGGAAGGCCAGCCGCGCCGGCGGGGGCGTGGTGGAACGCCAGGTCGCAGGATGCTTCTAGCCGTAAACCGCTGCACGGAGGGCCTCGGGATAGGCACCGCCGACACCGGCGACCGCCGTGTTGGTGAACATCACCACCGAAAGCCTGCGCGCGGGATCCACGAACCAGCTGTGACCATAGACGCCGCCCCATTGCCAGCATCCGGGCGAGCCGGGCAGGCCGGCAATGGCGGGATCGCGCAGAATCGACCAGCCGAGGCTGAAGCCGCAGCCGGGGTCCTCGATGTCGAGATCGGCGACCGCATCCTCGCTCAGGAGGCGCTGGCTCCCCGGCGAGAGGATCGGTGCCCCGCCGCTGCGGACCGCTTCCAGAAAGGTGAGGAAGTCGCCGGCCGTGCCCACCATGCCGGCGCCGCCGGAGGGGAAGGCCGTGGGGTCGAAAGCACGCTGCGGCGCGAAGGTGAGCCACCAGCCATTGTGGCATACACGCTGGATTTCGCCCATGCGCACCGGCCGGGGCTCGCCATCGGCATAGGCGGTCGCCAGGCGATGGGGCTTGCCGGCCACGAATTCGGTGTCGGCCATGCCGAGCGGCCCGGTGACGCGTTCGGCCACGATCTCGGGCAGGCTCTTGCCCGTGGCTCTTTCCATCAGCCCGCCCAGCACGTCGATCGCCATCGAATAGCGCCAGGCGCTGCCGGGCGCGAAAGCTAGCGGTTGCGCTGCGATCTTTTCGAGATTCTCCGCCATGCCGCGGCCGGGCCGGTCGAGACCGCTGGAGATGTCGGCGGCGTCATCGTAGTCATAGCGCAGGCCGGCCGTGTGGCTGAGGAGATGGCGCACGGTGATGACCGGCTCGCTGCCGTCGGCGAGCTTGGGTCGGAAAGCCGGAAGATGGCGGGTCACAGGGTCGTCGAGCCGGAGCTGCCCGGCCTCGACCAGCGCCAGGGCGGCAGCGGCCACCATTGGCTTGGTCACCGAGGCGAGGCGGAAGATGGTGTCCTCGGCCACCGGCACGCCGGCTTCGCGGTCGGCATGGCCAGCGGCGCGGCGGTAGACGATCTCGCCCGCCTCGGCCACCAGCACTACGGTGCCGACGATGCGCTCCTCGGCGATGGCGGCGTCGATCACGGCATCGAGGCGCCCCGTACGGGCTTGGTCGAGGGTGGGGGAAGGGTGGCCGTGCATGAGGGAAGCTCCGAGCGGGATAGTGCCGGACAATCGGCAACAATCCCGCTTCGTACAAGTCCTTTCCGGAGGGCGCTCCGCGGCGGTCACTCCGCGGCGGTCACTCCGCGGCGGTCACTTGCCGGCCTGGTCGCTCCAATTGGCGTTCTCGCTCCTGCCGTCGAGGAAGGGCAGGGCGGCTGCCGTGAGCTGCGGCGACAAGAAGATATCGTAGTGGGTCAGGCCCGGCAGGATGGCGAGGCGGTTCTTGGCCATGTGCTCGCGCTGCCAGCCGGCATCACGCAGGCCACCGCCGAGCAGCTGGTAGAATTTGACCACATGCTCGGGACGATACATGTCGCTGTCGCCGAAGATCAGCATCACCGGCATGGTCAGCTTCGGCACGTCGGACGTCCAGTCATAGGGCTTGCGCATCAGCGCGCCCATGGCGTCGAGCAGGCGCGGGAATTCGGTCGGATCGGGCGCGACCTTGACATAGGACTGGTACATCGGCGTGGCCTTCATCATCTCGGCCATGCCGGCGCCGACCTGAGCCTGCATCGGCAGCATTTCGGGATAGAAGCCGTCCTGGGCAAAGCCTGCGGAGACCAGCACGAGCCGGCGCACCTTGTCGGGATGCTGGGCCGCGAGTTGGAAGGCGACGCCACCGCCCATGGAATAGCCGAAGACATCGACCTGGCTGTAGCCGAGCTTGGCAAGGATCTGGCCCATATCGTCGCCCATGGCCTTGAGGTCGATCGGGCGCGAGCCGAGCGGCGTGCGGCCATGGCCCTGGAGATCGACGGCGATGATCTGGCGGTGGGCCGTGAACACCGGCATGACGGGCTGGAACATGTCGATCGAGCCGAGGCCGCCATGCAGGAGGAGGAGCGGTTCGCCGCTGCCCCGTATCTCGTAGTAATAATTCACGCCGCCGGCCTCGACATGACCACTCTTGGCCGGGACCTTGTCGTTCGTAGCTGCCTGCGCAGCCGTCGCAGCGCCTGCTGTAGCGGCCAGGCTGCCGGCGCCGATCACCAGGGCGGCCAGCAGGGATTTGAGGATCGAGGCTCTCGGCATGGTTCGTCACTCCTGTCTCGACGAATAGGGCGATGGTTCCGATTTTGCGCCGCGCGAGCCGTTCTTCGCTCGTGGGGTGTCGGGCAGAGGACGCCGGCAGGCATGCCTAGCCGACATCGGACGAGCAATTTTTTTACATGAACGGGCTGGCCGGCCGGGGCGGAAGCAAGGGGCGAGTCGATTTGCGACGGACTGTGGCGATTTTGCTCTATCGAAGGAACGACAAGCGGTGTTATAAATCCGTACAAGATGCTAACTGTATGGCTCTGTTGAATTTTTTGTTTCCGATCCGGTTAAGTGAAATAGCCGGCTCGAAGCAAGGCGAGCGGCTTGGTCAAGACCAAAATTCGTGTGATGCAGGCCGCTGACGCAGGCCGGTGTTTCACGTTGATCTCACGCCGAACGCAGACAGTGCCGCGGGAACGTGCCTGGGCCGGGGAACAAGGTAGGTCGACATGATGGATGATATCGATGACCTCGAGGGCAAGAGCGGAGCGATCGAAGCACCGGTGCTGACCAGCCTGCTGCGCCTCGCCTCGCCCCCCAGCGGTCGTTTCGTGCTCGCCGAGTTTCATTTCGATGGGGACGCCGTCTTGAAGGTGCCTCTCTCGCCCGAAGCCGCCGAGGCCCTGCACACCGCCCTCGGCCTCTGGCTCGCCACCACCGGGGCACCTCCGCCGGTGCGTCACTAGCACAGACCCTATTCGGTCTCTTGCGGACTTCGGCGCGCCGACCGATGTCCAGGGTATATCGGCTACCGTCAGGCGGGCATTGTGATCTTCTTCCGTGAGGTCGCCTTTGACTCCCCCAACCTCCGGCGCTAAGCAGCCGCGAGCTTTTTGGGAAAAATATCGATCGTGTCCATTCTGTTGCGCCTCGGCACGCGAGGCAGTCCGCTTGCATTGGCGCAGGCCCGGCAGACGCAGGCCCTGCTGGCCGGTCTCCTGGCGATCGCGCCCGAGCGTATCGAGATCCGGGTGATCAAGACCTCCGGCGACATGATCCGTGACCGGCCGCTGTCGGAAGTGGGCGGCAAGGGGCTGTTCACCAAGGAGATCGAGCGGGCGCTGGAAGACGGCGATATCGATATCGGCGTGCATTCATGCAAGGACATGCCGACCGTGCTGCCCGACGGCCTCATGCTCGCGGGTTTCCTGGAACGCGAGGATGTCCGCGATGCGCTGATCGCGCCCGGCATCGCCTCCTTCGCCGAGTTGCCGCAGGGCGCCGTGGTCGGCACGGCGGCGCTTCGGCGCCAGGCCCAGGTCAAACATCTCAGGCCCGATCTCCAGACCGTTTTGTTCCGCGGCAATGTCGAGACGCGCCTGCGCAAGCTTGCCGAGGGGCAGGCCGATGCCACGCTGCTGGCCGTGGCCGGCCTGAAGCGGCTCGGCCTCATCGCCCATGCCAGCGCCATCCTGTCCGAAGAGGATTTCCTGCCGGCCGTCGGCCAGGGCGCCATCTGCCTGGAAACCCGGGCCGATGATGGCGAGACCAACGGCCATGTCGCCGGCATCGACCATCGCGACACCCATCTCGCCGTGAGGCTGGAGCGCGCCTTCCTCGCCGTGCTGGATGGGTCCTGCCGCACGCCGATCGCCGGCCACGCGGTGGTGGAGGGGGATGCCATCCGCTTCCGCGGCCTCATCCTCAAGCCGGACGGCAGCCAGGTGCACGAGGCCCGGCGCAGCGGTAGCGTCGCCGATGCGGAGGCGCTTGGGCGCTCGGCCGGCGAGGAGCTGCGCGCATTGGGCGGCGAAGGATTCTTTGCCGGCTGATTGCCGAAATGGCCCCCCTTGCCGCGCAGACCGCGCGACCGGCGGCTTTTCGGCGGAGGGATGATCATGGCGCGCATACTCGTCACCCGGCCGATCGAGGAGGCAAGGCAGACGGCGCAGGCCCTTGCGCTTCTGGGCCATGAGCCGGTGATCGAGCCGATGCTGGAGATCGTGTTCGGCGGCGATGCCTTGCCGGCGGGGCGCTTCGATGCCCTCATCGTCACCAGCGGCAATGCCCTGGCAGCCCTTTACGAGAGGCCGGAGTTCCATGGGCTGACCGCAACGCCGCTGATCGCGGTGGGGTGTCGCACCGGGGCCGTCGCCCGCGCCATGGGCTTTGAGGATGTCGAGACCTTCGGGCGCGACGTCGCCAGCCTGATCTCCCATGTCCGGCAGGCCTGGCGTGAACCGCATCGGGCTCTCTATCTGGCCGGGGCCGACCGCACTGGCGATCTCGTCGGGGCGTTGGGGGGAATGGGGCACCGCATCGACCTTGCCGTCGTCTACACCGCGCACCAGGCGGCGCGATTCCGGCCAGAGATCGCGGCCGCGCTGGCTCAGGGCAAGTTCGATGGCGTGCTGCATTATTCCGCGCGCACGGCGGAGGCCTTCATCGCCTGCGCCGGTGGCCCCGAGGCTGTGGCGCGCCTGCCGGTGCGGCATCTGTGTCTGTCGCGCAAGGTGGCCGAAGTGATATCGGCCACCGGTGCCGCCGGGGTCGTCTTTCCGGCGCGTCCGGAGGAGGATGCGCTGCTGGCGTTGATCTGAGCGCTTCCCAGGCTCGCGCGCTGGAGTAAGCTGCGATCAGCGGCCCTGGCTCGAATGGAGGTGCTCGGGCAGGATTTCCGGCGGAATCGGGCTTTCGAAGGGCCGGCCACCGGTGCGCCGCTTGAGTTCCGCCTTCGCCCTGGCGATCAGGTCCGGCTTGCTCAGGCAGTCGGCCGCCGTGCTGGCAAGCGCCTTCGCGGCCGCGACCATGCCCTTGTGGGCTGCCGGTTCCAGGCCCTGCGTCACCAATTGCCAGCTGTGGAACGGGGTGCCGATCGCAAAGCAGGCGGTGTGGCACTGTACCGTTGGTGCAATCCAGCTGACATCGCCGACATCCGTGCTGCCCATCTGCACGCTGGCATGCCTGGCCAGGGGCAGGATGCCTTCGTGCAGGCTGTGGGCGGCAAGGGCGGGATCATGCGAGGCCACGCTGGCGGCGATGTCTTCGTCCGACAGGCTGACCCGGCGCAGCCGGTCGGCGAAATCGTGGTCGTCGCCGTCGAAAACCGGGGCGCCGATGCGGACCATGTTGTCGTGCATGGCTTCGAGCAGGGTCTCGTTGGGCACGAGATTGAGCCCGGCATCGGTCACTTGGTAGCTGGTTTGCGTCTCCGTCATCAGAGCGGCGCCTTCGGCGGCCTTCCTGACCCGTTCGAACAGGCGCTTGGCATCGGCGATGTCGGGCGAACGCACCAGATAGAGCACCTCGGCATTGGCCTGCACGACATTGGGCGCGATGCCGCCGCTATTGGTGACGGCGTAGTGGATGCGTGCCTCTGCCGGCATATGTTCGCGCATATAATTGACGGCGATGTTCATCAGCTCCACCGCGTCCAGCGCCGAGCGGCCGAGATGCGGGCTGGCCGCCGCATGCGAGGCGCGGCCGGCGAAGCGGAAATAGCATTGGATGAAGGCGAGGCTGGAAGCAGCCACCACCTCGTTGACGACGCTCGGGTGCCAGCAGAAGGCGACGTCGACATCGTCGAACACGCCGGCTCGCGCCATGAAGCTCTTGCCCGAGCCGCTCTCCTCGGCCGGGCAGCCATAATAGCGCACGCGGCCTTCGATGCCTGCTGCGGCCAGCGCATCCTTCAAGGCCACCGCGGCCAGGGCGGCGCCGGCACCGAGGAGGTTGTGGCCGCAGCCATGGCCAGGGCCGCCGCGCTGCAGCGGCTCGGCTTTCTCGAGGCCTTTGGCCTGGGACAGATCGGGCAGGGCATCATACTCGCCTAGAAAGGCCAGCACCGGGCCGCCCTCGCCATACTCGGCCATGAAGGCGGTCTCGATGCCGCCTGCCTTGCGTGTGATGCGGAAGCCCTCTGCCGCCAGGGCCGCGACATGCTCTTCGCAGGATCGATGCTCCTCGAAAGCAAGCTCGGGTATATGCCAGATGCGGTCGCTCAAGGCGCAAAAGGATTGCGCCTTGGCGTCGACGCGCTCGATGATGTGCTGGAGCGTCAGACGGTCATTCTGCGTCATCTCTGCGCTTCTTCCCTGTCGAGGCGGTTGAACCGCCAATTGTCTTCGATGGCCGTGATTCCGGCGGCCGCAGGCTAGAGGCTGTCACGGGCCATGGATAGGGTTTTGACATGAGCGATTTTGGTCGAGGAGGAGGTCTTTCGCGTCCGCTCCCTACGCCGGTCGCTGTCCAGCGCACTTCGGTTCGGGCAAATTGGCTTGTCGGGTTTTCATGCTATAGGCTGGGCCTGTTGGGGGTCTCCATGGGGGTCGCATGGCACGGGAAGACAGCACGCAAGGCAGGCCAAAAAAGCAGAAAAGCGCAGGCCTCGGTCCCGCGACGTTGGATTTGAACGCCACGGAAGTCGTCGAATCGCCCGCAGCGTCGACAGCGCCGCCGACTGAGGCCGCTGGCGAGGAAACATCCGCCTCCAGTCCCGAATCCGCCGCCGAGACACAGTCTGCCGCCGGCGAGGCTGCGAAGACCGAGGACACCGGTCCTGGCGCCGCGGCAGAGGCCGGGGAGGCGGCGGGTTCGACCATCTGGACGCGGCCGTCGGGCGATGGCGAACAGGCCAGCGGCGATACGCCGCGCACCGAGACGGCCGCCGAACCGGAGGCGGCCGCTCCTCCGCCCCGCTCCGATCCCGAATTCACGCCTCCGCCTCCTTCCCCGCCGCCCCGGTCGGGCTTGTCGACCCTCGCTGCGGCGCTGGCCGGCGGCATCGCCGGTGGCGTGCTGGTGCTGCTGGCTGGCGCCCTTGGCCTCGTCCCGCTCGGCAAGGGCGGCAGCGATGACGGGCTGGCTTCCCGGCTCGCGATAGCCGAGCAGGAAGCCGCCGGCGCCAAGAAGACCGCGGATGGGGTCCTCGACCGTCTCGCTGCCCTCGAAACCGGCGTCAAGACGACTCAGGAAGCGGCGAACAATGCCCTCTCTCTCGCAAGTGAGGCTCAGAAGGCTGCGAGCGCCGCCGGCTCGTCGACACCGGCAGCTCCCTCGCCCGGCCCCGACATTTCCGGCCTGACCGAGCGCCTCGCCAAGGCCGAAGGCGAGATCGCCACGCTTGGCGATAGCCTGCGCCAGGTCGGCACGGCCGCCAACGGCCTCTCGCAGGAAGTCGCGCAGGTCAAGCAGACGGTGAGCGCGACGCCGGACAAGGCGGCCGCCTATGCTGTCGCACTCGGCCAGCTCAGCGAGGCCATCCGTAGCGGCAAGCCCTTCGCCAATGAATTGCAGACGGCCAGCGGTCTCGGCGGCGATGCCGGAGCCCTGGCGCCGCTGGCAAGCCTCGCAGCGGCGGGCGTGCCGTCGGTCGAGGCCCTGGCTACCAGCTATGATGCGCTGAAGCCGCAGATCGAGGCCGCGCTCACGCCCAAGCCCGAACCGCTGTCGCCCGATGCCGGCGTGATGGACCGCATCACCGCCAGCCTCGGCAACATCGTCACGGTCACGCGCGAAGGCGAAGGCGGCGATGGCGATCCGGTCGCCTCGGCCGAAAAGGTCTCGAAGGCCCTGCACAAGGGTGACCTGCCGGCGGCCATCACCGCCTTCAAGGCGATGCCGGAGGCAGGTCAGCAGGCCGGCGCCGCCTGGCTTACCCAGGCCACGGGAGCCGCCGAAGCCCTGGCCTTGATCAAGGCGCAGACCGGCGCCGCCCTGCAGAAATTCTCTCAACCGTGAGGCGTCGATGATCCGGGCTCTCGTTACCGTTCTCGTTCTCGCTCTCGCGGCCTACGGGCTCTATCTGCTGGCCGGCCGGCCGGGCGATGTCGCCCTGACCGTCGGGCTGACAACCTATAAGGTGAAGCTGGTCTGGGCCGCCGTCGCCGTGCTGGTGCTGGTCGGCGTCCTGATGGCCGTTATCGGTTTCCTTCGCTGGCTTCTGCGTTCGCCTGCCAATGTCGCCGGCTTTTTCCGCACCCGCCGCCGTTCCAAGGGCTTCAACGCCGTGACGCAGGGCATGATCGCCGTTGGTTCCGGCGATGTCCGCCGCGCCCAGCGCCAGGCCTCCGATGCCGAGCGTATCCTCGGCTCCGAGCCGCTGGCCCTGCTCCTGCGGGCGCAGGCCTCGCAGCTTTCGGGCGATCGCGCCGGCGCCGAGGCCGCCTTCCGGGCCATGCTCTCGGAAGCCGAGACCAAGCCGCTCGGCCTGCGCGGCCTGTTCGTCGAGGCTCGGCGCCGCGGCGATGCCCATGCCGCCCGCCAGCTCGCCGCCGAAGCGGTGAAGACCTCGCCGACCCTGCCCTGGGCCGGCACGGCCCTGCTCGAATTCCAGTCGATCGAGAAGGACTGGAGCGGCGCGCTCTCGACCCTGGCCCGCAACGCCAATCATCGCCTGGTCGACAAGGAGACGGCCAAGCGCCACCGCGCCGTGCTGCTCACCGCCCAGGCGATCGAGCAGGCCGAGCGCGACCGCGCCGGCGCCAAGGCCAGCGTGCTCGAGGCCCTCAAGCTTGCCCCGGGCCTGGTGCCCGCCGCCGTGCTGGCAGCCAAGCTGCTTTCGGAGGGCAACGATATCCGCAAGGCTTCCAAGGTACTGGAGACGGCTTGGCGCCTGCAGCCCCATCCGGACATCGCCGAAGCTTACACCAATGTCCGGCTCGGCGATTCCGCCCGTGATCGCTATGCCCGCGTCCAGACCCTCGCCGCCCAGATGGCCGGCAATCCGGAGGCCGCGATCGCGTTGGCCCGGGCCGCCCTGTCCGCCCGCGATTTTGCGGTTGCCCGCTCGGCGCTGTCGCCGCTCCTGGCATCGGGCGCCACCGAGCGCGTCTGCCTGTTGATGGCCGACATCGAGGAGGCCGAGCACGGCGCCACCGGCAAGGTGCGCGAATGGCTGTCGCGCGCGGTGCGGGCGCCGCGCGACCCGGTCTGGACCGCCGACGGGATGGTCTCCGATGTCTGGCTGCCGGTCTCGCCCGTCACCGGCCGGATCGATGCCTTCGAGTGGAAGACGCCGGTCGAGCGCCTCGGCGCGCCGGTGGTCTCCTATGCCGACGACGTCCTGGCCGATGTCGACGAACCCGAGCAGCCCAAGCTGGTCGAAGCACGCGCCAAGCCGGTCGAGCCGCCGCCACCAGTGGTGGAGAAGTTGGTGGAACCGGTCGCCGCTGTGCCGCCGGCACCCGTCGAGCCCGCCAAGGTCGAACCGGCGAAGGTCGAGCCTGCCAAGATCGAGCATTCTAAGATCGAGGTTCTGGCGCCCGAGCCCACCAAGCCCGAGCCGCTGAAGCCGCCGCCGCGCCGTCCGCCGCCGCCCATGCCGGTGGTGCCGTCCCATCCGGTGCCGGATGATCCCGGCACGGGGGAGGAAGAGCCAAGCCGGGTGGTACGTTTCCCGATCAACGGCTGATAGCGGGGACTATCGGCACCGTCGGAATCGGGCATCGCAATGCGCGGGCGCACGGACAGCGCGCCCGCAATGTCGTAGAGTGTCCCGAACTGCGCATCGTCGTCCGGAGGGCCGCATGAGACGTCATTTCCCGATGCGTGTTCTGTTGGCACCGGTTGCCTTGGTCCTGATGGCAGGTGCGGCATCTCCTGCCCTGGCGGCCGGCTTGATGCCCGACGAAGTCTTCCAGCGCCAGGTCTTCGGCCGCGTCATCGGCAAGGACAGGATCCATGCCTGCTACAGGCGGGCCTATGACGCGGCGCATCTGGGCAGCCACCCACAGCAGAATGTGCGCACCATGACGCTGCTGGTCACGGGTTCGGCGGAAGAGGGGGGCGATCCCGGTTATACGCTCGGGTTGGGCGTCACCTTCCGCAAGGCCGGCACGCATTTCGAGACGTTCGGGGGCTGTGGCGCGATCGGCTCCGCCACCTCGCCGACGGCCAAGGCGAATGTGGCCCATTGCAGTGTCGATTGCGACGGCGGCGCCATTGACGTGCGGCTCAAGAACGACAAATCCGTCCTGGTCGCCATTCCCGATGGCGCGCGTATCTGGAAGGCCGGCAGCGACAGCGAGGACAGCGATGAACGCAAGCGCTTCGGAGCGGACGACAAGCTGTTCCGGCTCGACCGCACCGCGCTGACCGATTGCCTCTCCCTGGTCGGTGACGAAGACGAGAAGGCGATGTTGCGCCGGGGCCAATGAGCCGCTTCGACGAAAAGAGCGCGGACATCCTGTCCGCCAATCCTTGCCCCAAACACAGTTGTTGCTGAGGAAAGGGAGAACGGACTGGAAGTCCGCGCTCCGCAGGAGGTCCCGATGGATCGCAGAACAGCCGTGAGGGCCATGCTGGCGAGCGGCCCGGCCATTCTGGTTGCCGGCGCCGGCGGTTCGCTTGCGGCCGAGGCCAGGCCTGTGCCGCGCATTGCCTATCACCTCGCCGATCTGGAGAAGGCCGGCTTCGTGCTCGGCAATCTGCGCAACCATGTCGACGGCATGGGCGGTCCCGAGGGCGTGAAACTGGCCGTGGTGGTGCATGGCCCGGCCTTGCGGGCTTTCCGGGCGGATAGTGGCAACGAGGATTTCAAGGCGCGCTTCGGCCGACTCGTGCAGGAGGGCGTTGCCTTTCATGCCTGCCGGCACACGATGGACGGCATGAAGCTCGGCCTTTCCGACCTGCTGCCCGGTTTTGCGGTGGCGGAGAAGGGCGGCGTGGTGCTGCTGGCCGAGCTCCAAAGCGAGGGCTGGCTCTATTTGCGGCCATAGCTCGGCGGCGAGGGGGAGCCGGCCTGCTGTGAGTCGCCCTGCAGCCGCAGCCGCGGTATTTCATAGCGTGCCAGCTTGGCGATATCGGCGGGGCGCTCGGTCTTCAGCCGGGCCAAGAAGGCCTTGGCGGCCGCATTGCCATAGGCGCGGCGGCTGATCGCGAACAGCATGACGCCATCGCCACGCGGCACGTAGCGATAGGCGTTCCACTCCACCGTGAACTCGCCCCAGGGGTTCTTCTGGCTGATCAGGAAGTCGAGCAGGATCTCGCCGGTCGGCGCGTTGCGGATCAGGGCCATCTGCACCAGCGGATCCTTGCCCTTGCGCTGGTTGAGCGTATCGACCTGCGCCTTGGCGGCACCGGCGACGTCCAGGCCGCCCGCGATCAGTTCCACCAGCACCATCCTGGTGTAGTCGGTCACGGTCTCGTCGGCCGGCAGATATTCCTGCTTGTAATAGGTTGGATTGGGCTGGGCGCTCCAGGCAAGCCTGTACTCTGTGCCGTCGAAGGCCAGCGGGCCGGGCAGGCCGAGGCGATCGACGGCCTCCTGCGCGGCCAGGCCGGCCGGCAATGCCACCAACGCTGCCACGACTATGATCGCGCGGAACGCAAGGCGGATGGAGGACCGGAGGCCTTCCCTATTTGGAAACGAGCGTTTCCGTATCGTCGTCATCCTGTCCTTTCGGGCCGGTTCGCAAGAATGGCGCCACCCTAGGGGCAAGTCCCTGCCCCTGACAAGAATGGTGATGGACCGGTCCGCCCGATGCGGAAGTTCCAGCCGGCCACAGGCCGGTGAGCCCTGTCCTCTTGACGCTATCGGCAAACTGCCGGATGCAACCAGGAGACGATGTCGAGGTCGCGATGGAAACCTTCGAGTGGATCATTCTGTTGTTGCTGGGCGCCGCCCTGCTGTCGACCCTCGCCCGGCGCCTGGGGGCGCCCTATCCGACCTTCCTCGCCCTTGGCGGCGCCTGCCTCGCCTTCGTGCCCAACAGCCCGGAATGGACGCTGGATCCGCATCTGGCGCTGACCCTGTTCGTGGCGCCCGTGCTGCTGGACGCTGCCTACGACACCTCGCTGCGGGACCTGCGTGACAATTGGGTGCCGGTCGCCAATCTGGTGATCGTCGCCGTCGGTGTCACCACGGTCGCCGTCGCCCTGCTCGTGCGCTGGCTGGTGCCCGGCATGCCCTGGGCCGCGGCGATTGCGCTCGGGGCCATCGTGGCGCCGCCGGATGCGGCCGCCGCCACGGCGATCGTCCGTCAGGTCAAGCTGCCGCATCGCCTGACCAAGATCCTCGAGGGCGAGAGCCTGCTCAACGATGCCAGCGCCCTCCTGATCTATCGCCTCGCCGTGATCGCCATGGTTTCCGGAGGCATCACCCTCGGCAGCCTCGGCCCGGCCTTCTTCATCACGGTGTTCGGCTCGGTCGCCGCGGGTATCGCCATGGGGCTGGCCTTTCCCTATGTGATCGGGCGCTTCGACGATGCGCCGACCGCCCTGATCGTGCAGTTCGCCACCACCTTCGGCGTCTGGATGCTGGCGGAAGCGGTGGGGCTGTCCGGCATCCTCACCATCGTCTGCTACGCCATGACCATCGCCCGGCGGCGCGATGCGCCCATGCCGGCGCGGCTACGCGTTCCCGTCTATGCGGTATGGGAGACGGTGGTGTTCATGCTGAACGCCTTCGCCTTCGTGCTGATCGGCCTGCAATTGCGCCCGATCTGGGAGCGGCTCGACATGGGACTGCGCCTGCAATATTGCGCCGTCGCCCTGGCCGTGCTGGTCACGGTCATCGTGGTGCGTTTCCTCTGGGTGATGACCTACAACACGGCTGTCCGCTTCAAGATTTCCCGCTATGGCTTCCACCCGCCCCGGCCGATGGCGCGGCCGACGGCACGGGGCGGTATCGTCATCTCCTGGGCCGGCATGCGCGGTATCGTCACCCTGGCCGCTGCCTTCGCTTTGCCGGAGCATCTGGCTGACGGCACGCCGTTTCCCTATCGCGACCTCATCGTGTTCACCGCCTTCTGCGTGGTGTTCGGCACGCTCGTCCTGCAGGGCCTCACGCTCAAGCCGCTGATCCGCTGGATGAATCTGCGCGATGGCGATCCTGTCGGCCAGGAGGTGAAATGGGCTCGTACCGAGGCCTATCGCGCCGCCATCGAGGCGATCAAGGACGACGAGTCCAAGCATGCCAAGCTGCTGTGCAAGGAATATGGGGCGGTGGTGGAGCTGAGCGAGGCGAGCCCGCTGCAGGGCGAGATCGGGGATCTGCCCGGCAATCCGCTCAGACGGCAGGCGATCGCCGCCGCGCGCCTCAAGGCGAACGAGCTGCGCCGCGAGGGGGCGATCGGCGACGATGCCTATTATGTGCTGGAGGAGGAGTTCGACTGGGCCGATCTCAGCGCCGGCGCCGCGCGGAGCGCGTGAAGGGCGGTTGCGGCCTTGATGGCATGGCTGATTGCTGAAGACTGCATCAAGGTTGTGGAGCCCCTCACCCTTACCCTCTCCTCGCAAGAGCGGGGCGACGGGGACATCGATGGCGAGTTTCATAGTGAAGTGGTCTCATCTCGCCCAATTGTTGGCGGAGATGAGAGGCTGGAGGATAAAGCACGACGCCTGCTCCTCCCTCGCCCCGCTCTTGCGGGGAGAGGGTAGGGGTGAGGGGCAGCGCAGGGCTCATCGAATAACGGCCATTCAAGCAAGCCACATTCGCTCTATGTCGTCATTTCCCGCCCGGTCACGCCACCCTTAGCTGCGAGGCGGCGTGGGCCACCGTCTCGCGCAGATTCTGCGGGATCCAGTCGCCATGGGCTGCCATGAGCTCATCGACCAGGGCCCAGATCTCGTCGAGATTGAGCTCGGCGGCCGTATGCGGATCGAGCATCGCGGCATGATAGACATGGTCGCGATTGCCGGTCAGCAATGCCTCCACCGTGAGGTTCTGGACGTTGATGTTGGTCTGCATCAGGGCGGCGAGCTGGGGAGGCAGCCTGCCGATGCTGACCGGCTGCAGCCCGTTCCTGTCGACCAGACAGGGGACCTCCACGGCGCAATCGGCCGGCAGGTTGGCGATCAGGCCGCGATTTTCGACATTGCCATAGACCACGGCGGGCTTGCCCGTCTCCATGGCATGGATGATGGTCGAGCCATATTCGACGCTGCGCTTGACCTCGAGCGGGACCGAGGTGTCCTGCAGCTGGCTGGAGAGCTCGCTCCATTTCCGGATCTGGTTCTCCGAGCGGGTGATGTATTCGTCGAGCGGAATGTTGTAGCGCTCGACCAGCTTTTCCTGACCCGTCTTGATGTACCAGGGCACATATTCGCAGAAATGCTCGCTGGATTCGGTGACGAAATAGCCGAGCCTGAGGAACATGTCGTAGCGCACCCGGTTCCAGTCGGGCACGCGTCCTTCCTCGACCACCTTGCGGATCAGCGGGTAGAGATCCTCGCCATTGCGCTCGAACTTCAGGTAGAACGCCATGTGGTTGATGCCGGCGCAGGTGTAGTTGATCTCCTCGAGCGGCACGCCGATATCCTCGGCGATCTCGGCTGCCGTGCCCTGCACGCTGTGGCAGAGCCCGACGCTGCGGATCTTGCTCGCCCGGTTCAGCGCCATGACGTTCATCGCCATCGGATTGGCATATTGCAGATGGAAGACGTCCGGGCACAGCCTCTCCATGTCGCGCGCATAGTCGAGCAGCACAGGAATGGTACGCAAAGCCCGCATGATGCCGCCGATGCCGAGCGTGTCGGCGATGGTCTGGCGCAGGCCGTATTTCTTGGGCACCGCGAAGTCCGTCACCGTACCCGGCTTGTAGCCGGCGACCTGGATCATGGTGATGGCATAGTCGGCCCCGTCGAGGGCGCGCGAGCGGTCTGTGGTGGCCTCGATGCGGGCAGGGACCTCGAGAGTCTCGACGATGCGCCGGCCGACGCGCTCGGAGACGGCCAGGCGCTCGGCGTCGATGTCATAGAGGCAGATATGCGCCCCCGCGAGTTCGGGAAAGGAGAGAATGTCACCCATCAGGTTCTTGGCGAAAACGGTGCTGCCGGCACCGATGAAGGTGATCTTGGGGGAAGGCATCAGGGGCTCCTGATCGAGAAGAAAAGGTCGGCGACGGTGGCCGCTGCCGACAGGGGGGAGGAGGCGGGTCAGAACAGGGCGTTCACGGCATCGTTGGCTTCCTTGAGGACCTTCGCCACGTCGACGTCGTTGAGGAAGATCTGCTCGAAAGCGGCTTTCATCAGCGAATTGATTTCGGAGGAATGGTCCGTGATCGGGAAATAGAAGGTCTGGTCGGGGGTGGCCTCCTTGAGGAAGGCGGAGACGTCCCAGCCCTTGGTGGTCGAGGCTTGCTGGGAGAGCTTGGCCGCTTCCTCTATGGCCGGGAAGACCACGCCGGAGGCGCCGACGATGCGGGCGCAACTGGGCGAAGCCAGGAACTTCACCCATTGCCAGCTTTCCTCCGGATGCTTGGTGCCGGTCCAGATGCCGTCGGCGAGGCCGTTGAACATGGTCTTGCGACCCATCGGGCCCTTGGGCAGCGGGGCGTAGCCGAGCTTGAACTTGGCGTTGTTGCCGAAGAAGCTGATCAGCCAGGAGCCCTGCGGCGTGAGCGCGGCCTTGCCGGCGACGAACAGGGCCGAGGAATTGTTGCCGACATCCTTTTGCGGGATGGCGAAGCCCTTCTTCAGGCCGAGATCGCGCTGCCAGCCGATGGAGGCGGCCAGCTCCGGTGCATCGTAATGGTAGGAGGTCGCCCACAGGCCATCGACGAATTTGAAGCCGTTGGAGGCGGCGAAATGGGCCCAGGCCGACTGGCCGTAACCGTCGATCTCGGGAAAGACGATGCCATATTGCTTGACGGATTTCGGATCGAATTTGGCCGAGACGCCGTCATTGCCATTGGCGTCGATGGAGAGCCTGGCCAGGATCTTTTCGAAACTGCCGCCGTCCTTCGGGTTCCAGGTGGCCTCGTTGAGCTCCTCGACACTGACGCCGGCCTTGTCGAGCATGTCCTTGTTGTAGACGATGGCGACCGTGTCCCAATCCTTGGGCAGGCCATAGACGCGGCCATCCTTCGACCACAGGTCGAGCAGGCCCTTGTAGTAGATGTCGGTCGGGACCTTGTCGCGCTTGATGAAATCGGTGATCTCCATCACCTGGTTGTTGGCGACGAATTCGGGATAGCGGCTGAGGTGGTTGGTGAAGACATCCGGCGCCGTGCCGGAGACGAAGCCGGTGGAGAGCGTCGTCCAATAGTCGTTCCAGGCGAGCTGGGTGAGCTTCACCTTGATGTCGGGGTGCTCCTTCTGGAAGGCGTCCGCGCAGGCCTGGTAGGGCGCGAGCTGGTTGTTGTCCCACAGCCAGTAGCTGATCTCGGTCGCGGCTCGTGCCGGCAGGCTCGTTCCCGCCAGCAGCATCGCGCCGAGGCCGAGCTGCAGGCGGCGGGACCCGCGCCCGGGACCCCTCGGATTGCTGGCTGTCCGGCCACGCCGCCCGCAGCACCATGAACGCAGTCGTGACGCGAGAGCTTTCGAGATGATCGTCAAGGCTTCCTCCCGGATGTGCTCGGCCCGTTATTTCAGGCCGCTGAATTGCAGGGACTCGACCACGCGCCGGCCGAGGATGAGGAGCAGGGCGATGACCGGCAGGATCGACAGGAAGGTCGCGGCCATCAGGCCGGTCCAGTCGGGATTGCCGTTCGGCTGCTGCTGCAGGAAATTGGTGAGGGCGACCGACAGGACGCGCGAGCTTTCATCGCGCCCGATCAGATAGGGCCAGAGGAATTCGTTCCAGCTGTTGATGGCGAGCAGGATGGCGAGCGTGGCGATGGCGCCGCGATGGACCGGCAGCACCACGCTCCAGAAGATGCGCAGCGGCGAGGCGCCGTCGAGGTGGGCGGCATCCTCCAGTTCCGAGGGCGTCGACAGGAAGAACTGGCGCAGGAAGAACACGGCGAAGGGCGTCATCAGCACGAAGGGCGCCACCATGCCTGTCATGGTGTTCAGCCAGCCGAGCTCCTTGATCAGCACGAAATTCGGGATGAACAGCACGATCGCCGGCACCATGGTGGCGGAGATGAAAAGATAGAAGATCACGTCCCGGCCGAAGAAGCGCAGCCTGGCGAAGGCATAGGCGGCCAGCGAGGAAAACAAGATCTGGCCGGTGACGCAGATCGCCGTGAAGACGAGGCTGTTCACGAGGGCCGGCCCGAAATTGATGCGGGCGACGAAACCTCCCTCTTCCGGGCTCAGCCCGAAGATGCGGGTGAAATTCGTGGTCGTCACGCCGTCCGGCAGGGGAGAGCCGGCGCTTTCGTAAAGGTTCGGCAATGGCGTGAAAGCCGTCTTGAGGGCGATCCAGAGCGGGAAGAGCGAGCCGATGACGAAGAGCCAGAGCACCAGCCAGGCAAAGGCGCGCCCGAGGTTCCGGCGTGGGGCGACGATGGCCATGGCGCCTACTCCAGGTCCGAGCTGCCGGCCCGCATCACCCGCATCTGGATGAGGGTGACGCCAACGAGCACCAGGAAGAGCAGCACGGACATGGCCGAGGCATAGCCCATCTTGGAGAAGCGGAAGGCGCTCTCATAGATGTACCAGATGATGGTGCTGGTCGAATTGACCGGCCCACCCCTCGTGGCCACGGCGATGGTGTCGAAGACCTGGAACGAGCCGATCACGCTGGTGACGACGATGAAGACCAGCACGGGGCGCAGCAGCGGCAAAGTGATATGCCGGAACATATGCCATTCGCTGGCACCGTCGATCCTGGCTGCCTCGTAGAGCGAGCACGGAATCGCCTGCAGCCCGGCATAGAACAGGATCGCGGTCATGCCGGTGTGGCGCCAGACATTGATCGCCGCCACCGAGACCAGGGACAGTTCGGGCGAGGTCAGGAAGGGCTGCCGGGATATGCCGATCAGGCCGAGGAAGGCGTTGGTGATGCCCAGGATCGGATCGAGCAGCCACAGGAAGATCAGGGCGGCAACCACGTTGGAGAGGAGATAGGGCGCCACCACCACCGCGCGCAGCGCCACGGATTTCGACAGCCTGTCCATCAGCACGGCGAGGGCGAGGCCGAGCACCGTCTGGACCGGGATGTTGTAGAGGACGTACAGGCAGGTGATCTTGACCGATTGCCAGAAGCGGGGATCGCCGATCAGCCGGACGTAATTGTCGAGCCCGACGAATTTCGGCGCCCGCATCAGGTTCCAGTCGGTCAGGCTGATCTCGACGGCCCGCAAGGTCGGCAGCAGGTAGAACACCGTGAAGCCGAGGAGGGCGGGGGCGATGAAAAGCCAACCCGTCAGGTTCTCGCGCCAGCGCAGGCTCCTCGCGCTGCGGGCCGGGCGCCGTCTGGTCAGTGATTCGGACTCGCCGATCGATACCAAAGGCGTTGCCTCCCCAGGCTGGTCTCATTTTTCACTCGTTGATGACACGTGTTACTTGTTTACTAACACGTGTTAGTATGATTAATGCAGAGGAAGGACGCGCTGTCAAGACGGGTGCTCGCAGGCTTGACAGGTCGGGATCGACGCGGCTTGCTGACGGGCTCGGAGGATGGATGGAGCGCATGAAGGTGACGAGCCATGACGTGGCGGAGCGCGCCGGCGTATCCCGAGCCACCGTCTCCATGGTTCTGAACGGCTCAACGGCCGTTTCGATCAGCACCCAGACGCGCGAACGCGTTCTGCGGGCTGCGGCGGAACTCGGTTATCGGCCGAATTCGGCAGCCCGCATGCTGGTGCGGGGCGACACCGAAACGATCGGCCTGGTCGCGACCGACCCGGCGCTCCTGAATGTCGACGGCTTCGTGCCCCAACTCCTCTATGGCATCAGCCGGGTCAATCGCGAGCATGGCTATGGTGTGCTGCTGGAGGTCGTCGACAAGGGTGGGGCCCCCAATGTCTATACCGATCTGGTGCGCAGCCGCCGCATCGACGGCATGATCGTGCTCAACCCCGCCAGCAACGACCAGGCCTTGCGCGGGCTGATCGAGGATGGCTATCCCCTGGTGCTGCTCGGCTCCGTCGGCCATCCCAACGAGCATTCGGTCAATTTCTCCAACCGCAGGGCGATCCAGAGCGCCGTCGATCATCTCGTCGGGCTCGGGCACCGGCGCATCGGCCATATCGGCTTCTCCGCCATGGGCAACATCGCCACCGATCGGCGCCTGGCCGCCTATCGCGACAGCCTGGCCAGCCATGGCTTGGAGCCCGAACCCGACTTGGTCGGCTTTGCCCATCACAGTGCGGAGAGCGGTTTTGCCGCGATGAGGGAATTGCTGGCACGGGCGCAGCGGCCACCGACCGCCATTCTTGCCGGCAACGATACGATCGCGCTCGGCATAATGGCGGCGATCGAGGCGGCCGGCCTGCGGGTGCCCGAAGACATCGCCGTCATCGGTTTCGACGATTTGCCGATCGCGGCCTATACCAGGCCGGCCCTCACCACCATCCACAACCCGGCGATCGAACAGGGAGAGGCGGCGGCCCGTATGCTGATCCGGCTGCTCAATCGCGAGGTGATCGAGCGCCCGAGGGTCGTTTTCGGTACGGAACTCGTCATCCGAGCCTCGAGCGGCGGCAGGGTCGGATAGGCATCTTCGCCTGCGCCGGACAGAAAGAGCCCGCTTCGGATGAAGCGGGCGAAGGTGCGGAAATCACGCTTCCGGAGCGTTCTGCCGCCGGGGAGATGCGGCGAGAAGACGGCGCATGCGGTAGGCCTGCCCACGGTGGCGAGGCCGTCACGACGCGGAAGTCCGGCCCGTCCCGAGGGCGATCGAGCGCTTGCGGGCGAGGCCGATATTGACCGCGATCAGCAACTCCGCCAGCGCGAGGCCGAGCAGGACGACCAGAAAGGTGCTCTTGCCGAAATTGACCAGCATCCAGCCGCCGATGACGGGAAAGCCGAAGACACCGATGAAATAGGAAAGGACGAACCAGGTGAGTGCCGCATGGCGCAACTCCCGTGGGGTGTGGTTGACCGCCCAGGTCTGGATGACCGGATAGACCAGGCCATAGCCGATACCCGTCAGGATGGCGGCGAGAATCTGGAATGCCGGATGGAGGGTGACCCCCAGCATCGCCAGGACCCCGAGCACCATGGCGGCCAGCAGGCCGGTTGCAAGTGCGGCTTGCGGCAGCCCCGCCAGGGTACGGGCGAGCAGCAGACGCGCGGCGACGACCGTGACGGCGTAGACGGCGAAGAAAGTCGCCTCGTTCGCGGCCGTATCCCGCACCAGCGTGGACTGGAAGGTCATGAGGCCGGAGAAGACGCAGGCCCCGAGCGCCACCATGATAATCGGGCGTATCGACGCGCCCCGGCCGATGACGGCGATGTCGCGCAGCCAGGGGCGCAGGGCGACGACGCGCGGCTCGCCGGGTGCGAGGGTCCCGAAAATCCAGAGGAGTGCCGATGCGGCCAGACAAGCGAGGCCGACCAGCAGGAACGCCGCTTCGATCGGCAGGCCAGCCTGATGGACGACCAGATTGAGAAGGACCGGCCCGCCGCCGATGCCCGCCATCTGGAAGGCGGCGAAGCGCATGAACCAGAAGGCTCGGTCGGCATCGGTGATGCGTTCGGAAAGGGCCATGGGCGCGGCGATATAGAACATGCCCCAACCCAGCCCGATGAGGAAGCCCGAGGCCAGGCCGGGTGTGAAACCGCTTTGCGCGGCCGATGCTGCCAGCAGCAGGAAGCCGGCAGCGACGGCGCAGCAGGCGGCCACGCACATGCGGGCGGCATCGAAGCGGCCGGACAGCCAGCCGACGAGCGGAACGCCGGTGAAGGTGCCGACCATCGCCGCCCCGAGGGTGAGGCCGGTCTCGATGTCGCCGCCGCCATGCGCGCGGTAGTAGGAGGCAAGCAGAAAAGTGGCGCCATAACCGGCGGCGGCCAGCATGGTGCCGGCGAAGAGAAAGGGGGCTGAAGAGGGGCGCATTGCGGTCATCCTTGAAAGTGGATCGACAAAACGCCAAACTTGGACCCTAATCCAGGGCCACTTTAGGATGAAGATGCGAGCCACTTCCGTGTCGGACAGCCAGGCCCGGTCGCTGCGCCGGGAGAGCGCGGCGGCAGGCTTTCTTCCCGCGATCGAAACCTCGTCGCCGGTGCCGGTCGTGCGCCAGCTCTTCGTGCAACTGCGCGACGGCATCGTGGCAGGCCGGCTGCAGCCGGGGCATCGGCTGCCCTCGACCCGGACGGCCTCGCGCGAATGGTCCCTGTCGCGCGGCCTGGTCGCGGAGGCCTATGACATGCTGATTGCAGAGGGATACGCCGTTGGCCGGCATGGTTCCGGAACCTATGTCGCCAGCGGCTTGCCGTCGATCCCGACCGGAACAAGCGAGGGGCATCAGGCGGTCGGGGGGAGCGATAGCCGAGCCATTTCGACGGCAGCGAAAATGGCCATGCGCATCGGGACGGCCCTGCCCCTGCAGGCTCCCTTCACCACCGGCCGCGTGATCCATGATGCCAGGACAGCGAGCCTGTTGAAGCGGCTCACGCTCCGCCATCTCGACTACACGCATGACGGCTATCGTGAGGCGCAAGGCGAGGCAGCGCTGCGGGAGGCGATAGCCGCTCATCTCATCGCCTCGCGGGGCGTTCGATGCGAACCGGGACAGGTCTTCATCACCTCGGGCACGCAGCAGGCCCTCGACCTTGCCGTTCGTCTCCTGGCCTCGCCGGGGCAGACGGTGCTGGTGGAAGATCCCTGCTACCCGCCGGCGCGACAGGCCTTCGTCTTCAATGGCGCCCGGCTCGCCGGCATACAAGTCGATCGGGAAGGGTTGAGCACGCAGCAGCTCAAGGCCTATGACGGTCCCAGGCCGGCGGCCGTCTATGTAACGCCGTCGCATCAATATCCCTCCGGCTCGGCTCTACCGCTGGCGCGCAGGCTGGAGCTTCTGTCCTTCGCGCAGGAGCGGGACTGCTGGATCATCGAGGACGATTACGACAGCGAGTTCCGCTATGAGGGGCGGCCGATCACCTCGCTGCAGGGCCTGGATGCCACCGACCGGGTCCTCTATCTCGGCACCTTCAGCAAGGCGTTATTGCCCGGGATACGGGTGGGCTATCTTATCGTTCCCCACGATCTCGTCGCCACCTTCAGGGCCGCGCGGCCCATTGTGGATCGCTTCCCGGCGCCGCTGCATCAGCGCGTCGTGGCCGATTTCCTCAACGAAGGATATTTCCCGGCCCATTTACGGCGCCTGCGCGAGCGCTACCGTGCCTCGCGCGACTTTCTGGCCCGCTTGCTGAACGAGCGGCTATCGGAGCATTTGATTGCGCCCGTGCCCGAGCAGGGCATTCACTTCACCGTGCGGAGCACGGGAACCTGGACGGATGACCGTGCGGTAGCACAGGCTGCGCTCCAGGAAGGCGTGGCAGTTCTGCCGGTATCGCCGATGCATATATCAACTGCGGCCGAGCCCGGGCTCCTGCTGGGATTTTCCGGATTGACGGATGAGGAGGCCGATGTCGGGACCAGGAGGCTGTCGCGGGTGTTTGCCCGATTGACGCGATAGCGTATGGCGCGGCTTGACCTAGCGAGCGGCCCTGGTTGCCTGGTAGAGTCGGCGGAAGGCCGCCACCTTTTCGGCATAGGCCTGCGTCAGTTCCGGGCGCGGCTCGGCAACATCCAGGATGGGCGGCTTGGTGGCGATGGCTGTGATCGGTTCGCCGCTGGCCGCGGCGCGTGCGAGCCGGGCGGCGCCGAAGGCCGGCCCCTTTTCGCCGCCGCGATAGCGCTTCAGCCTGAGGCCGAGCACATCGGCGAGGATCTGCACCCACAAGGCGCTGCGGGCGCCACCACCGATCACGGCAGCTTCGCTGAGCTCAGTGCCGGCTTCGGCGAGGCAGGCCGCCGCATCGGCGAAGGAATAGGCAACGCCCTCCAACACGGCGCGAATGAGGTCGGCCTTGCCGGTGCCGCCGGTCATGCCGGTGAACAGGCCGGTTGCCTCCGGATCGTTGTGCGGGGTGCGCTCGCCGGCGAGATAGGGCAGGAACATCACGCGGCCCGGGCCGGACGGCTGGGCGGCAACGTCGGCCAGCAGCTTTTCGATCGGCTCGCCCACCAGCCCTGCGGCCCAGGCGAGGCAGGAGGCGCCGTTGAGCAGGGCGGCCATCTGCACCCAATGACCGGGCACGGCATGGCAGAACGTATGCAGGAACTTGTCGGGCAGCGGACGATAGTCGGTTCCGGGCACGAAGAACTGGCCGGACGTGCCGATGGAAAGGAAAGCGCCGTCGGCAATGGTGCCGATGCCGATGGCGCCTGCCATGGCGTCGCCCGCGCCGCCGGCCACCGGGATGCCTGGCTTGAAGCCGAGCCGGCTGGCGAGCGCCGGGCGCAGCCGGCCGGAGATTTCGGTGCCCTCGATCAGACGCGGCACCTGGCTGCGCTCGACACCGGTTGCCGCCAGGGCCGCATCGGACCAATCGCGCCTGGCCTGATCGAGCCACCAGCTTCCCGCTGCGTCCGACATTTCGCTGACATGCTCGCCGGTCAGCCACAGGCGCACGAAATCCTTGGGCAGCAGCACCCGCTTCAGACGGGCGCGCAGTGCCGGCTGGTGGCGGGTGAGCCACAGCAGTTTGGGAGCGGTAAAGCCGGGAGCGGCCGGCACGCCGAGCTGCCAAGCGAGTTCGGGATGCTCGCGGTTGAGTTCGGCGGCCTCGGCTGCGGCACGGCCGTCGTTCCACAACATCACCGGCCCGAGCGGCCGGTCCTCGGCGTCGAGGCAGACGGAGCCATGCATCTGGCCCGACAGGCCGATGCCCTCCACGCCGGCCAGCAGAGCCGGCTGTTCGGCTCGCCAGCGCGTCAGGATGGCTTCGATCGCCCCGATCCAGTCATCGGCACTCTGCTCGCTGAGCCCGGGGCCCGGACGCGACAGCGAGAGAGGCTGTTCGCTCTCGGCCAGCACGGTCTCGCGTTCGTCGACGATGACGGCCTTGACGGCCGAAGTTCCGATATCGAGGCCGAGATAGAGCATGGCGATCATCTCAATCTGCTGGGTGCCGCAAGCGGCGCCGAAACAAAGGGTCGTTTGCGCCTTTGCCCGGATCGCGCCGGCGATGCAAGGGGGAAGATTGGGGCGCTGGCCCAGCCGACATCAGTCGGGCCGGATCACTGCGTCGCGCGGCGCGATCGTCGTGCCGGTGGAATCGGGGATGAAATCCATGCGGACGTCGACCTTCCGGCTGCAGCCGCTCAGCGTCCAGGTTTCGGACCAGGGAGCCTTGAGGCCGCCGCCCGTTCCTGGCGGTGGGCTCGATGCGGGAGCCTTGGTATCGATGACCAGAAAATTCTTGCAGTCGGCCACGGCGCGCGTGGCCCCGAGATTGGCATAGAGCAGAGCGTCTCGCTGGAGGAGCGGATCGGCGAGCGTGGTGCCGGGCAAGGTGGCGCCGGCCTGGGGTTTGCCGTCCGCCGCCACCGAGAAATAGAGATTGAGCACGGTGTCGTTGCCACAGCCGCTGACCGGAAAGGATTGTTTCCATCGCCCACTAGCCGGGCTGCCCTGCGGACCGGCGGATACCGGCCGAAGGATGGTGACGGAGGAATCCCGCGCCACCAGCGTCGGACAGCGCGTGAAGATGGCCGGCGGGATGCCTGAAAGGGCTTTGCCGGTGATGTCCCGGTAGCTCTGGCTCGCCATGAAAACTTTCAGGACGCCCATGCCCTGATCATCGTCCTGAACATTGCCCTGAGCGTGGCCGAGCCCCGGCACGACCAGTGCCGCAAGACAGGCGAGCCAGCGGATATGCACGGCCGGAGATGAGATCGGATTCGTCCGTACCGGTCGAGCCATGGATCCACCTCCAGTTCCTGCACCACGCAAGAACTGGGTTAAGCCCATGCATGGCCGATGGCAAGATGTCGGCGATCACCGACATCCCGCCGCCGGACACGCATCGGCATTCTATTCCGAAAGCAGCCGGCGCAGCAGATCCACTTCCTCGGCCAGACCGGTGTCCTTGCCGACCAGGCCCTCGATCTTGCGCACGGCATGCAGCACCGTGGTGTGGTCGCGCCCGCCGAAGCGGCGGCCGATCTCGGGCAGGGAACGCGGCGTCAGCGATTTGGCCAGATACATCGCAACCTGGCGCGGCTTCACCACCGTGGCGGTGCGGCGGAGCGACAGGATGTCGGCGCGGCTGACATTGTAATGCTTGGCGACGATGCGCTGGATGTCCTCGATCTTGACCCGGCGCGGCTCCCGGTTCTTGACGAGGTCGCGGATGGCGGCCTCGGCCGTCTCCAGCGACATGCCCGAGCCGGACAGAGCGGAATGAGCGAGCAGGCGGTTGACGGCGCCATCGAGATCGCGGCCATTGGTCGTGACCTGATGGGCGACATAGGCCACGACATTGTCGGGCACGTCGAAATTGGCGTGATGGGCGCGGGCCGCCTCGATGCGAGCCTTCAGGATCTTGATGCGCAGTTCCTCGTCGAGCGCACCGATCTCCACCACCAGGCCGCCCGACAGGCGCGAACGCACGCGTTCGTCCAGGGTCTCCAGATCCGCCGGCGGCCGATCCGCCGCGACCACGACCTGCTTGCCGCCGTCGATCAGGGCATTGAGGGTATGGCAGAACTCCTGCTGGATCGACTTGCCGGCCAGGAACTGCAGGTCGTCGATGACCAGCAGGTCGATCGCGCGCAGCTTCTCCTTGAAGGCGATGGCGGTCTGCGCCTTCAGCGCGGCGACGAAGCCATACATGAAGCGCTCGGCGGTGAGGTAGAGGGCGCGCTTGCCTTGGGCTTCCGACTGATGGGCGATGGCCTGGATCAGATGCGACTTGCCGAGGCCCACCGAGGCATGGATGAACAGCGGATTATAGGGCAGCGGATCGGCGGCGCCGGCCTTGGCGACCTGCAGGGCCGCGGCATGCGCGAGTGAATTCGAGCGGCCGATGAAATAGGCTTCGAACGACATGCGACGGTCGAGCGGGGAGCCGGAAAGATCGTCCTCGCGTGCCGGCGTTTCCACCGCCCGCAGGAAGGGGACAGCCGGCTTGGCGGCCGCCGCTTCGCCGATGGGCTTGGCGCATGACGCGGCGTCGCGCGCTGCCGGTGGGCGGGCCACCGCAGTGCGGACATTGAGCGCGATATGGGCCGTGCCCGGCAGTTCGGCCGACAGGAGGCCAAGGATCTTGTCGATGTAGTGAGCCTGGATCCAGCTGCGCAGGAACCGGGTCGGCACCGACAGATTCACGGTGTCGTCGATGACGGCGTCGAGTTCCAGGCGGGCGAACCAGCTGGAAAACACGTCCTCGCCATATTCGGCACGCAGGCGGCGCTTGACGCGATCCCAGGCCGCTGCCGGCTGGATGGCGCCATCGGCGACGGAGGAATCGGAATCCAGGCCGGAAACGGTTTTTGCGGTTTGGCTGGCAATGACTGACAGGCGTTCGCTCGAGGTCATAGGGCTATCGTCTGGCAAAATGAGTTCAAGAAACAGCTCCGGCCTTTTCCGGTCCTGGACCGGCGGCTGCAGAGCGCGAATTGGTTTTTTTAGGACTGGATCCAGGGCAAACCGGAGGCTTTCCAGCCTTCGACAATGCCACGATGCCGCGAGGCATCCATCGGGCCCTCGAAGCCCGCGGCTATGTTGCGAGCACCCTTCCAACCGGCAGCCAGCATAGCCTGGGCGGCCGCCAGCGAACGAGCGCCCGAACGGCAGAGAAACAGGACGGGCTGGTCCTGTCCGACGCCGCGGCGCTCGAGTTCGCGCTCGAGCTGGGAGACGAAATCGGTAGCAACTTCCATGCTGGGGTAGCGCTGCCACTCGGCGAGGACAGGTTCCTTGCCGAGCGCGGAGAGGTCGGGAACGCCAACGAACGACCATTCGGCCCGGGTACGGACATCGACAAGCTGTGCCTTAGGCTGCTGGCTGAGGAGCTCATAGGCTTCCTTCGCCGAAACGTCTCCCGCATAGTCATTCAACCACCCCGACGACATGACACCCCAATTCCGTCTTCTTCAGACTTCGTTCGTAATTATACACAACATGCCGTGTAACGCCGGCACGGGACGCTTCACCAGAAGGTCCATCTCATTATTGGTCTCGAAAGCAGCAATCGAATGCCGACGCTATTACCTTACTGTTTTCAAAACTATACGTAGCCATCAAAGCATACCTCACCGATGCCCCGGAATGGACGGAAGTCCGCTCGCAATATCGGGAAGGAACCTACACATGACCCGTTCCGAGAAAAAACATACCGAACCGGCCCAGTCGGGTGCAACAGGCAAATCTCAATGATTCGTTAATGGCCCCTCAATGTTCTCGATTCGGACAGCAGGCGCTTTGACTGCCGCAGCCGCAAGGTGTTGAGGAGTCGACGGAATCATGGAGGCGGCAAAATGACTCAAAAATATTCGTTTCGGATGCGTAAAGATTGCGAGGCTTCGTAATTTGCCCGGCGCGTGCCGGGATGGCTGCCGGGCCACTTTTCTCTTATCCCATAAGATTATGAAATATATAGGAAAATTTTGACCGGCTACCGAGGGGGGATGGGCATGGCAGCCAAACCTTGAGTCAAGCGGAAAGATTGCCCAGTTCATTGTTGTTAGTATTATTATACCTTCACCGTCAAATATTGTTACGAGACAATGACAATCATGGGTCGCGGTTTCAGGCTGCGCTCGCCCCGGAACAAATGTTTCCAGGACGCCGTTGAGGGGCCGTGTCCGGAACGCGGACCGAGGGGGGGACGGAGCCGGAACGATGGCGAGCGGCCCCCGAAAGGCCGTGGGCCCGAGCGTGGCACGGGCCTCCGTGCCGGGAAGGGCCGAACAACAAAAACCCGGCTTTGGGGCCGGGTTTCTTCACCTAAGGGAAATTAAATAAAGTGGCTTGGTCGCCTGTCTCTATTCGACGTCCCGCCGTTCGGCTCAGGCGCTGAGCTTCTTCACGGCATGGGCCAGGCGCGACACCTTGCGCGACGCCGTGTTGGCCGGCAGCACGCCCTTCTGGGCAGCGCGCATGATTTCCGGCTCGGCGCTCTTCAGCGCAGCAGCAGCCTTGGTCTGGTCGCCGGCAGCGACGGCTTCCTCGACATTACGGATGAAGGTGCGCATACGCGAGCGGCGCGCCTTGTTCACTGCGGTGCGCACTTCGATCTTGCGCGTAGCCTTCTTGGCCGACTTCGTATTGGCCATGATCCCTGCCTGTTAAGCCGGCCGCATCCATAACGATCGGGAAAGATCGCCGAAAGGCCGTGCGTTGCCTGAAAATGATAAGCCGCGAGCGCTACGGGCGCTCGCTATTGGAAGGCGGCTCTTTACATCCCAATGGCTTCGGCGTCAACGACGGACTTCACTGAAACAGCGAAATAACGGCCTGATGCAAGGCATTGGCCGGGTCGAGCAGCAATTTGACGGCCACCGAGCAGCACACCAGCACCAGAAGGGGCCTGATCACCCGCGCGCCCTGGCGCACCGCCATATAGGAGCCGGCCTGGGCCCCGAGGAACTGGCCCACGCCCATGACCAGGCCGACCACCCAGACGATCTTGCCCGCCAGGATGAACAGGATCAGCGAGGCGAAATTGGAGGTGAAGTTGAGGAGCTTGGTGTTGGCGGTGGCATGGATCACGCCATAGCCGCACAGCGCCACGAAGGCGAGCATGAAGAAGGAGCCGGTTCCCGGGCCGAACAGGCCGTCATAGAAGCCGATCAGCGGCGCCATGGTAAGGGTGAACAGGCCTGGGCTCATGCGGGCCTTGCCGTCCTCGATACCGGCCTTGGGCGAGAAGCGGGAGGAGAAGGCGAAATAGAGGGCCATGGCGATCAGCAGCACCGGCAATGCCGCCGAGAGCAACGACAGGGGAGCGACGCTGACGGCAGCCACGCCCAGGCAGGCGCCGAGCAAAGTCGTCACCACCATCCAGCGTGTCTGATGAAAGGCGATATGGCCGCGCCGGGCGAAGGCGATCACCGCCGAGCCCGAGCCGAAGCTCGACTGCAGCTTGTTGGTGGCGAGGGCCGCCACCGGGTCGAGCCCGGAAAGCAGCAGGGCTGGAATGGTCAGGAGGCCGCCGCCGCCGGCGAGGGCATCGACGAAGCCGGCCACCAGACCGACGGCGCCCAGCATGGCGATGAGAGTCCAGGTCATTTCCACGAGCGAAGGTCTTCCTTCCAAGGGGGCCTGCAGCCGGCACACTTGGAGGTCCGGAAGGCGGGAGAGCCTCCGGCTAGGCCATTGCAGGGCACTTGGCAAGCCATTCGCGCCGTTGGAAGCGGCGACGGCAAGGACTCAAGGGAGTTGTCGGACGATCCGCTCTTGGAAACGCTACGCCTGCAGATAAGGAGAGCGGACGGGGACATCCATAGGCGCTAAGATAAGGCGAGAGGCGCGAGGCCGGCCCCCCTTCGCCCCGTTTACGGGGAGAAGGTAAGGATGAGGGGCGGCGCGACCTCACAAACTGACGCCTTCCGTAGCCCCTCACCTCCAT
>NZ_JBQEPH010000043.1:0-30545 GCF_052045555.1 Labrys sp. 22185 | reverse complement strand
GACCCAGACCCTGATCGCGGGCCTGCGTCACCAAGGGCTGAGCGCTCCTTGGGTGATCAAGGGCGCGATGGATCGTGCCGCCTTCAATGTCTATGTCGAAACCCAGCTGGCGCCGACCTTGCGGCCTGGCGACATCGTTATCCTCGACAATCTCAGTGTCCACAAAAGTGCAAAGGCCGAAGCCCTTATCCGGGCGCGCGGGGCCTGGATGCTGTTCCTGCCGCAGTACTCGCCAGACCTGAACCCCATCGAAATGGCCTTCTCCAAGCTCAAGGCGCATTTGCGAAAAGCCGCAGCTCGAACCTTCGATACCCTGTTCAAAGCCCTCCACGACATCTGCAAACTCTTCGAGCCACGCGAATGTCAAAACTACTTCAAGGATGCAGGATATGCTTCATAATATCGGCACGATGCTCTAGACTGCCGGCGCCTTGGCCGCGTCTGCTCGAAGAGTTCATGCGCCGAGAAGGATCTTTCCCCCGAGAATGATCCGCAGATTGTGCATTCCTCCGTCCAGCGGGACACGAGCGCCTCCTTCGACGCATCCGAGAGGTGCCCCGTCGAGGAGAGCCTCGACAACGCTGCAACCCGTATCGGATGGGCTCTCGACACGAATGGCATATTGGGTGTCGGCAACTTTGACCGTAGCCTCGAAGCCCGGCCACGCGGCAGGGATACAGGGATCGACGACAAGGTAGGCGCCCTCGCGGCGAATGCCCAGGATGCTTTCGACGCCGGCGCGATACATCCACGCGGCCGAGCCCGTATACCAGGTCCACCCCCCTCGTCCCAAATGGGGCGGAACGGAATAGACGTCGGCGGCGATGACATAAGGCTCGACCTTGTAGCGCTCGACCGCGTCGGGCGTCTGCGCATGATTGATCGGATTGAGGAGCGAAAACAGGTCGGCAGCCGCCGTACCGTCCCCCTGCTTTGCAAAGGCCATGATCGCCCACATGGCGGCATGGCTGTATTGCCCACCATTCTCGCGCAGGCCCGGCGGATAGCCCTTGATGTAACCGGGATTGCGAGAGGCCGTGTCGAAAGGCGGTGTGAAGAGCAGCGCCAGACCGTCCTCGCGACGAATTAGATGTCTATTGAGGGCGGCCATCGCCTGCACGGCGCGCGCGCGATCCGCGCCACCCGACAGCACCGCCCAGGACTGGGCGATGGAATCGATCCGGCATTCCTCGCTCTCCTTCGAGCCAATCCACGTTCCATCATCAAACGTTGCCCGGCGATACCATTCGCCATCCCAGGCGTAACGCTCGATCGCGGCTTGGACGGAGGCGGCATGCACGCGCCAGCGGGCGGCACGGGCGGGATCGCGGCTGTCGGCAAAAGGAGCAAAAAGTGCGATTGCGCGCACCAGCAGCCAGCCGAGCCAGACGCTCTCGCCCCGGCCACCTTCGCCAACCCGGTTCATGCCATCGTTCCAGTCGCCGGTCCCCATCAGCGGCAGGCCGTGTTCGCCGGTGAGTTCGAGGCATTGGTCAAGGCCTCGCGCGCAATGCTCGAACAGCGACTTCCGCTCGTCGGCGATCGAGGGCTGGAAAAAGGCGTCACGCTCGCCCTCGCCGAGCGGCGGCCCCTCCAGGAACGGTACCGCCTCTTCCAGCACGGCGGGGTCGCCGGAGGCAGCGACATAGGTCGCGGTGGCGAAGGCAAGCCACACACGATCGTCGGAAATGCGCGTGCGCACGCCCTGGCCAGAATGGGGAAGCCACCAATGCTGCACGTCGCCCTCGATGAACTGCCGCGAAGCCGCGCGCAGGAGATGGCAGCGGGTCTCTTCGGGAGCCGCAAAGGATAGTGCCATGCCGTCCTGGAGCTGGTCCCTGAAGCCGTAGGCGCCGCTCGCCTGATAGAAGGCCGAGCGGGCCGTGATGCGGCAGGCAAGCGCCTGGTAGAGCAGCCAGCCGTTCAGCATCAGGTCCATGGTACGATCCGGCGTCCTGACCTGGATCGAGCCGAGCAAAGCCTGCCAATGTTCGGTCACCGATGCCAGCACCGCGTCGAGATCGGTATTGCGATAGCGCATGATCAGTTCGCGCGCCTCTTTCGCTGAACGGCACTGGCCGACCAGCCACACGATCTCCACCGTCTCGCCCGGGCCGAGCTCGAGGCTCGTGGCAAGCGCCGCGCAGGGGTCCAGGCCGGCTCCCGCCCCACCCGACAGCCCATAATCGTCGACGAGTGCGGCCGGCGTACCTAGCCCACCGCCGCGACCGAGAAACTCGCTACGATCGGCTGTCCACGAAGTCTGACGCCCGCCGAGATCGGCAAAGGCGATACGGTCGGGAAAAGCCGTGCTCCAGGGATTGCGAGCGAAGATGGCGCTGGTGACCGTATCGACCTCCGTCACGACAAAGGGAGCGGAGGCGCCGCGCGACGTGCCCAGCACCCATTCGACATAGGCTGTGACCGATAGCCGGCGCGACTGCGCGCAATTGTTGCGCAACGTCAGGCGTGAGATCTTGATCGGGTCGGAAAGCGGCACAAATTGCAGCAGGTCGAGGGCGATCCCGTTCGCCTCGTGTTCGAAGCGGCTGTAGCCGAAGCCGTGCCGCGCGACATAGGTGCCCCCATCGCGGATGGGCTGTGCCATCGGGCTCCAAAGATCGCCTGTGACCTCATCGCGTACATAGATCGCTTCGCCTGAGGGGTCCGCAACTGGATCGTTCGACCATTGCGTCAATTGGTTCTCGCGGCTGTTCTCCGCCCAGCTATAGCCTGCACCGTCGGCCGAGACCTGGAATCCGAAACCGTCATTGGCGATAACATTGATCCAGGGTGCGGGCGTGGCGCGCGCGCCGTGGAGGATGGTCACATATTCCCGCCCATCCTTGTCGAAGCCGCCAAGGCCGTTGAAGAATTCAAGTTCGGGTGGCGCTGGCCGTGACAATCCGGGAGGTCTGGTCGCCTCAGTCCGCCGACCACGAGGCGACACGACCTTAGGCCAAGGGCGCCCGACCTGATCGGCAATCGGCCCGCGACGGGCGTGGAGCACGACTCGAGCCGCCGCATGCAGCAGGGACCGAGCCTCGACGCTCATGAGATCGGCCCGCAGCACGTGAACCGAGCCATTCGCCTGGGCATCGCCCAGCCTTGGCCGGGACTGGCTGCTGCGCACGGCCATCTCGATCGCGATCTGTAGATCTTGGATATACGAGGCGGCATGCTCGTTGACGATGACGAGATCGACGGCGAGGCGCTTCATGCGCCAGTACTCATGGGCACGGAGCAATTGTCCGACCTGGGCGATGTCCGCGATGTCGTCGATGCGCAGCACGACGATCGGCAGGTCGCCGGAGATTCCATGTGGCCACAACCCGGACTGAGGGCCAGCCCCACGCAGGAGCTCTTCCGATGAAGCGCGGAAGCGCGGATCGGCGTAGAGGATCGGTGCGGCAAGGCGCTGGAAATCGGCCGCTTCCGCTGCCGCTACGCCGAGATGGCGAAGCTGAACCTGCGCCTGGGTCCACGCCAGGGTCTTTGCGCGGTCGAACGAACTGCGGTCGTGATGCAAATCGACGAAATCCAAAAGCTCGGCCCGCGACCCTGCCACCACGGTCCAGAAGGCGACCCGTACCACCCTGCCGGGCGGAACGATTACGCGCTGCCTCAGCGAGAAGATCGGATCGAGAACCGTGCCGACCGTGTTCGAGAGCGGCCGACCGTCCCTGAGGGCGGCCGCGTCGGCGATCGCGCGTCCGCGGCCAAGGAAGTGGGCCCGGTCCGTCTCATATTGCGGATCGGCAGCGATTTCGCCCTCGACCACCGTAAGATGGGCTGCCCATAGCCGCGGCTCGTCAGGGGACCTCGGCCGGCGCGTCGCCACGAGGGCGCCGAACTCTGCAAGGTGCTCGGTCTCAACGAACATCTTGGAAAAGGCGGGGTGAGCGTTGTCGGAGGCGGGCTCCGCCAGTGTCACTTCCGCGTAGGAAGTGAGCTCGATCTCGCGCGGACGGCGGCCATTATTGGTCAGGCATACGCGGCGGACCTCGCTGTCGTCCTCGCCGGAGACCAGGACATCCATGGTTGTGGTGAGACTGCCGTCGCGATGGATGAAGTGGGCGTAGTCTTCGCCGAAGAGGACTTCCCCATGCCCGGAATCGTCCCCGACCGGCTGTGCGCCCCCGGTCCAGGTCTTTCCGGTCTGGACGTCTTTCAGGAAAATGAACGATCCCCAGTCGTCGCGGGTCGTATCCTCCCGCCATCGCGTCACGGCAATGTCGCGCCAGCGGCTGTAGCCGGCGCCGGTGGTGGTCAGCATCACCGCATAGCGGCCGTTCGAGAGTAGATGCGTCATCGGCGGGCCTACTACCGACGCGGCCAGTCGCCGTGCCGAGGCAACTTCGTCGATGGCTGCGACAGGCGGCGCCTTTACCTCCTCAGCCCGGACCTGCGCGATGGCGATCTCGTCCGGGATACGTTCCTGCAACAGGAGTTCGCTGGCCTTTATGATCGGTTCGCGATGGAATCGGGCGCGCATCCGTCCCTCCTGGAGGGTATTGGCGATGGCGACGATGGTCATGCCCTGATGATGGGCCATGAAAGCGTGCACGATGGCGACTTTCTCTTCCGCCGGCAGACGGGAGCGCGTGAAGTCGAGCGCTTCATAGAAGCCGTGGCGACCGCGGGCACCCATCGCAGCGAGCCGGCTATAGTTCGCGCGCGCCGCCTGGGGATCGATCATGGTCGCCAGCCCCGTCGCGTAGGGCGCGATCACGGCCTGTCCCGCGAGGCCGCGCTTGAGACCGAGGCCCGGCACGCCGAAGTTCGAATATTGGTAGGTGAACTCGAAATCGCGGGCGTTGTAGGCGGATTCAGATATGCCCCACGGAATGCCGAGGGAGCGTCCGTACGCCTGTTGATGCCTCACCACTAGGCGGCTCGTCTGCTCGAGCAGGCTGCCAGCCGGCGCGCGCACCACCAGCGACGGCATCAAATATTCGAACATCGATCCGGACCAGGAGATCAATGCCGAACCGCTTCCGAGCGGAGTCGCGGTGCGGCCCAGCCGGAACCAGTGCCGCGTGGGAACATCGCCCTTGGCGATCGCAAACAGGCTGGCAAGCCGCGCCTCCGAGGCGAGCAGGTCGTAGCAACTCGGGTCGAGGCCATTGTCGGGGACCGAATAGCCGATCGACAGTAGTTTCCGGTCGGGATCGAGGAGGAACGCGAAATCCATGGCCAGCGCCATTTCGCGCGCCGTGCCGGCGATCGCTTGCAGGCGCTCCTTGAGAAGGTTCGGCACATCGGCAATGCCGAGGCGATCACGGCCCCACTCGATCACGCATCGCCTCATCGCCTCGATCCAGAACAACAGGTCGGGCGCGCCACCTTCTCCATTGTCCTTCATCAAAGGCATAGCGGCGCGGGCCGCATAGGCGGCCTTTTCGGCCAGCCTGTTGAGCGGCGCGGTGATCGACTCGGTCGGCCTCGGACTGTTGAGCAGGGCCTCGATCTCGTCGAGAATGGCGGCGAGCGGTTGCCGGGGCCCTCCCCCACCGGCAGGCAGGGCGTCGGCCGCCTCGCGAGCCAGGGAGAAGGCGTCTGCCATGCCGGCCCTCACATCCGGCGCCTGTACCGCGTCCCCCCATTCCTCGCAGGCGTTGGCAAGCGCGATCAGATGACCCGCGAGATTTCCACTGTCGACCGACGAGACATAGGCAGGCTCAAGAATGCGCAGGTTCTGCGTATCGTACCAATTGAAGAAGTGCCCCTTGAACAAGGCAAGCTTGCGCATGGTGCCGAGCGTGGCTTCCAACCGCTCGATCGTTTCCATAAGCCCGGCCCAGCCGAAATCACGAGCAGCAACGGCGGAGAGCAGATAGAGCCCGATATTGGTAGGCGACGTGCGCCGCGCGAGCACCGGCTTCGGCTCTTCCTGAAAATTGTCGGGCGGCAGCATGTTGTCGGACGGTGTGACGAAGGTCTCGAAATACCGCCAGGTGCGACGCGCGGTGAGTCGCAGATCGGCCGCATCCGCCTGCGACATCGTAAGCAGGCGCGAGGTGGACGGTGCGCGGCTGATGCGGAAGGCAAGTGCTGGCGCGCCGGCCCACAGCAGCGCGAAAGGCAGGACGAGCAGCCAGGAGGTCGGGGCGACGGCAACGGCAAGTGCCGTCAGAACAAGGCCAAGCGCCACCCCGCCCGCCATTCGGCGGTAGAAGCCGCCCACGCTCAGGCGCGGTGCCGCGGCGGATCTCGCCGCCGTCGTCCATTCCAGAAGATGCTTATGCGTGACGAACAGCCTCGCAAGGGTTCTTGCGATCGCGTCTCCCGTCCGCCATGCCTGATCGGGCAGGAAGGCGATCGAAAAGAATGCCTGGGCAGCCGCGAGGCGCAGGCCACGGCCGAGCATGCCGAGATGGTTGCGCACATGCAGTCCCGCACGGCGCGGCCATATAGAGAAAGCGCCCGGCAGGAAGGCCGGGATCGCAATGGCCGCGAGCACGAACGCAAGCCCGGCCACTGCCGTGGGGATCGGGATCAGCCAGGACAGGGCGAAGGCGAGCAGCGTGAAGGGCGCCAGCAGCGACCGCCTCAGATTGTCCAGCATCTTCCAGCGCCCGAGAGACGGCATCGCCCGGTCTCCGGTCGAGGAGCCGAAGACCCAGGGCAGAAGCTGCCAGTCGCCCCGGATCCATCGGTGCTGGCGTCTTGCGGCGACGTCGTATCGCGGCGGGACGTCCTCGACGACCTCGATGTCGGAGGCAAGGCCGGCGCGGGCGAAAACACCCTCGAAGAGATCGTGGCTGAGCAGCGTGCTATCCGGCACGCGTCCAGCGAGAGCCGTCTCGAAAGCATCGACGTCGTAGATGCCCTTGCCGGTATAGGAGCCCTCGCCGAATAGATCCTGGTAGACGTCCGAGATCGCCGCTGCATACGGATCGATGCCAGCCGGGCCCGATGAGACCCTTTGATAGATGGAGCCTTCATGGTCGAGCGGCAGTGCGGGCGTGACGCGCGGTTGGAGTATGGCGTAGCCGCTCATGACCCGTCGTTTGTCGTCGTCGAATCTGGGTCTGTTGAGGGGGTGGGCGATCTTGCCGACCAGACGGCGCGCGGCATCGCGCGGCAACCTGGTATCGGCGTCGAGGGTAATGACGAAGCGTACGCCCTCCGGCACCTGCGGCGCGCGCCCTTCCACGGCCATGAAGCTGGTGTCGGTGGCCCCGCGAAGCAGCCTGTTGAGCTCGTGCAGTTTGCCTCGCTTGCGCTCCCATCCCATCCATGTGCTCTCGCCTTCATTGAAGAGGCGCCGACGATGGAGCAGAAGGAAGCGGTCGCCTCCGGGCCCCGGACCGTAGCGTCGATTCAGTTGCGCGATCGCCTGCGCCGTCACGGCGATAAGCTGGGCGTCGCTCTCGACGGTCTGCCGATCCGCGTCGAGGCCGTCCGTGAGGAGGGCGAAAGTCAGGTCCCCGCCTGAGCCTGCCAGGTGATGCACTTCCAGTCGCTCGACCTGTTCCAGGAGGTCGGCCTCACTGGTCAGCAGCGTCGGCACGGCGACAAGAGTCCTTAGCGATTGCGGTACGCCATCGGCGAGTTCGAGGCCCGGCAACGCGGTCGCGCCAAAGCACCAAGCGACAGCGCGATTGACCATCGCGATCGCAACCTCGGTCGCCGGCACGAATCCGATCAGGACGAGCAGGGCAAGCCAGCCGGCATCGAGGCCGTAGACACCAAGCGTCCATGACGCCAGGGCGAGCAGCATAGCGGTGACGGACAAGATAGCGCCCGCATATCCGCTGATGCCCAGCCGCAAGCCGAAGCGGCTCATCCGCGTTCGTGGAGGCGGCTTGAAGTCGATCGCCCGCTCCAGCGCGCGCCGGCCGTCCCCGATGAGATGGTAGCCGGGATCGGCAAGCCGATCCCGGTCCTCAGGCACGACCGCCGCCGCAGCAGCTCGACGCGCGGTGTCCAGCACTTGTCCGGTGATCTCGAGTTCCGTCAAGGACGAGCCACGAGCGAGTTCCTCGATCGCGCTGCGGTAGAGATTGCGCGTCGGGAAGTCCATCGCGGCGAAATCGCTTCCCGAGCCAAGACGCTCGTCGACCAGGCTCACGGTCTCGAACAGGTCCGCCCAATCGATGTCGGAGATCAGCCTCATGCTGGTGATGACATTGCGCACAGTGACGTTGGATGCTCCCAGCCTTTGCTGGGCATGCTGCACCACCTCCCCGATCGAAGTGCCTTGCAGACGCAGGCGCTCCGTGAACCATTCAAGCGCGGGGGTCGTCCTGGGATCCTGATCCCGCAGCCGCTTGGCGAGCTGCGCGGCAAAGATGTCGGACAAGGGCACGGAGGGACGCATCAGGACATCGAGCTCGGAAGCCACCTGCCCCATTTCAGGAAGCCTGTCGACCAGGGCGTCGGCGTCCGACCGCTCCTTGCGGCCTGCGATGATCTGATCGGCGAGCCGGCGCAAATTCTCTACGAGGACGATGCGCAGCGTGATCGCGACGGCCCACAATTCGCCGATCGTTAACGGTTGGACCTGCTGGTAGGCGCAGATGAACCGGCGCAATAGCTCGGGATCGAAATAGCTGTCGGTGTGTGCGACGAAGGCCCAGGCTAGGCCGAACACTCGCGGATAGCCCGCGAATGGTCCGCTTGCTAGCTTCGGCAGTTGCCGATAATAGCCAGGCGGCAGGTCATCCCGGATCTCGCGAACCTGCTCTTCGACAAGATGATAATTGTCGAGAAGCCATTCCGCGGCCGGAACAACGCCGCCGCCGCTTTCGACATCCGCAGCACTTGTCCGGTATGCCTTGAGCAGCGCGGTGGCATTATCGCTCAATCGTGTCTGTAGAGGCAGAACGGTGGGCGGGCGCCTCGTAACCGTTTGCGCAGCAGCGAGGCTTTGCGCATGCTGCTCGAGCCGCTCGACGCCGAACAATTCCTCACGCACCGGCGCGATGGCGCTCCATGAGTGTGGCAACGTGCGAAGCCCGAACGTCCGATGCAATAAAGCGTTCATTCCCTATCCTGTCGCGCTGTCAGCGCCGGCTCCAGAGCGTATGAATGACGAGCTTCACCGGAGCACGCGTTCGCACTTCCCATATCGACCTCATCCAAACTGACACGCCAGCAAACGCCGTCAGTCCATCTGTGGCCAGCGCCAGCTATCGTTTCCGCTCAGATTTTCTGTAAATTAGTTTTAATATTATTGCAGTAATTGTATAATAATTTATGATTTTAAGTCAAATAATTCGGAAAAATATTATCAAAAATAAGAATAAAATTACACCAAACGGCCGACATATTGATATTTAAGGTTCGACCCAATTAGATAAGTTGATTTCTAGATTGGAAGTCACTTTTCCTGGCCGGCGCCCGTATCTTTTATTTTTCTCTTCAGGCTATCGAGAAAGGATTATTTGCTCAGCAATGCTCGTAACGCGATCCCTTGCGGGCTCTCACCATCGCGCAGAATGAAGTCGTCAATATCGATCTCGACTGTTTTCCCCCCCGAAGACCGGTTCGGTTCATGCCTGACCAAAGATCGGTCGGATTCGATGTCGTGCACAAGGAGCCAGCGATCCCCGTTGGAACTGCTGTAGATTGGCTTCACATCTGTAACCATTGTGGATCTCTTTCGTCGTTTTAGACTTTGATGGGGAGGTTCCACGCCCTCGGAGAACCTTCCGGTATAGACTGACTCCTCGCGTACCGGCGTAAGCCGATAGCCGAGCAGGCCATGCATGCGCCGAACGAGGTCACCCGCGGGATATGGCTTCGGCAGAAAATCGATAGCGAACTCGCCCGACTCCGCTTGGGCATCCGGCCAAGCAGACCGGACCAGGATCTTCATCGCCGGATGGTGATTTGCCGCGTAGCGAACAAGAGCCAACCCGCCAGGAGCGCGCTCCGCGTCAATGTCACCGATCATCGCATCGAAATCGCAGCGACCGCGCAAAATACTCATGGCCTCGCTGGCACTTTCACTTTCGACAATATCGTAGCCTTCATCCAGCAGTTCGTTGGCACTGCTCACGCGCGAAGCGAGTTCATGCTCCACGAGTAGAACCAATGGAGACGAGGTCAGTTCCCTAGGGCTGTTGGAATCCCGGCGGCGATGATTTACCGCGGGAACGGTGGCGCTGGTGGGCATATCGAAGCCTGCGATACGAAGACCGGGATGGACCTGTTGCCAACGATGGTCGGCAATTTGCACTGGCTGGTCACCACTACAAAAGCCGGTGGCACACCACGGGAAGCCCGATTGACCTCACATATGGCTCACACCTTTATCTGCGCGTGCCAGAAAATTCATAAATAAAACCCTACACCATCTCACCTCAATATCAAGATATTTCTTATGAAATTAAAATAAACAAAATAATATATGCTCCACGTCTTTTAATTTTCACGATCATAACTACCTAATTAAAATCGTAAATATCTTACCTTAACGATATTTTTGTGCTTATTTACAAATACAATTCTTAATCATGAAGTGACTGAACTAACGCAATCATTGTATCGTTTTGGATTTTGAAGATCGTGGAGCTTCGTGTCTCTGCGCAAGAAAAATTCAAGATGCGGCAGACAAAGGGCGACAGAATGGCAGGCTGATTGATCCACCCCTGCAGAGGACTGCCTTTAGGTCGGATCGACTCCCATCACGAGGCCTTCGATCTCCGTGCTTCTGGCTGACTGGCACCAATTCCACGACCCAAGCCGCCTCAGGCAGCCGAATCTGACAGGGCCGGCCGGCTTCGTTCTGGTCTGCCAGTTCGGCCTTGAGGTGATCGGTCAAAATGATCAGAGCCCGCACGGCGGTCCTGACATCTCCACCGCCGGCTGCAGGACCCACAGATTTTCGCTTCTGTTGCGAATAGGCCTCCCACGCAGGCAATTGGTTCCGTTCATTTCGGATTGCCTCTGCAAGACCCTCCGTCCTCAGGGAACCAGATTAGCCGTGCTGCGTCATAGAGACAGGTTCCTTGTCGCTGCACAGGAGTGTCGATGTCCAGGCTGCTTCTCACCGTTGCGCTGGCATTCACACTCGCCTGCGATGGGGCGCAGGCGGCCAAGCTGAACATCGATATGGTCAACCAGGCCCAATTCAGCGAGTACGAGGCTGGGGGCGTCAATCCAATGCTGATGAAGGCGCAGATCCTTCTCGATCGCGCCCGCTTCTCCCCTGGCCTGATCGACGGCCACCTCTCGACCAATTTCACGAAGGCCGTCGCTGCCTTCCAGGCGGCGAAGGGACTGCCATCCGACGGCAAGCTCACACGGGAGACATGGAACAAGCTCGCCACAACCTCCGTCGAGCCTGTGCTGATGACATATGAGGTAACGACCAAGGACGTACACAGCCGCTTCACCCGGCGAATTCCGGCACGCATGGAAAGGATGGCCCGTCTCAAGCGGCTCGGCTACCGCAACATGCGGGAGAAACTGGCAGAGCGTTTCCATGTCAGCGAACAATTGCTGACGATGCTCAATCCCAGGGCCAGATTGAAAAAGGCCGGGACGAGCTTGGTGGTGCCCGGTGTCGGCCGTAGCGCCCCACCTGCAACCATTGGGAGCGTCGAAGTCGACAAGGCTTCCCGCCAGGTGCGCGTGCTCGACCCGGCCGGCAAGTGGCTCGCGGTTTATCCCGCCTCGATAGGAAGTCAGGAGAAGCCGGCGCCGAGCGGAATAGTCGATGTCAGGCGCGTGGTGCACAATCCCACCTATCACTACGATCCGAAATTCGCCTTCAAAGGGATCAAGACCAAGCGGCCCTTCGCCATCGCCGCCGGGCCAAACAACCCAGTTGGATCAGTATGGATCGACCTGTCCATCGAAAGCTATGGCATCCACGGTACCCCTGCCCCCGGCCAGATTGGCACGACGTTCTCGCATGGCTGTGTCCGCTTGACCAACTGGGACGCGGAAGATCTCGCCTCCATGGTCAAGCCTGGTACAATGGTCGACTTCAAAGGCGACATCGCGCCCAACCAGGACGAGCGCTCCCCGTGAATACTGGCAGATCGCGACCCAGTGCTCGAGCGCAAGCTGCAGGCGAAACTGCGTATCCAAGGTGGTGTGTCATACAATGGCGCTGCGCCAAGATCGATCTGGACACAGGACTGGACAGCGGCGGACGGACTTAGGACTCGATGGAGCAATTGAGGCCTACGAGTCCACTCGGTCGCTCGAGCCAGCCGGCGGAGCCGGCCTCGATCTATGTTCAACTCGTCGCCAATTGCGAAACCTTGTTCACGTCCGCGGGTTAGGTCGATGCCCGGCTTTTCGGAAGGAATTGAGCAATGCCGCATAGCAAGGACGACCTTATTCGAGAACGCGCTTACCAGATCTGGGAAATGGCGGGCCGACCGCACGGCCGCGACAAAGAGCATTGGGAACAGGCGAGGAGTGAAATCGAAGAGGAACTGTCGACCGCAGTCGGTGTGGCCGGTGAAGCCCGCATCCTCGCAGATCGAGCAGGTCCGCTTGAAGCGGAGCGTGGCGAGCCGGATCTCCAGCGATCCGGGATCGATGAGATGGCTCGGCGCAGATCGGCCAAATCAAGAACAGGCTGAAAAGAGTCGTAGATTTTGGCGCTGCGATAAGCGCGGATCGAGCGTGTTTGCACGAACGATAGCTTAGAGGGCAGCAGCGCCGCAAAACTTCTTCAAGGGACTCATGTGGCAATCGCTGATCTTACGACAGCCGGTGATGTCAGTTCGTCCATTGCTGTTCCATCGCAATTCTGCAGCCCATGATGGGTCAAACCATAGCCGGCGGCCTTTCTTCCGGAGTCGCTCTGTAGAAGGCGGGTTTCAAGGGGATGATTCAATCATACCCGCCTGTCGGCTGGAACGATTCAGTGCCGCCACGTGTTCGACTCTGAGAATAGTGGCGAGGAACAGTTCATATGAGAGCGAGTGCGGCCACGAAACTGCATGGTGAGACTGGTCGCAGCAAGGGACAGGGTTCATGGGCTGATTGTCTCGTCGGCATCACCAGGCTTTGTGAAGAACACGCCGCGGAAGCGGACGAGACCTCGCATCTCGATCCGACGGTAAGGATAGCCTTGCATGAAACGGGGGCCTTGGCAGAGCCGCTTCCAGAAAACCGAGGTGGAGGAGGCCTCCTCGAAGCGCTGCAGTGGTCCCGGCTCCATGAGGCCCTTCGCTCGTTGGGAACGGCCGATCTTTCAATTGGACGGCTGTTTGAAGGCCATTGCAACGCGATCGATCTCGTCCGGCGTTATGGCACTTCCGAGCAATTGGACAGCCTGGCATCATCGGTGAGGCGCGGTGCCATGACAGGCGTGTGGGGGGCGGATGGAAAAGCCCCCTTATGCATCGAGCGCAGCAAGAGAGGATGGATATTGCGGGGTGGAAAGATCCTCGCTTCCGGAGCCGGTTTTCTCTCCAGGCCTTTGGTCACCGCAAACAGCGAAGCGGGCCAACGCATCGTTCTTCTGGACATCCATGGCGAAGAGGCTCGGGTGGATCTGTCAAAATGGACGCCGCAGGGAATGCGCTCCAGCGCGACCGGATCGGTCGACCTGTCCGGGATCACCATCACAGACGAAAATCTGATCGGCGAGCCAGGCGATTTCATGCGCCAACCGCACTTTTCAGGAGGGGCATGGCGCTTTTGCGCCGTTCATCTCGGCGCCATCGACCGGCTTGTCGATCTCTACCTTTCGCAGTTGCGGGCACGTCAGCGAGGTGAAGATCCCTATCAGCTTCAGCGCGTGGCCACCTGCCTCGCGGCGGCTCGAACCACAGCCTCGTGGACGAGAGCGGCAGCCCGACATATGGCGCTAAAAGCAGACGACACTCAAGGCTGCGTAGCCCTTTCAAACCTGACGAGAGGCGTGACGGAACGAGCCGCGCTCGAGGTCATGGATACCATACAGAGGGGTATCGGCTTGGCAGCCTTCATGCGCGCTGATCCGATCGAGCGCGTATCGCGCGATCTGAGAACCTATTTGAGGCAACCGGTTCCCGATCTTGCCATGGCCGATGCAGCAAGGTTCGCGTTGAACGCTTCCCTCCCGGTTCATGAATTGTGGAACGCCGATGAGAATTAGCGCCTATCTCACGAAGGTTGCCAACCTTCCCTATGCTGGTCTCGACAAGCTTGGTGGTGGTGCCGTAACCATTTTTGCCCCTCACCCGGACGATGAGGCTTTAGGCACCGGTGGCCTGATCGCCGCGTGCCTGCAAGCGGGCATCGATGTGAATGTTGCCGTCTTGACGGACGGCGCTGGTTCTCATCCAAATTCGCGGCGTTATCCAAGAGCGCGCCTGATCGAACTGCGGCGCCAGGAATGCCGGGCGGGCTTGGAAGCCTTGGGTCTTTCGCCGGCAAAAATAACGCATTTCGACCTGCCGGACACGTCCGCCCCGATGTCTGGAGCATTGTTCGATCAGGCCGTACAGCGTCTATCCCAACTGGTCGTCAGGAGCGCTTCGACCAGTCTTTTCGTCAGCTGGGACAAAGATCCCCACTGCGACCATTTGGCGGCAGCAAGGATCGCGGAGGCCGTCGGCCGAGGGCTCCCTCATCTCCTCTTGTGGCATTATCCCATATGGGGCTGGTATCTTCCTAGCTCGAAATCCATCAAAAGACCTCCTCCGGAGGGGTTCCGCTTCGATATCTCATCGTGGATCAGCCAAAAGCACCAAGCCATTGCCGCGCACGCGTCACAGATGACGAAGCTGATCGATGACGACCCGAAGGGCTTTACGTTCAGCCCCGAAAAGCTCCACCGCTTTCTCGAACCGACGGAATATTTTATCCGGAGCCAATCATGAGACATCGGCACACAATCGGCCGTGAATATTTCGAGGCGCTCTACAGATCGGATTCCGATCCGTGGAATTTTGGGACAAGCGAGTACGAGGATCAAAAATATCAGGCGACCTTGCGGGCGCTTTCCCGCGCCTCCTACCCAAAAGCATTGGAAATTGGCTGTTCAATCGGCGTGTTGACCGAGCGCCTGGCTGCTTACTGCGATGCGCTCGATGCCGTCGACATCTCGCCCACGGCCATCGCAAAAGCCAAGACCGCCTGTGCTGGCTTGGACAATGTGAACTTTCATGTCGCTGCGGCGCCGGACGGGCTGCCCGCAGGTCCCTTCGATCTCATCGTGCTGTCCGAGGTTCTGTATTATCTCGACGCCACGGATCTGTTGTCCCTCGCCGCCTGGTGCCGCGCCAATGCGAGCGCCGCAGCCGAGATCGTCCTCTGCCATTGGCTTGGCCCGACGAACTATCCCCTGAGCGGATCGACTGCAGCCGCGCTATTCGTGGACGCCCTGCAGCCTCGCCTCGAAGGCCACACGGTCCTCCATCACGACGTCTATCGCCTCGAGCGGATTGGGTTGGGACCGAAGGTAGGTCAATAGCGTCTCGGCGCGGCCGATCTCCACCGCCAGCATCGAAGGTCTCAAGGGTTCGCCATAACGCAGAAGAGTGCTGGCCGCGCACAATGCCTGCCAGAAGACCTCAAAGCGCGATCGGCGAAGGATTGTGAGGAGCTTGCCAATCTCCGCTGGCCCCAGGCCCAATGCTGCGAGGATTGCAGACTCTTCCATGAAGCCGATGTTACTTGACCGACGCAGATGCCCCTTCAGCCACGCCTTCTTGGTCACCGCGAAAACGGATTCCAGTTCCTGATCACAAGGGGCATCGGGCTCGGCGTGACGCAGTTTCATGGCGTCAGCCGCTCCGCCCACAGCCCGGCCGTCCAGTCGGCAGGATGTCGTAACGCACACATCCATGGAATGACGGACTTTTCCGCCCAGGCACTCTACAGCGAGTGCGAGCGCTGCATCTTCGCCGGTCGCCTTGGCTGGCAAGCCACCGATTGCGCGGTACATCCTCAACGTGACGGCCAGACTAGCACCTGAGTTGACCTGATGATTGCGCCATGGATCATGAGGTCGTGGATCCAACAACGCGAAAATCTCGGCAACGAGCGCGTGATAGTGCTCCTCGAGGAAACCGCGATATTGAAAGCTGGAACCGAGCTCTACGAATTCGCGCGGATCCGCATCGATATAGCCGGCAACGCAATCGGCGCCTTCTGAAAATTCCAACCAGGTGCTCGCAAGCCACGACGGCGAAACGATGCTGTCCGCATCCGTCGTCATGATGACGCCATTATGCAAATCGGCCGCTTCGAGTTGCTCTGCCGCGATGTCCATGGCCGCTTTGCGCGCAAGACCGGCTGAAGACAGCTCTTCGGAACTGGCAACACTGACAACGTCGATCCGCAGCCCCGTGCCATTGCATATGTCGGCCGCCCTTGCGGCGGTCGCGTCGGTGCAATTATTGGCAAAGACAAGCACTAGGTAGGCCTCGAAGGGAATGCGCTGGCCTCGCTTGTCTCTTTGGACTGCGAGAGCCGCGAGACAGCGCGAGATCCGCTCTTCCTCATTGCAAGCGGGAATGGCAATGATCGCAGGGCGCACTTTTTCATGCTCCTGCTGATGGCCGGACAAAGAAGAAAGAAGGGAAACGAGAGCGCTGTCCATTGAAACCCAGGAATTAAACAGATAGAAATTATTTGTTATTGCTCCGTGTAAACTAAAAATACTTGCAATTGTTCCAAATAATTATCGATATAATTTAAATATTTTACACTAAATTCATGCCTTAAGATACGAAGAGCAGATGCTGCATTTACCGCTCTTCGACGTTGGCTGCGCTCATTGCAAGAAATGGAACGCTCTGGGCAACCTATCCCCCCACACCGTTTTTCAGGGACGAGATCTTAGTCCTGATGTTCAGGCATTGCCTTGAGCTGGTCTTTCGTCCACGAGGTTACCGCGTGTATTTCGCCATTCTCGTCTCTCATGAAATCGAGGTCAGCGACCCTCACGGCCACGGGCTTGGCGCCTACGCCCAGGAAACCACCGACATCGATCACGACAATGGTATCCGCACCTGTGCCGTGGACATGGGAGATGCTGCCGATACTCTCATCCTCGGGACCGTAAATCGTCGCGCCTTCCAGATATTCCGGTGTGAGCTCGCTGTCGACGAGCCTGGTGTGTGTGCTGTGGTCCATAAGCAGTCTCCTGTAAATCTTGACTGCACATAACCGCCGCCTTCGTCGCCTGTTCCCTAAATATTTTCCTGGCCTGGACGTAACACCACCGCGAACGTTGGCCACAACCATTCCGAAATTCTCTAAGCCGTCACCCACTTTACAAGGATCAATCGTATGAATAATCGGTTGGTTATTTCTTGAGAGGTTTGCTCATATCGGGCACGTCCTCTCCCAACGCGGAAGCCAGGTCAATCTGATGATCCTGTTCGTCCACGAGGATCTGGCGAATTTGTTCGGCAAGGGCAAACTCACCCAAGGCTTCGCACTGGCGAACCCGCTCGCGGTAATTGCGAACTGTCTCATTCTCGTTGTTCAGATCAAATCGCAACAGCTCACGGGCCTCCTTCGATGTCTGAACGGGCTTGGGAACGACGGTCGGCATCTTGCCGAGATAATCGATTTGACGGGACAAGATGAGAGCATGCTTTAGCTCATCATGTGCGTGAGTCTCCAACTGTTCCGCAATACTCATATACTCGGCACCCTTGATTACTTGCGAGTACACAACGTAGGCAATGATCGCCTGATATTCTCGGGAAAGGTCTTCATTCAACAATTCAGCGAGACGATCGCGAGAAATCACATGCCCGCTGTCTTCCTTCGTAGAACCGGCCATTTTGCTCATCCTGTCTGGGAACCCCGGTGCCAAACTCAAGCTTGGGAAGTTTGTTCCTCGATGGACCGCTTTGGGGCGGCTGGGCCAGGAAGCACCCGGTTTGAGGGCGAGGACGGAGATTATGGCGTTACGAGGGAGCAATGGCTGCGTTCAGGCAGCGCCTGCGCAATTCACCAAACGAAATGAGTTTTCCCTGGTTTTCGTCCCACAAAGCCAGGCCCGCGCAGTGCAGGCTTTGAATCAGCGTGAGCCTGCCGACGTTCGCCAACTCCGGATGATCGTTCAAAACCTGCGGAAGGCGATAAAACGGAATACGACTACATAAATGATGCACGTGATGCACGCCGATGTTGCCGGTGAACCACGCCAAGGGGGGTGGCAGTTCGTAATGGGAACTTCCATGCAGCGCTGCTTCCTGCACATTCCAGTCGCCGTCATGCGCCCATTGCGTATCTTCGAATTGGTGCTGGACGTAGAAAAACCAGACCCCGATCGAGGCGGCGATCAACATCACCGGGCCTTCCACGAGAAGAAATGACTTGATCCCCACGAGCCACAGCATCGTAACGACCAGCGCTGCGATTGCGGCATTGGTTCCCATTGTACTGAGCCAAGGCTGCCAGCCGGCACGCATGAAGCCGAATGGCAGGCGCTGGTGCAGCAAAAAAAGATAGGCCGGCATGATGCCAAACAAGACGACCGGGTTTCGATACAAGCGATAGCCAAGCTTGCCGCAAGGGTTCAGGCCAAGATACTCGGCAGTCGTGAGGGTGAAGATATCTCCCACTCCACGATGCTCGAGATTGCCCACGGCTGCGTGATGCGTCGCGTGGGCCCTGCGCCAAAAGCCGTAGGGTGTCAGTGTCACCACACCGATTACCCGGCCGAGCCAGTCATTTGTCGCGCGCCGGCGAAAGAACGCTCCATGTCCGCAATCATGTTGAATCATGAAGAGGCGCACGAGGAACCCGGCGGTCGGGATGGCCAGAAGAAGACACAGCCAATAACCGATGCCGAGTGCAAGCCACATGAGCCCCCACAGGGCAACGAACGGAATGGCTGTGACCAACAACTCGAAGACACTGCGCGAGGTTGCAGGCTCACGATATCGGCCTAAGGTCAAGATCCAGGATCGCGGAGCCCGGATAAGGGCATCAATGTCTTTGTCGTCCAGCATCCGCATTCTCAAACAAATAGACGGTGGACACTTTACGCAACGGCCACAGCCGTTCGCTGCATCTGCGTTCCACGCGGGCAATCGGAACCTCAATTGTGCTGGACAGCCATCCGACAGAGTAGCCTCGGAAACTACTCAGGGCGCACGAAATCAGTCTCACATAGCGAACTCCCCCGCCCTATGAGCGCATATCGTCGAATCAGTTTAGTTCCAGCTGCGGGAATAGCCCCTTTGTGAGAAATGCGATTTCGGTACGATTGCGTGCCTTGATCTTTTGCATGATATTGCGGACATGCACCTTGACCGTGCACTCGCCCACATTGAGACTGTACGCAATGCGCTTGTTCGCCTCTCCCTGGCGCAACAGGCGAATGACATCGAGCTGCCTATCGGTGAAAAGATGCTGGTCCTGTTCGTCACGCGCGCCCGGATCTGAAACCGACGCAGCAGCAGATCGGAACGCTGCGAGGCTACAAGCCGGAACAAAGATTCCCCCAGCGCGCACCAGGCGGATGGCTGCAACAGCCACGTCGAGATTGGCACTCATGGATATGTAGCCTCTTGCCCCCTGTTCGAGCGCTTCGACAATTTCAAGGGCTTCCTCCATGTCGGACACAACGATGACTTGCGCTGCAGGGGCAGCACGAAGGACAAAGGCCGCATTGCGGCGAACCGCAACTCTGGTCGGCTCAAGCCCCGTAGCACACAGGAGAACAATCCCAACCGGGACATTGGGAGCTGTCCGATGCCAATGCTCCACATCCCGATAGCTAGCAAGCGTCAGGCCGGGATCGGCAACTGCAAGACAATGCACCAAACAATCGCGGAAAAGAATATTCCCATCGATGACGGCAACACTGGTTTTCGGATAATTTTCCGGCGCAGCGTCCAAGCCCTGATCCTTGGAAGAGCCAGAGATTGAATTGTCCTCGCTTGCAAATTCCGACGAGGATACCGTTTTCTTGAAATCTTGATTTGTAATCGGCGAAGTATTCATGGACCTAAGTCTCCGATGGACCTCTCGTGAATACATTGCCCAAGCTCTCACAGTAAAAGAGTTAAGGTTGCCGTGGCCAAGGCCCCGCCCAGCAAGCGTAACGAACGAGCTTCCGGTGCGACTATCTATGCATCGGCCGCTGGGACGCGATAGGCTCGGAAACTACTCAGATCCGGGCATCCACTGCTGCCTTACCCTTTGATGGGCTCCGAGCCGGGCCGGTACTGGAAAGGCACGCGAGCGCATCCCTTTCATCTGGCCTCCTGCACGCAAGATCAACGGAGGTGAATCATTTGGATGTGAAGGAAGCTTTCCCGGCATGCGCCTGTTCTTGGCCGGATCCACGGCTGAGCATGCCTACGACCACGCCAAAGCCGAGCGCTCCGCCGTCTTGGTTCGCTGTTTCTCCAGCCCTGCCAGCGGCGCGCAACTATTCCGCCACGACGTGCCAAATGCCGCCCTTACCGTCCCCGGCTTTATCGCCCGCTTTCTTGTCATCCTTATAGAAGTACAAAGGCTTGCCGTCATAGGACCATTGCATTTGACCGTCCTTGCGTTTGGCCAAGGTCCAGTCCTTCATCATCTTCTCGCCGGTTTTACCCAAATATGGCGGCCAATTCTTGGCACAATCGTCATAACAGCTCGAGACTCCTGCCTTGTCTTTATCAAAAACATACAGAGTCATGCCATTCTTGGCTTTGAGCACACCGGCGTGAGCAGCAGGCACGGACAGAGCCAAAGCGGTGAACAAGACGACACCGCGTGTCAGATTGGTCTTCATGACGATAATCCCAGGCACCGCGATGCCCGCGGTGTGAAGGCATGCAGGTGCGCACCTGTTCTTCGAGAGTGCGAGCCTGTAATTATCGAGCATATGCCCGGAGCAGACGCCGTTGCAGGGTCGGATTTTACTCAGACGGGCATCTCTCCAGCTGGCTTGGGCGGCCCTTGCAGCAATCGGCACCGCGATTGTGAATTCGTGATATCATGGCTCTCCACTGGAGTCGTGGAGGTTTTGGCGAAAGCAAAAGCACCATGCCGGAACAGCATCTACCGGGAGGTCAGCGCGCATTTGCCTCTTCCAGGCGGCGCTCGCCGCCAAAGCGAGGCACTCCGAGCGGGGACAACGACTTTCTGGTTGTCGGGATCGGTGCCTCGGCTGGTGGGCTGGATGCTGCCGCCCATCTCATGAAGGCCCTGCCTGCCAACATTGGCATGGCCTTCATCCTGATACAGCATCTCGATCCCACGCATCACAGCATGATGGCAGACCTGCTGGCGGGCCACACCTCGATGGTCGTCAGGCAGGCTGAGGAGGGCATGCGGCTCGAGCCCGATCACCTCTATGTCATCCCACCCGGAACCTACCTTTCGGTTGTCAACGGCACTCTTCGCCTTTCGGAACCCCAGGCCCGCCACGGCGCGCGCCTGCCTTTCGACTTTCTGCTGCACTCGTTGGCAGAGGAATATGGCGCGCGTGCCGTCTGCGTAATCCTGTCGGGAACAGGAGCCGACGGCAGCCTTGGGCTGAAGGCCGTGAAGCACGAAGGCGGTCTCGTCATCGCCCAGGAGCCTAACGAGGCCGGTTATGACGGCATGCCGCGCAACGCAATCCTGACAGAGTCGGTGGACCTCGTGCTCCCCGTTTCCGAAATTCCCGATGCGCTGGCCAGACATGATCGGCACATGGCCCCTTCGAGCACAAAAGACGATTTGGACCTGGAAGGTGTACCCCAAAAGGGGGTGTCCCAAATCCTCGACCTTCTTCGCACCAGGACCGCTCACGATTTCAGGCTCTACAAAGCCGGAACGCTGCAGCGCCGGATTGAACGGCGCATGGCAATGGCCGCGATCGAGCCCGACGGCGTGGAGCGCTATCTCGATCTGCTGAACAACGATGCGTGCGAACTGGATCTGCTTGCCAAGGATCTTCTCATCAACGTCACCAGCTTCTTTCGCGACCGACAAGTATTCGATTTCCTGGCTAAGAAAGTCATTCCCGACCTCGTCCGCAACCATCCGCCCGATCGGCCGCTGCGTATCTGGATCGCCGGCTGCAGCAGCGGCCAGGAGACCTATTCCCTGGCGATGCTCTTTCGCGAAGAAATCACGGCGGCAGCGCGCCACCTCAAATTGCAGGTCTTCGCCTCCGATGTGGACCCGGACGCTGTCGCGAGCGCGCGCGAGGGCCTTTATCCAACGACGATCGAGACGGAGATATCGCCGGAAAGGCTGGCGCGCTTCTTTGTGAAAGAGGAGCAAGGCTACAGGGTTTTACCCGAGTTGCGCGCAATGGTGGTCTTCACCGTGCAGGATGTTCTGGCCGATCCTCCCTTTTCCCGCCTCGATCTGGTCTCATGCCGCAATCTTCTGATCTATTTGCTGCCGGAAGCGCAGAAAAAAGTCATCGCGCTCTTCCATTTCGCGCTGCGGGAGGGCGGATTTCTCCTTCTCGGCAATTCGGAGACCATGCTCAACGCCGCCGATCGTTTCGAGGTGATCTCCAGGCCCGAGCGCATCTATCGCCGTATCGGTCGCACCCAGCCGGGAGACCTCGACTTTGCGCTGAACGCCGGTGATGGCTTGCGGGTACCAGCCCGCACAGGACAAAACAGCTTGCCTTCGCGACAAGCCGCCCTTGCCGACCTTTGCCGGCGTATTGTGCTGGAGACCTACGCGCCTGCGGCGATCCTGATCAATCGGGAGCATGAGTGCCTCTATTATATGGGGCACACCGATCGCTATCTGCATGTGCCGGCGGGGTCCCCCACCAGCGACCTGCTGGCCATGGCCCGGCAGAACATACGCATCAAACTTCGATCGGCCATCCAGCGCGCCAGCCGGGAAAACGTGCGGACTGTCGTCGCCGGCGTCCGTTCGAACCGTGACGACGGATTGTTCCGCATTGTCGTGCAACCGGTTCAAAGCGGGGGCGAGGATCTGTTGCTGATCTGCTTCATCGACGAACCCGCACCTGCCCGACGGCAAAGGCGCGGGGATGCATCCCATGACGCGCCTCGAATCGCCGAACTCGAAGAAGAGCTGGAGGTGACCAGGACTGAGCTGACCGACGCCATCCGCAGTCTGGAGACGTCGAGCGAAGAACAAAGGATCATCAACGAAGAAGCCCTCTCCATCAACGAGGAATATCAGTCGACCAACGAAGAGCTGCTAACGTCGAAGGAGGAACTGCAGTCGCTCAACGAGGAACTGACCGCCCTCAACAGCCAGCTCCAGGAAACACTGGATCGCCAGCGCACGACCTACAACGATTTACAGAATGTCCTCTACAGTACCGATGTCGCGACACTCTTTCTCGACACCAATCTCAATATCCGCTTCTTCACGCCGGCAACCAAGGCGCTCTTCAGTGTCATTCCAACCGATGTCGGCCGACCGCTCGCCGATTTGAGTTCGCTTGCCGCCGACGGCGCGCTTCTTGCGGATGCACGAACCGTGCTGGACACGCTTCATCCGATTGAGCAGGAAATCAAAGCGCGCAATGGCAGCTGGTACCTCCGACGTATCTTGCCCTATCGCACCCAGGACAACGGTGTCGAAGGTGTCGTCATCACCTTTGCCGACATTACCGAACGCCGGCACGTAACGGACGCACTGGAAACGGCCAGGCGGGAGGCACAGCGCGCCACTATCGCCAAGTCGCGCTTTCTGGCTGCCGCAAGCCATGACCTCCGCCAGCCACTCCAGGCGCTCAGCCTGATGCGAAGCATTCTGGAAAAAAGCATCAGGGAGGACAGGAAGGAAGAAGCGTTGGTGCTGGCTGCGCGGCTCGATGACACGACCACCGCCATGTCGGGCATGCTGAATTCCCTACTCGACATCAACCAACTCGAAGCAGGCACTGTTCATGCCGAGCTGGTCAACTTTCCGGTCGCCGATCTGCTGGAGCGCTTGAAGGACGAGTTCACCTATCACGCGCAAGCCCAAAACCTCGTCCTGCGTGTGATTCCCTGTGGCCTTTCCATCTATAGTGACCCGCGTCTACTCGAGCAGATGATCCGCAACCTGCTGTCAAACGCCTTGAAATATACCAGGCGTGGCAGAGTGCTGCTCGGCTGCCGCCGACATCAGGACAAGCTGCGCATCGAGATCTGGGATACCGGCATCGGAATTCCCAACGAAGAACTGCAGGCGATCTTCGACGAGTATCATCAGCTCGACAATGCCGCACGCGAGCGCAGCCACGGCCTGGGGCTCGGCCTGTCTGTCGTTCGACATCTGGGCGAACTGCTCGATCATCAGGTGCATGTCCGCTCGCGTCCGGGCAAAGGCTCCGTCTTCGCCGTGGACGTCATGCGCCAGGCGCGGCCGATGACGGCGCCAGTCCAAGGGCGGCAGTCACCCGGGGCCGAAGGCAAGCTCATGGCCTCCCATTGCACGGGCGCCATTCTGATCATCGAGGACGATCCGGAGGTGCGCGATCTCCTGAACCTTCTTCTGGCGGGTGAAGGCCATCAAACGGCAACGGCGCAGGATGGGCTCGGCGCCCTTGGATTGATCGCACAAGGAAGCATCCGGCCGGACCTCGTCCTGGCCGATTACAACCTGCCGAATGATCTGGATGGTCTCGAAGTTACGGCAAAGCTGCGGACCCGGCTTCATCGGAATATCCCGGCTATTATCCTGACCGGTGACATATCGACGGCAACGCTGCGCGATATTGCGAACCATGATTGTTTCCAGCTCAACAAACCGGTGCGGCCAAAGGAACTGATACAGACCGTCCAGAACCTTCTTCTTGCTTCGCGGGCGTCGATGCCTACCCCTTCGCGCGTCCCCGACAACACTCCGGCGGGCAGAACTGCCGCCGCGGTCATCTTCGTCGTCGACGACGACAGCTATATCCGCGACGCAATCTGCAAGATGCTGGAGGAGGACGGGTATATCGTGGAGGGATTTGCGACGTGCGAGGCGTTTCTGGAGGTTTACCATCCGGGCCCCGAAGCCTGCCTTCTGGTCGATGCGTATCTCCCCGGCATGAGCGGGCTTGAATTGTTACGTCATCTGGACCATGCGATCCACCGACTGCCGGCCATCATGATCACTGGCAACAGCGATGTGCGCATCGCGGTTCAAGCCATGAAGGCAGGCGCCTTGGATTTCATTGAAAAGCCCTTCGGCCACGGCGAACTGCTCGCCAGTGTCAAGCGAGCACTTGAACGATCTCGCGATGCCAGCGCCTTGTCCGCCTGGCGGGAAGCCGCGGCAAGCCATATCGCCACACTGACGAAACGCCAGCGGCAAATCATGGACCTGGTTCTCTCGGGCCACCCCAGCAAGAACATTGCGATAGATCTTGGCATCAGTCAGCGTACCGTCGAAAACCATCGCGCCTCGATCATGAAGAAGACCGGTTCGAGGTCGCTTCCCGCGCTGGCCCGATTGGCTCTCGCGGCGGCTTCCACCGACTCGTAACGAGCCCGTCCCTCGACCTGTATGCGTATGGGCCCGGCTCCTTTGAGCATCCCATTTTCAGGTTTGGGCTTTCCTGTGGCGGTGCGTCCTGGCCGATTGCATACTTATCGCCGAAGCGGGCCGCAGGTTGGGATGGCTCGAATGGTGCTGAAATCCGTCCGGTTCAGTCCGATCCATGTCCTGCGGCCTCAAAGGAGTTGGCGCAGTCGGCTGGGGATGGAGGAGTACCGGGGAGCAAACCATGTGGCACGGAGCGATAGCTGTCCGCTCTGCTTGGACTGGGTGGAGCACCTTGAGCCTTGAGAAAGCGTCGGCACCTAACGTCTGCCGACACGGCCTATCACACACTGATATCGATCAGTAACGTCAATAAGTTAAAATGGATGCGGCTTGGCCCGGCCGGGGAAGAGAGCATACGGGCCATTCCATCTATTTCGAGAAACGGCATCGGTAATACCGGATGGGAGGCTGCTGGCTCGTCTGCCAACCCACTCATCCGCCAACACCTCGGCGGTCTCCTTGATGAGGCAGCCTCCAATGGAGCGAATGGCCTCCCTCGTACGCTTGGTCGGGGCAACTACGAGGCGCCCGGTCTCGGGATCAAAGGTCTCATAGCTGAATATCGTTGTCATGATTTTCCCTCAGCAGGACTTTGTAAAAGTTCGTCGTCTCGTCAGATTTGTGACCGAAGAGCCGAACTGTAGGGCATTGGGGCTTCAGTCTTGCCCGGCATTGCTAAATGGGACTCGCCATCGCTCGGGCGCCCGCAAGCTTTTGATCTGCTACCGACTGGCCGACGGCCTGGAATGGTCCGTGCTGCGATGCCCTTATCTCAGCCGAGGGTCACGCGTACCCAAATAGCTGGGAAACTCGTCTCAAACCGAAAGTCGGTGCGGAAAAGGGCGACTGTGAGTTAGATCCTGCCAACGCCACCGAGGCCACCGAATAGCCAAAGCAACACGAGAACTAGAACGACCAAGCCTAGCATGCCTCCCAGACCGGCACCACCATAGCGGCCATGAGCATAGTAACCGCCCCCACCACCAAGCAGGAGCACGACTATAACTATAACAATAATTGTGCTCATTGCTCATCTCCCACCATAAAATCTTAAAATGGATAAAACATTAAATTTATATCTAGATTATTTTGGCATTTAAGTACCAATTTCAAAAAAATAGTAGAAATGCCTTATCCCACCAAAAGGACCGCAAAGTTCAGTGTAACCAAAAAATGATTGAGCCGGGAGGTTCGGAAACTACTCACGCGCTTGCTGCAATACGCTCTTCATGGCGCGTCCCGCGAGCGGCGTGTCACGATGGTTCGCTGCATAAACCCTTACGCAACGCGGCTTGCCTCAGAAATCGCGACGGTCAATCGCAATATTCCGCACTCGATTCCTGACCTCAAGCGACGTCGATAGACAGGCAGTGAGTGCGCTCGCACCTACATATCCGTGCTAGCTGGCGCTCCAGCACTTTGAGTCATGACCATGTTTGGGTTGGCCGGACAATTTGCAGATTGCAGGCGCATGGAAGGTCTTGCGCTTGTGTCGTAAACGCGAAGCTGAAGCGTGGCGTACTGGCCGGTTTGGCAATCGCATAGCCGAATTTCGAGCCATTCGGCACGTGACGGTGCTGGATTGCAAGGGTCTCACGGCTTTTGTCTGGGCATGATGATATGCGCCATCAATGCCCTCGCGGCTTCCTCCCATCGCGGGACGATGGTGCCGGCCTCATTTTTCAGCCGGGCGGGTCTCAGCCGCACGGATCGACAGGCTCTTGCTTGGTATCTCGATGATGATCGTCGCGCCGATGCCCTCGCCGATCCGCATCTTGCCGCCGGTCACCCCAACGATGGACTTGAGCATGAACGCCCCAAATCCCCGGGCGGGCATGCCATCGAGCCCGCCCGGCATACCAACGCCGTCATCTTCGACCGCGAGCTGGCAATGGTCGGCGGATAAGGTCAGCCGCACGCGTATGTCGCCCATCCGTTCATCCGGATAGGCATATTTGAAAGCGTTGGTAACGAGCTCGCACACCAGCAAGCCCAGATGCTTGGCCAACTGGGTTGGCACGGAAATAGGGGCGGCAGTGACGACGACCTGCCTGACATTCTCCGGCCTGTTGCCGCCCAGCAATTCGCCGAGCCGGGTCAGAAGTTTGCCAAGGTCGACGCAATCCTCGGTGGCGCAGCCATTGAGCTGCTCGTGCACCATGGCAATGGTGTAGATCCGGTCCTTGGCGGTGTGGAGCGCGGAAGCAGCCTTCTCATCGATGGCGCTGCGAGCTTGCAGCGACAGCATACTCGCCACCAGTTGCAGCGAATTGCGGATACGATGATCGGCCTCTCCAAGCCGAGCCTCACACTGCTCGATGCGCTGCAAGGCTTGCGCCAGTTGGTGCTCGATCTGGCGATAGTCGGCCTCACTTCGTATGGCCGGGCATGTCCCGCCAAGCTCGATCGGCGTTGACTTGGGCAACATCGCGAAAAGATCGCTGGAAGCGAAAATGAGATGGCGCTCTGCACGCAGTGTTCTGACGTTCGCATTCATGTTTGGCACTTCCGCTTATCGTTATGGCTGGGAGGCTCAGCGAGCTTCCCGAGCATACAGCTTAGGTCGGGCGGTGCGTGCGAAATAGATTTCCATGGATCAGATCTGCTGATGCAAATGCATTAGCTCATCGAGCATCTTCCCTCGCCGGAGCTAGTAAGCCCACCAGGATCGGGAACCATCGAGTCTGTGCTGGGTTGGGATCCCAGGAGGTAGACCATGGCGCACACTGCATTTTCCCGCCCGCTCGTGATCGAGGAAATCGTGATCGCTGACGTCAACCAGGCTGCGGAATATCTGGTGGAAGACTGGCCGATCGACCACGGCGATCGCTACGAGTTTGCCAGGCGGGTCTGTCTCGAAGTGATCGAGGGCAAGCGTGACCCCGAGGACGCGAGGCAAGCTTTCATACTCGCCGCCGGCGAGGCGGGCATCACTATCACAACCTGAGGCTCCGCCTGGGGAGAGAGCTTCATGCTCAGCGGCGCGCGTTCCCCTTTCAGCATGCGGCCGCGAACAATCTTTGCGATCAAAGTCGAACGGGCGAGATGGCAACCGGCCGTGGCACGGACAGCCATCTCGAGGCGCTCTTCAGAGTTTGACACTCGCTTCGCGTGACCACAGGCGCAATTTACGGCAGGCCTTCACGAAACGGGTGGTCGCTCCCGCATCGCCGAGATGTAAGAGGCCTTCGTCAGCATCGGGGGCGACGCCGGATCTCAACAACAGGGCCTCGGCCCCAACGCTGAAGCCAATGAACTTGCAATGCGTAAACGCGTCCGCCACAAAATCTCGCGCCGCCGGCTCGCCTACCAGGGCTTCTGCCCCCTCCTGCGATAGCAGCAACACCACGGCGTCAAAAAGGACTGAAGGGCCGCCGTCGATCATATGATTTGCTGGAATGAGCGACCCGTCTTTTGAACCGCCCCGGGTTTGCCGGAGGCTCCAACTTCCTAATAGGATGGAGCCATGACGAGCAAAACGACGAACAAGTTTTCCCCTGAGGTGCGCGAGCGTGCGGTGCGGTTGGTATTCGATCACGAGGCTGATCATTCTTCGCGCTGGACTGCCTGCCAGTCGATAGCGGCAAAGATCGGCTGCTCGGCGCACACGCTGCTGGATTGGGTGAAGAAGGCCGAGATTAATGCTGGCAAGCGAGCCGGCATTCCGACAGACATGGCCGAGAAGATGAAGGCTCTTGAGCGGGAGAACCGGGAGCTTCGGCAGGCCAACGAGATACTGCGCAAGGCGAGCGCTTATTTTGCCCAGGCGGAGCTCGACCGCCCATTCAAACGATGATCGCGTTCATCGACGATCACCGCGAGGCGCATGGGGTCGAGCCGATCTGCAGGGTGCTGCCCGTCGCCCCGTCGACCTACCACGATCATGTCGCCAAGCGCGCCGATCCCGAGAAGCTGTCGACGCGGGCGAAGCGGGATCTCGCGCTGAAGCCGGAGATCGAGCGCGTCTTCGCCGAGAACCTCGAGGTCTACGGCGCGAGGAAGGTCTGGCGGCAGATGCTGCGCGAGGGCTTTGATGTCGCGCGCTGCACGGTCGAGCGGTTGATGGCCGACCTCGGCCTTCACGGCGTCATTCGCGGCAAGCCGATCCGCACCACGGTGCAGGACAAGGCCGCGCCGTGCCCGCTTGACCGCGTGAACCGGGTCTTCCACGCGCCGGCCCCGAACATGCTCTGGCTTTCGGATTTCACCTATGTCAGCACCTGGTCGGGCTTCGTTTACGTGGCCTTCGTCATCGACGCCTACGCCCGTCGTATCGTCGGCTGGCGGGTGAGCAGGACCGCCCATGCGAGCTTTGTGCTTGACGCTCTCGAACAGGCCTTGCACGAACGCCGACCCATTCATCGCGGTGGTCTGGTTCATCACTCGGACCGCGGATCGCAATATGTCAGCATCCGATACACCGAGCGTCTCGCCGAAGCCGGCATCGAACCGTCTGTGGGCAGTGTCGGCGACAGCTACGACTGTGAATGTGGTATCGCAGCCTGATGGCCTGACCCATGCTACGATTGACCCAGTGTCATTGCGTTGACCTGTCGACCATCAGGTTGCCCCGGCAGCGGGGGAGATGTGACCTCATAGGAGCCTGACGGTCGCGTACCTTCACAGTCCTGTCCTCTCGATCGGTGCCCGGGGCCATTCCTGCGAAAGGGCATCCATGGACGAGATCATCATCGGCGTCGACACGCATAAATCGAACCACATAGCTGTCGCGATCAATACGCATGGCGCCCGCCTCGGCGCCATGACGATCCCAACGACCCGCAAAGGGTATCGCGATCTCGAGACATGGGCATCCGCGTTTGGCAGCATCAAGGCCTTTGGCATTGAGGGCACTGGTTCTTACGGTGCGGGCTTGTCCCGGAATCTGCTGGCCAAGGGCCATCTGGTCCTTGATGTTATGCGTCCCAATCGTCAGTTGCGCTATCTCCACGGAAAATCTGACAGCCTAGATGCCGAAGGCGCCGCCAGATCGGTGCTTAATGGACAAGCCACAGCCCTGGCCAAGACGCAGACAGGGCTTTCAGAGATGATCCGGCATCTTAAAATTGCTCGTGACAGCGCGGTGAAGGCCAAATCGCAGGCGATGATCACATTGAAAACGCTGATCATCAACGCGCCAGAGGAACTGCGCGCAGCACTCGAGCAGATCAAGG
>NZ_JBQEPH010000042.1:0-32406 GCF_052045555.1 Labrys sp. 22185 | reverse complement strand
GTAGACCTTGAAGCGATCATTGTCGTTCATGAAGCTCTTCTCGGGGAAGGGCTGCTCGTTGGAGCCGAAGGGCATCTGGGCGCGCAGCTTCCAGGACTTGGGCACATGCCATTCCTTCTGCACGGCCTCGTCGACCAGCGGGGCATAGTGCTGCAGGCTGGCGCCGATGCCGTGCTCGGCCAGGGCCGTCCACACGGCGAACTGCGCCATGCCGCCGGACTGCTCGGAGAAGGCCGGGAAGGCGTCGGCATAGAGCGGGAACTGCTCCTGCAGGCTCTTCACCACGTCCTGATCCTCGAAGAACAGCACGGTGCCGGCGCCGGCGGCGAAGGAATCCATCTTGGCCTCGGTCGAGGCGAAGCTGTCGGCGGGCACGATCTTGCGCAGGATTTCCTTGGTCAGATGCCAGAATTTGTCGCTCTGTTTGCCGAACAGGATCACGGCGCGCGAACTCTGCGAATTGAAGGAGGACGGGACATGCTTGATCACGTCCTGGATCAATCTGCTGATCTCTTCCTCGCTCTTGGGCAGCGTCTTGCCCAGGGCATATTGCGTGCGGCGGGTCTTGATATGATCGATAAAGGTCTTGGACATGAGAAGAATTTCTCTCTCAATGAAAATTTGCCAAAGCGGAAGAGGCGCCTGAATGCAGCCTCGACTGTAGATCTGCATGCCCTGAAATGGGCATGCCGAAAACCTGCATAATCTCGATCGTTAGGTTCGATGAAATTGACATGTCGCTCGCGGTGACTGTCAGCCTCCGCTGTCAACGCCGGTCTCGGCCACGGCTTCCAGGCGGGCGGCGATCTCGCGACGCAGGGTCCGCCGCAGTTCCGCTGCCCGATAGCGTCGTTCCTCGGTCGACCCTTTCACTTCCAGAACCGGTACGGCCGAGGGGCGACCCTCATCGTCCACCGCCACCATGGTAAAATAGCAGGAATTAGTGTGGCGACGGGTGCCGGAGCGGATGTTCTCTGCTTCCACCCGGATACCGACCTCCATCGATGTCCGCCCGGCATGGTTGATCGAGGCGAGGAAGGTAACGAGTTCACCCACCTGGATCGGCTCCTTGAACATCACCTGGTCGACGGACAGCGTCACGGCATACTGGCCCGAGAAGCGGGAGGCGCAGGAGAAGGCGACGCGGTCGAGCAGATTGAGCAGTGCGCCGCCATGCACCTTGCCGCTGAAATTGGCCATGTCGGGTGTCATCAGCACGGTCATTTCGAGGCGGCGGCGATCCATGGCGTTTTCCCTGGCTAGGTTGCTCGCCGCCGAGTGTAATGGAGAAATCTGCAGGACCTCAAACGCACGCGGGATTTCCCGACATGGGGGCCCAGGCATAGGCAATGGCTGGAAGCTTTTTTCGATCAGGTCTTGCTCACCGGCTGGGAACGCAAGCGGCCGGCGATGGAGGGATCCGCGCGGCGGCAGAGCTGCGGCGACAGGTCCTGGAGGATGAGCTCGAGATCGGCGACCGCCATGCTGCCGATCTCGAACAGGGCATCCCTGGTGCCACCGGTGCGATGGGCCGAGAATACCATGTTCGGCGTGGTCCGCATCGGATCGTCGGCCGGAACCGGCTCGACCGGGAAGACGTCGGTGGCCACACGGATATGGCCGCTGCACGCGGCCGCGATCATGGCCGGGAAATCGACGACCGCCGCCCGGCTCATCAAAAGGAAGGCCGAGCCCTTCTGCATGCGGGCAAATTGTGGGGCGCCGATGAAATGGACGTTTTCCGTGGTGGGGGCGGCGAAAACCACGACAAAGCGGCTGCGTTCCAGCAACTCATCCAAATCGGTTTGCCGGCAATCCAGCCGCTCGATCGTTTCCGCCGGCAGCCAGGGATCATAGACCCTGACCTCGTTGCGGAACGGGCGGATGAGTTCGCGGAATTTGCGGCCGAGATCCCCGAAGCCGATGATGCCGACCGGGGCGCCCTCGAAGCGGATGGTGTCGAGATTGGCTTCCAGGCCATAGGTCTCGGTGCCGGCCCGGAAGGCGCGGTCGGCGGCACTGATGCCGCGGGCGAGGTCGAGGGCGAGGCCGAGCGTGGCTTCCGCCACCGGGGCTGCGAAAGCCGAGGCCGGTGTCAGCACCCAGATGCCGCGCGCCTGGCAGGCCGCATAATCGATATTGGGCAGGAAATTGGTCTCGACATTGATGATGGCTGTGAGCCGCGGGGCCCGCTCGAGCCTTTCGGCGGACATTGCCGTCTGCCCGATGATGGCCACGGCATGGGGCAGCAGCGCCTCGATCTCGTCGTCGTTCATCGGCCTGGCCTCGCTGATGACCAGGCGTCCGAGGCGTTCGAGGCGGGCTCGCACCGATGGTGCCATGATCTGTTCGAGCGTACGCGGTAGGGGGTCGACGAGAATGACGGGCGTGGCCATGGCAGGTCCTGTGCACGGAAACCCGCAAAGCATGAAGGGTCGCGACGGAGTCTGCAATGGTCAGACCATAAGGGTTTGACGGCAGAGCCCGTGAATGCGTAAATCGGAATATGTACAGCGCCACCACGCGGCATATCAAAGTGACGGTCCGCCCCCGTTTCCTTGCCGAGGAATCGCGGCCGGCGGACGGGCGTTATTTTTGGGCCTATACCGTCGAGATCGCCAATATGGGCCCGGAAACGGTACAACTGCGATCAAGAGCCTGGGAAATCACCGACGAGAATGGTCGCCGCGAGGAAGTCAGGGGCGCGGGCGTTGTCGGCGAGCAGCCCGTACTGGAGCCCGGCGAGCGCTTCGAATACACTTCCGGCTGCCCGCTGGGAACGCCGTCCGGTCTGATGGTCGGCACCTATTTCATGGTGGCCGACAGCGGCGAGACTTTCGAGGTCGCCATTCCGGCCTTCTCTCTCGACAGTCCCTACGCCAAGCGTAGCGTCAACTGAGGGTTGGGCGGCCTTAGGCCGGTATTCATCCTCCGATTTTGACCTAGTACGCCGAAAAGCGAAGTCTCTCCGTTGAAAGCAACAAGGAAGTGCTTTATATATTCGGCATGACTGGAAAGCCTGATGCCACCATGGTTTTCGTCCTGGCGCCGACCGCCGAAGATCGCGGCGCGCTGCAGGCGACCCTCGTCGCCTACCGCCAGGCGATGGCCATTCTCGACGGGACCAAGGGAGCCAATCTCGTCGCCCTTCACGAGGAGGCCTATGAGGAGATCCGCCTGAAGACGGGGCTGCCTTCGCGCATGGCGACCCTGGCCCTGCGCGATCACAGCCGGCGGCAGCCGGGCGAGGCGATCGACGACATTCCGCTCGATTCCAAGCTGTTCGCCGTGAAGGGGCCAGACAGTGTCAGCATCGCCACCATCGATGGCCGGGTGGTCATGCCCTATTCGGTGAGCGGCTATCACGGTGGCTGGGACGATTTCGCCGAAGCCCGCCTCGTCTTCGAAGGCCCGTCGCTGCGTATCGATGTCGGCGTTCAGGCCAGCATCCACCCTCAAAAGGAGCCCCCGATGTCCAACGAAGGTATTCTCGCCCGGCTCGGGCGGGTCATCGCCGGTGTCGTCAACAATGCGGTCGATACGGCGGAAGCAGCCAATCCGACCGCCGTCGCCCAGCAGGCCGTGCGCGAGATCGGCAAGATCGCCGAGGAGGCGCGCGCCGCGCTCGGTGTCGCCGTCGCCGCCGGGCACCGCCTCAAGGCCAAGGCCGATGATCTCGATGCCGAGATCCGCGACCTCGACGGCAAGATCAGGATCGGCCTCGAGAAAGGGCGCGAGGATCTCGCCCGCGCCGCGACCGGCGTCCAGATCGATCTGGAAGCGCAGCGCGAAGCGCTCTCCAAGGCGATCGCCGAGAATGCGGGGGAGATCGCGGAGGCCGAAACCACGCTGCGCAGCATTGCCTCGGCCCGGGCCGACGCCCAGAAGCGGCTGGAGGATGCCAAGCGGGCGGAGCGCGCCGCACCTGCCGCCGTGACGCCCTCGCAGCGCAATGATCAGCGGCTCGCCGACGCGCTGGCGGCGGTGGAACGCGTGACCGGCGTGCCGGTCAAGCCCACCACCGGCGCCGCCGAAGTCGAAGAACTCGGCCAGTTGCAGCGCCAGGATGCGATCGAGGCGCGGCTCAGAGCCTTCAGGGATGGCCAGCGATGATGGGCAGCCTCGTCCAGCCGGGTACGGCACCTTTCTGGGTGGCATTGCTGACGGTGGTCGGCCTCGGTGTGGTCGAACTCGTCTCGATGCTGCTGGGCGCCTCCGTCTCGGCACTGCTCGACGACGGTCTTGGTTTTCATGCGTCGGGCGATCATGCGCCCGGCGACCATGATAGCGGCCTGCTCGGCGCCTGGGCTTCCTGGCTCAATGACGGCGGCGTGCCCCTGCTGGTGCTGATCGTCATCCTGCTGTCCGCTTTCGCCGTGTTCGGCTTCGCCATTCAGGCGGTGGCCTCCAGCCTCGCCGGGCCATTGCCGGCCGTGATCTCGGTGCCCGGCGCACTGGCGGCCGCGATCCCCGCCACGCGCTGGCTGGGCCGGGGCGTGGGCAAGATCATCCCGCGCGAGGAAACCAGCGTGCTCAGCCAGGACGAGTTCATCGGCCTGACCGGCACGGTGACCATCGGGCCGCTCGACCAGGGCAATCCCGGCAGCGTGCGGGTCAAGGACCGCTACGACAATTTCCACGCCCTGCGTGCGAAAGCCGCGCCGGGGCATGTCATCGAGACGGGCGCGCTGGCGCTGATCGTGGATGGGGCCGACGGCCTCTTCCAGGCCATTCCCGCACCGCAGGCACTCGACAGCGACAGCAACAGGAGCTGAACCATCATGGACTTCTTCTCAGTGGGGCTCATTGCCGGAGTCATCGTGACGGCGATGGTCGTCATCGGCATCATCATGACGACGCTCTACACCAGGTCCACGCGCGACAAGGCCTATGTGCGGACCGGGCTGGGCGGCAAGAAAGTGGTGCTCGATGGCGGCTCGGTCATCCTGCCCATCTTCCATTCCTATTCCTGGGTGTCGCTGAGCACGCTCAGGCTCGAGGTCAAGCGCTCCGAATATGAATCGCTGATCACCAAGGACCGCATGCGTGCCGACATCACCGCCGAGTTCTATGTCCGGGTGAAGCCCGATGCCGAGAACATCGCGCTGGCCGCCCAGACCCTGGGCGATCGCACCAACGACGCGGATGCTCTCAAGACCCTGGTGGAAGCCAAGTTCGTCGACGGCCTGCGTTCGGTGGCGGCGACGATGTCGCTGCGCGACCTGCAGGAGCAGCGCGCCGAATTCGTCAAATCGGTGCAGGCGGCCGTGGCGCACGATTTGCAGTCCAACGGCCTGGAGCTGGAATCGGTCTCGCTCACGCGCCTCGACCAGACCGACATCAAGCATTTCAACCCGAACAACACGTTCGACGCCGAGGGCCTGACTGCGCTGACCAAGATCACCGAGGAGCGCAAGCGCGAGCGCAACCAGATCGTGCGCGACAATGAGGTCGAGATCGCCACCAAGGACCGCGAGGCCGCCCTCAGGCGCCTGACCATCGAGCGCGAGCAGCGCGACGCCGAGCTGACCCAGGAACGCGACATCGCCAACAAGACGGCCGAAACCCGCGCCGAGACCGCCAAGGCCGAGCAATTGGCACGCCTGAGCCAGGAAACGGCCCGGCTCGATACCGACCGGGGCATTGCCGAGCGCGACGCCGAGGCGCGCCAGGCTCGCGAGGCGGCGCGCATCGGTGCAGAGCAGGGCATTGCCGAACGTGAGGCGGTGGCCCGCAAGATCACCGAAACGGCTCGCATCGACGCGGCGATCACCGTCGCCCGCAAGATCGAGGAGGAGCAGGCTGCCCGTGCCAAGGCCGATGAGGCGAAGGCAGCCGCCATCACCGCCGAGGAGCAGGTGACCACGGCCCGCGAGGTCGAGATCGCCGAGCGCGCCAAGCGCATCGCCGTGATCGATGCCCGCAAGGCCGCCGAGCAGGAGGCGACCGCCATCACCGTCAAGGCCGAGGCCGAGCGCCAGGCCGCCGAGAATCTCGCCGCAGCTACCAAGATCCAGGCCGATGCCGAGGCACAGGCGGCCAAGATCCGTGCCACCGGCGTGGTCGAACTGGGCGAGGCGGAAGCGCGGGCCGAGCGGGCCAAGAACGAAGCACGCAACGCATTGGCGGAAAGCGTCATCGGCTTCGAGCTCGCCAAGGCGCGTGTGGCGATCGTGCCGCAGGCGCTCGAACAGGCGATGAAGCCGATCGAGAAGATCTCGGACATCCGGATCTTCAGCGCAGGCGGGCTGGCCGGTGCCGTTGGCAATGGAGGAAACGGCGCGGCGGGCCATCCGATCGGCGATCTCTCCAGCCAGCTTCTCAGCTTCACGGCCCAGAAGCCCATTCTCGACGAAATCCTGGCCCAGGCCGGTTTCCGGGGCGCCGATCCGACGCAAGCGTTGCTGGCTGCATCGCTTGGTGGCGGGCACAAGGCGCCGGCTGCAAGCCGCAGCGAAGAGCCTGCGCGTCATGCGCAGTCGGACGACACCAAGCACCACGATTGAGACTTGAACGTCGCGGAGCAATTTGCGGTATGGAAGCCAGCGCAAATTGCTCCGCCATTCTTCGGAGACGGGAAAAGCAACCGCTGCCGTGCCGCCTGGCCTGTCGGGATGTGGCTTCCAGCAATGCTCGCTCTTTCCAACCGGCCTGTCTTCACCTATGCAAGGTCGATTCCCGCCCCCAAACAGCCCACAGCCATGCACGGTAACGCTGCCCGATATATCGAAGTGAGGGCCTGGCCGCGTCTTCCTGTCGAGGAAATACGGCTGGAGAGGGAATGCCGTTGGCGGCGCCGGGAAGACGGCATGGCTTCGCCGCCGGACAAGTCCGGACATGGCATTGATCGAATGCCGTGATGCTGAAGTCTCCGCATGCCCTGTTGGACGAGGCTGTCCGGGCACATAAGGCCGGCCGGCTGGCCGAAGCCCAGTCCCTCTATTGCAAGGTCGTAGCCTTGCAGCCGACTAACAGCCCAGTGCTGCGGCTTTATGGTGTCTGCCTGCAGCAGCAGGGGCAGTTGAACCAGGCGATCGCGCAATTCCGTCGTGCCATTGCCGCCCAGCCGAGCAATGCCGAAGCCTGGCGCAATCTCGGCGTTGCCCTGCAGGACAAGGGCGACATGGCCGGCGCGGTCGAGGCTTACCAGAAGGCCATCGGCTGGCGGCCGGGCTATGGGGAAGCCTTTCGCAATCTCGGCAACGCTCTCGCCGTTCAGAAGCGCTGGAACGAGGCGGTCGTGGCGTATCGTGAAGCCCTCCGTCTCAAGCCGGATTATGCGGAAGCCCATACCAATCTCGGTGCGGCGCTGCTGGAAAAGGACGATATCGAGGGAGCCATAGAGGCGCATCAGCGTGCCATTGCCCTCATGCCCCGGTTCGTGCCAGCGCATAACAATCTCGGCTTGGCCCTGTTGCGCAAGGGAGCCTTCGAAACGGCTGTGCGGGTCCTCCGGCGGGCCGTTGCCCTGCAGGCGGATTATGCGGAGGGCCATAGCAACCTCGGTGCGGCCTATGACGCTCTTGGCCACAAGGAAGAAGCTCATCATGCATTGCGGCATGCCTGCGAGCTGGCGCCCGCCAACCCACATTGCCTGCTCAACCTCGGCCTTCACCTGCAGCAGCATGGCATTCATGACGAAGCGCTGGCGGTTCACGGGCGCATCGCCGCACTGAAGCCTCGCAGCGTCGATCCCTATTTCAACATCGCCGGCATTCACGCCGCCAGGGGCGACCACGATGCTGCGCTCGTGGCCTTTCGCGGGGCCGTCAAGGCACAGCCCGCCGACGCCAACGCGCATCTCGCCCTGGGTTTCTATCTCCTTGGCCTCGGCGATTATCGCGAAGGGTTCAGTGAATATGAGTGGCGCCGCCGTACCGACGGCTATCGCACATTCGTCAGCGATCGGCCGGAATGGTGCGGCGAGGACATCGCTGGCAAGACCATTTTTCTCTATCATGAGCAGGGCCTCGGCGATGCCTTGCAGTTCTGCCGCTTTGCCCGGCTCCTCCGCAGGCGGGGCGCCGAGGTTCGCCTGGAGGTGCACCCGCCGCTGCGTGCGATCATCGCCGAGGCCTTCCCCGAATTGTCGGTATTCGCCGCACCGGAAGAAGCGGGCTTCTTCGATGTCTACGCGCCCCTCATGAGCATTCCACATCGTCTTGGCCTGCCGCGCGAAGACATCGAGGGCCTCCCTTATCTGGCGGCCAGGCCCGATCGTGTCGAGGCATGGGCTGGGCACCTGCCGGAGGGGTTCAATATCGGTGTGGTCTGGCAGGGCAATCCGCAAGGCGTCATCGACCGCGGGCGTTCGATTCCACTGATCGAGTTTGCGCCGCTGGCTCGGGTGAAGGGGGTCAATCTCATCAGCCTTCAGAAGAATTTTGGTCTCGATCAGCTCGATCAGCTGCCTGATGACATGGTGGTGCGGCGAATGCCGGCTTCCTTCGACGGCGGCAGCGATGCCTTTCTCGATACGGCGGGCCTGATGCAGAGCCTCGACTTGGTCGTGACCTCCGATACCTCCGTGGCGCATCTGGCCGGCGCCCTGGGACGTCCGGTCTGGCTCATGCTCAAATATGCGCCGGATTGGCGCTGGGGGTATGTGGGAAAGACGTCGCCCTGGTACGATTCGATGCGGCTGTTTCGACAGGCACGCCCGGGGGACTGGAGTTCGCCGTTCGCCCAAGCTGCCGAAAGCCTCGCCGCGTTGACCAGAGGAGCGTCATGACTGCCCCCACCCAGGCCCTGATTCCGGTGTCCTATGGAGAATTGCTGGATAAGATCTCCATCCTGGAGATCAAACAGGAGCGCATTGCCGACGCCGTGCGCAGGGCGCGCGTGAGCGACGAGCTTGGCTTGCTGCGGGTCGTCTGGCGGGATAGCGGACGCGAAGCCCCGGAGGTGCTGGCTGTCTATCGCGCCCTCAAGGACGTCAACCTTCGTCTGTGGGCGATCGAGGACGACATCCGGGATCATGAGTCACGTAGGGATTTCGGATCCGGTTTCATCGAACTGGCTCGATCGGTTTATCAGACCAATGATCGTCGATCGGCTTTGAAAGACCAGATCAATACACTGACGCAATCGTCCCTTTCCGAGCAGAAGCTCTATTCATCATATTGATTGCTTTTCTGCCTGGAATTTTCGGTATATTCGTAGTTCCTCAACGTCTCTTGTCGTCTTCGATTTTTATTGGCGTCGCGATGATTACGTTTAGGCGTGTTACAGTTTTTGGAATATCCTCCGAAGTTCCGTGTTTTTGCTGCGGGTGTGTTGCTTAATTATCACGGACATTTCCGGACCTGCGAAGGATCAAGTTATTTCAGCGTGACCATCTTGCGAATTGCCCGACGAATTCAATAGCCTTGATCCCGCAATATTGGGGTCTGTCACTCAAATGAATTATCTTGTTCGTGGTCTTCTCGGTTCCTCTTTCCTCGTCGCTGCCGGCCTGGCAATGAGCGGCCCGGCATCGGCGCAGACGGTATCATCAAGCCGTTCCGATGCCGTCGCGCCCGTCTTCAGCTGGCAGGGCTTCTACGCCGGCGTGATCGGCGGCTATGGCCATATGCGTGCCGAGGGCAGTGCCGCCCATCCCGCCGGTCCCGATATCACGACGACCACCTTCTTCACCTCGGGGTCTGGAACCTTTACTTTCACCGATACCGTGCCGGGCGCGCCGGCGGATGCCGCGAATTTCAGCATGAACGACGAGAGCTGGTTCCTCGGCGCCGAGGCGGGCTACGATCACGACCTCGGTCCCGTCGTGGTCGGCGGTGTGGTCGACTTGGCGGGGTCGGGCATGTCTGGTCGTACGATCGCGGGTGACAGCGCGATCAAGGTCGGGCTGGATTGGTTCGGTACCGCGCGCGTGCGTATCGGGCTGCCGATCGATCGGTTCCTGGTCTATGGCACCGGCGGCCTGGCGATCGGCGGGATCAAGACGGATCTGAGCACACCGCTCGGGGCGACGTCCGATCGCTTCACCAAGGTCGGCTGGGCGGCCGGTGCCGGCGTCTCCTATGCCGTGACGGAAAAGGTCGTGCTCGATCTCAGCTATCTGCATCTCGGGTTCGGCTCGCACAGCGTATCGGGTGCAGCCGGAAGGGCCAAGGTCAAGCTCTCCAACGATCTGATCCGCTTCGGGGTGAGCTACAAGTTCGATTGAGCGCGCGCCGGAGCCGGTCTCCGGCGGTCGCTGCCTCCGCGATGCTGTCCCATCAACGCTGCCATTGACAGCATCGCCCTCGCGCCTAATATATTTTTCGTCGAAACAGCCGCCCTCAAGCAGCAACCTTGGGGCGGCGTTTTGATTTTTTGGCCCAAGCGTTCTGCGATTTGGCGGCATCGCCATCGATCGCAAGATGCGTCGGAACCAAGAGTTGGAACAAAGTGCTGTTTCGCCGAAGCGCGCTTTGCTCTTGTCATCATGATGTTCCAGGACTGTCTCAAACCTCTAGAATTGCCAACCTGAAAGCCACACCCGTGAACGCCTCCGTCAAACCTCAGCCGTCCCATGATTCCGCCCCATCGGCCATCCTGCCGACTTATGCCCGAGCGGACGTGGCTTTCGAGCGAGGCGAGGGCGTCTGGATGATCGGCTCGGACGGCGAGCGCTATCTCGATTTTGGCGCGGGTATCGCCGTCAATTCGCTCGGCCATGCCCATCCGCATCTGGTTTCGGCGCTGACCGAGCAGGCCCAGAAGATCTGGCATACCTCCAACCTGTTCCAGATGCCGGGCGGCGAGAAGCTGGCCCGCCGGCTGGCGGATGCCACCTTCGCGGACAAGGTCTTCTTCACCAATTCGGGGGCCGAGGCGCTCGAATGCGCCATCAAGATGGCCCGCAAATACCAGTCGGCCAACGGCCATCCCGAGCGCTTCCGCATCATCACCTTCGAAGGGGCCTTCCACGGCCGTACGCTGGCGACCATCGCGGCCGGTGGCCAGGCCAAATATCTCGAAGGCTTCGGCCCCAAGGTCGATGGTTTCGACCAGATCGCCTTTGGCGACCACGAGGTGCTGGACCGGACGATCACGCCGGAGACGGCCGCTATCCTGGTGGAGCCGATCCAAGGCGAGGGCGGCATCCGCACTCTGCCCCAGGCCTGCCTGAAGGGCATGCGCCAGCTCTGTGATGCCAAGGGCCTGCTGCTGATCTTCGACGAGGTGCAGACCGGCGTCGGACGCACCGGCAAGCTGTTTGCGCATGAATGGGCGGGCGTGACGCCCGACATCATGGCGGTGGCCAAGGGTATCGGCGGCGGCTTCCCGATGGGCGCCTGCCTCGCCACCGACGAGGCGGCCAAGGGCATGACGGCCGGCGTGCACGGCACCACCTTCGGCGGCAACCCGCTCGCCATGGCAGTGGGCAATGCGGTGCTCGACGTCGTGCTCGAGGAAGGATTCCTGGAGCATGTCGCCAAGGCCGGCCTGCTGCTGCGCCAGCGTCTGGCCGAATTGAAGGACCGCTTTCCCGATATCATCGAGGAGATCCGCGGCGACGGTCTGATGCTGGGCTTGCGTACGCGCGTGGCACCGGGCGAGTTCGTCGGTGCCCTCCGGGCGCAGAAGCTGGTGGCCATTCCGGCCGGCGACAATGTCACGCGGCTATTGCCGCCGCTGATCATCTCGGATGAGGAGCTTCTCGAAGGCGTGCGCCGAATCGAGGCTGCCTGTGTCGCCCTCTCGCACAAGCTCAAGGCTGCCGGACATTGACGATGTTGAAGCATTTTCTCGATCTTTCCGATCTTCCCACCCAGGACCTGCGGGCCGTTCTCGATCTCGCCGCTTCGATCAAGGCCAAGCGCGTGAAGGGCAAGGTGGCCGGCGAACGCCCGCTCACCGGCAAGGTGCTGGCCATGGTGTTCGAGCAGCCCTCGACGCGGACCCGCGTTTCCTTCGATGTCGGCATGCGTGAGCTTGGGGGCGAGACCCTGATGCTGACCGGTGCCGAGATGCAGCTCGGCCGCGGCGAGACCATCGCCGACACCGCGCGCGTGCTCTCGCGCTATGTCGATGCGGTGATGATCCGCATGCTGGACCATGCGGCGGTGCGCGAGCTGGCGGCCAACGCCTCGATCCCCGTGATCAACGGCCTCACCAAGCTCTCCCATCCCTGCCAGATCATGGCGGATATCCTGACCTATGAGGAGCATCGCGGCCCGATCAAGGGCAAGACGGTAACCTGGACGGGCGACGCCAACAATGTGCTGACCTCCTGGATCGAGGCAGCGCAGCGCTTCGACTTCACCATGCGCGTCGCCGCGCCCCAGGATCTTTCGGTGCGCAAGGAGGTCGTCGACTGGGCCCGTGCCAACAAGGCCCGGCTGGAAATCGGCACCGACCCCCGCGAGATGGTGGAGGGCGCCGACTGCGTCGTCACTGATTGCTGGATCTCGATGGGTGATTCCGAGGGCTATCGCCATAATCTGCTGCGCCCCTACCAGGTCAACGCCAAGCTGATGGGGCTTGCCAAGCCGGATGCCCTGTTCATGCATTGCTTGCCCGCCCATCGTGGCGAGGAGGTGACCGACGAGGTGATCGACGGGCCGCAATCGGTGGTGTTCGACGAGGCCGAGAACCGCCTGCATGCCCAGAAGGGCGTGCTTGCCTGGTGCTTGGGGCAGGCTGCGGCATGAGCGAGCCCCATCTGATGGAAGACGATCACATCCTGCCCTTCCAGGCCGAGGGCCTGGACGTGCGGGGCCGTGTCGTCAGGCTCGGCCCTGCCATCGATACCATTCTGCGCCGTCACGATTATCCCGCGCCAGTGTCGCGCGCGCTCGGCGAGGCGACGGCCTTGGCGCTGCTGCTCGGCACCACGCTGAAATTCGACGGCCGCTTCATCCTGCAGACCCGCACGGACGGGCCGGTTCGCATGCTGGTGGTCGATTTCCAGGCACCGGACCGGGTGCGGGCCTGCGCCACCTTCGACAAGGAGGCCGTAGCTGCCGCCATCGAGGCTGGCAAGACCAGCACGATCGAGCTGCTCGGCAGCGGCCATCTTGCCATGACCATCGACCAGGGTCCGGACATGGCGCGCTATCAGGGTATCGTCGCCCTGGAGGGGGAGAGCCTGGAAGCGGCGGCAGACCAGTATTTCCGCCAGTCCGAGCAGATTCCCACCCGCGTCCGCCTGGCCGTGGCCGAGAATTACGTGGCCGGGGAGGGCACGAGCTGGCGCGCCGGCGGCATGATGATCCAGTTCCTGCCGTCCTCGCCCGAGCGCATGCGCATGGCCGACCTGCCGCCGGGCGACGCGCCCGAGGGTGCCGAGGTGCTGCAGCATCGCGACGGCGATGTCCAGGAAGACGATTCTTGGGTGGAAGCCAAGCTTCTGATGGGCACCGTGGAGGATCACGAGCTCACCGATCCGAACGTCTCAGCCGAGGAACTGCTCTATCGCCTGTTCCACGAGCGCGGAGCCCGGGTGTTCGAGAGCTCGGCCATCATCGAGAAATGCCGCTGCTCGCGCGAGGCCGTCACCACCATGCTGCGCAATTTCTCGCAAACCGATCGCCGCGACATGGTCGCCGACGACGGGTCGATCACGGTGACCTGCGAGTTCTGCAACGCCCGCTACGAGTTCGACAAGGCCGAGACGGAAGAACTGGTGAACGCCTGATCTTGGGAGCGCGGGCCTCTTGCCCGCTCTTCCTTTCCTTCCTCGCGCCGTTTTCAAGAGCGGGCAGGATGCCCGCGCACCCGGAAATCTCATGCCCCCTCGCTATACCCCTGCCGAACTCACCGCCAAGCTGGTTTCTTTCGATACGGTCAGTTCCCGCTCCAATCTGGCGCTGATCGATTTCGTTGCCGATTACCTGGCCGGACATGGCGTCGACAGCGTCCGCCTGCCCAATGCCGCGGGCGACAAGGCTGCTCTGCTTGCTACCATCGGCCCGACGGATCGGCCGGGGGTGGTGCTCTCCGGCCATGTCGACGTGGTGCCGGTGGAGGGCCAGGCCTGGACGGCGCCGGCCTTCGAGGCGCGACTGGAGGGCGATCGCCTTTATGGCCGCGGCACCTGCGACATGAAGGGCTTCGTCGCCACTGCGCTTGCCCTTGTGCCCGACTTCCTGGCGATGAAACTCAAGGCGCCTATTCATATCGCCATCTCCTATGACGAGGAAATCTCCTGCCTCGGCAGCCTCGACATGATTGCCCGCTTCGGCCAGGACCTGCCTTTGCCGCGCGCCTGCATCGTCGGGGAACCGACGCTGATGGAGGTGGTCGATGCGCAGAAATCGCTCGCCGGCTACCTTACGCGCATCACCGGCCGCCCAGCCCATTCGGCCATGCCGGCCCTCGGCGCCAACGCCCTGCATGCGGCCGCCCGCATCATCAGCCATCTCGACGATATCGCCGACGAGCTGCAGGCGGCGGGCGATCCCTCGGGTCGGTTCGAGCCGGGCTATTCCACGGTGCAGGCCGGCCTCATCCAGGCCGGCAAGGCCATCAACATCGTGCCGGACGAGGCGCGCATCGTCTGGGAATGCCGCGGCCTGCCCTCCCTGCCGGTGGAGTTCGTACCGGACCGGATCCGTGCCTTCAGCCAGGAAGTCGTGCTGCCGCGGCTGAGGCGCAACGCACTCGAGGCGGATATCGTGACCGAACTCGACGTGGCCGTGCCGGCGCTCTCGCCCGAGCCCGGTTCCTATGCCGAGACGCTGGCCCTGCGCCTTGCCGGGCGCAACCATACCCAGGCCGTTTCCTACGGCACCGAGGCCGGTCATTTTCAACTTGCCGGCATTCCTACCGTGATCTGCGGTCCGGGCTCGATCAAGCAGGCGCATGGCGCCGATGAATGGATCGCCCTGTCCGAGCTCGAGGCCTGTGCTAGCTTCCTCAAGCGGCTCGGCCAGACGCTGGAGGTTTGAGGCGATGTTCTACGAGCCGCGCAAGGGCGACCACGGCCTGCCCCATGATCCGTTCAAGGCCCTGGTGACGCCGCGCCCGATCGGCTGGATCACCACGATGTCGGCGGCCGGAGCCATCAATCTGGCGCCGTTCTCCTTCTTCAACGCCTTCCAGTCGCGGCCACATCTGGTCGGCTTCGCCGCAGATGGCCGCAAGGACAGCGTCGTCTTCGCCGAGGAGACGCGTGAATTCGTCTGCAATCTCGTCACCGAGGATTTGATCGACGCGATGAACGCCACCTCCGCGAGGTTGCCGCGCGGCCAGAACGAAATGGAGCACGCCCGGCTCGAAGCCGCGCCCTCGCGCCTGGTGAAACCGCCGCGCGTGGCGCGTGCCGCCGCCGCATTGGAGTGCCGCTGGACCCAGACGATCCATCTCGTCGACGCGGAGGGCGCGCCGAGCGACGCCTGGCTCGTGTGCGGCGAGGTGGTCGGCATCCATGTCGACGACCGCTTCATTCGCGACGGCCGCGTCGATACCGCTGCGATGCGCGTGGTCTCGCGCCTGGGCTATCGGGACTATTCCGTAGTGGAAAGCACGTTTGAACTGGAGCGCCCGACCTAGCGGCCGCTTGCATCTCCAGTCGTCGGAGGTAATTGTTACCTCTCTATAGTGACGGATCTTGGGGCGGGCGCTGGTATGATCAGGGGCCGACGCAAGATGTCGGTTGCGTTGACGTCGATCCAGTTACGCCACAAGCGGAGGCTCCATGCTCAAGGAATTCAAGGAATTTGCCCTTAAGGGCAATGTCGTCGATCTCGCCATCGGTGTGATCATCGGTGCAGCGTTCGGTCTGATCGTCGCGTCATTGGTTGATGACATCATCATGCCGATCATCGGCGCAATCACGGGCGGGCTCGATTTCTCGAACATGTATGTCGGCCTGAGTTCCAAGGTCCCCGAGGGCGTCTCGCTCGATGATGCCCGTAAGGCCGGTGCCGTCTTCGCCTATGGCAAGTTCATTACCGTCACCGTCAAGTTCCTGATCATCGCCTTCGTGCTCTTCCTGGTGGTGAAAGGCATCAACCGCGTCAAGAATCTGAAGCCTGCGGCCGAGGCAGCCCCTGAGGCGCCTCCTCCTCCGCCGGCCGATATCCAGCTGCTGACGGAAATCCGCGACCTGCTCGCCAGACGATAAGCCCATTATGCGGCGGCCTTTTCCGCAAGGCGGAGAGGCTGCTCGCATTCATGCATGCCGGCGATGGAAACCATTCCAAGTTTTGGTTTCTGCCGCTCGCACGGATGTCATAAGGTCCGGCATTCCCATTGCAAGGATGATGCCGTGACTGCCGCCGTCGAGACGATTCCCGCCGCCCCCTCCTTCCTCGATGGCCTCAGGCCGGAAGCGCTCGGCGCGCCGGAAAGCGGCATCGTCGAGGTGATGAATTACGGGCGTACGCGCCAGGGCATGATCCCGCTCTGGGCCGGCGAGGGCGACGTGCCGACGCCGGCTTTCATCACCGAGGCGGCGACACGGTCGCTGGCGGCCGGCGAAACCTTCTATACCTGGCAGCGCGGCATTCCCGATCTGCGCGAAGCCTTGGCGCGGTACCACACCAGTCTTTTCGGCAGGCCGTTCTCGGCCGATCGCTTCTTCGTCACCCAGTCCGGCATGCACGCGATCCAGACGGCGGTTCGCCTGATCGCCGGCGTGGGCGACGAAGTGATCGTGCCGACACCGGCCTGGCCGAATTTCGCGGCGGCCATCGGCGTGGCCGGCGCCAAGCCGGTGATGGTGCCCCAGATCTTCACCGAGCAGGGCTGGAAGCTCGATTTCCAGCGCCTCGCCGATGCCATCACGCCGCGCACCCGCGGCATCTTCATCAATTCGCCGTCCAATCCCACCGGCTGGGTCGCCACCGCGGAAGATATCGCCTTCGTGCTCGATCTGGCGCGCCGGCACGGGTTGTGGATCTTCGCCGACGAGATCTATACCCGCTTCCACTATGCCGGCGGGCGCGCCCCTTCCTTCCGCGACATCCGTACGCCGGAGGATCGCATCATCTTCACCGACACCTTCTCGAAGAACTGGGCGATGACCGGCTGGCGCATCGGCTGGATCGAAGCGCCGCCCGAGCTCGGGCAGACCATCGAGAACCTCATCCAATATTCCACCTCGGGAGTCGCCACCTTCCTGCAGCGTGCCGGCATCGCGGCGCTGGAGCGGGGCGAGAGCTTCGTCGAGCACCAGATCGCCCGCGCCCGCCAGGGCCGCGACATCGTCATCAACGGCCTGAGTGCCACCGGCAAGGTGCGCTTCGCCCCGGCGAGCGGCGCCTTCTATCTGTTCTTCTCCGTCGAGGGGAAAGCGGATGTGCGCCGCCTGGGGCTCGAAATCGTCGACCAGGCCAATGTCGGCCTCGCGCCCGGCACGGCCTTCGGGGCCGGCGGCGAGGGCTTCATGCGGCTGTGCTATTTGCGCAGCCCCGAGCAGCTCCAGGTCGCCACCCAGCGCCTGGTCGGCTGGTTGGAGAAGATCTGAGGAGCGCAAGAGGCGGACAAGACGTCCGCAGTCCCCGCCGCGCCGTTTCCTGCGTGACCTCGGCAAGGTTTGCGCTGCAACCGCCAAGGCTGGGACCGCGGACGTCCCGTCCGCCTCTTGCTTTCCCACAAGTCCGGCGCTTCCAGGAGGGGACGAGAGGTCCGCTCTTGCCGGATTTACGGCTTGGCGCCGAGCCGCGACAGGCCGCCCTTGGCTGGCTTGTTGGCCGGGTCTAGTTCCAGCGCCTTGTTGAAATCGGCGATGGCATCGTCTCGCTCGCCCCGGCTCTCATGGATGCGTGCGCGCGTGACGAAATAGTCGGTCACGTGGCTATCGGCGGAGATGGCGGCGTCGGCATCGCGCAGCGCCTCGTCATAGCGATCGGCGGCGAGATAGGTCAGGGCCCGTTCGTTGAGGGTATCGGGCTTGTCCTTGGTGAGTTCCAGCGCCTTGGCAAGGTCCGCGAGGGCATTGTCGTAGTCCCCGAGTTCGCGCCAGATGATGCCGCGCGAAACATAGGCCTGGTCGCTGCCGGGCTGTTCGCGGATTGTCTCGTCATAATCGGCCATCGCCTCGTCATAGCGATGCAGGGCAGCAAAGAGCTGTCCGCGTTCCAGGCGGGCGGACGGGAAATTGGTATCGAGCGCGAGCGCCTTGGTATAGTCGGCGATGGCGGCTTCGGTGTCGCCGAGCTGCCATTGCACGAAAGCGCGGCTGAAATAGGCGGAATCGAAATCGCTGTCGAGGTCGAGCGCCTTCTGCAGGTCTTCCAGGGCGCGGGTATAGTCCTTCATCTCGATGAGAGAGCGGGCCCTGGCGTAGAAAGCGTTCTTGTAGGTCTTGTCGAGCCGGATGGCCTGCGTGTAGTCGTCGATGGCGGCCATATGCTCCTCGAGGGCACGATGGGCATCGCCACGGCCCTTATAGGCCTCTTCCTCGCGTCCGTTGAGGGCGATGGCCGCATCGAAATCCTTGATCGCCTCCTCGTTGCGATCGAACTGGAGCAACGCGAAGCCCCGATTGACCAGCGGGAGCGCCGAGCGCTTATTGACGGCGATCACGGCGGCATAGTCGGCCAGCGCGGCATCCATCTCGCCGAGGCGGGACTGGGCGTCGGCCCGCGCGGTCAGGCTGGCGGCATCACGCGGCCGCAAGTCGAGTGCCGCGCTGAAATCCGCCACTGCCTTGCCATCGTCGCTGTTTTCCGCATAGGCCTGCCCGCGCCGGAAATACACCAATGCCCGGGTCGATTTGGCCAGTTTCCGGTCGAGCAATTGCGTGCACGCGGGAATGCGCTGCTCGGCCGCTCCTTTCGAGCAATCCCTGTCGGCGCTGTCGGCGAGAGCGGGCGTGCCGGCGCAAAGAGCAAGCAGGACAAGGGCGGGGCGCAAAAGGGCGGTCATACCGGGCACGGTTCCACTGACGGGGCGAAAGAAAAAAGATGGCACAGCCTCTAGACCAAGCCGTGGCAGCTGGGAATGGCAGAACTGTGATCTTTCCCCCTCTTAAGCCTACTGGGGCCACGCCCTTGTGAATTTCGACAAACCTGTGTTATCGATTTAGCGTCATTTGGCCGGACGACTGGGCCGGTGCGTCCATGCTCGAGCACGGCGCACGTTCAGGACACCCTCCCCAAATTTCGCAAAACCGGGCGGAGCACGGATTTCCGTGGGACGTCCATGCTTTGGAACGAAGTAAAGGACTATCTATGAGCACGGGAACCGTAAAATGGTTCAACACCCAGAAGGGTTACGGCTTTATTCAGCCCGATGACGGTGGCCGCGACGTGTTCGTGCACATCACCGCCGTCGAGCGTGCCGGTCTGCCCGAACTGCGTGAAGGCCAGAAGATCGGTTACGAGATCCTGACGGATCGCAAGACGGGCAAGGCGGCAGCCGGCAATCTCAAGGCTGTGTAACCCCGACAAGCATCTTCAGGCGGAGGGGTTACCGGTTCGCGTGAAGGCCATCGACGATAACAAGAATGGAGAGCCTGTCCGGGGCGCATGACCGGAAAGTCCTCTCACCCAATCCCATTCAGAGGCGCGCTCCGGCGCGTCTTTTTTATTGGCCGCAGCCTCGTGTGCCGAAGCGGGTACTTCACGAAGTGCTGAACCACCTTACCATTTGATCATTTGTGATGGCCGGCAAAGGATGCTCAATATCCTGTCGCTTGGGGGCGGACGAGAGGGTTGTATTAACCTTAATTCCGCATGGTCGAAGGCAATGGATTCCTCGCCTGGCCAATGGCGTATCTCCGAAAGGCCGTCTTCATGATCCGACTCCTCGCGGGTCTTAGTGCTGTTTCCACGATCGGTTTTGCCGCAGGTTCCATCATCGGCCCGGTGCCCCTGTATCTGCCCTTGGCCTCCCTCGTGCTCACGGCCGTCTTGTTCCTTGCCGCCCGCATTCCGACAGTTCTGCGCTTCCTGGTGGGGCTGTTTGCCTTCGCCTTTCTCATTCTGGGTGCCGTCACGGCCTTGAACGAGGCCGGTTGGCTGCCGGAAGGGATCCAGGCCCTTCTGCCGCCCGCCAACGCTGCCATTGTCGCCAGCATTCTCGCTTTGCTGCATTACCTGATCTATTTCGTGCCGGTGCTTCGCCGCATCGTCGATCTCGTCAATCCCTATTTCGAAGCTGAGGACCGGACTGAGCTCAATCTGGGTTTTCTCGGCAAGTGGCCGATGCGCGAGCGGACGGTGGCCCTTGGTCTGCTCGGCTTCGTCGTCGTCATCAACGTGTTGCTGGTCTATCTGAACGTCCTGTTCAATTTCTGGCAGAATCGTTTCTACACCGCGATTCAGGACAAGGCGGCAGCGGCCTTCTGGACGGAAATGGGGGTGTTCGGCAGCCTCGCCACCTTCTGGGTGCTTCGGGGCGTGCTCGATTCCTATGTCAACGGCTATGCCGTGTTGCGCTGGCGCAATTGGCTGTCGCAGCGCTATGTCAATGATTGGCTGTCGGACAAGGTTCACTACCGGTTATCGCTGGCCGGCAACAAGACCGACAACCCCGACCAGCGCATCGCCGAAGACGTCCGTGACTTTACGCTGTCTTCCTACGACAATTATACCGGTATCTTCTCGCAGCTCCTCAGCATCTATGCTTTCGTCAGCATATTATGGGGCATCTCGGCCGAGTTTCCCTACCAGCTTGGTGGCTTCGACCTCAGCAAGATCCCCGGCTATCTGGTGTGGATGCTCCTGGCCTGGGCCGTGCTCTTCACCTATCTCTCGCACCTCATCGGCCGTCCTTTGGTGCCGATCAACTTCAGGGTCCAGAAGCTCGAAGCCGATTTCCGCTACAATCTCGTGCGTGTGCGTGAGAATGACGAGCAGATCGCGCTCTTGCATGGTGAGGACGTCGAGAAGAAGGGCTTGCTGGCCCGCTTTGCGGCCGTCTACGGCATGCGCTTCGCCCTGCTGGTGAGGCAGATCAAACTCGGTTCGCTCACCTTCGCCTATGGCCAGTTCAACCTCGTCCTGCCGTTTTTCCTGCTCGCACCCGCTTATTTCGCCAATGAGAGCATGAAGTCGGGCACGCTGATGCAGACCGCCGACGCTTTCGGCAACATCATTCCCGCCTTCTCCTTCTTCGTGACGTCGTACGCCACGCTGGCGGCCTACAAGGCAACAATCGATCGTCTCACCGGCTTCGACTCCGCCATCGCCAAGGCCAACGCAGCTCGCGATGACGGCGTGCATGCCTTGCCGCAAACGGGGCAAACGGCCATCGATGGCCGGGATGTCGACGTTGCCCTGCCGAACGGCGCGATCCTTCTGGACAAGGCGGACTTCAGCTTGCCCAAGGGGGTACGTACGCTGGTGACCGGGCCGTCGGGCTCCGGCAAGACCACCTTGTTCCGTGCCATTGCCGGCATCTGGCCTTATGGCAGGGGCACCATTGCGCTGCCACAGACGGACGACGTCATGCTCCTGCCGCAGCAGCCCTATTTCCCGCTCGGATCGTTGCGTGCTGCGCTTGCCTATCCTCTCGGCGAGGAGGCCTTCGAGGAGAAACAGTACCACGACGTGCTGGAGCAGGTCGGCCTCGGCGAACTCGCCGATCGCCTCGACGCCGACGACAAATGGGACAATGCCCTCTCAGGCGGGGAAAAGCAGCGCATCGCTTTGGCGCGCGCTATCCTGCGCCGGCCTGCCTGGCTGCTGCTGGACGAGGCGACCTCCGCGCTCGACGAAAAAAGCGAGACCGAGCTCTACGGCCTGCTTCGTCAAGCCTTGCCCGATACCACGATCGTTTCGATCGGACACCGCTCCTCGCTTGCCGGATTGCATGATCGCCGTCTGGCGGTCGTACCCGATGAGAAGGCTGCGCATGTCGAAGAACGTCCGCTGGCGGAGTTCGGGGCACGATGACGATGTCTTTTCCTTCTCGCTTTAAGGCCCAGGCGCCGTCTTGGCCCGAAGAATTCGACTGCTTCATCTGGCTTCCTTCCGTCCCATGACATGACAGATGAGCAGCGCCATAAGTCAGGTTGCTGGTGCAAGAACCACAAGGGCGCCATTGCGCTCGCACACAAAGGAACTCTCTAGGTGTTCACCTCCTTCTTCCCAAAACCAAAGGTCTTCTTTTTGACGGCCTGCCTCTGGCTGCTTGCCGCAATACTGCTCTGGTATGGAGGTGCGAGAGGGTGGGGCCAATATATTGGACTGCCTGCCAGCGAGGGCGATGGCGACGTGGTCGACCTGTCCTATTTCTGGACCAATTCCTTTCTTTGGTTCTATATCTATTTCACCGTGTTTCTGGTCGTCTTCTATGGATTTTGGGCCGTTTTAAGCCCGCACCGCTGGCAGAACTGGTCTATTCTCGTATCCGGTTTTCTGATCTTCGTGACTTATTTCGGCGTCCAGGTCAGCGTTGTGATCAATAATTGGAGGGGACCCTATTTCAATCTCATCCAGAAGGCGCTTTCTGCGCCAAACTCCGTATCCGCGTCCGAATTGTATCTTGGATTATTGACATTCCTCGTTATCGCATTGGTTGCCGTTGCTGCCTTTGTGCTCACCTCGTTCGTGACGAACCACTATGTCTTCAGGTGGCGCACGGCGATGAACGATTTCTACATGGACAATTGGACCAGGCTGCGTTCCATCGAGGGCGCTGCCCAGCGTGTCCAAGAGGACACGATGCGGTTCTCCACCATCGTTGAATCGCTCGGTATTTCCCTGGTGAGTTCCGTGATGACGCTGGTGGCATTCCTGCCACTCCTGTCGTCCCTGTCGCGGCATATCGTTGCCTTGCCGGTGGTCGGTGTCATCCCCCAACCCCTGGTCGTGGCGGCGATCCTATGGGCCGTGTTCGGGACGGTGCTACTGAGCGTGATCGGCATCAAGCTGCCGGGGCTGCAATTCCTCAATCAGAAGGTGGAAGCGGCCTATCGTAAGGAACTGGTCTATGGCGAGGATCACGTCGACCGGGCTGGGCCCATTACGGTTCGGGAATTGTTCGCCAATGTAAGGAAGAACTATTTCAGGATCTATCTGCACTACACCTATTTCAATACGGCGAGGTCACTTTATCTGCAGGCCGACAATGTCTTTGGGATCTTCCTGATGATTCCGTCTTTTGCGGCTGGCGCCCTTACGCTTGGCCTTTATCAGCAAATCGCCGGTGCCTTCAACAGTGTCGCCAATTCCTTCCAGTTTCTGGTGAATTCGTGGACGACCATCGTCGAATTACTGTCCATCCACAAACGTCTGCGGGCCTTCGAGGCGTCGCTGGATACCAGCGGCAGGATGACTCATTCCGAACCCACGGCTGTGGCATGAGGTAACGTTGCTTCCATCGCAACGCAAAAAGGCCGGTCTCTTGCGGACCGGCCTTTTCAATTCTACCCGAAGCCTGTTCTTACGCTGCCGGCTGGAATTTCATCTCGCCATAGGGGCCACGCAGGGTCAGCGTGTAGCCATCATAGGACCAGTCGGTCGAGGTGCGCATCACGAACAGGAAGACCTGCTCGTTGTGCATCAGGCGGTCGGCGCATTTGCGCTTGCTGATTGCCACCGGGCCGATGGCCATGCGCTGATCGGCGCGCGGAATGATGGTGGCTGACCAGTTGTTACAGGCCGAGAAGCCCGTGCCGCGATAACTGTCCGAGACCAGGATGGTCGGCCGGTCGTCCTTGAAGGTCTGATCCTTGTAGGAGATTGCCGCAAAGGTGCGGTTCATCGGGAAGGGACGGGAGGCCTTGCTGTCCATGGGCTTGGGCAGAGTCGGCGGCACATTGTTCGGCGGCACCGAGCCGAACATCGAACAACTCGTCAGGGTCACGGCCGACAGGGCGGCAAGGGCAAGGGAACGCAGAACGCGCATCAAATCCTCCGGTTCATTGCCGCGCACGATAGAGGCGGAGCTGAAAAATCGCAACGCGGCTTATACAGGATACACGGCCTGGAGAGAAAGATGTTCGCCGTCTTCGGACTGTATCCGCCGGAACAGGCCGACGTCGGTATGGCAGTAGCGGTCTCAACCCAGTCTCTCGGTGATCTTGTCGATCAGGCTTTCACGCAGGGCGCGGTAGGCGTCGAGCTTCTGCTCGCGGTTGCCGCTGACGAGGCTGGGGTCGGGCGTCGGCCAATATTCGACGTCGGCCGCCAGGGTGCGCGTGAGGTCGAGCGCCTTGTGGTGGGCCTGTGGGGCGAGGGTGATGATCAGGTCAAAGTTCAGTCCTTCCAGTTCTTCCAGATCCTCGAAGCTCTGGGGACGGTGCTTGCCGAGCGAAATGCCGATCTCGTCCAGCGCGGCGGCGACGAAAGGATCCGGCTCGCCCGGGCGCACGCCCGCCGAGCCGAAAAAGATGGAGCGACCGAAATAATAGCGCCCGATCGCCTCCGCCATGGGCGAGCGGACGACATTGTGCGCGCAGGCGAACAGGACCGACTGTGGACGGCGGCCCTCCTTCACGCCTCAGCCTTTCCAGTAGAGCGCAGAGACGAGGGTGAACAGCCGCCTGGCGGTGGATAGATCGAGCCCGATCTTGCCGGCCAGCCTTTCGCGCAGGATTTCCGAACCCTCATTGTGCAGGCCGCGGCGGGCCATGTCGATCGTCTCGATCTGGGAGGGCGTGGCGCTGCGGATGGCCGCGTAATAGCTGTCGCAGATGGTGAAATAGTCGCGTACCACGCGCCTGAGCGGCGTAAGCGAGAGGATATGCACCACCACCGGTTGGCTGTCGGCATCGCGGATGTCCAGGACCAGGCGGCCATCCTGCAGGGATATATGCAGTCCGTAGGGGCCGGCATCATAGCCGACCGGCGAGAACACATTCTCCTCGATGAGGTCATAGGCGGCGACCCGCCGCTCATGTTCTTGATCCTGGCTGCCGCGCCCGATGCTGCGCTCATCGAGATGAACGGCGATCAACCGGCAGGTGGGGCTGAATTCCTCATTGTCCATGGCATCTCATAGCATGGTGCCTAAGCAGATTCTCCTTGATTGAGCCGGGGGCTCGATCAAGGAGAATCTGCAACATCTCAAACACCTGCAGAGTTTCTCGATGTTGCCTATCCGCAGGCGACATCGAGAGACTCTGCCTCGGCTCTCATAGAGCAAAGCTCGTTGAAACGGAACGTTGCTTCATATCGGGGAGTGTCGACCTCGTTCCATCGCTTGATGGAGTTGGGAGGTCGCCACTCCGTGCTTTTGCGCCTTAAAGCCGGTTGCTGCGGATCGAGACCGAACGGGCATGGGCGGCAAGGCCCTCCGCCTCGCCGAGCGCGATCGCCGCCGGACCTATAGCTGCAAGCTGCTCGGGCCCGCATTTGAGGATGGAGGTACGCTTCATGAAGTCGAGCACGCCCAGGCCCGAGGAGAACTTGGCCGAGCGGGCCGTCGGCAGCACGTGATTGGAGCCGCCGACATAGTCGCCGATCGCCTCGGGCGTGTGCGGCCCAAGGAAAATGGCGCCGGCATTGCGGATACGCGCCGCCAGAGCCTCGGCATCCCGGGTGATGATCTCCAGATGCTCCGCAGCGAGGCGGTCTGCCAGTGGCGGGGCCTCGGCCAGCGAGGCCAGGGTAATGACGGCGCCATAGTCGCGCCAGCTGGCTCCGGCAATCTCGGCGCGGGGCAGGGTGGCGAGCTGGGCCTCCACTTCATGTTCCACCTGAGCGGCCAGGGCGGCGCTGTCGGTGATCAGGATCGACTGGGAGGCACTGTCATGTTCGGCTTGGGCCAGCAGGTCGGCGGCGATCCAAGCGGGATTGGCGCTGTCGTCGGCGATCACCAGCACTTCCGAAGGGCCGGCGATCATGTCGATGCCGACATGGCCGAAGACGCGGCGCTTGGCGGCAGCGACATAGGCGTTACCCGGCCCGGTGATCTTGGCGACCGGCGCGAGGGTTCGGGTACCATAGGCGAGGGCCGCGACGGCCTGCGCGCCGCCGATGCGATAGACTTCGTCGACTTCGGCGAGCTTGGCGGCCGCCAGCACCAGCGGATTGAGGACGCCGCCCGGGCTCGGCACCACCATCACCAGGCGGGGGCAGCCGGCGACCTTGGCCGGAATGGCGTTCATCAGGACGGAGGAGGGGTAGGCCGCCGTGCCGCCCGGCACGTAGAGGCCGACGGCCTCGATCGCCGTCCAGCGCCAGCCGAGTTCCACGCCGATGGCATCCTTGAACAGCGTGTCCACAGGCTTTTGGCGCTCGTGATAGGCGCGGATGCGGCTGGCGGCCAATGCGAGTGCCTCCAGCGCGCCGGCATCGCATTGGGCCTGCGCCGCCTCGATCTCCGCCGCGGTGACGCGCATGGTCTCGGGCGTGAGCGTCAGGCGGTCGAAGCGGGCGGTGTAGTCGATCACCGCCGCATCGCCGCGCGCCACCACATCCTCGATGATGGCGCGCACGGAGGCATCGACATCCTCCGAGATCTCGCGCTTGGTGGCGAGGAGGGCGGCGAAGGCGTCGGCGAAATCGGCCTGGGTGCTGTGGAGCCGAACCGGCATGGCATTTCCTTGTGCGGCGGACAGTCGTGAAACGAGGCGCTTTGCTTGAGAGGTCACGCTGCCCTTCACCTCACCTCTCCCCGTAGGGACGGGGCGAGGAGGCGCAAGCGTCATGCCTGATTCTCAAAGCTTTCATCTCGCCCAACCGTCTGGCGAGATGAAAGCTTCTTGAATTGAACTCGACGTTGAAGTCCCCTCGCCCCGTCCCTACGGGGAGAGGTAAGGTGAGGAGCAGCGCAAGCGTGAGTACTTGCGCTGAGGGGAGAATGCAATGCGGTAGCAATCTCCAGCTTCACACCCGGGCGGGTGGCGGGGAGCCGCAGGGCCAGGCCGGGCCGAGATCGGACATCGCTGCTTCCAGGCACTCCACTTCGAGGCGAATGGCACTGCCACCCTCGAAATAAAGCGTCACCAGCCCCGCCGGATCGTCGCTCACCTCGAAGGAGATCGACAGCAACACCGCCTTCTGGCTGGCGTTCTGCTCGAAATGCGAGTGCTTGACCCCGAGAACCCGCTCGAAATGCAGGCCCGAGCGGCGCCTCGTGCGTTCGCCGCTCTGGGCGCCGCACCAGTCATAGCGATCCATCACCAGGGCGAAGCGCTTCTCACGCGGCAACCAGGCAATCTCTGCCGGCGCGACGGCCGCATCCTGCAGATGGGTGGAGATGACCTCCAGGTCCTCTCCATCGAAAGCAAGCAACTTGAGGGGTTCGGGCGACAACATGAGCTGCATGTAATGTCCCGCAAGCTGCGCGGCAAGAGGTCGCGGGGATCGACGGTTCCAAGGCGCACCTTTCGCAAGGACGCCGGTGCCGATGGCAAGATGCCGAGGCTGCCCGGAAGAATGGCGGTTCCACCAAGCGGATCCTCGGCGTATGACAGACGCGACCCATCCAAGAGTGCCAATGCCCATGCCGGTGTCCCAAACAGAGCCCAAATCCGAGTCAGTTTCGCGCAATGGTGGCCGCCTGATCGTCGATGCGCTGGTGGCGCAGGGCGTCGAACAGGTCTTCTGCGTGCCGGGCGAATCCTATCTTGCCGTGCTCGATGCCCTGCATGATGCCCCGATCAACGTCACCGTCTGCCGCCAGGAAGGCGGCGCGGCGATGATGGCCGAAGCCGTCGGCAAGCTTACTGGTCGGCCCGGCATCTGCATGGTCACGCGCGGGCCCGGCGCTACCAATGCCTCCCATGGCGTCCATATCGCCATGCAGGATTCCACGCCGATGATTCTCTTCATCGGCCAGATCGAGACCGGCATGCGCGAGCGCGAGGCTTTCCAGGAGGTCGACTACAAGGCTTTCTTCGGCTCGATGGCCAAATGGGTGGTGGAGATCGACAAGGCAGAACGCATTCCCGAACTGGTGACCCGCGCTTTCCGCGTCGCCATGCAGGGCCGTCCGGGGCCGGTGGTGGTCGCCTTGCCGGAGGACATGCTGGTCGAAACGGCCACGGTTGCCGATGCCGCCTATGTCGAGCCGGCGCAGACCTGGCCGGGCCGCGATGAGATGGCCCGCCTCGAAGCTCTGCTGGGCGAGGCCAGGAAGCCCCTGCTGATCGTCGGCGGCTCGGGCTGGTCTGATGAGGCGGTGACGAGCCTGGTTCGTTTCGCCGAGCGCTTCGACCTGCCTGTCGGCACCTCGTTCCGGCGCCAGATGCTGTTTCCGGCCGACCATCCCAATTATGCCGGCGATGTCGGCATCGGGCCCAATCCCAAGCTGGCCCAGCGCATCAAGGAGGCCGACCTCCTGATCCTGGCGGGCGGGCGTCTTTCTGAAATGCCGTCCTCCTCCTATTCGCTGGTGGACATTCCCACCCCACGCCAGAAACTCGTCCACATCCATGCCGGTGCCGAGGAACTGGGGCGGGTCTATCAGCCCACCCTTGCGATCCACGCCACGGCTCAGGCCTTCGCCTCGGCCCTCGATGGTCTGCAGCCGTCCGGCAGCTTGCCCTGGTCGGCCGAGACGCGCCAGGCGAACCGGGACTTCCATGACTGGACCGACGAGCCCAAACCGATTCCCGGCACGTTCCAATATGGCGAGGCCCTGCTCTGGCTGCGCGACCGCTTGCCCGAGGACGCGGTGATCTGCAACGGCGCCGGCAACTACGCCATCTGGGTGCAGCGCTATCTGCGCTTTCGCCGCTATGGTACGCAGCTCGCGCCGACATCAGGCTCGATGGGCTATGGCATGCCGGCTGCCGTGGCCGCCAAGGCACTCGACCGTTCCAAGACCGTGGTCTGCTTCGCCGGTGACGGCTGCTTCATGATGAACGGCCAGGAATTCGCCACCGCCGTGCAGTATGATCTGCCGATCATCGTGGTCGTGGTCGACAACGGCATGTACGGCACCATCCGCATGCATCAGGAGCGCGAATTCCCGGGGCGCATCTCGGCGACGAAGCTCAAGAACCCGGATTTCGCCGCCTATGCCGTCGCCTTTGGCGGGCATGGCGAGACGGTGACGACGGCCGCCGAATTCGGGCCGGCCTTCGAGCGGGCGCTGGCGTCCGGCAAGCCGGCCATCCTGCATTGCCGCATGGACCCGGAAGCGATCACGCCAATGACCACGATCACCCGGATCCGCGAGCAGGCGCTGGCGAAATGACGATATCTTCCTGGGATCGCAGGCTTCCAGCCTGCTCTTCCCTCTCTGCAGGCTCGGTATTTTCAAGAGCAGGCTGGAAGCCTACGATCCCAGCGACCCTCGCCCTTCTCCTTCTGGCATCGCCTGCCTTCGCCGGCGATGCCGTGAAGGGCAAGGCCGGTTTTGCCCGCTGCGCGGCCTGCCACCGGGTCGGCGAAGGCGCCAAGAACGTCGTGGGGCCGCAACTCAACGGCATCGTCGGCCGGCCGGCGGCCTCCGCGCCGGACTATGTCTATTCGCAAGCGATGAAGGCCTCGGGCAAGACCTGGGACGAAGCGTCCCTGCGCCTCTTCCTCACCCGTCCTTCCGCCGCCGTTCCCGGTACCAAGATGACCTTCGCCGGCATCCGCGACGAGGCGACGGTGGATGATGTCATCGCCTATCTCGCGACCTTCGATGCCGAGGGGAACGCCAAGCCATGAGCCATCCCTTACAGAACCGAGTGACACCTTTCGGAGATATCGTCGCTTTAGCGGCGCGTGGAACAATGATGGGTAATCGTGGTGGGCGTCTCCATGATGATCATCAGCGACTGGGGCGTCGACGTTGGGCATCCAGGGCTTGGATATGTTGCGAACTCAGCTTCAAAGGTTGGCGGCGATCGGTAATGGCGGCAGGAAGTGGTTACACCGAGTTGTTCTTCCTGGATGAAGTGACGGCCCTTGCCGCTGGCCATCGCCCCTGTTTCGAGTGTCGCCGTGCTGATGCGAAGGCCTATCAGGCGGCATTTCCGAGCGAAGACCGGACTGCTGGAGGCATGGACCGTATTCTCCATGTCGAGCGCCTCAACGACCATCAGGTAGCAGAAACACGAGGCCTCCCAGACGGCGCCGTCTGGGCCGATGGCGAAGACGCCTTCACACGTCGCGAAGGCAAAGTGTTGCGTTGGTCTCCCGAGGGCTGGGAAGAGGCCCAATGGCAGGATCGGCCAGCACGGATATTGACGCCGCCAGCGAGTGTCGCAGCGCTCCGCAACGGCTTCAGGCCCAGGTGGCACCCCACGGGGGGCGGGTCTTCAGACCCGCCTGGAATCGCCGTGTCCACCGAGTGAGCAAGGCGGGTCTGAAAACCCGCCCCCCGGTCAGTCCGCCAGCGCTGCCGAAATCCGCTTGTTCAGTTCTTCCGGATTGACCAAGGCGAGGGCGCCGCGGGTTTTGCTGACCAAGCCTTCCTTCTCCAGCGCCGAAAGCTCGCGCGACACCGCCTCGCGGCGGCAGCCGATACGGGCGGCGAGGTCGTGGTGGAAGGGGGGCGGTGAAAGCACGCGCTGTCCGGGATGGCTCGCGCGGGGCTGGGACAGGCGGATGAGCTCGGCATAGAGCCGGTGCTTGGTCTGCAGGAAGGAGTGCTCGGCGAGCTTGGTGTTGAGCGCGCGCACGCGGCTGGCGAGCAGTTGCAGGATCTGCTTGCAGACAGAGGCGTTCTCGGTGAGCAGCTCCATGAACACCGGGCCGGAGATGATGCACATCTGCGAACGGTTGAGTGCGGTCACATTGGCCGAGCGCCCGACGCCGTCGATGGCCGACAATTCTCCGAAGAACTGGCCGCCCCCGAGCTCGGCCAGGATCACTTCCTTGCCGGTGATGGTGCGGTAGAGCACGCGCACCTTGCCGGAGATCAGGAAATAGACGTCGTTGGAATTGTCGTCATAGTCGACGACCAGCTCGTTCTCCTCGAACTTGGCCCAACGCACCCGGCCGTCGAAGGCCTTGATCGTGGCTTCGTCCAACGCCTGGAACAATGGAATCTGGGACAGGGTATTCGACATCGTTCCTCCGCTGAAGCGTCTGCCGAGCCGTAGAGCAAGCGCGTTCATTCCATGAATGTCACGACCGGAATTCGATCGTGGCGGGCCTCCATCGCCGCGCAAAGTGCTTCATGGCGCGCTTCGTGGCAAGTCCGCGCATCCAAGATCCCGTTACCGCCGACATGGCCACGGAATTTCCATGGAACGGCAACAGGATCCCAATTTGCCTCGCCGCGTGCGGCATCTTATTTTCGGGCCAACGATTCGGTTCAATTTCCGGAGCAAAGCGCGTTTAAGCGGAAATGCACTTTTGCTCCCTCTCTTTGGTTCGAACGCGTCTTTGCGATTCGTGGTGGTTCACCCAAATCGCAAAACGCTATGAGGAAACACAATGTCGAAAACGCGCGTCGCGGTACTGTTCGGTGGGCGCTCGCCGGAGCATGACGTCTCCATCGTTTCAGGCCTGCAGGCGCTCAACGCGCTCGACAGCTCGAAATATGAAGGTTTTCCCGTCTATGTCGCGGGGGATGGTGCCTGGTTCACCGGCGATGCCCTGCGCAACCGTGCCAATTACATTCCTGACGAAGAGGCCCGGCGCGCGCTGACGCGGGTCGACCTCGATTTGTCGGCCGGCAAGGGGCTGCTGATTCCGCGCGGCAAGACGGGACTTTTCGCCAAGAAGCCGGTGCCGATCGAGTTCGACGTCGCCCTGCTCGCCTTCCATGGCAATATCGGCGAGGACGGCCAGATGCAGGGCGTGTTCGAGACGGCCAACGTGCCCTATACCGGCGCGCGCACCCTGGCTTCGGCCGTCCTGATGGACAAGGCCATCACCAAGCGGGCCTTTGCCGGGCGCGGTATCGGCATGCTGCCCGACGTGGTGGTCTCGCGCCCTGCGACCGGCCTGGTGCCCGAGAAGGCGGGCCTGGAAGCCGCCCTCAAGAACATCAGCTTCCCTGTGATCGTCAAGCCGGCGCATCTGGGCTCCTCGATCGGTGTCGCCCGGGCCGAGGACGTCGACACCGTGCGCCAGGTGCTGCCCGGCATCTTCAAGTTCGACACCCACGCGATCATCGAGCCTTTCGTCGAGAATCTGGTCGAATACAACGTCGCGGTGCGCCGGGAGAAGGGCGAGATCGTCACCTCGGCCATCGAGCGTCCCAAGCGCGAGACTGACCTGCTCGATTTCAAGACCAAATACATGTCCGGCGGCTCCAAGAAGACCGGCGGCGGCAAGCAGCCGGGCGCCTCGAGCCAGGGCATGCTGTCGCTGACGCGCGACATCAATCCTGAACTGCCGGCCGCCATGGAGAACACCATCCGGCAATGGGCGAGCGAGGCCTTCGATGCCGTGAACGGCACTGGCGCGCCGCGGATCGACTTCCTGTCCAATGAACGGACCGGGGAAGTCTGGCTCAACGAGGTCAATCCCTGCCCGGGTTCCTTCGGCTATTTCCTCTGGGAGGCCGCGGCCAAGCCGGTGCTGTTCACAGCCTTGCTCGACCAGCTCATCGAGGAGGCCAAGGCCTGCCACCGCGCGGCCCAGCTGCCCAGCGATCCCACGCCGACGGATGCCCGCCTGTTCAAGCGGTGATTTCCGGGACCGCTGGCTTCCAGCCGGCTCTTCCTTGATCCCAGCCGTA
>NZ_JBQEPH010000041.1:0-37033 GCF_052045555.1 Labrys sp. 22185 | reverse complement strand
GACCCAGACCCTGATCGCGGGCCTGCGTCACCAAGGGCTGAGCGCTCCTTGGGTGATCAAGGGCGCGATGGATCGTGCCGCCTTCAATGTCTATGTCGAAACCCAGCTGGCGCCGACCTTGCGGCCTGGCGACATCGTTATCCTCGACAATCTCAGTGTCCACAAAAGTGCAAAGGCCGAAGCCCTTATCCGGGCGCGCGGGGCCTGGATGCTGTTCCTGCCGCAGTACTCGCCAGACCTGAACCCCATCGAAATGGCCTTCTCCAAGCTCAAGGCGCATTTGCGAAAAGCCGCAGCTCGAACCTTCGATACCCTGTTCAAAGCCCTCCACGACATCTGCAAACTCTTCGAGCCACGCGAATGTCAAAACTACTTCAAGGATGCAGGATATGCTTCATAATATCGGCACGATGCTCTAGTCGGCGGCGAGGTGGACGTGATCGGCACGCCTTCCCCCGATTCCCTCGATTTCCTCAAGCAGCAGGGCATCCAGATCATCTCGGGCCAGAGCCCGATGATCTATGTGCTCTGGCTCAACCACAAGGACGAGCATTTCAAGGATGTCCGCGTGCGCAAGGCCGCCTGCATGGCGATCAACCGCGACGACATGGCAAAGTACCAGCGCAAGGGCCTGGCGCGCCCGGCCTACGGCGTGCTCAATCCCGGCGGTCCGGGCTTCGATCCCGGCTACAAGGACTGCAACTACGATCCCGAAGGCGCCAAGAAGCTGCTGGCCGAGGCCGGTTACCCCAACGGCTTCACCACAAGGATGGACTGGACCTTCGGCGCCGGCGCCGACGTCAACACCAAGGGTGACGCCGAATGGCTGCAGCGCGACTTCGAGAAGGTCGGCATCAAGGCCAGCATCGAGATGTTCGACAACAACACTTTCTGGGAGATGATGTCGAAGGGCATGCGCGAAGGCACCGGCCTGACCTCGGCCTCCTGGGGCGAGAGCACCTTCGCCTGGCTCGACCAGATGGTTGCTACCACCGCCCTTCCGCCCAATTGCTGCAATTCGGGCTATTACAACAATCCCAAGATCGACACGCTGCTGTCGGAAGCACGCGGGTCCGCCTCGGCCGAGGCCATGGACAAGAAGCTGCATGAGGTGCGCGACGCCATCGCCACCGACATGGCCTTCACCTCCTATTACACGGCCGACTCCATCTATGCGGCAAGGCCCGAGGTGAAGGGCTTCGTGCTGGCGCCGCAGCATTGGTTCGACCTCACCGGCATCACCAAGCAGTAGCAACAACCTTCGTCCAGTCGCCGCCGCCGAGATTTCGGTGTTCGCGCATCGACGCCGAGACGGGCAAAGCGCAACGATCCCTCCCCGGCTTCGGGGAGGGTGGGCCGGCAAAGCCGGCTCGGGTGGGGTAGCGTGGCGCTCAGGACTGCCAATTGGTCCATGTCGCGCCACTCTCCCCCATCCGCCGGTGCTGCACACCGGCACCTTCCCCGAAGTCGGGGAAGGATCTCCGCGCTCCATCCGTCCGGGGTCGAGATGCGTGAATCTGAAGGCTCGGTGGGGACGGCCAGATGTGCCAATGAAGGGCTTTGCCATGTCCATCTTCGCCTTTGCCGGCAACCGGCTGCTCTATGCCATCCCGGTGCTGCTCGGCGTGACGCTGGTGGTGTTCCTGTCGCTCCAGCTCATTCCCGGCGACATCGCCCTGACGCTGCTCGGGCGCATGGCCACCGAAGCGCAGCTCGAAGCCCTGCGCCAGCGCCTCGGCCTCGACCAGCCGCTGATCCTGCAATATCTGCGCTGGCTGTGGCACCTCCTGCATGGCGACATCGGCAATTCCGTCTCGCAGCAATTGCCGGTGGTGCAGATCCTGCTGCCCAAGATCCTCAACTCGCTCATCCTGATGGCCGGCAGCCTCGTGATCGTGCTGGCCTGCGGTTTCGGGCTCAGTGTGATCTCGGCCCCGCGCTTCCGCAGCCCGACGGACAAGTCGGTGGTAGCCCTCACTTTGGTGCTGGCCTCGCTGCCGGTGTTCTGGCTCGGCATCGTGCTGCTCTATTTCTTCGGCTTCAAATGGAAGCTCTTCCCGATCTCCGGCATGTACAACATGATCGATCCCGGCGGCCTCGGGCAACTGCTCCATCATATGGTGCTGCCGGCAATCGCTACCGCGGCCTCCTCCATCGCCGTCGTCACCCGCGTCACCCGTTCGCGCATGCTCGACGTCCTCGGCCAGCCCTATATCCTGGCCGCCCGCGCCCGCGGCCTCAGCCGCCGGCAGATCGTGCTGCGCCACGGCGTGCGCAACACGTTGCCGACCTTCGCCAGCATCGGCGGCCTGCAGATCGGCTATCTGTTCGGCGGCGTCATCTTCACCGAGATCATCTTCAACTGGCCCGGAGTCGGCCAACTCCTGTTCGACGCCATCATGCAGCGCGACGTGCCGGTGATCCAGGGCTGCGTGCTCGCCGTCGCCATCGTCTTCGTCCTCGGCAATCTGGTCTCGGACGTCGTCGTCCACGCCCTCGATCCCAAGCAACGGTGAGGCTGCCATGACCGCGGTCCCTTCCCTGGCTCCGGCCAGCAAGCTCTCGCCGCAGCGCCGCGGCAATCTCTATTTCGTCTGGCGCGGCGTGCTCGGCGATCCCGTCGCCCGTATCGCCGCCGGCATCATCATCCTGCTGGTGCTCCTGGCGATCTTCGCGCCTCTTCTCGCGCCCTTCCCGCCCAACGAGGCCAATCCGGCCCTGCGGCTGAAGCCCCCTGGCACGTCGGGCCATCTGCTGGGGCTCGACCAGCAGGGCCGAGACATCCTCTCGCGCCTGATCTATGGCGCGCGCCTCACCTTGATCTCGGGTGTCATCCCGGTGTTCCTGGGGGCGGCCATCTCGATCCCGCTCGGCCTCATCGGCGCCTGGTATCCCCGGCTCGGCGAAGTGATCATGCGCCTGATGGACGTGCTGTTCGCCTTCCCGATGGCGCTGCTCGCCATCATGCTGGCGGCCCTGATGGGCCCGGGCCTGGTCAACATGATGATCGCCCTGGTGGTGACCCTGGTGCCTTACAACACCCGCGTCGTCTATGCCGCGGCCCGCCAGGAGCGAGACCTTGCCTATGTCGAGGCTTCGCGTGCCATGGCGACACCCGATCTCAAGATCCTGTTCGTGGAAATGCTGCCGAACGTGGTGGCAGCCTCCGTCGTCTATAGCTGCACCATCGTCGGCGCCGTGGTGATCACCGCCGCGGGCCTGAGCTTCCTCGGCCTCGGCGTGCAGCCCCCGATCGCCGAATGGGGCATCATGACCAGCGAAGGCCGCAGCTTCGTGTTCGTGGCGCCGCATATCGCCGCCATCCCGGGCCTCGCCATCACCATCCTGGTGATGGCCTTCAACCTGCTCGGCGATTCCCTGCGCGACTCGCTCGATCCCAAGACGCGCCTGCAGCTGGTCAAGCACCGGGCCGCCCCAGCCGATGGCGCGGACAAGGAGCGTTGAGGCCATGCTGACCTTGATCAAGGATGCGCGCGTTCTCACGCTCGACGAAGCCGATGGCGAGCATTTGAGGGCCGACATCCTCATCCGCGGCGACACCATCGAGGCGGTCGCCCCGGATCTCACGGCTGAGGTCACCACCGACGGGGTGCGGGTGATCGAGGCCGCCGGCAAGCTCGCCATGCCGGGCCTGGTCAACGGCCATTTCCATTCGCCCGCCAACTTCATGAAGGGCGCGCTCGACAATTGGCCGCTCGAGCTGTTCATGCTCTACGAAGTGCCGCCCTTGATGCGCGAGGTCGTCTCCGCACGCTTTGCCTATGTGCGCACCATGCTCGGCGCCATGGAGATGCTGCGCCAGGGCGTGACCTCCGTGCATGACGACTGCTTCTTCGTGCCCGTGGTCACGCAGACGGAAGTCGACAATGTCATGCAGGCCTATGAGGATGCCGGCATCAGGGCCACGGTGACGCTCGACCAGCCCAATGTGGTCGAGCACGCCAAATACCCCTTCCTGAAGGATCTGCTGCCGCCCCGCCTGCGCCAGCGCATGGAAGCGGTGCCCCTGATGTCGGACGGCGAGCTGCTCGCGCATTACAAGGGCTTCCTCGAACGCTGGCATGGGCGCGCCGGGGGGCGGCTGCGCTGCGCCGTCTCCTGTTCGGCGCCCCAGCGCGTCACGCCTTCCTATTTCAAGGCGCTCGGCGCCCTCGCCCGCGAACGCGACCTGCCCTACAACATGCACATCCTGGAAACGCGCCTGCAGCGCGTGCTCGGCGAGGTCAATTACGGCAAGTCGCTGATCCGCTATGCCCATGAGAGCGGCGTGCTCAACGAGCAGGCCATGGTCATCCATGCCATCTGGATCGACGAGGACGATCTGGCGCTCCTGGCCGATTCCGGCTGCTCGATCGCCCATAATCCGGTGTCGAACCTCAAGATCGGCAGCGGCATCATGCCGTTCCGGCGCCTGCGCCAGCGCGGCATCAATGTCTGCCTCGGCAATGACGAGGCGGCCACCGATGACGGCGTCAATTTGTGGACCGTCGGCAAGGTCGCCGGCCTGGTCCACAATGTCGCCGACCCCGATTTCGACCGCTGGCCCCTGCCCCTGGAGATCCTGACGGCGTTGACCTCGGCCGGCGCCAGGGCCATGCGCCTGCCCCGCCCGACCGGGCGGCTGGCACCGGGCTGGCAAGCCGACATCATCCTGCTCGACCTCGACAGCTTCGCCTTCACGCCCCTCAACGACCTCAAGCGCCAGCTCGTCTATTGCGAGAACGGCTCCTCGGTCACCACGGTGATGGTGGGCGGGCGGATCGTCGTCGAGAACCGCGGCCTGCTCACCGTCGACGAGGACGCCCTCAAGCAGGAAGCTCGACTTCTGGCCGGCGAATTCGCCGGCTACATGGCTCGCTGCAAATCCGCCGCCGACGAACTCGAACCCCACTACCGGCGCATGTACCGCCAAGCGCTCGCCACGCCGATCGGCCTCAATCGCTGGGCTGGGCCGATGACGCCCTGACTCTCCTTTGCATCTCATCCCGAACGGACCGGAAACCATGACCACCACCAGAGTGAAAGCGCGCTATGTGATCGGCTTCGACGGCGAGCAGCATCGCACGCTCGTCGATGCCGAAGTCGTCTATCGCGGTGATACCATTGTCTTCGTCGGGCGCGGCTATCAGGGCGAGATCGACGAGGAAATCGACGGGGGCAATGCCATTCTCGGCCCGGGCTTCATCGATCTCAACGCCCTGGGCGATCTCGACACCACCATCCTCGCCTTCGACAACCAGCCCGACTGGGCGAAGGGGCGCGTCTGGCCGGAGGACTATCTCGCCGCCGGTCCGATCGAGATGTATTCAACCGAGGAACAGACCTTCAAGATGAAATATGCCTTTGCGCAGCTGGTGCGCAACGGCATCACCACCGCCTTACCGATCACCTCGATGTTCTACCGGCAATGGGCCGAGACCTATGACGAGTTCGCCCGCTCGGCCGACAGCGCGGCCGAGATCGGCATCCGGGCCTATCTCGGCCCCTGCTACATGACCGGCGTCACCGTCATCCGCCAGGACGGCAGCTTCGATACCTTCTGGGACGAGGAACGCGGCCTCGAGGGGCTGGAGGCGGCCAGGGCCTATGTCCGCGCCCATGACGGCGCGCATGGCGGGCTGATCCGCGGCATGCTGGCGCCCGATCGCATCGAGAATTGCACCCCCGAGCTGCTGTTGCGCTCGGCCCGCATCCGCGACGAGCTCGACTGCCCGATCCGCCTGCATTGCTGCCAGGGCATGGACGAGTTCGAGACGATCGTCGAGCGTCACGACAAGACGCCGGTGGAATGGCTGGCCTCGCTCGGCTTCCTCTCCAGGCGCTCGCTGCTGCCGCATGGGGTCTACCTGACCGGGCACAGCAAGGTAGCGCGAACCGGCGACGATATCGGCCTGCTGGCGCAATCCGGTGCCGCCCTGATCCATTGCCCGCTGGTGCTCTCGCGCTATGGCGGCGCGATGGAATCCTTCGCACGCCTCAAGCGCCAGGGCATTCCGATCGGCCTGGGCACCGACACCTTTCCGCCCGACATGGTCGAGAACATGCGCATCGGCATCAGCCTATGCCGGGTCGCCGACGCCGATGTCGCCGCCTGTTCCTCGGCCGATTTCTACAATGCCGCCACCCTCGTGGCCGCCGACGCCCTCGGACGTCCCGATCTCGGCCGGCTTGCCGCCGGCGCCAAGGCCGACATGACATTGTTCGAGCTCGGGGCCTTCGAGCTCGGTCCCATCATCGACCCCATCCAGACCATGATGCTCAGCGGCACCGGCCGGGATTTCAAGACCACCATCATCAACGGCCGGGTGGTGATGCGCGACCGGCAACTGCCGGGCATCGATCTGGAAGACTATCGCCAGCGAGCCCAGGCCCAGTTCGAGCGGCTGATCGACAAATATCCGCTGCGCACCTGGCGCCATCCCCCGGTCGAGGAGATCTTCCAGCCTTCATTCAAATTCGCCTGAGCTGATCGAACCGGTCCTAGCTTTGCGGTTGGGGAGCGTTCGCTTCCTGCCTCAACCAGTCTGTGAACAGGTCGACGGCCGTCTTCCTCACCTTGCGCCGGGGCGCAATGAAGAAATAGGCATTCTGCGTGACGATCGCTTCGTTCGTCAGCCTGACCAGCCGGTTTTGCGCGAGCAGGTCCTCGACGAGCCGGCGCCAGCCAAGAGCGATGCCGTGGCCGTTCAAGGCGGCATAGATCGCTTCCGTGTAGAAACTGCAATGCATGCCCGAGCCCTTGCTCGGCATCGGCACGGAGAACGCCGCAAACCACTCGGTCCAATTGGTCCAGGTGGGATCGGCCGTGTCATTGGTGATCAGGGGATGGCGCGTGAGCTGGGCGAGATGCTCGATCTGACCGATCTCTTGCGCATAGTCTGCGCTGCAGATGGGAAAGATTTCGTCGCGAAAGAGGAATTCGGCGTCCCCATCCGGCCAGAAACCGCTTCCGAAGCGGATGGCGAGGTCGACGTCCTCGCCATCGACCTTGACGGCATTGTCCTGCGTGATGATGCGCAGCCTGATGGCGGGATGGGCTTTCGAGAACGAGGAAATGCGGGGGAGAAGCCAGAAATGGGAGAAGGCGATCGTCGCTGCGATGGCGAGATCGTCCTCCGCTTCCTCCTTTGACCAATCCGAGATCGTCTCGGCGATGAGATTGAAAGCCGTCGTGGCCGTGGACGAAAGCTGCCTTCCCTTCTCCGTCAATTCGACCCGTCTGTGCAGGCGCCGGAACAGGGGAAAGCCGAACATATCCTCCAAGAGATGGATCTGGCGGCTGATTGCCGCCTGGGTAACGCCCAGTTCCGCCGCCGCCCTGGTGAAGCCGCCCAGGCGCGCCACCGCCTCGAAGGCGGTGAGCGCGGTGAGCGGGGGAAGCTTTCGCCGCAGATTGGCCATGGCTCATAGCTCTCGGAAACTCTTGCCCAGGAAGGCGTTTCACAGCCCACGGCAGCATAGAAGGGCAGCGCAGATACGCATTACATTGAGTTATGGCAAACGTAAACATTTATGCCGTTGAGAGGGCGGTTTCATGCGCGCAATATAGGGCCAAATCTGGTGATGAAAACTCATGCTCAACACATTCTCATCTGCGATCTCGCCCCTCCTGGACCAGCGCATGCCGGGCCATGCCCTCCCCGCCGGTCTCTACACGCGCGAGGATGTCTTCAAGGCAGATCTCGACGTGTTCTTTCGCCGGCACTGGATCTATGTCGGCCTGGAATGCGACGTTCCCGAGCCGGGCGACGCCCATGTGATCGATCTCGGCAGCTCCAGCATCATCCTGCTGCGCGACGACGACAGCCAGATCCGGGTGCTTCACAATGTCTGCCGCCATCGCGGCGCCCGCCTGCTGGACAGCGGCACGTCCATCGTCTCCAAGCTCGTCTGCCCCTATCATCAGTGGACCTATGAGCTCGATGGCGAACTTGCCTTTGCGCCACATATGGGCACGGGCTTCGACAAGACCTGCAAGAGCCTCAAGCCAGTCCATTTCCGCTCGATCGGCGGCCTGATCTATGTCTGCCTCTCGGACAATCCCCCCGAAGACATCGGCACGCTCGAAACCGTGATGCGGGAGCGCCTGGCACCCTACGATATCGCCAACAGCAAGGTCGCCTTCCAGAGCGAGATCATCGAGAAGGGCAATTGGAAGCTCACCATCGAGAACAACCGGGAATGCTATCACTGCTCGTCCAATCATCCCGAGCTCTGTGTTTCCTTCATCGATCTCGATTTCGGCTTCGATCCGGCCAGCCTGAGCCCCGAGGACCGGGAAGAGGCCGAGCAGCACCAGGCCCTCTACGAGGCGCGTACCAAGGCCTGGGAGGCCGAGGGCTATCCCTCGGCAGCCGTCGAGCAACTCGTCGACTGCGCCACCAATTTCCGTACGCAGCGCCTCATCATCGCGGGTGCCGGCGAATCCCAGACGCCGGACGCCACTGCCGCCTCGTCCAAGCTCCTCGGCTCGATGACACGCAAGGATCTCGGCGACGTTCATCTGTGGGGCCATAATTGCTGGCATCATTTCATGGGCGACCATGCCGTGTGCACGATGATCATTCCCCTCAGCGCCGACGAGACGCTCGTCCGCACGAAGTGGCTGGTGCACAAGGACGCCGTCGAGGGCCGCGACTACGATCTCGACAAGCTCACCAGCGTGTGGGTCGCCACCAACGAACAGGACGCGCAACTGGTCGCCCGTTCCTATTCGGGCGTCGTCGACCCCGCCTATGAACCCGGTCCCTACTCCCCCTTCACCGAGGGCCAGCTCGACAATTTCGTCACCTGGTACATCGATCGGATGCGCGCCAATGGCTACTGACAGCTCGTTGCAGACTGGCGCTGGTATGGATGTTGCCCTGCACGCCGAAGCATTCGACCAGCTCCTGTGCGTCGATGTCCATGACGAAACGCATGACGTGAAGAGCTTCACCTTCCTGTCCCCCGACGGCAAGGCTTTCGATTTCGAGGCAGGCCAGCATCTGTCGCTGGAACTGGAGATCGACGGCCTACCTGAAAGCCGTTGCTACAGCATGTCGTCCTCGCCGACGAGGCGGAAGGCCATCACCGTTACCGTGAAGCGCACCGAGGGCGGCCGCGTCTCCAACTGGCTGCACGACAATCTGGTTGCCGGCATGACGGTCAAGGCCATGGGGCCGCTTGGCGCCTTCGTGCGGCCGGCGACAGCGCCGGCCAAGCTTGCCTTGCTGTCGGGTGGCTCGGGCATCACCCCGCTGATGTCGATCGTCAGGGACATTGCCGACTCCGCGCAAGCCGCGGACGTGGTCTTCGTCCATGCGGCCAGGACGCCCCGCGATCTCGTCTTCCGTGACGAGCTCGGCGTGCTGGCGAACCGCTTGAAAGGCCTGCGGCTCATCCTGCTTCCCGAGCAGGTCACCGGCGAACCATCCTGGCCGGGATTGACCGGGCGGTTATCCAAGGCATTCCTGTCGCTGGCCATTCCGGATCTCGCGGATCGGGTCATCATGTGTTGCGGCCCGGCGCCCTTCATGCAGGCTGTCCGCTCCTTCAGCGCCGAATTGGGAAGCCCCGACCAAAATTATTACGAGGAGAGCTTCGACGGTGCCGGCGTCGATGAGCCGCCAGCCGAAGTCCTGCCGCAGGCGAGAGCCTTCAAGGTCGAGTTCGCCAAGCAGTCGCGCACCATCGAGGTGGCCGACGGGCAGACGGTGCTGTCGTCGGCCAAGAAGGCCGGCATCCGCCTGCCCTCCTCCTGTGCCAACGGCCTGTGCGGCACCTGCAAATCCAAGCTCGTCAGCGGCAGCGTCGACATGCAGCACAATGGCGGCATTCGCCAGCGCGAAGTCGAGGCAGGCTTCTTCCTGCCTTGCTGCTCGAAGCCGCTGAGCGACCTGGTGATCGACAGATAGCCCCCCGGTGCGGATCCTACCGACCGCAATGGCCGTGCCGATCGCAGACATCCTTACCCATAAGTGCTGACCATACGAGGATGTTGCCGAATTGGACTGTCGATCTCCAGATCGATAGTCCTGGAAATGGCGCGCTTGCCGAAAGACCTCTGAAAGAAAGATGTCGATTCGGGGATCGACACGCCAGCGCCATGGCCAAGGATGCCTGCGATCCCGGGAAGAGGCGATTTCGGTCCAAGATGCTACAATGACTTGAGTACCTTCCCATCCGGAAGCGGGAGGGCATTCATGTGTGTCCATCGCAGTCCTGGTTTGCCGCGTCCCGGCAATGGGGCACTATCAGGGTCGACAAGGCGCCCGAATGTGGTTGCAGATCTGTACATTTATGTCTACTAAATCGACATAATTGACGCTATGCTCGACATCTATGTGCATTTCGCCTGATCGCCGATTTGCCGTTTGATTGGGGGCGTTTCATGGAGCAGGTTTTGGGCGAAACGGGCTGGCGGGGCTCGGCAGAAGTCTGGCTGGAGGCGGCCTATGAACTCCTGCTCGAATCCGGGGTCAGTACGGTCAAGATTCTGCCTCTGGCCAAGAAACTCGGCCTGTCGCGTACCAGCTTCTATTGGTTCTTCAAGGATCGCGAGGAACTCCTCGGCGCCCTCATCGCGCGCTGGCGCGACAAGAACACCGGCAACCTCGTCAAGCAGGCGCAGGCCTATGCCGAATCGATCGCCGAGGCGATGCTCAATGTCAATGATTGCTGGATCGACAAGACCCTGTTCGACGCCCAATTCGAATTCGCCGTACGCAGCTGGGCTCTCGAATCCTCGGACATCCTCGCGGAAGTGAGGACTGCCGACCAGATCCGCCTCGAAGCGCTTGCGCAGATGTTCACACGGTTCGGCTACACCGCCATCACGGCCGACGTGCGGGCCCGGACGACCTATCTCACCCAGATCGGCTATATCTCGATGCAGACGCAGGAAGATGTCGGCGTTCGCATGAAGCGCATTCCCGAATATGTCGAGATCTTCACCGGCGTCCGGCCTGAACAGCGCGAGCTCGATCGCTTCCACGCCAGGCATGACTTCAAGCCATAACTTGTTTCGGGGGCCAATCAGCCCGGGGCTGCCTCAGGGCCGGTTGCCCGCCTGCAACGCCCAGAAGGCGAATAGCGGCGTGTCGAGCGAGCGCATCGCATGCCTGATACCGGGTCTGTTGTAGAACGAGCCGCCAATCCCAGGCGAAAACCAGTCTCCCTCCCCCTGCCGGAACTCGCCGTCCGACAACACCAGATAGACCTCCTCGGGGGCATGGTCATGGTCGGGATAGCGTACCTTCGGCGCCATCAGCGACACGCCGAGCCAGACGTCCCCGCGTTCCTCAAGGCCACCGGGGCCCAGAAGCATCGCATTGGCGTGCCCGTCCTCGAAATTGGTGCTGGCCGTGCTGTCATTGTTCGGACGTCGGCGCCATTGGAGGTCGGGCTCGACCGCCCTGAAGCATTCCAGCAGCCTGACGAGCGTCGTGTGGCCTGTTTCGAGCCCAAGAGCCTGATCGAGATGCTCGCAAGCCGGAAGGCGAGCGCCAGCGCCTGCTCTTGCCTCCCTTGGCTCTTCCAGCACCCTGAAGATCTCTCCGATGGACCGGCGTGCCTCGGGGGCCTGCGCGAATTGACCGAAAGCCTCCCGGGCTGCATCGACGAAATTCTGAAGGACCATGCTCCGCTGCGTCATCGAAACCCTCGCGATCAAATATCCTTGGCCAGCCTGAGGCCATCATAGATGGCCGCATGGGTATTGCGAGCAGCAACCGCATCACCGATGCGGAAGAGCTGGAACTGGCCCTCCCCGTTGCGAACCACGGATTGGGGCTGGCCGGCGATCAATTGCTCGTAGGACATCTCGCCGAGATTGCTCGAGGACGGCTTCAATTCGAAATAGAGGTCATCGAGCGGGATCGTGCCGTGATTGACGACGATCTGGTCGAAGCTGCGCTGCCTGACAATGCCGCCATAGTCGCTGCCGATGTGGGCAACCAGCTGGTTTCCCGCCTTTTCGACGGCAAGCAGGCGATAGGTGACGGTGAAGGTGACATCCAGCTTCTGCAGGGAACGCATATAAGGCACGAGGTTCATCGCCATGACCTCGGGCGCGAAAGAGCGGTCCGGCGTCATGATCTCCACCTTCGCCCCGGCCTGCGCCAGGATCTCGGCAGCCTGCAAGCCGGCATGGTCGCCGGCATCGTCGAAGATGAGCACGTTGGAACCGGGTTTGACATCGCCGGAGATGATATCCCAGGCGGAGACGACGAGCTCGTTGCCCTTGGAGAGCACTTCCGTATGCGGCAGCCCGCCCGTGGCGACGATCACCACGTCCGGCTTCTCGGCCCCGATGCTGTCGGCATCCGCCCAGCTGTTGAAATGGAAGGTCACGCCCAGCTTCTCGCACTGGCTCATGCGCCACTCGATGATGCTGATCATTTCCTTGCGCCGCGGGCTCTGGGCGGTGAGCCTGACCTGCCCGCCCGGCTTGCCGGCAGCCTCGAAGACGACGACCCGGTGCCCCCGCTCGGCAGCGACGCGGGCCGCCTCCAAGCCCGCCGGACCGGCGCCGACGATGGCGACGGTCTTGCGAACTGCCGCCGGCTGCAGGGCATGCGGCATGGTCAGCTCGCGGCCGGTGGCCGGATTGTGGATGCAATAGGCGGCTCCGCCCTGATAGATGCGGTCGAGACAGTAATTGGCGCCGACGCAGGGCCGGATGTCGTCCTCGCGTTTTTCGATGATCTTGCGGACCAGATGCGGATCCGTCATGTGGGCACGTGTCATCCCGATCATGTCGACCTTACCGGCGGCGATGGCGTGACGTGCCGTGGCGACATCCGGAATCTTGGCGGCGTGGAAGGTCGGAAACTGCGTAGCAGCGCGGATCTCACCCGCGAAATCGAGATGCGGCGAGTTCGCCATGCCCTGGATCGGAATGACATCGGTCAGCCCGGCATCGGTATCGATATGGCCGCGGATGACGTTGAGAAAATCGATCAGGCCGCTGTCCTTGAGGCGGCGTGAAATCTCCAGCCCCTCTTCCTTGGTCGTGCCGCCTTCCAGCTGCTCGTCGGCCGTGTAACGCACGCCTACGATGAAGTCGGGCCCGACCCGTTCGCGAATAGCCTTCAATACGTCGAAGCCGAAGCGCAGGCGATTTTCGAGCGATCCGCCATAGGGGCCATCCAGTTCGTTGGTGAGCGGTGACCAGAACTGGTCGATCAGATGGCCGTAGGCCTCGAGCTCGATGCCATCCATGCCGCCGGCCTTCATGCGCTCGGCCGCGTCGGCGAAATCCTTGATGATGCGCGCGATGTCCCAGTCTTCCAGCTTCTTGGGAAAGGCGCGATGCGAGGCTTCCCTCTGGTGGGACGGTGCCACGACAGGCAGCCAATCGCCCTTGTCCCAGCGCGTGCGGCGGCCAAGATGGGTGAGCTGGATCATCACCGCTGCGCCATGCTCATGAACGGCGTCGGTCAGGTCCTTGAGCCAGGGGACGATCTCGTCTCTGTAGGCGAGCAGATTGTTGAAGACCGGCTGGCTGTCCTTCGAAATGGCGGCGGATCCCGCCGTCATGGTCATGGCGACCCCGCCCTTGGCCCGCTCTACGTGATAGGCCCGATAGCGCTCCTTCGGCATGCCGTCCTCGGGATAGGCCGGCTCATGCGAGGTCACGATGATGCGATTGCGCAGCGTGAGATGCTTGAGCTGAAAGGGTTGCAGGAGGGGATCGTTCGACATGGCTCGGTGTCCAGCGTTGCATATGCGTCGAAAATGCTAGGCAGAATGTACACCAGTGTCAATCATGAGCTAACGAACCAGTCATGTTTTTTGACAATGGTGTACATTTTTATTGCTTCTAAACGGACACCTATGGCAGCATGTCCCCGTCCATGAGCGGCAGCGCTTTCCAACCGGAGAAACCGTGGCCGTTTCATCGCCAGTCCAGGTTCTGCGCCACCCTCCATGAGTAACGCACGATGAGAGAGCCCCTGAAAATCGGCGTGATCGGCGCAAATGGCTGGCTTGGCGGCGCCATCGTCCAGGCCCTGCTCAATGCCGGCATCACCTCACCCGAGCATCTGGTCCTTTCCCTCCGTAGCGGCGAGCCGACCCGCTTTCCCGGCGCACGCTGGACCCGGGACAATCAGGACCTCGCCGACAGCGTCGATCTCATTGTCGTCAGCGTGCGCCCGGTGGACTGGCCGGCGCTGAACATCGAGGCGGCGGGCAGACTCATCATCTCCGTCATGGCGGGCATTCGCCTGGAACAGCTCGTTGCGGGCGTTGGCTCCGACCGGGTGGTGCGCTCGCTACCCAACGCCGCGGCCGAAGTACGGGCCTCCTTCACGCCCTGGGTTGCCTCTGCGGCGGTATCGGCGGAGGAGCGCCGCCTCGTGGGCCGGATATTCGAGGCCTGCGGCACCGGTGCCGAACTCGAGAGCGAGAGCGAACTGGACTATCTGACCGGCCTTGCCGGCTCAGGCCCCGCCTTTCCGGCGCTGCTGGCTACGGCGATGGCGCGTCACGCCGCCGCCCACGGCATCGAGGCGAAAGTGGCCCGGCAGGCCGTGACCCAGCTTCTTATCGGCACGGGGCGGCTGTTCGAAAAGAATGGCTATGACCCGGCGAACACGGTCGAGGTGTTTCTCGACTACCGAGGCACCACCGCCGCCGCCATCGAGGCGATGCAGGCGAACGGCTTCGACGAAGCCGTCGGGGCGGGTCTCGCCGCGGCGTTCCGGAAATCCATCAGCATGGGTCTGTCGACCTAGCTGCAAGGGGCACGGTGACGGCGGCGCACCGACAGCCTGACAAAGCCGCCTGAAGCAGAGGGATATGACCGTGAAGAAACTACTGTTGACGAGTTGCCTTGCCCTCGGCCTGGCCGGGCCGACATCGCTGGCTCAGGCGGCCGAATGCGGCTCGGTGTCCATTGCCAGCATGAACTGGCAGAGCGCCGAAGTGCTATCCAACATCGACAAGTTCATCCTCAACAACGGCTATGGCTGCGCCGCCGAGATCACGGTGGGCGACACGGTGCCGACGATTACCTCCATGTCCGAGAAGGGCGAGCCCGACATCGCGCCGGAGGCCTGGATCGATCTCCTGCCGGACGTGGTCAAGCGCGGCATGGACGAGGGCAAGCTCATCACGGCCGCGATCTCCCTGCCCGATGGCGGTGTGCAGGGCTGGTGGATTCCCAAATATGTGGCCGATGCCCATCCCGACATCAAGACGATCGGCGACGCCCTCAAGCATCCCGAACTCTTCCCGGACCCCGAGGACTCCAGCAAGGGTGCCATCTACAACGGCCCGCAGGGCTGGGGCGGCACCGTGGTGACGGCGCAGCTCTACAAGGCCATCAATGCCGAGAAGTCCAATTTCAGGCTGGTCGACACCGGCTCGGCTGCCGGCCTCGACGGCTCCATCGCCAAGGCCTACGAACGCAAGAAGGGTTGGCTGGGCTATTACTGGGCCCCGACCGCCCTGCTCGGCAAATATGAGATGGTTCGCCTCGATCCCGGCTATCCGCGCGATGAAGCGGAGTGGAAGCGCTGCAACACCGTGGCCGATTGTGCCGATCCCAAGCCCAATTCCTGGGTTCCCGACAAAGTCTACACGCTGGTCGCCAAGAAGTTCTCCGAACGCGTCGCTCCCGATGTCATGGACTACCTGAAGAAGCGCGCCTGGCACAACGACACGGTCAACAAGGTGATGGCCTGGATGACCGACAACCAGGCCAATGGCGAGGACGGCGCCAAGCATTTCCTGAAGGAAAATCCCGACATCTGGACCCAGTGGGTCTCGCCGGCGGCTGCGGACAAGATCAAGGCTGCGCTCTGATAACAAAAAGGCGGCGCGTATCGGGCGCGCCGCTTTCATGACGCCCATAGCAAAAACAACAAGGGCGCCATCGCGGCGAAGAGGGGTTATCCGATGGAATGGTTCTACAAATTTCCCCACATGAACGATGACAGCCTTCGCGATCTAAAGAAGGCGATCGACGAGGGGTTTCGCACGTTCACCCGCACCTATGGCGATGCCATTGAGAGCTTCTTCTCGCCGCTTCAGTATTTCCTGATGCAGGCCGAGCGCTTCATGACGCAGACGCCCTGGCCGATCGTCACCCTGATCATCCTGGCCATCGCCTGGTTCGCCAGCCGCAGCTGGAAGGTGGTGCTCGCCTGCCTCTTCACGCTTCTGGCGATCGGCTATTTCGGCATGTGGGACGACACCATGCGCACGATCTCGATGATCTTCGTGGCAACGGTGCTCTCCATCGTGATCGGCATTCCCATCGGAATTCTGATGTCGCTGAACGATCGCCTGCAGAGGACGGTCAATCCCCTGCTCGATGTCATGCAGACCATGCCGAGCTTCGTCTATCTGATCCCCGTGGTCATGCTGCTGGGGATCGGCCGCGTGCCCGGCCTGATCGCCGTGGTCATCTACGCCATTCCCCCCATCATCCGCCTCACCAATCTCGGCATTCGCCTGGTCGACAAGGATGTGCTGGAGGCCGCCGACGCCTTCGGGTCTTCCGGCTGGCAGAAACTCAAGAACGTCCAGCTTCCCCTCGCCTTGCCAACCATCATGGCGGGCATCAACCAGACGATCATGATGGCGCTCGCCATGGTGGTCGTCGCCTCGATGATCGGCGTCCAAGGGCTCGGCCAGCCGGTGCTGAAGGCCATCGCCAACCAGTATTTCACCCTCGGCATCTTCAACGGCCTGGCGATCGTCGGTATCGCCGTCATCTTCGACCGGGTGAGCCAGGCCTATGGCCGCCGCCTCCAGAAGCACCGGGAGACGGTCCATGGCTGAAGGCTCGAACCAGTACGGAATCGAGATCCGTAACCTTTCCAAGATCTTCGGACAAAATGCCAAGGCGATGGTTGAGCTCGTTCGGCAGGGCGCGACCAAGGCCGAGCTCAACGAACGGCATCGTCATGTCCTCGGGCTGCGCAACATCAACATCAGTATGCCTGCCGGTGGCATCCAGGTCATCATGGGCCTCTCCGGATCGGGCAAGTCCACGCTCATCCGGCACATCAACCGCCTCGTCGATCCGACAGACGGCGAGGTGCTGGTCGGCGGCGAGGACGTCGTCAAGATGAACCAGCGCGAATTGCGCGAGTTTCGCCGGCACAAGACGGCGATGGTCTTTCAGAAATTTGCATTACTGCCTCACCGCACCATCCTGGAGAACACGGTCTACGGCCTCGAAGTGCAGGGCGTGCCGCGCGCCCGGCAGGTCGAGGAAGCGATGCGCTGGATCGAGCGGGTCGGCCTCAGTGGCTTCGAGGCCCGCTATCCCAACCAGCTGTCGGGGGGCATGCAGCAGCGCGTCGGCCTCGCCCGCGCGCTTACCAATGACGCCCCGATCCTGCTGATGGACGAGGCCTTTTCCGCGCTCGATCCCCTCATCCGCATGGACATGCAATCCGTGCTCCTCGACCTGCAGCGGGAGATCAAGAAGACGATCGTGTTCATCACGCACGATCTCGACGAGGCGCTGCGGCTGGGTGACCGCATCGCCATCCTGCGCGACGGGGAAGTGATCCAGCAGGGCACGAGCCAGGACATCGTGCTCAATCCGGCCGACGACTACATCGAGAACTTCGTCAAGGAAGTGAATCGTGGCCGCGTCATCCAGGTGGACGCGATCATGTCCCCCCTCGCCGAGGGCTACGAGACAAAGGGCATGACGGTCTCGTCCGGCTCCACCCTGGAAGGCGCCATCCGGCTGCTCGCTCACCAGCCGCATGACGACGTCGCCGTCCTCGACCCGGCGGGCAAGCCCATCGGCGTGGTGAATCTCAGGCAGCTCGCTGCCGCCGTCGTGCCCTCGCACTGACGGGCGACAGCCGAGGCAAGAAATCCGGGGGGCCGAGCCAAACGTTCTACCCCTCGCCCCCCTCTCAACCCGCCGGATGGCCACGGTGTCCAAGCAGTTCCCCCGCCTGTTTTCATCCCTCACGATCGGCACGCGCACGCTGAGGAACAGGATCGTTTTCGGCGCCCACACTGCCAACATGGCGGTGAACGGACTGCCGACGGAGCGGCATGCCGCCTATTATGCCGAACGTGCCAAGGGCGGTGCCGGCATGATCGTAGTGGAGCCGATGCCCGTCCACCCCGCCGCCATCCTCACCCGCGGCAATTTCCGCCCCTGCGACGACAGCGTCATCGCTCCGTTCAAAAAAATCGTCGGCGCCATCAAGGACAATGGTGCCGTCGCCATCCAGCAGCTCTACCACATCGGCGCCCATGGCGATTCCGACAACTCCTTCCATCCGCATTGGTCCCCGTCAGGCCTGCCGAGCTATCATGACAGCGACGGCTCGCATGCGATGAGCGAGGCCGAGATCTGGGAGACGATCGAGGGCTTCGTTGAGGCCGCGCGCCGGTGCCGCGCCGCAGGCTTCGATGGCGTGGAGGTCTGGGCCGCCTATCTCGGCCTGGTCGACCAGTTCTGGACGCCCTGGACCAATCGCCGCCAGGACCGATGGGGCGGCACGTTGGAGAACCGCATGCGCCTGTCGCGGGAAATCCTCACCCGCATCCGCGAGACATGCGGCGAAGACTTCATCATCGGCCTGGCCATCAGCGACGAGCCTGACTACAGCGTCGCGCTCAGCCGCGACGAACTGGCCGAAATCGTGGGTCTTCACGACCGCCAAGGCCTGATCGACTACGTCACCTGTGGTTCCGGCGGTTATCTCGACTTTCACAAGCTGATGCCGACCTTTCTCTATCCCGAAAAGCTCGGTGCAGATCTGGCCGCCAGGATCAAGGCAGTGACGACGCATGCGGTCGTCATTGCCGAAAGCCATATCCGCACGCCCGAAAATGCCGAAACGGTGCTGAGTGAAGGCTCGGCCGACCTGGTCTCCATCGTGCGCGGCCAGATCGCCGACCCGCATCTGGCTCGAAAGGCCGGCGAAGATCGCGCCGAAGACATCAGGGGCTGCATCTCCTGCAACCAGATGTGCTGGGGACGCCGCTCGCGCGACTATTGGATCAGCTGCCTGATCAATCCCTCCGTCGGGCGGGAGTTCATGTGGGACGGCGACCGCTTCGAGCCGGCCGCCACGCCAAGGAATGTCCTGGTGGTCGGTGGCGGACCGGCAGGCCTGGAGGCCGCCCGCGTCGCCGCCGAGCGCGGGCACAAGGTGACGCTGGCCGAGGCCTCCAGCCGGCTGGGCGGCAATTTCCACCTCGCCGGGCTGCAGCCCCGCCGCGCCCAGATCCTCGATCTCCTCGCCTGGTATGAACGCCAACTGCACAAGCTCGGCGTCGATGTCCGCCTGAACTGCTATATGGAGGCCGACGACGTGGCGGTGATGGCGCCGGACGCCGTCATCCTTGCCACCGGCTCCCTACCGCCCGACACCGGCTTCCAGAAGGCCCTTCCAGCCATCGAGACGCTGCCCGGCATCGATAAGGGCAATGTCTTTTCGATCGAGGCCGTCATGAGCCGACAGGCCCGCCCCGGCAAACGGGTGCTGCTGCTCGACGAAGGCGGGGGCTGGCGCGGCGGCGGAACGGCCTGGAAACTGGCTGAGGAAGGCCACGAAGTCACCATCCTCACGCCGGACGCCTTTGTCGGCAAGGAATTGCAGCGCACCACCGCCGACGTTCCCCTGCGGCGGACCCTCAAAAAGCTCGGCGTCACCTGGCAGGTCGAGGTCAGCATCGCCGAATGGCATGGCCAGGGCGCCACGATCATCGACCATAACAGCGGCGAACGGTCGTTTATTGCAGCCGACAGCCTGGTGCTGGCTGTGACCAACTTGCCGGCAAGCTGGCTTGCATCGGACCTGGCGGCCCGGGGCATATCCCATGTCGAGATCGGCGATTGCGCCGCGCCGCGCCAGGCCCCCTATGCCTTCTTCGACGGCCGAAAAGTCGCGCTCGGCCTTTGACCGGGCGCACAAAGGCACGACACCAAGGCCGTTGCGCTCCACCGGCGAGCGACCTGCCGGCTTCACGCCGCCTGCGCAAATCGCCTCTCGCCGTCCCCGATCAGATCCGCGTCGAGCTCGAAGCCGAGGCCCGGCCCTTGGAGGGCCTCGATCCGGCCCTGCTTCGGGTCGAGATCAGGCGAGGCCACGATATCCTTCTGCACCAGCTGCCACATGATCTGATTGCCATCGTCGAGATTGGGGATGGCCAGCGCGATATGGTGCTCGGCACAGGTGGTGATGCCGGTAGTGAACGAACTATGGATGCAGATCTTCAGCCCCGCCGCCTCGGCGACAGCCGCCGCCTTCAGCATCGGCTGGATGCCGCCGATTTCGCGCGGCCCGATGCAGATCATGTCGGCAGCGCGCTGGCGGCAGATCTCGTGGACGTCGTAGAGCGTGAAGGCCGCCTGGTCGGCGACGATCGGGATGCCGACGGATTCCCGCACCTGCGCCATGGCCGGGATGCTCCAGCTTACCGTCGGCTGCTCGATAAACTCGATCTCGAATTTCTCCAGCTTGCGGCACATGTTGATCGCCTCATGCACGCCCCAGCCTTCATTGGCATCGAGGCGCAGGCGCGCATCGCCGATCTCGCGGCGCACCGCCGCGGTGATTTCGAGGTCGAGCTTCTCGCCCCGGCCAACCTTCAGGTAAAAGACGCGCTCCCCACGCGCCCGGCCCGCAGCAGCGTCACGTGCCAGTTCTTCGGCGGTCTCCCCCTGCAGGAAGTAGAAATAGCCGACGGCCGAGCGATGGGCCCCGCCAAGGAGACGATGGACCGGCAGGCCGGCAAGCTTGCCCTGCAGGTCCCACATCGCCATGTCTACGCCCGAGAACATCTGGTTGGCCGCACGCATGATATTGGCGCCATGGCCGAGATATTCCTGGTGGAAGATGCGTGCGATCAGCGGCGCGACGTCATAGGGGGACTGGCCGACCAGATGGCCCGTCAAGCGCCTGAGGATCGCCGCCGTCCCGGCCTGGTCCGGTGCCACGGTGCATTCGCCGATGCCGACCATGCCATTGTCGGCCTCGATCTCGATCAGATTGACGGAGAAATTCTCCCTGATGCCATAGGACCAGTGGTAGGGCTGCTTGAGAGGCAGCACCAGCGGCCGGACGCGCACCTGCGAGATCTTGACCATATTGCTCGTTCCTTCCTGATATCGATGCGGGTGGCGCTGCCGGCGCCTTGCCTAGGCCCGTTTCCCGGCCGCCAGTGTCGTGAGGGCCTGGGTGATGCGTTCCATCGCCGCCCTGGCCCGCGATGACATCCCGCGTGCCCTCAGAAAACTGTGCGGCAGGCCCTCCTCCTCGTGCCAGGAAGCAGGCACGCCCTCGACGCGCAGCCGGCCGCAATAGACCTCGCCATCGGAAGAAAGCGGGTCGCATTGAGCCGTGACGACGACGGTCGGCGGCAGATGACGGAAGCTCGAGCTCGCGAGTGGCGTGAAGCGCGGATCGTTGCTGCAATCAATGCCGCCGCTGCGCACGTCGCGATAATAGAGGACGTCGCGGGTCGTCAGCAGGGGCGCTTCGGCATGGGTCAGATAGGAACCTTTGTCGATATCGGCTCCCAAGAGGGGATAGATCAGCGCCTGCCCGATCGGTCCCCGCCCCTCTCTGCCCACATGATCTGCCAGGCAGGCGGCGAGATTGCCGCCGGCTGAATCGCCCGCCAGCACCACCGGACGTTCGAGGCCGGCCGTTACCCAGTCATAGGCGGCGATGGCATCTTCCAGCGCTGCCGTTCCCCCATGTTCGGGCGCCAGGCGATAGTCGACCGAGACGACCGCCAGTCCTGTTGCCGCGCAGAACTCTGCACAGACGTCGTCATGGCTGTCGAGGCCGCCCAGCACGAAGCCGCCGCCGTGGAAATAGAGGATCGTCGCGCGATCATTGCCACGTTCTGCCGAATAGATCCGGATCGGGATGACATGGCTCGGTGTCTCCACAGTTGTGGTCTCGACGGCTATGCCGGGGGGACGACCGGCATGAAAGGCCCGGGCCATCCGATCATAGACCTCCCGGTTGCGTTCGATCGGCCAGTCGACCGCCTCAGGCGGATAGAAGGCATTCGTCCGGTTGATGAAGCCCCAGGTTTCGGCGTCTATCAGTCGAGTGTAGTCCGGCGTCATTATCGGGTACCGCAGGCAGGCATGAGGTGAGGTCTCGTCGGCAGTTCGCTCGTCATTGCAAGCGCAGCGAAGCAATCCAGAGGTTACAAACACTCCATCCGAAGCCCTGGATTAGTTCGCTGCGCTCGCAATGACGGTCATTCATCGTGCAAGTCCAGGTGCCCACCAAAATCAAAGCAATCCTGTCTGTTTGAGATAGGCCTTGGCGACATCCTCGATCGCTTTCTTGTGGACGTCGACCTCGCCGTTCAGCGTCTGCATGGTGGCATCGTCCAGCTTGGCCGACAGCGCTTCGAGCGTGGCTTTCAGGTCCGGATGGGCATCGAGCGTGGCCTGGCGGACGACCGGGACGAGTGCGTAGTTCGGGAAGAAGCCCTTGTCGTCCTTGAGCAGGGTCAGCTTCATGGCAGCGATGCGCCCATCGGTGGCGCCCACCGTGGCCACGTCGATGTCGCCGCTGGCGAGGGCGTTATAGACGAGTCCGATCTCCATCGGCCGGAGATTGGCGCGTCCCGCCTTGAAGTCGTATTTCTTCTCCAGGCCGATCAGGCCGTCCTCGCGCTTGGGAAATTCGGCCGTGGCCCCGAGTAGGACCGGCTTGCCATCCTTGTAGGCGGCGGCGAGATCGGAAAAGGTCTTGAGACCGTCCGTCTTGGCGTTGCCCGGCCGGATCGCCAATGCATAGGTGTTGTTGGCCTTGGAGGGGGCGAGCCAGACCAGCCCCTTGGCGCCATCCAGTTCCTTGACCTTGGCATAAGTCTGCTCGGGCGAGAGCGGCTCCGTCACCTTGTTGAAGGTCACCAGCGAGGTGCCCGTATATTCCCAGTAGAGGTCTACCTGTCCGTTCTCCAGGGCGGCACGCACGATATTGGTGCCCATGCCGTCCTTCTTGTTGATCGTATAGCCCTTGCTCTCCAGGAGTTGCCTGGTCATCTCGGCCAGCAGGAACTGTTCGGTGAAGTCCTTGCCGCCGACCGTGAGCGTGGCTGCAAAGGCCGTCGTCGACACCAGGAAGGAGGCTGCGACGCACAAGGCGGCGATCGCGCGCTTCGGCAGAATGCTGATCATGGTCTGTCCTCCTGCCGGCCGCCCTCGGACGGCACTGGCGCGAAAATTTGGGAAGAATGGGGCCAGCCCTGTCAGGGCCGGCCCATCGGGCTCACTTCAGGCCGTTCTGCTTGAGGAAATCGGCCGCGACGACTTCGACCGTCTTCTTGTCGACGTCGACCTCGCCGTTCAGCTTCTGCATGGTGGCGTCGTCGAGCTTGGCCGAGAGCGCCTCGAGGGTCGGCTTCAGGTCGGGATGGGCGTCGAGCACGGTCTTGCGCACCACGGGCGTGAGGGCATAGTTGGGAAAGAAACCCTTGTCGTCGGCGAGCACGCGCAGCCCCAGCGCCGCGATCTGGCCGTCGGTCGCCTGGGCAGAGATGACGTCGAGATCCTTGTTGGCCAAAGCCCTGTAGGCAAGGCCAAGGTCCATCGGCTTGACGTTGGCCCGGCCGGCCTCGAAATCATAGGTCTTCTGGAGGCCGAGCAATCCGTCCTGGCGCTTGGGAAATTCGGCCGTGGTGCCCATCATCAGCGCCGTTCCGGCCTTGTAGGCAGCGGCCATGTCGGAGACTGTCTTCAGCCCGTCGGTCTTCGGGTTGTCCTTGCGCACCACCATGGCATAGGTGTTGTTGGCCTTGGAAGGCGCCAGCCAGACCAGCCCCTTCTCGCCATCGAGCTGCTTGACCCGATCATAGGTCGCCTGCGGCGAGAGCTTGTCGGTCACCTTGTTGAAGGTGACGAGGGAGGTACCTGTATATTCCCAGTAAAGATCGACTTCGCCGTTCTCCAGGGCGGCGCGGACGATCTTGGTGCCCATGCCGTTCTTCTTGTCGATCGTATAGCCCTTGGCGGTCAGAAGCTGCGTCGTCATCTCGGCGATGATCTGCTGCTCGGTGAAATCCTTGCCGCCGACCGTCAGATTGGCCGCCAGGGCCACACCACCGGCCGCTGCCAGCACGACGGCTGAAAACACGCCCGAACACACGCTCCTGCCCAGTTTCTTCAGCATGGTCATCGTCTTTTCCCTCTGTTGCTTGTTGCCGCTGTTCAGCGCAGCGGATTGATGCCTCGCGGGACGAGGTAATATTGCAGCCGGCCGACCAGGAAATCGGTGAGCACGGCCAGGATCGCGGTGGGAATGGCGCCGGCGAGCATCATCGGCAGCTCGTCGAGGGCGATGCCGGTGAAGATCAGTTCGCCCAGGCTCCCCGCCCCGATCAGGAAGGCGAGCGGGGCCGAGCCCACGCAGATCGCCAGCGCGGTGCGGATGCCACCGAAGATGACGAACAGTGCATTGGGCAGTTCCACCCGCCACAGGGTCTGCAGCGGCGTCATGCCCATGCCGCGCGCGGCCTCCAGGAGATGGGGCGGGACTGCCCTGAGCCCCGCATAGGTGTTGCGTACGATCGGCAGCAAGGTCGCTGCCCACAGCCCGAACACAGATGGCAGGGTGCCGATGCCGAGCCAGGTCATCGACAAGGCGAGGATGGCGAGCGTCGGTATGGTGCTGCCCAGATTGAAGACCTGCATCACGAATTCGGAAAAGCGCCGAAGGGCCGGCCGCGACAGCAGGATGCCCACGGGAACGGCGGTGAGGATGGCAAGCCCACCCGCCCAGGCCACCAGCTCGATATGCTGCACGCTCAGATAGGTGATGTCGTCCCAATAGGCGAGGATCTCGCCCGCCATGCCGCTGAGCCACAGCCACACGCAGATGGCGAGCAGCACCGCCCACATCGCGAGCGGTACCCAGAGGTGCGAACGCCCTCTGCCCGGACTGGTCGCGATGGCTGCCGCAGGCCCGCTCATCCCGCTTCTCCGGCATGGCTGAGGCTGGCAACGATCGAGCGATAGGTCAGGACGCCCCTGAGCTGCCCGGCCTCGTCAACGCAGGGCAGTACCGGCATGTCCTGGGCGAACATCGAGGCCACCGCATTGCGCAGGTCCGAATGGAGCGCGGCCGTGGTCTCGACTGGGCGCGCATGGTCACCGACCGTCCCGGTCGCGGCCCTGGCGCGATCGAGCGCAAGCAGGCCTTCGGGTTTGCCGTCCGCCGCAACCACGATGATGGCGTGCTGGCCCGAAGCCTGCATCTTATCGAGCGCGAGCGCGATCGGATCCTCGGGCCGCACCGCATCGAACTCTGTGGCCATCGCCTCTCCCGCCGTGACGAGCCGCAGGCGCTTGAGGGCCCGGTCGGAACCGAGAAAATTCTCGATGAAGGCATTGGCCGGCCTGGCTAGCAACAGGTCGGGGCTGGCATATTGTTCCAGGCGCCCGCTGCGGAAGATGGCGATCTTGTCGGCCATCTTCACCGCCTCGTCGAGATCGTGCGAGACGAAGATGATGGTCTTGCGGATCGCCTGCTGCATCTTCAGGAATTCGTCCTGGATCACCTCGCGGTTGATCGGGTCGATCGCGCCGAAGGGCTCGTCCATCAACATGACAGGCGGATCGGCGGCAAGCGCGCGCAGCACGCCGACGCGCTGCTGCTGGCCGCCGGACAATTCTCGCGGATAGCGGGCGAGGAAAAGATCGGGCTGCATGCCCACCAGTTCGAGCAATTCGCCCGCCCGGGCGCGCGACTTCCGGCGGTCCCAGCCCAGCAGATCGGGCACCACGCAGATGTTCTCGCAGATGGTCTTGTTGGGAAACAGGCCGATCTGCTGGATGACGTAGCCGATCGAGCGGCGGAGCTGGATCGGGTCGGTGGCGCTGGTATCCTTGCCGTCGATATAGACCTTGCCGCCGGTGGGCTGGATCAGGCGGTTGATCATCTTCATGGTCGTGGTCTTGCCGCAACCCGAAGGCCCGAGCAGCACGCAGATCTCCCCCGCCGGCAGGTCCAGATTGATGTCGTCGACGGCGACGAAGGGCTTGCCCGCGGTTTCGAAGGTCTTGGTGAGATGTTCGAGACGGATCATCGGCTCGCTCCGCCCTTGATGCCCTTGGAAGTCAGCAGCCACTGCACCAGAGCAAGGAGCAGGTCTGCGGCGATCGCCAGGAGGGACACGGCCAAGGCTCCTGTGATCAGTTGCCGGGGATCGGATTGACTGATGCCGCGCGAGATGAAGGTGCCGAGCCCGCCCGCGCCGATATAGGCGGCAATGGCGGTCACCCCGATATTCATCACCACGGCGGTACGCACCCCTGCCATGATCACCGGCACGGCCAGGGGAATCTCGACCTGGCGCAGCCTCTGAACCGTACTCATGCCCATGCCTGTCGCCGCCTCGCGCAAGGCCGGATCGACATTGGCGATGGCGGTATAGGTGTTGCGGATGATCGGCAGCTGCGAATAGAGGATCACGGCGATCACCGCCGGCACATAGCCGATGCCGTGGCCGAGGGGCGAAAGCAGCGGGATCATCAGCCCGAACAGGGCGATGGACGGTACGGTGATCATGATCGAGGCGAGGTAGAGCACGGCGTCGGCGGCGGTTTTGGACTGGGTGATCGCAATGCCGATCGGCACCGCCGTGGCGATGGCGATGCCAACCGCCACGAAGACGATGGAAATGTGCTCGAGTGCCCTGGCACCGATCACATGGAGATTGTCGGAGATGAAAGTCAGGATTTCCATCATGCCGTTGTGCCGCAATCCTCGTTTTGTTGCCGCCGTTCGTAGCTGCAGATCACTCCTCAAAGTTCCGCGTAGAGACCGGAGGCGTTCTCGTAGGTAAAGCGCAGGGGTACCGAGCCCTTGACCTGCCAGGCCTCGACCGGCTCGCCCGCCATCAGGTGGCAAGCTTCGTCGGTCGACACCACCGCGCCGCCATAGAGCCGGTTCGCCAGGTTGAGGATGGCGGTCTGGTGCATGGCCGTACTGGCCGTGCCGCAGGCGTCCTTGACCAGGAGCACGTGAAAGCCGAGGGCCACCGCGTCCTTGACCGTCGCATCGACGCAGGCCTCGGTCCACACCCCCGCGATGGCCAGCCATTCGATGCCCTTACGCCGCAATTCTTCCGCCGGCGAGGCAGCGCCGAACAGGCTCGGCTCCGATTTGAAGATGACCGCCTCCCCTGGCGCCGGCGCCACTTCGGTGCAGATGGCGATGCGCGGATCGTCCTTGTCGCTGAAGGCCGAGCGTCCGTCGGCCTGCAATGGATGGAACGGGCGGCCAGGTGCAGCCGGATCTACGACATAGGCGGCGTGATAGAGCGGCACGCCATGCCGGCGAGCCGCATCCTGCAGGCGGCGTGCGTGCGCCAGGACGCCGGCATAGCCTTCGACCAGATAGCGCGGGTCGGCCCGATGCTCCTCCTGGAGATCGATGAAGATGGCGGCCATCCGGTTGCGGTCGAGATGCAGCGTCCGTTTCACTTAGATCTGCCCTTCCAGGAATTCGTCTTCATAGGGAAAGCGTGACAGGAGTTCCGTCCCGGTTTCGGTGATCAGGACTTCGTCCTCGAGCTTGACGCCCTCGCGCCCGCCCTTCTCGCCGATATAGCTTTCCACCGAGACGACCATGCCGGGCACAAGGTGCCCATCGCGACCATAGGTCTCGTAGTCCATCGAATGGGCGATGAAGGGCGTTTCCCCGTGCATGCCGACGCCGTGCATCACCGAGGTGTAGCGCTGGTCGACGAAGCGCTCCGGGATCTTCCAGGCCTTCTCGGCGATCTCGCGGAAGGCCATGCCCGGCTTCACGATGCCGATATTGTGCTGCACCTGGTCGTAGGACATGCGGTACAGCATCTTCTGATAGGTCGTCGGCTTGCCCGGACCGCAGCGGAAGGTGCGGGAGAAATCAGAGTAATAGCCGTAGCAGCCGATGGTGTCGGTATCGAGGGCCACCAGTTCACCCGGGCGGATCTTGCGTCCGCTCGCCTCGTTGAACCAGGGATTGGTGCGCTGACCCGAACTCAGCAGACGCGTTTCGATGAATTCGCCGCCCTGCCGGATCACCTCGTGATACATGATGGCGAAGAGGTCGTTTTCCGAAACGCCGGGCTTGATCGCCTCCCGCACCGCGGCGACGGCGGCTTCGGCGCCGGCCATCGAAACCTGGAGGCATTTGACCTCCTCCGGTGTCTTGACGGCACGCACCGCCAGGATCTCGCCCTGGCAATCCCTGACGTCGCAGCCGCGCTTTTGCAGCGCCACTGCCTGCAGATGGCTGCAGCGATCGAGGCCGAGCTTCATCGACCCGCCGCCATGAGTCTTGAGGAGTTCGGTGATCTCGTCGGCGAAGGGGCCGGCCGTCTCGTCGTCCCGGCCCGACACCGACGACCAGACGAGCTTGGAGGGGCGGGCTTCGTCGACCGTGTCGAGTACCATCGAGACATGGTAGCTCTGCGGATATTCGAAAAGGACGATCGGCCCCTCGGTGGGGATGAAGAAATAGCGCGTGGAATTGCGCAGGAAATAGCCGAACATGTTGCGCGAGCCGGTGGCGTAGCGCTGGTTGTAGGGGTCGAACAGCACGACCGCGCCATACCCCGCCTCGGCCATCCATCGGCGCAGCCGGGCAAGGCGCCCCTTGCGCAGGGCATCGGCATCGATGAAGGAAGGCTCGGTGTCGGAAAGCCACATGCCGCCGGCCGGATCCGCGGCCGCCGGATGGCGCATGCGATCCTTGAAGTCGACATCTTCGACGCGATCCGGATCGAAAACCACAATACTCATGAACTTTCTCCTGTCCATGAACAGTGACCAACCCGCGCGCGCATTGTTTGCGCGCTTTCCGCGAAAACTATGCGCAATTCCGCTGGACGGTCTTTTGTGACCCTTCTCGTCATATCCGGGGCGCCTCCCCGGAGATCGACTTGCGCTGGCGCACGCCCCGGGGTGCATAGCCGAAGCTGTCGCGGAAGGCCCGGGAGAAATTGGCCGCATTGTTGAAGCCGCAGGCCAGCGCGACCTCGCCGACCCGCAGGCTCGAATGGGTGAGCAGGTCGGCGGCCCGCCTCAGCCGCAGGCTGCGGTAGTAATGGTTAGGCGTGACGCCGAGCTCGGTGCGAAAGGAGCGCTCGAGCTTGTCGGCCGATACGCCGAGGCGCCGCGCCAGCGCATCCATGCGCAGGAGGTCCTCGACGCAGTCCTCCATGATCGCCACCGCAGCCAGCACGAGTTCGTCGCCGATCCCCGTGCGCAGGCGCAACGGCATCAGCCGCCGGTCCACGCTCGACCGCAGCGGGCTGTGCACGAACCATTCGGCAACACCGGAAGACAGCTCGCTGCCATGGTCGCGGCCGATCATGTCCAGCATCATGTCGAGGCTGCCCACCCCGCCTGCCGCCGTGAAGCGTCGCCGGTCGATGACATAGAGGTCTCGCTGCATGTCGAGGCCCGGAAAGGCCTCGCGAAAAGCCGGCTGGCTTGTCCAGTGCAGGGTGCAGGCATAGCCGTCGAGCAGACCGGCACGGGCCAGCAGGAAAGCCGCGTCGGCGACCGATCCGAGATCGGCGCCGGCCCGGAGGTTGCGGCGGATCCAGGCCATGGCATCCTCGGCAACCAGGTGATCGGCATCGCCGCCCGAGCACACCACGATGCGATCGACGGACGGCGCATTCCTGACACCGAAATCCGGCTCGATATCGATGCCGTTGGAGGCCCGGACCTTGGCGCCGTCTGGCCCGACCGTGATCCAGGAATAGCAGCGCCGGCCCGACAGCGTGTTGGCGGCGCGCAGCGGCTCGATCACCGAACTGAATGCCATCAGGGGAAAACCCGGGAACATCAGCACGGCAAAGCGGATAGCCTCGCCCGCCTGCCTTTCGGTCGGCATGGTCTCCATGGCATCGATCCCTTCAAGGTTCCCCGGCGCCGATCTCCGTGCGCCGACGCACGACATAGGCCTCGAGCTCCTCGCGAACGGCTTCGTCCAGGGCCGGCTCCTGATATTCCCGCAAAGCGTGCTGCCAGAGGCCCGTCGCCCGGTCGAGTGCGTCATGCGCTCCGGCCTCCTGCCAGCTGCCGTAATTCTGCCAGTTGGAGAGCATGGGCTGATAAAATGCGGTTTCGTAGCGCGACATCGTGTGTTCGCTGCCGAAGAAATGCCCGCCGGCAGGCACGGCCTTGATGGCCTCGAAGCCCAGATCGTCCTCCTCGAAAGGCAGGGGACGCAGGAACTCCATCATGTTCTGGAGGATCTCGACGTCGAGGACGAGCTTTTCATAGGACGCCGTGAGGCCGCCCTCCAGCCAGCCGGCGGCGTGATAGATCAGATTGGCGCCACCGAGGACGGCGCCCCAGGTCGCCATCTCCGTTTCATAGGCCGCCTGCAGGTCGACCGCATTGGAAGCATTGGCATTGGAGGTGCGATAGGGAAGGCCATAGCGCCGCGCAAGCTGGCCGGCGATGATGTTGGCCTTGGTGTTCTCCGGCGTGCCGAAGGCCGGCGCGCCCGAGCGCATGTCGACATTGGAGGTGAAGGCTCCGTACATCACCGGCGTGCCCGGATTGACGAGCTGCGTCAGCACGACACCGAACAGGGCCTCGGCGTTCTGCTGGCACAGGGCCGCCGCCAGGGTCACCGGCGTCATCGCGCCCATCAGCGTGAAGGGGGTGACCGTTACCGGCTGTCCATGTTCGGCCATGGCCATGAGGCCGTCCGCCATGGCGTCGTCAAAGAGCCGCGGCGAGTTGACGGAAATGATGGTGATGACGCCGGGCGAAGCGCGCATCTCCTCCAGGGTGATGCCCCGCGCGATCGCCATCATGGCGATGGCGTCCATGGCGCGGCCGCGCCCGATGGCGCTGCAGTGGAAGCTCAGATCGCTGAGAGACAGATTGGCTTTGTAGGTATCAAGGTGGCGCGAATTGGCCGGCAATTCGATCGGCGCGCACACCTGGTTGCCCAGGATGTGGATGGCGTTGAAATAATGGGCCAGGCGGGTGAAGTTCTCATAGTCGGCAAGATTGCCGGATCGCCGGCCGTTGATGCGGTCATGCACGTTGGGCGGCCCGGCCACCAGGCCGAAGACCAGCGCATTGCCGCCGATCTCGAGCTGCTTGTCGGGATTGCGGCCCGTCAAGGTGAAGCGACGTGGCGCGGTGCGAAGCGCTTCCTTCACCAATGTCTCGTCGATGCGGATGGTCTGGCTCTCCCGGTCGACGAGCGCGCCGGCCTTTTCGAACAGGTCCATCGCCCGCGTGCTCATCACCCGAATGCCGAGTTCGGAGAGAATGCGCATCGAGCTGCGATGCAGCATCTCCATGCGCTCTTCGTCGAGCATCTGCATGGGCGCATAGGGATTTGACACGCGCTGCCAGGGCAGCTGGGGAATGCCCCCGCCCCGCGCGCTTCTCGATCGGCGCCCCCCGCCACGCCTGTCCTGTGTCATGCCCGGTACGCCACCCTTGCTTGAATTCATCTGACAACTCGCCATGATAGGTGTGGTACAAGGCGCCTTTCACGTGATTAGTTTGGCGGCATTGCCCAAAAAAAATGATGTCATGGCGCAAAGCGGCGTTGAACCGGCGGAGGCAGTTGAACTAGCCTCCGGCAAACATCCAGAGCCGCCATGAAACCCCCTCCTCCGCTCAACTACATCCGCTCCTTCGAATGCTCGGCCCGGCATCTGAGCTTTACCGAGGCCGCCAAGGAGCTGGGCTATACCCAGGCCGCCATCAGCACTCATGTGCGGGCCCTGGAGCACTATATCGGCCGTCAACTGTTCGTACGGTATCCGCGCAGCCTGAAACTGACCGAGATGGGCGAGGCCTTCCTGCCGACGCTCAGGCAGGCGCTCGATCAGATCGACCACGCCACCGAAGCCATCCTCGCCTCGGTCAGGAACCGGACGGTGGTGATTTCCTGCCCGGCGACGCTCGCCACCAACTGGCTCGCGGGCTGCATTGCTGCCTTCCATGCCAGGCATCCTGATATCGAAGTCGTGCTGCACGGCACGATCTGGGAGGATCCCAGCGAACCGGCGGCCGATCTCACCGTCTCCGCCCGGCGCTTCGACAACAAGCCACCAATGGCCATCCCGCTATGGGATGAGAGCCTGGCTCTGCTGTGCGCGCCGCAATTCCTCTCCGGGCCGAACGCGATCAGGTCCCCCGCCGATATCCTGAAGCAGGGCTGGATTTTCGTGCACAGCCGGCAGGAATATTGGCAATGCATGGGCGCGGCTCTCGGCATCGAGACGTCGGAGCACGAGAAATATCTCAGCACCAACTCCTCCAATGTCGCCCTGGAGCTGGCGGTCGCCGGTGCGGGCTGCGTCGCCGTACAGCTTTCGCTCGCCCGCCCTTTTCTGAAAAGAGGGCTTCTGGCCGAACCCTTCGCTGTCCGCCCGCCCAGTCCGTGGGGCTATTATCTTTCCGACAATGCTTCATCCAAGGGCAGCGTGGTAAAAATCGTGAAGGAGTGGATTCTGGCCCGCGCCAAGGCCGACATGGTCTGACACGATCCTCCGATAGACTTCCCCGAGCCGATCCTACGTCTCAAGCGTTCGGCAACAAGCGAAGATCGCGAGGCCAATGACATCGTTTTATTTGGTCATTCTTTGCCGAACACCGCTTTTTTGCGCGAAAGGCTGCCTACCCGCCTCGTGCCCTGCTGCCTAGACTTGCCCGGTCGCAACAGGCGAAAGCCCTGCCAGGATCTTCCGCGTGGATCTCCCAACGGCAACGGGCCTTCGCCGCATGATTGTTCATCGGGAAGTTCGTTTCATGCGTAGCCATGCCCAGGCCGTCGTGATCGGCGGCGGTTTGATCGGTTGCTCGATCCTCTATCACCTCGCCAAGCTCGGCTGGACCGAAATCGTCCTACTGGAACGGGACGAACTCACCTCGGGATCGACCTGGCATGCAGCCGCCAACATCCATGGCCTGCACGACTCGACCAATATCAGCCGCTTGCAGCACTACACGATGGCACTCTACAAGGAGCTGGAGGCGGAGACCGGCCAGGGCTGCGGCATCTTCCAGCCCGGCTCGCTCTATCTCGCCCAGACCCAGGAGCGCGAGCACCAGTTGCGGCTGCAGGAAGCCAAGGCGCGCCGCTACGCCATGAATTTCTACGAGGTCTCGCGCGGTGAAGCCGAAAAGCTGCATCCGCTCGTGGATTTCTCAGGCATACGTTGCATCATGTTCGAGCCCGAAGGCGGCAATGTCGACCCATCGGGGGTGACGGCGGCCTATGCCGCCGGTGCCCGCCAGCGCGGTGCCGAGATCCATCGCTTCACGCCGGTCACGGGCACCGAGGCGCAGCCGGACGGGAGCTGGATCGTGCGCACCCCGAAAGGCGATATCCGCAGCCAGTGGATCGTCAATGCCGCCGGCCTGTGGGCGCGCGAAGTGGCGGCGATGGCCGGGCTGAGCCTGCCGCTGATGCCCACCGAGCACCAGTATTTCGTCACGCAGACCATCCCCGAGATCGCCGCGCTCGATCGGCGCCTGCCCTCGGTCGCCGATCGAGACGGCGAATATTATCTGCGCCAGGAAGGCTTGGGCTTGCTGGTCGGCGCCTATGAGCGCGACATGCGGTTCTGGGCCGAGGAGGGCACGCCCGCCAATTTCGGCCATGAGCTCTTTCCCGACGACCTCACCCGCATCGAGGACAATATGATGCGGGCGATCGAGCGCGTACCGGTACTCGGCTCGACCGGCATCCGCCGCGTGATCAACGGCCCGATGATCTGGTCACCCGACAGCGCCGTGCTGTTCGGCCCGGTGCCGGAAATGAAGAACTATTTCTGCTGCAACGGCATCATCCCAGGCTTCTCCCAGTCGGGCGGCATGGGCAAGCTCGCGGCCGAATGGATGATCGAGGGCGAACCCTCCCTCGACATGTTCGCCTGGGACCTCGCGCGCTTCGGCGCCTGGGCCGACAAGGCCTTCACCAAGGCCCGGGTTCGCGACCAATACGGCCATCGCTTCAAGATCCACTTTCCCAATGAGGAGCGCAGCGCCGGCCGGCCGGTGCGCACGCGCCCCGCCTATGCGATGCAGCAGGACATGGGCGCGGTTTTCGGCCTGAATTTCGGCTGGGAGCATCCGCTCTGGTTCGCCGCCGAGGGCGAGCCCCGGGAGGAGACCGCCGGTTTCACGCGCCAGAACTGGTGGGAGCCGGTGGGACGGGAAGCGCGCATGCTGCGCGAGCATGCGGGCATCATCGACATCTCCAATTTCGCAAAATACGAAGTCACCGGTCCGGGTGCTCAGGCGTGGCTCGACGCTTTGTTCGCCAATCGCATGCCGGACCGGACCGGCCAGATCCGTCTCACCCCCCTGATCGGCCGGCGAGGCGGCGTTGCCGGCGACTTCACGGTCGCCAGGCTCGCCGATGATTCCTACATGGTCTTCGGTTCCGGCATGGCGGAACGCTATCACCAGCGCTTCTTCAATGCGGTGCCGCTGCCGGAGGGAACGCTGTTCCGCTCGATGACGCAGGCCCTGTGCGGGTTCAGCGTCGCCGGCCCCAAGGCGCGGGCACTCCTGCAGGGCCTGACCTTCGAAGACCTTTCCAACGGCTCCTTCCCCTTCATGCAGGCACGCCATCTCAATCTAGCCGGCATCGAGGTGGTGGCCCTGCGGGTTTCCTTCACGGGTGACCTCGGCTGGGAGCTTCACTGCCGGACCGGTGACCAGGAAGCGCTCTATCGCGCTTTGCTCGCGGCCGGAAAGGAACTCGGCGCCGGCCCTGTCGGTGCGAGGGCGATGACGTCTCTGCGTATTGAGAAGGGCTATGGCAGCTGGGGCCGGGAATACTCACCCGAATATTGGCCCCAGGAATCCGGTCTCGCCCGCCTGATCAAGCTGGACAAGGGCGAGTTCCTCAATCGCGATGCCTATGTGGCCATCGCCGGCAACACGGCGCGCGATCGGCTCGTCACGCTGGCCATCGAGACCGAGGATGCCGACGCCACCGGCGGCGAGCCCGTCTTCCTGCCGGACGGCACCCCGCTCGGACAGGTTTCCTCCGGCAGCTATGGCTATTGGGTCGGCCAGTCATTGGCCCTTGCCTATGTCAAGGCCGATCTGGCCCAGCCCGGCGATGTCGTGACGGTGGCCATATTGGGCACCTCGCGCAAGGCGCGCATCCTCGCCGAGCCTGCCTTCGACCCAGGGGGCGAGCGCTTGAGAAGCTGAAGCCCCGTCCGGCATGGAGCGCACCTTTTGCCGGCGCCATACTATTTTTTGGCGTGCAGGAGGGCGACGGCGGCTTCGGCCGTGAGCAGGCGGAAGGTCAGGCTTTCCTGGAAGTAGAGCTGCACCGCGGCGGGCGAATGGCTGGCATAGCCGATGGAGATGTCCTGGCCCACGGTGAGTTCGAAATCCCCGCCCCGTGTCGTCAGCACCAGCCCGCCCTCGATCGCAGGGGCCCAGATCACCGGCCCGTCCACCAGGCGCTCGACATGGTGGAACACCGGATAGCCGTCATCGCTGCCGCCGGCCGCCGCCGTATAGGCATCGCCCCCCAGCACCAGCGCATAGGGACCTTCCACACCCGCCAGCCGCAACTGGCTCACCGCCTGCGCCACCACGTCCGGATAGGCCTTCACCTGGGCCGGAAGCGTCAGCGCCGGGTTGCTGAGACCCGGGCGGATGCCCCCGATCCCGGCCGCGGCAAAACCGTCGAACACCGCCCGATCCTCGGCAAAGGCCAGCTTGCGCGCCGCCTCCTTCAGCGGCGACCAGTCCGAGTCGAGCGCCCCCCGCTCCACATCGTCGATCGCCGAGCGGGCTAGCTCGAAGCCCACGCGCAGCTCGACCAGCGCCTGCACCTCCCGCTGCACCGCCTCGATGCCCTCGCCAGGCCCGGCAAGCGGGCGCACATGCCCGGTTCCCACCGCCGAGGCCGCCAGGCCCTGCGGGCCTTCCAGGTCGACCACACGCCGCGCCGCCAGATGACGCTTGAGGGTGCGCGCCGCCTCGTCCTCGATCTGCCCCCACGCTGCCTCTGAGATCGGTGCCAGCTCCCGATGGAGATTATTCATGGTCTGCCTTCCTCTTGAGCGATCCAATGCCGAGCGAACCATCGCCGCCGGACGGGCGTAAGCCGGGACTTGCCGCCGCCTCGGGCTCCGGCGGGGCCGCCTCGCCCGCTGCCGGTGCGCCGGCCGCCACATCGTCCAGGAACGTCGCCGAGGGCACGAAGAACAGCGAACCCGTCACCGCCCGGCTGAAATCCAGCAGCCGGTCGTAATTGCCAGGCGGGTGCCCGACGAACATGTTCTCCAGCATCTGCTCGATCCGGCGGGGCGAACGCGCATAGCCGATGAAATAGGTGCCGAACTCGCCCTTGCCCGCATCCCCGAACGGCATGTTGTCGCGCAGGATCTCCAGCGCCTCGCCATTCTCCTCGATCGAGGTCAGGACATTGTGGGCATAGGGCGCCTTGAGCGCATCCTCCTGCTCGATGTCCGACAGCTTGGCACGCCCGATGATCCGCTCCTGCATCTCCACCGGCAGCCGGTTCCAGCCCGCCAGGTCATGCAGGTATTTCTGCACGATCACATAGCTGCCGCCGGCAAAGGCCGCATCCTCCCCGCCGATCAGGGTGGCATCCACCGCTGCCTGCTCGACCGGGTTCTCGGTGCCGTCGACAAAGCCGATCAGGTCGCGGTCGTCGAAATATTTGAAGCCGTGCACCTCGTCCACATTGGCCGCCGCCTCCCCGATCCGCGCCATGATCTGCGCCGCCAGTTCGAAGCAAAGGTCCATGCGCCGGGCGCGGATGTGAAACAGGATGTCCCCCGGCGTCGACACCGCATGATGCACGCCACGGATCTCGCGGAAAGGGTGCAGTTCCTTCGGCCGGGGCGCCCCGAACAGACGGTCCCACATCTGAGAGCCCAGGCCCATCACGCAGGACAGCCGCCCCTCCAGGTCCCGGAACCCCACAGCCCGCAACAGACCCGACAGATCCGCGCACAACGCCCGGATCGCCGCCTCCGCCTCCGCGCCAGGCTGGACCGTCACCACCAGAAATATCGCACTGCCCGTCAG
>NZ_JBQEPH010000040.1:0-37494 GCF_052045555.1 Labrys sp. 22185 | reverse complement strand
TCGGTCTTGGCCAGCAGGCCGATGGATTTGGCAAAGTCGCGGGCTCGGGCTGGATTGACGCGAACAAAGGGCAATTGCAGGCTCGTCAAAGCAGAGCGTAGCGACCCATCATAAGACCCGCTCGCCTCGAAGACGACGAGCTTGATCGGATCGGCTTGCAGCAGCTCGAAGGTTGAGATGATCGCCTGCGCCGTGTTGTCGATGCGTTCGGCATGCTGGGTGGTGGCATCGAAAATGTCGAGATGGTGCTTGGAGACATCGATCCCGATGAAGCCAGGGTGTATGATCATCGCGCCTATCCCTGTGCTACGAGGTCCGGTGGTGCGGCCTCGATCAACTGTTCAGGTTGGGTACTCGAACGCGGGCGAGGACCAAGCCGGAAAACGGCCTCAAGGGGCCTGGGTGCACACGGTCTCTCGCCCGCACCCATCCTGACACAGTCTAACTACACAGGGTGCACGGACGTCTCGTCCGGTCTTGGCTGTCAGCGAATGCTGCAAACGCAGCCCTCGGGGAAAGGACGGGCCGCTGAGGAGCCGCCAGCTATCGAGTAAGAGCCTCAAAAGAAAATGCCCGGCCTTTTGGGCCGGGCGCAATTTCTCAGGTTGGTAATATGCCAGAAAGGGCCGTTTCTGTCAATAATAGAGCCGGCAAAGGATGTTCGATTGGTGGTACGGTTTGGCCACGCCCGTCCGGCCGTCAAAGCCCCTCGATCGGCGTAGCATTGAGCTTGTCGAGAAGTTTGCGTGCGGCGGCGACCACGTCTTGCCATTCCGGTTTGGCGATATATTCGGCGTCGCTGAGCTTGCCGCCATAACGCTCGAAAAGGATATCGAATTTCTTATCCAGTTCTTTTAGTAAATAAGCTTCGTCTTCATCAATAAGTACTTCACCGATAAAATCATGAGGGATATCGGCGAGGTCATATTCTCGATAAAGAAAATCAATGACAGTGTCGAGCGAGCCGTACATAAAGTTCTTGTATGGTTTATGCTCCACCCAAAGAGATTGTTGTTCATTGGGGTCACTCAACGACTCCATATGAGAGATCAATTCTCGACGCACGAATGGAAGTTCGAGCTGGTGCTTTGTCATTGCGTTGTCCTTAAGGTGCATTCCACGTCCTCCAGTTTTCCCATTCGGAGAGCGGGATATGAGCGTTTTCAGCATCGCCCCTAATGGATCCAGTGATAGGATTGCCGTCACGGCCGATGGTCCTACCTTCGCTTTGTATCACGACGTGATCCACTCTTTGCGAAGGCTGCTTGGAGTTCGGGTCTCCCTTATCAATACGAATGTGATTGTGCCGTCCCTTCTTCTCAGGCGACCACCACCGATACGATTCCTTAGTTGGGTCCTTGTTCATTTTCTTTGATACGAATCGTCCTAACCAATCCGGTGGGAGCTTGGCTTCGACCTTGTCCGGCCCATCCCACGTGGACGCTGAAGGCGCGGGCTGACTGCCAGGAGTCGGCTGGGGAACTGGGGATGTCGTTGCATTTGCGACTCCGGTATTTGCGTCGGGCTGAGGCGATGGTGCGGCCGGTGGCTCGGCAACAGGAGTAGTGGGTTCACTTTCGGCGCCGGCAGGTGGCGCTTGTGCTGGGAGGGGCTGGTCGATTGGCGGTGTATCCTCTCCAGTGCCGCTGGCTACAAGGGGAGAGGTCTGTCCAGGACCCGGAGGCGTGGTCCTGGGAGTGAGGGAAGGACTCTGGGGTCGAGGTGCCCCAGGTGGTATTGTGCCCGGCTGTGGCGACGCGTCGGGGGGCGGTAGTTGCAGCGGCGAGGACGTGCCCGGCAATCCCGGCGTGCCGAGCGGCACCATTTCCGGTTTTGGCTCGGTGGCTGGATTGGGCTCGGCCTCCGGTGCGGGTGTCCCGAACCACGGACCGGCCGGATCGCCCTCATCGTGAAAGAACCACCCGGAAAACCAAGCGGGCTCTCGCTTGGATTTTCGCACCGCGACGACGGTTGCCATGCTGTCGGCGTCTGGCCCGCGCGCGAAGGAGAAGTCGTAGTCGCCGACCGTGTAGTACGGCCGGTAGACGCCATCGACCTGGTCGGCGAGCAGGTCTCTTCGTGCCGCAACGAGCGCGGTGTTGAAGTCGCCAAACTGCATGGACCTCACATGCGCATCCATCGCCGCATCATCCCTGCGTGGAAGTGCGTCGATCTGGAACTGGATGTAGCTCGTTATGGCAGGCCCGATCCGTGTCCCGCCGAAGGGAGAAAGCGAGTAGCTTCTCGGCACTGGTGAGCCGGGATAGGTTGCCGAAGCGTCTTGGGGGCGTTTGGCTTCCTCGAGCAGCAGCAAGCCTAAGGGGTCCGCTCCGCGGCTGCCCGGATTTCGTTGGCGGGTTTCATTCGCTGGCGAGGGCAGGTTACCTGGCGGTGCGGAAGGCCGATGATCTGGATTTGCTGGGCGAGGCTGAGGAGACGGCGTCTTGGGTCGGTTGTCGTTCACCGGCTTGGTGGTCGTGGGACCCGGTCTCTCGACGGTCGCCTTGCCGGCATTGTCGACTGTGGCGCCGGGTGACGAGGGTATCGTGGGGCCGGTGTTGACATTGGCCGGCTTGCCCTGACCCCCAGGGATCTCGAAGAGTGGCTTGGCGGGGGTGCTGGTGGCGGGGCCCTGTATGCGCGCCCCGCCATTGTCATTGGCTGATCCACCGCTCGGAGAGGCGTCGGTGAGGGTCTTTGGCTGGGCCTGCGCATAGAGCATGGGGCCGGGCCGACGGATGGCCTGGCTGGCGCGGGCGACGGCGTCGTAGGGATCACCACCGTTCAGGGAAAGAGTGTTCTGGACGACGTTGTCGAACAATTTGGCGGTGAGCGGGTCGAGACCATTCCTGCCGGCGGCCTGCAGCCTCGCCAGTTCGCGGGCCATGGCGGGGCCGAGGTCAATGGCGTTGTCGGTGCGAACGGGCCGCCAGGCGGAGTTGGCGCTTGAAGCATCCGCGCCGCCGCGCAAGGCGAGCGGGCTTGTTGGCGCGGCGGATGCGGCCGAGTCGGCCGGCTGGCCGGGCTTCTGGCTCGCCGGCGTATCGAAGGCCGCGGCGAGCAGCCGGGCGGCGTTGTCGTCCTCGCCCCTGCCATAGGCGGCGAGCGCCGGCGCGGCGAGGCGCGGCAGGCCTGTCAGCATGGCCTGCGCAAACAAATTGGCCTGCTGGGCGGGATCGTCGGGCGCGGTGATCAGGGCGCGGAAGGGCGCGATGCGTTCGGACAGCGGCCTGGCGGTGTCGCCGAAGCGCGTCAGCGCCTTGTCGATCATCGCCTTGGGCAGCACGGCGCGGCCTTGCGCCGGCAGGCCCAGCCCGTCCATGGCGGCATTCGTGGCTGCCAGGGCCGCTTTCAGCCTGTCGGGTGAACTCTCCGCCTCGCTCCACAGCCTGTCGAGGGCGGGATAGACGGCCCTGACATAAGCGTTGGGGTTCTTGTGGCGTGCCGCCAGGTTGAGGGCGATGGCCTGCACCGCTCGGGCGTGGCGCTTCCATCCCTCAGCGAAATCGGGGCCGTTGCCGGTGAACTCAGACCCCTTGGGCTCGAAACGGGCAAGCCAGGCGGTCTGCTCGGCCGGCGTCATCGCCTTGATGGCGTCGACATCGGCACCCAGCTTGACGATACGCTGGAACTCGCCATGGCGGCGCGGACCCTCCTCGCGGCCATAGGCCGCGACGAAGCGGGTCTCGTCCGGCAGGGGGGCGTCATAGCGGCCGGTGCTGGTCAGCGCCGTCTCGGCGTCCCGCAGCGTCGGTTCGAGCGCGCCGCGGGCGAGGGCCTGGCTCTGGTCTCGCCGGAGGAAGGCGTCGCCGATCAGCCGGCTATGCTCCGCCTTGGGGATCGCGGCGAAGGCCGGGTCGCCGGACGTGCCGCCGGCGGCGTCATCCCCGCCGAGGGCGGCCGCGCCAGCCTCCGGATCATCCGCGAAGCGGCTGTGCCAGGCCGCGATGGCAAAGCCGCGCTCGGCGTCCTGGCGGCGCTGCGCCTTCTGGGCCGGCGTCTGCCCGGAGCTGTCGACCAGGCCGAAATAGGCCTGCCTGGCGGTTGCCAGCAGCGAGGGATCGCGGGCGACGTCTTGCTCGTTGATAGCAAAGGCGTTGTCGAGTTCCCCGGCTTCGTAGCGGGCGCGGCCTTGCCGTTCCATGACGGCTGCCTGGCCGAGCAAGGCTTCGCGATCGGCGGCCAGCCTCGTGGCAAAGGCGGGGCGATTGGCCGGCGAGATCGCCCCCAGCAGCGCGCTATCGCCCTTTTGCGTGCTCCGCATGACGCCGGCAGCAAAGCCAGTGGCGCCGGGGGGCATGGCGCCTGCGGCTTCATCAAGTTCGGCCTGGCGCTGCAGGCGACGCTGGCTGAAGCGCTCCTCGTCGTCGAAGGCGTTTTGGCGGGCGATCCTGGCCTGATAGGCGGCGGCCTCGGGAGGGACTTCGCTCAGCCCGGCGACGGGGAGTTGCAAGCCCTGGCCAATTTCGGCGTCGTAGTCTGGAAAACGGGGCATGGGGGTCCATCGGGCAAAAAAAATCCCCGCCGGGGGCGGGGGTGAGGATGGGAAATGTCCAAGGATGGGGGAGGCTTGGGATGGGGGCTGGCTTGCAGCCGCGGCATTCGCCGGAAGCAGGAATGGGCCTCGCGATAGGCAAGTCTCTCGGTACGGTATGCGTGTGCGCGGATGGAGAGGTGATGTCGCACCGTCAAACCTGGTGCAAGGCCGCCGGGAAGTCAGTGAGTCACAGCGTTTGAGAGCGGAGGGAAAGGGGATTTAGGACTGAGGGCTGTCCTTTTGCGCCTGGATCCCCTTCCCGAGCCTTCGGCCCGCCGGGGATGACAGGTCAGGCCTCGATGTCGTTGGCATCAGCAGAACGCTGCGGTAGGAGCGGGCATGAAAAAAGCGCCTGGACCTTTCGGTCGGGCGCTTTTTGTCAGGGTCTTAATTTGCCATATCGGGTAATTGCCGTCAACCCCATAGTCGGCAAAGAATATTCAATCCGCAGCGCAAATCACCGAGCTCGGCATGCTGATCCTGCAGGATGCAGGCCTTGAGTGCCTTGAGATAGCGCTTGCCATCGGGCGCGTCATTGAGGGCGGTGAACATGTCCTCGTAGCGCCGACGCGCCTTGGCGATCGCCTCGGCATCGCCGGCTTCCTCGCCATGGCCGCCACCGCCCAGCATCAGCATGTCGAGCGAGCGCGGGTTGGGCGAGGCAAAGCCCATGACCTTGGCATAGCGGATCACGGCAATGGCAAAACGGCAGCCTGCCTCATATTGCCGGGCATTGATCTCCTGCTGCAGGCAGAGGCGCCCGAACACCGAGCCGGCAAGCTGGCTGCGCGCGTCCCCGGGCCGGACGCCCATGCGGATGCGATTCCTTGTGGCCGTGGCGGTGATTTCGGCGACGCTCTCGCGCTGGAGCCGGCCCGAAGGTTCGCGTTGGCGGATCTTCAAGAAGGGAGAGGGGCGCATCTCAGGCGGCCTCCTGGCAGGGGAGAAAGGAGAAGGGTGCAGATAGCGGTGCAAGCCAGGCGCTCTGGGGTGGAATTACCGAGCCGGCTTGTGATTGGGCGGGGCACTTTGAACCCGTTTCCAGTTTTTAGTGTTCGAGCTGACCGGCACACATCTCGGCGGGCGAACCGGTGGGAGAGAAGTCGAGGAAGCGCCAGCTATCGAGAGGCAGCGCCGTCTCCGGCCGCAGGACGTAGCTTTCCCAACGCTTGTCGAAGCCATGCTCGCGCCGGATATCGTTGAGATGCTGCAGGGTGGCTCGTCGATGCGCTTGCGCCTGACGATCCTGCTCGGCCGTTTCCTCGCTCTCGCCGCCTTCGACCTGATTCTGGGATGGGCTGAGCTGGGCGAGGAGGGCTGTTACGGCCCGATGGTTGCGGCCGAGGGCCTGGGCGATCTGGCGCAGATTGGCACCCTTGGTGCGCAGGGCACGGGCGGTTTCCAGCTGATCCGCTGCACGATAGTGCCGGGGCTTGCTGTTCGGCATCGCCATGTCGATCTCCGATGAGAGGGGCTGGGAGGAAAACGAGCCGGAAGGACGGGCGCTCATCGCAGCCAGGCGGTGACGAGGCTGACGATTGCAGCCAGGAGCCCGCCGGAGAGCGCGCACAGCGCGAGGGCAAGGAGGCGGGTGCCGGCATCGTGGCCAGCCTCCGGCCATGCGTCCCCTGCGATGTCGTGGCGGGCGAAGCCCGGATCGTCCGGCTGCTGCATGAGGCTGCCTCCTTTTTCTGTCGTCAGGCCATGAGCCGTCACGGCGCCGCGGCCTGCCTCCGGACTTCCGGAGGCGTCGTGGGGCGCGCAAAGCGCTTGCCTGATTTGTTTTTTCGTATGGCCTACCGGGAGACGCTGGCCCCCGATGCGAATGGCGCCGGGGGAACGTGTACTGGCTATGAACTGAATGTACCCATTGTGGGTTCATTAAGCAAGAGGAATGTTCCCAAAAATAATTCTGGTCAAGACGGGATTTTTGGGACAATGTACCCGTATGGGGAACAATCTCAAAGCATTGCGCACCGCCAAGGGCCTGTCGCAGCAAGCGCTGGCCGAGGCAATGGGGACAAAGAGGTCCCAGCTCGTGAAGCTGGAGCGGGGCGAGCGGCGCCTGTCGGACATATGGATCGTGCGGGCCGCCGCGGCGCTGAAGGTCGATCCCGGCGATCTGATGTCGAATCGCCTGCAGCTTGCCTCCTTCGATCCCGACGAGCACCAACCCGACGGCTTCTTCGAGCCGGAGGCGCCCGAGGCGCTCGATCCCGATGCGCCGCCGCGCATTCCCGGCAATGGCATCGTCGAGATCGATGCCCGTGCCGGCATGGGCGGTGGCGGGCAGGTGGCGCACGCCTATTACCGCGACGGCGATAAGATCGAGACGCGGGATGCGGTGAAACCCGATGCCTGGGTGTTTCCGCCCTGGTTCCTGCGCGGCATCGGCGCCAAGCCGGGGGAACTGCTGATCATCGAGGCCAAGGGCGATTCCATGCGCCCGACGATTGCGCCAGGAACGCCGCTGATCATCGATACCCGCCATCGCATTCCCTCGCCCGACGGCATCTATGCCATTCGCGATCGCTGGGGCGACATCCAGGCCAAGCGTATCGAGACCTCCAAGATCCTCGGCGATAACACCATCCGGGTGATCAGCGACAATGGCGGCCATGTCCAGATCGCCCGCAGCGAGGACGAACTGCAGATCGTCGGCAAGGTCGTCGCCGGCTGGCATTTTTTCTGATTTAGTCCCGGCTTAGCTTGACAAAATGTACCCATATTGGGAACATTATTCCAATAAGCCACGGATCTTGCCCGTGATGGGAGCTGTCAGCCATGCCCGACTATACCCTGGCCTTCGAGGAGCTTCATCTCGTTCAGATCGGCGGCCTGCTGGCCGGACCCCTCGATGGCGCCGCTCACGTCTGCTTTGGTCTTTCCCGCACCGCAATGCGCTTCGACAGCGTGAAGCTCAATGTCTGGAACCGGCAGGAGCGCAAGGCGTCTTTCACGACGCTGAGGGAGGGCGATCCCTGGTTTGACGAAATCTGCAACGCCCTCGTCGTCGATGCCGTCTATGGCGCCCTGATCGCCGATGCCGTGGAAGGGCACTGGCGCCAGAAGCCCAGTGCCTATGACCGCGCCCGTGATCGCCGGGAGGCGGCGTGAAGACGGCGCAGGCGAAGCCAATACCGAGGGGAGAGGCGATTTCCAATCGAACGGTCTATCGACTTTTTCGGAAAATGCGCCAGGGTTGGACTTTCGTGTGAGGGGCGCAGCGCCAAACCCCTACGTCTGATCCTGAAGGGGCCGCGCGCGGATGTATTGCTATCTGACCATTCGTCCGCCTTCTCCGGCTTGCGCACCGTCGGACACGCGGCGGCTGGTCGCATTCCTGCAAACCTTGCCGGATTTGCGACAAAAACATCCTGTGTCGTTCGGCCATGCGCCCGGAAAGCCCTGGGTTGACCTGACGATCGTCAAGACGACTGATTCCGGTGGGTGGGCCAGCAACGGCGAGTTCATTCCGTTCTTCGATCGCGTGGTGCTGGTCGGCACCGAGAGCCCGCCCTGCTTTGGCTGGTATTCGGACCTTGCCACACGGATCGCCGAATTTCTCGGCTGGGAAGCGATGGAAGATGGCGAGAACCAGCTGATTCATCCGAAGAGGGACTATCCAGAGTGAATCTGCGTCTGCTGGCCCTGCCAATACAATCGTGATGGCATCACCGCCGGCAGCCACGTCCCGAAACTAGGCTCCTACGGCGTCGAGCCGTGCCTTGAGGTCTGCAACCTGCTCTTCCAGCGTGCGCACGCGCTCCTCAAGCTCGGCAATGGCCGATGGGGATGCCGCCGCGGCGCGCGGTGCCGGGGCGGCGATCATGGAGACCTCGACATCGCCCGAAAGCAGATGCGCGAAGCGGTCCTCGCGCTGCCCCGGCGCGCGGCCGATCTCCTTGACCAGCGGCGGGCGGGCGCTGGCGAGCAGATCGAGCTCCTGCCTGATCTCGTCGGCCGAGCCGAAGCTCGCCATGCGGTCGGTCCGGGTCTGCAATTCGTTCAGCGTCTGCGGGCCGCGCAGCAACATCACCGCCAGCAGGGCCGATTGCTGCTTGGTCAGGTTGAAGCGCTGGCCGGCGAGATGCTCGTAGCGCTCGACGCGCGAGCCGAAGGCGCGGCGCACCAGTCCCTGCTGTTCCAGTGTCGCAAGCGTATGCCCGATCTCCCCCGCCTCCAGGGCCATCACCGGCTCGCGCGACGTCTTCTGGTTGGCTGCAGCCTGCAGCGCGTTGAGCGTCAGCGGATAGGCGTCCGGCGTCAGCAGCTGCTTTTCGATCAGGCAGCCGAAGATGCGGGCTTCCATGGCATTGAGAAAGGGCGGTTCCTGGGACATGGGAAAAGCGGCCTGTTTGCGCAAGGAGGATCAGATTCGAGTGCTACCCGCTCACCGGCCATAACTCAACTGGCCGGCAGGCATTCCTTCATCGGCTTGCGGGGGGCTACGCTCTGATCCATACCGGACGCATGAGATGGCTGCCTCTGCGACGGGTGCAAGGCCGACAAGGGGAGGGCAGCATGAACGGCAAGACGGCGCTTATCACCGGCATGACGGGACAGGACGGTTATTACCTCACCAGGCTGCTGCTGGAGAAAGGCTACCAGGTCCACGGCATCAAGCGGCCATCTTCCTCCTTCAATACGGCGCGGCTCGACGCGATCTACCAGGATCCGCATGTGGAAGGACGGCGCCTGCATATCCACTATGCCGACATGCAGGATGGGCAGAGCCTGGTGCGGGTCATCGATGCGGTGCAGCCCGACGAGATCTACAATCTGGCGGCGCAGAGCCATGTACGCGTCAGCTTCGATATGCCCGAATATACCGCCGACATCGACGCCATCGGCGCGCTGCGCCTGCTGCAGGCCATCCGCACCCTCAAGCTGGAAGGGCGCTGCCGTTTCTACCAGGCTTCCACTTCCGAGCTCTATGGCGGCCAGAGCGACCGGCCGCAGGACGAGAGTTCACCCTTCAATCCGCGCAGCCCCTATGCCATCGCCAAGCTCTATGCCCATTGGACCACGGTGAACCACAGAGAGGCCTATGGCCTGCACGCCTCCAACGGCATCCTGTTCAACCATGAAAGCCCGGTGCGCGGCGAGACCTTCGTTAGCCGCAAGATCACCCGGGCGGTGGCGGCCATCGAGGCCGGCCGGCAGGACAGACTCTATCTCGGCAACCTCGGAGCCCGGCGCGACTGGGGCCATGCCCGCGACTATGTGGAGGGAATGTGGCGCATGCTGCAGCAGGACCAGCCCGGCGACTATGTGTTGGCGACGGGCCGGGTCCATTCGGTGCGCGATTTCGTCGAACGGGCCTTCGCCCATGTCGGGCGTTCACTCGACTGGGTTGGCGAGGGTATCGCGGAGAGGGGGCTCGACCGGGCCAGCGGACGCGAACTCGTCGCCATTGACCCGCGTTATTTCCGGCCAACCGAGGTCGATTGCCTCATCGGCAATGCCGCCAAGGCACATGCCGTGCTGGGGTGGCGCCATCACACTACCTTCGAGGCGCTGGTGACGGAGATGATGACTGCCGATATCGAGACCGAGCGCGGCAACAAGCTGGATGAAGGCGGAGGTCGAGAAAGTTAGGATCCGGCAGATTTGATCCTGTCTTCATGGGCAAGATACCAGGCATAGGTCCGGGCTAGGCCATCCTCGAGTCCGATTCGCGGACGCCAACCGAGTGCAGCGATACGCGAGGAATCCATCAGCTTGCGCGGCGTGCCGTCCGGCTTGCTGCGATCATGCGTGGTGGCGCCGGCATAGCCGACGACGCGCTTCACGGCCTCCAGCAGTTCCAGGATGGTGATGTCCTCACCAGCCCCGATATTGATCGGCCTTTCATCGGAGTAGTCCGCGGCGAGGCGCACCAAAGCATCGGCACAGTCGTCGACATGGAGGAATTCGCGTCGGGGCGTGCCGCTGCCCCAGATCTCGATGGCGGGCGCTTGGCGCAATTTGGCTTCGTGCACGCGCCGGATGAGGGCGGCGAGGACATGACCCGACGCCAGGTCGAAATTGTCGTGCGGGCCATAGAGATTGCAGGGCATGGCGGCGATGAAGTCGCAGCCGTGCTGGCGTCGATAGGCCTGCACCAGCTTGAGGCCGGCAATCTTGGCGATCGCATACCACTCATTGGTCGGCTCGAGCGGGCCTGACAGCAACTGGTCCTCGCCGATCGGCTGGGCGGCATCGCGTGGATAGATGCAGCTCGAGCCGAGCATGACAAGTTTGCTCACGCCGACGCGGGCGGCCGCTTGCACCACATTGGCCTCGATGGCGAGATTGTCATAGAGGAAATCGGCTGGAAAGCTGGCATTGGCCAGGATGCCCCCCACCTTGGCGGCGGCGAGGAAGATCACTTCGGGGCGCATCTGCTCGATCCAGGCTTCGGTATCGGCCTGCCGCCGGAGGTCGAGCTCGGCCCTGCCCGCCGTCAGCAGCGTGCAGTCTTCGCCCTGGAGCCGCCGCATCAGGGCGGCGCCGACCATGCCGCGATGGCCGGCAATCCAGACCCTTTTGCCCTGCAGCGACATCGTGGGCCTCCATCCTGGTTCTGTCTTCGTCCTCCTATAGCAGGCCTGCGCTACCTAGACCCGTCGCAAGACCGGATTTCATGCCTCCTTTTCGCCGAGCGTCGGGCGCACGCGCAGCCAGTGCAGCAGCAGGGCGACACCCAGGAAGGCGGTTCCGCCGAGATCGGCCCAGGCGTCGGCGGCCAGCAGCAGGGCGCCGCCAATGGTGGCCAGGATCCGTTCAAGCGCATTGGCATGGCGCAGCGCATAGCCGGTGGCGCCCATGGCGAGCCCGACCAGGGCGAGACAGGAGGTGGCCGTGGTCAGCAGCACCTGCAGCCATTCGCCGAGATCGGCGGGCCAGCCGCCGCCCGGGGCCAGCATCAGCAGGCGCAGGCCGTCCGGTGTCAAACAGAACATGAAGGGCACCAGGAAGGCCGGCAGCGTGTATTTCCAGGCCTGGATCATGGTGCGGAACGGAGTGCCGCCCGTGATTGCCGCAGCAGCAAAGGGGGCGAGCGCCGTGGGCGGGGAGACGTCTGCCAGCACGGCGTAATAGAACATGAACATGTGGGCGGCCGGTTCCGGCACGCCGACGCCAGTCAGCGCCGGCACCAGCATCACCGCGGCGATGATGTAACTCGCCGTCACCGGCACGGCGGTGCCGAGGATCCACATGGCGATGGCGGCGAGGATGATCACCACCACCCGCTCGCCGCCACCGAGCGTGACGATGATCGAGGAGATGGTCAGGCCGAGGCCGGTGAGGTTGACGACGGAGACGATGATGCCGGCGCAGGCGCAGATCGAGGCGATGCCGAGCACCGAGCGCGAGCCATCGATCAAGGCCTCGATCATGCGTGTCGCTGCGGGATCGGGCGTACGCCCGGCGCGCAGGGCCAGCCAGGCTTCGAGGCCGGAGGCGAGCGTAGCCGCCGCCATGCCCCAGAACACGCAGACCGAGATGCGCCCGTCGAAGAGATTGACCAGGCCGATCTGCGCCGATAGCCCGGATTTGCCGAAGCCATAGGCAGCGAGGCCCGCGACCACGCCGATGGCGAAGGCGCGCGGGGTCACCAGGCGGGAATGGCCGCGGATCATCGACAGGCCGAAGGCGATGGCGATCGACCAGAACACCGCCAGGAAGGAGGTGAAGCCGAGGATGAGGAAGACGGCAATCGCGCCGAGCGAGAGGAAGTGATAGCCCTCGCTCACCGTCAGCTGCCAGAGCGAGGCGTCGGAGGTCTTCACCGGCGTGACCTTGAGGCGGCGGGCATCGGCCTCCGTCATCAGCCAGCAGGAAAGGTAATAGAGCAGGGTCGGGATGGTGGCGTAGATCAGGATGTCGAGATAGTCGACATTGAGATATTCGGCGATGATGAACGCGGCTGCCCCCAATGTCGGCGGCGATAGCGTGGCGCCGATGCCGGCTGCCGAGAGCATGCCGCCGGCAACGTTGGGTGTGTAGCCCGAGCGCCGCAGCATCGGCCAGGCGAGCGAGGCGATGGTCACGGTGGTGGCGACGCCCGAGCCCGACACCGTGCCGAGCAGGAAGCCCGAGGTCACCACGGCGCGGCCGGGTGCGGAGGGCGAGGGCGTCTTGCCGAACAGGGCGAAGGCCCAGTCGATGAAGAACTTGCCGGCCCCGCCGCGCTCCAGCACCGCGCCATAGATGGTGAACAGGATGATGAAGGTGGCGGCAACGTCGAGCGGCGTCGAGAACAGGCCTTCCAGCGTCAGGGCGTTCTGGCCGATGATGCGCTGCAGGGAGAAGCCGCGGTGGTCGAAAGGCTCGGGGATATAGGGCCCGAAATAGCAATAGAACAGAAAGATGATGGCGATCGCTGGCAGGATCCAGCCGACGGTGCGGCGGGTCGCCTCCAGCACCAGGAGGATCAGGGCGCCGCCGAGCACCAGTTCCTCCGGCGTCGGGCGGGTGGGCCGGGCCTTGTAATCCTCGATGGTCAGGCAGAGCACCAGGGCTGTGCCGATGCAGAGTGCGACCAGGATCCAATCGAGCACGCGGGTGGTGATCAGGAGTCGGCTGCGCGTCGCCAACGGCATCAAGGCGAAGGTGAGGCCAACCACCGCGAGCTGCAATGCCGCCGGCAGGCTGCGGGCGAAGATGCCGCTCTGCAGCGCCAAGGCGAGGCAGGCGAGAGCGCCGATCAGCCCGGCCAGCCATTCCTCGATCGAGGCGGCGCGCGGCGTGCGGTCGCGTATCAGCGGGAACAGAGCGAACACCAGAGCCAGCACGATGGCCAGGAAGCTGACGCGATAGATCGTGGTGTTGACGGCGAACTGCGTCCAATAGAGCACATAGGCCGAGAGGCCGAACAGGCAAAGGCCGGTCACCCGTCCGAGCCAGCCGGACAGATGTGCCGCCGGCCCGCCCTCATTGTCGGAAGCGAGCCGCTCGAATTCCTCTTCGGTCAGCTCGACCCTGGTTTCGGTTTCACGCATGGGGCCAATCTGATTTGCTAACCTGCATAGGAGATCTTCCTGGAACGGCAGGCTTCCAACCGGTTCTCGCAGCCGCTGGGTCCCCAGGACGGAAAGAGCCGGCAAGGATGCCGGCGATCCCAGGGGTCACTTCAGCACGCCCTTGGCCTTGTAATAGGCCTCCGCCGCCGGATGGAAGGGCACGGCCGTCTTGGTCGCGGCCGTGGCGAGCGAGAGCTTGCGGGCTTCGGGATGGACCTTGTGGATCTCATCGAGATTGTTGAACAAGCCATCCAGCATGGTTGTGATCAGGCTATCCTCGGCCTTGGCCGAGACGATCAGCACATTGGCGATGCCGAGGCCGGCGACGTCGCCGGTCAGGCCGGCATAGGCGTCTTTCTTGAGGAGGAAGGGGCGGTAGAGGCCCGGATATTTCTGCTCGACCACGGCGAGTTCGGCATCGGCCGGGATGAAGGAGATCGCCGGCTGGCCGGTGGTGGCGAGGTCGCGCACTGCCGAGGTCGGTACACCGCCGATCCAGAAGAAGGCGGCGACCTTGCCGTCCTTGAGCGCGCCGACGGATTCGGCCACGCCGAGATTGTCGCGCGTCACGTCGGTCTTGGGGTCGAGCCCGGCGGCGGCCAGGATACGGTCGGCAATCGATTCGGTGGAGGAGCCGGCCGAGCCGATGGAAACGCGCTTGCCCTTGAGATCGGCGATACGGCTGATGCCGGCATCCTTGCTCGCCACCACATGCAGGAAGGAGTCGTAGAGTACGGCGAGCACCGCGACATCCTGCTTGCCGTCCTGCTCATAGGCGCCCAGGCCGTTGACCGCGTCATAGGTGGAATCGAGCGTGGAAAAGCCGAGCTCCGCCTCGCCGGCATGCAGCAGCTTGGCGTTGTCGACCGAACCGCCGGTGACCTGGGCCGTTGCCTGCAGATTGGGGACCTTTTCAGAGAAGATCTTGGCCAGGCCTCCGCCATAGGGATAAAAAACCCCGCCTGTGCCGCCGGTGGCAACCACCATGCGGATACGCTTTTGCGCCAATGCGGGCGCAGAGAAGGCTGTCAAGGCAAGCCCGGCGCCGGCGGAAAGCAGGCCGCGACGGTTGAGGAGCATGGTGGACATGTGGATCTCCCTGGATGCTATTCGTTATGGTTGCAGGAGATCATAGGGGGCAATCGCCGATCTGCAAGCATGCTCCGCCGGCTTGCCGAAACGCTACGGCAATCGGAGAGCTTTTCATGAGAAGAGCGTAGAGCCTCGATAGATCTGCCTCACGAAGGCCGGCCGCCCTCCCGGGCGATCGATTCGTGATTGCGCAGTACGAGCCGGCTCAAGCCATGCTTGGCGGACAGGCGGGTCAGGTTGGCTTGGCGTGCGGCGAGATTGGCGGCGGCCGAGACGCTGTCGTTCCGGGCGGAAATGCGCACCCCATCGCCCAGCGGACCGGAGAACGGCACGCCGGCGGCGAACAGGCGCAGATACCAGTCCCAATCCCAGTAGTAGGGCAGCTTGTCGTCGAAAGGGCCGAGATTCTGGTGCAGGCTGCGCGGATAGACGACGCCAGACACCAGCAGGCGATTGTCGCGGCGGATGGCTTCGGCGTCGGCATGAGCCTCGAAGGTGAGTTCGCTGCCGGCGTCGGCGCGATCGCCCTCGGCAACGATGCGGCCGGAGGCATAGAGAAGGCCGCGGCTGTCGGCCTTGGCGAGCACACGCTCGAGATGATCCGGCTCGGCCCACCAGTCGTCGTCATCCAGGAAGGCGATGCGCCTGCCGCGCGCCGCAGCGACACCGAGATTGCGGGCCGGAACCTGGCCGCTGCCACCGGTCAGCAAGGTGTGGAGGCAATCGAGGCCGAGTTCTTCAGCCAGGCGCGCCCCGCTGCCATCGCCGTCATCCACCACGACAAGCTCGAAATCCCGGAAGGATTGAGCCTGCGTCGAGGCCAGCGCCCGCCGCAGGAGGTCGGGGCGGTCCTTGGTGGGGATGATGATGCTGAGTTCAGGCTGGGACATGTCGGATTTGCGATGCGGCGCGGAAGATCGAAAACCCCCGACGCGCGAAGGCTTGTTCTCTCCTCAGCGGCTGGGCTTGCCCTTGATCAAATGCGGCAGCATGCCTCTGCGCTTGGCCTCGTAATAGTAGCCGCTGGAATAGAGCCGCACCGCCCGGTCCGGGCTGCCGCCGGAGACGCGCCAGGCATTGGCGAGATAGGCGGCGCCATAGGTGAGGTTGGTATCGGCGTCGAACAGACCGGCGGCGCCGCCTTGGTAACCCATGCCACGGGCGGTATCGAGGCGCATCTGCATCAGGCCCAGATAGGGGCCGTTGCGTGCGCCGGGATTGAAGCCGCTTTCACGCTTGACCACGCGGCGCAACAGACTCTCAGGCACGTTGTAGCGGGCGGCGTGCTTGGTGATGAGGGAATCGACATTGCCGATGGGCTTGAGATCCAAAGGCTCGGCTGCTTTCTGCACGGCCACCGGTGCCGCCGTGGGGATGCTGGCGGTCTGGATTTCGGCCTCGTGCGCGGCGGGCGCCGCCGGGCTCGCCTCGGCAATGTCGCGTGGGCGGGCTGGCGGCAGGGGGATGGCGGCGAGCGCGGCTTCGTCGCCTTTCATTGCCTCGAGGGGTGCCGCGGCAACGGAAGTGGCCGCAGCACCGGAACGCTTGGCGCGCTTTTCGAGCTTGGCCTTGGCCTTGAGGACCGGGCCGGGTGCTTCGACCGCCATGGCCTGGGAGGGAGCCTGTTTTGCCTGTGTCTGCGCCTGTGCCAGACCGGGGAGGGTGAGGAAACCGGCTGTCACACAGCCGGCCAGCGCAAATCCAAGGTTTCTCAAGCGTCTCGTCTCCGCCATCCTCAAGGGCTCGTCCCTCCGTCGTCGACATCGAATTTCACGCCCTGCGCCAGCGGCAGGGTCCGGCCGTAATTGATGGCGCTGGTCTGGCGCCGCATATAGGCCTTCCAGGCGTCCGAGCCGCTCTCGCGACCGCCGCCGGTTTCCTTCTCGCCGCCGAAAGCGCCGCCGATCTCGGCGCCCGAAGGGCCCATATTGACATTGGCGATGCCGCAATCGGAACCCTGGGCGGAGACGAAGCGCTCGACCTCGCGCATGTCGGTGGCGAAGATCGAGGAGGACAGGCCCTGCGGCACGCCATTCTGCAATGCGAGAGCCTCGTCGAACTCGCTATATTTCAGCACATAGAGAATCGGGGCGAAGGTTTCGTTAACGACGGGGCCGACCTGCTTCGGCATCTCGACCAGGGCCGGACGGGCGTAATAGGCTTCTTCAGGGCCGGCTTCCGCGACGCGGGCGCCGCCATGCACGGTGCCGCCGGCCTTGCGGGCCTCCTCGAGCGCCTTCTGCATGGCGTCGAAGGCAGCCTTGTCGATCAGGGGGCCGACCAGCGATTCGGTGGTGAGCGGATTGCCGACGCTGATGCCGGCATAGACCTTCTTCAGCTTGCCGACGAGGTCGTCATAGACGCTGTCATGCACGATCAGGCGGCGCAGCGAGGTGCAGCGCTGGCCCGCCGTGCCCATGGCGGCGAAGGCGATGGCGCGCAGGGCGAGATCGAGATCGGCCGAGGGCGTGACGATCGAGGCGTTGTTGCCGCCGAGCTCGAGGATGGATCGGCCGAAACGGCGGGCGACACGCTCGCCGACGATACGGCCCATGGCGGTGGAGCCGGTGGCCGAGACCACGGGAACGCGCGGATCGTCGACCAGAACCTCGCCGACCTCGCGGGCGCCGAGGATGAGGGTGAGCAGGCCGTCCGGCACGCCGCCGAAGCGTGCGGCAGCACGGTTGAAGATGGCTTCCACGGCCAGTGCCGTGAGCGGGGTCTTCTCGGAAGGCTTCCACACCAGGCTGTCGCCGCAGACGAAGGCGAGAGCCGCGTTCCAGCTCCACACTGCAACCGGGAAGTTGAAGGCCGAGATCACGCCGACGACGCCAGCCGGGTGCCACTGCTCCATCATGCGATGGTCGCCACGCTCGGTGGCAATGGTGAGGCCATAGAGCTGGCGCGACAGGCCGGTGGCGAAGTCGCAGATGTCGATCATCTCCTGCACTTCGCCCAGGCCCTCGGAGGCGATCTTGCCAACTTCGAGGCTGACCAAGCGGCCGAGCTCGGTCTTGGCGGCACGCAGTTCCTCGCCGAGCAGGCGTACCAGTTCGCCGCGCTGCGGGCCGGGCACCTTGCGCCAGGCTTCGAAAGCGGCCTGCGCCTTGCCGATGGCGGCCTTGGCTTCGGCCGGGCTGTCGTCCTTGACGGCGCCGATGGTCTCGCCGGTGAGGGGGCTGCGAACGGTGCGGGAGCCGCCGGTGAAGCGGCTGGCCGGAACCCCGAGAGCCTCGAGAAGCTGGCGGGTTTCGGCGGCAGGACTGGTCATGATGACTCGCTCAATTCAACGCGATGTGGCGACGCTCATACCTTTTTTGGCGGTCATGGGGAACCCCTGCGACGCCTGGCGGATTCTCAGCTGCTTTCCACGGCGGCATAGACCCTGGAAAAATCCAGTTTTTCGAGGTCGTTTTCGTGCTGGAGAAATTGCAGATAGCCGGCATCCCAGATGCCGAGGCCGAGGGCCATGCAGGAATCGATGGTGAGCAGATGACGCCAGCTGCGCGCCGGCGTGAGGTCGAGCCTGGTGCGTTCGCGGGTGTTGTAGAGCCACTTCGGATTGACCTCCCGTATCACATAGGCATCCTCGCGCGGGTCCGAGCCGATGCCGGCGGCGTGGCCGAACAGCTTGCCGAGCATGGGGCTCGCCGTGTTAGGCTCGAGCGACCACATGAAATCCTCGTTGTAGGTGTCGTGCTCGTCCTCGCTCATGTCGCGGGTCACCGCCGCGAAATCCTGCGTGGCCCAGCGCGGGAAGTCGGGGACTGCGACAAATTCGAGGCGGCGCGGCTCGATATCGGCGAACATGTCGTTGGCGAAGGGAATATCGGTGGGCAGCGCGGCCGGGTGCAGGGGATCGGTGCCGGTGTGAAGCAGGATGCGGTGTTCGATATTGGTCGCTGGTTCGTCGAGGCCGATGAAGACATAGAGCATGCCGGCCCGCGGCAGTGCGCTGGCAGCGGGCGGAAGCTCGGCCAGGTCGATCTGGAGCGCGAACTCCATGGCTTCCCCCTTGGCCGTGCGAGGCCAGGCGAGCGAGGCCGGCAGGTCCGGCAGGCCCCCGATCCGGCTCTGGCCGATATCTCCGGCTCCGGTCCCCAGCAGGATCGCAATGGCGGGCAACTCATGGGGCAGGATGCGTTCGGCATGGGCGCCGAGGCCGACATTTTCGAGCAATTGGCGGGGAGAGGGGACGGGATCGGTCATGGGAGCTCGCGAAGTTCGCTGCGGTTGGCAACCCTCATACTGTCTGAGGTCGTCACGAGAAACCTCCACGTGTCCCTCCTCTCCCCGGTGGGGAGAGGAGGGGAGGGAGGACACTGGTGAACGCTTGCTCATTTCCCTCACCCCTGCCCCTCTCCCGACCCGGGAGAGGGGCTTGCCAACCCGTCGAGAAAGGCCTTGATCCTGTCGCGGTCATCAGGCGTCGGGTTGTAGACCAGCATGCTGAGATCGGGCCGGCCATCGACGGCGAAGGACGAATATTCCAGCGTGATCGGGCCGAGCACCGGATGGCGCAGGCGCTTGACGCCGTCGCCATGGGCCCGGACGTCGTTGTCGCGCCACATCGTCTCGAATTCGGGGCTGAGCCGGCAGAGTTCCTCAATGAGTGGTGCCACTTCCGCCGCTGCCCCGGCCCGTGCCGTGTCAGCCCGGAAGGTCGCCACCACGAAGCGGGCCACGCTCTCCCAGTCATATTGGGCGGCGCGCACGCGTGGATCGAGGAACATAAAGCGCAGGACGTTGCGCTGATGGGGCGGCAACGCGCCATAGTCGGTCAGAATCGCGGCTGCCGCTTTGTTCCAGGCCACGATGCACCAGGTCGCTGTCTTGACCAGGGCGGGGCTCGGATGAAGAGCGTCGAGCACGCGCTGCAGCCGCGGCGTGACGTCCTCGCCCTTGCGGTAGCGCACTTCGGGCGGGTGTCCCAGACCGAGCAAAAAGAGGTGCTCGCGCTCGACCTCGGTCAGCAGGAGGGCGCGGGCGATGCGGTCGAGCACGTCGGCCGAGGGTGCACCGCCGCGCCCTTGTTCGAGCCAAGTGTACCAGGTCGGGCTGATATTGGCCCGCTGCGCGACCTCCTCCCGGCGCAGGCCGGGTGTACGGCGGCGCGCCGGGCCGAAGCCGAAGGCCGCCGGGTCGAGCTTGGCGCGGCGATCCCTCAGATAGGTTCCGAGCCGGGTTTCCTGTGTTATCTGTCCGGTCATCCTGTTAGTCGCTATAATACGATAAGGTCACTACTTTACCAGGATAAACTGGCGGCCAATGCTTGTCTCCTATCTTGTTAGGAGACTTACTCATGCGCGTGTTCGTAACCGGTGCGACCGGATTCATCGGTTCCGCCGTGGTGAAGGAATTGATCGGGGCGGGCCATCAGGTGCTCGGCCTGGTCCGTTCGGAGGAGAAGGCGGCAGCCCTGGCCGCGGCGGGTGCCGAAGCCCATCGCGGCTCGCTGGAGGATCTCGACAGCCTCAAAGCCGGCGCTGCCCGCTCGGACGGCGTCATCCATCTCGCCTTCAACCATGATTTCTCGACCTTCGCCGCCAATTGCGAGGATGACCGCCGCGTGATCGCCGCGCTCGGCTCTGCACTTGCCGGCTCTGACAAGCCCCTGATCGTGACCTCCGGTACCGCCATGGCCAATAGTGTGCCCGGCGAACTGGCCAAGGAGAGTGGCACTGTGGTCAGTTCGAAGGTGATCCCGCGTGCCGCCTCTGAGGAGGCGACCGCTGCCGTGGCTGCCGAGGGCGGCAATGTCTCGGTCGTGCGCCTTCCCCAGGTCCACGATACCGTCAGGCAGGGCCTCGTCACCTATGCCATTGCGGTAGCCCGTGAGAAGGGCGTGTCGGCCTATATCGAGGAGGGCCGGAACCGCTGGTCGGCGGCCCATATCCTCGATGTCGCCCGCCTCTACCGGCTCGCGCTGGAGAAAGCCGAACCGGGTGCGAAATACCATGCGGTGGCAGAAGAAGGCGTGTCGCAGCGGGAGATCGCGGAGGTGATCGGCCGAGGCCTGAAGGTGCCGGTCAGATCCATCCCCCTCGGCGAGGCCGGGACCCATTTCGGCTGGCTCGGCCTGTTTGCCGGGCACGACATGCCGGCTTCCAGCGAGCAGACCCGCAGGAAGCTCGGATGGCAGCCCACCGGCCCCGGTCTGATCGCCGATCTTGAGGCGATGGATTACGCCGTGTGAGGGGCAATTCCCCTCTCCCGACTCGGGAGAGGGGAGCCTTATGCGAAATTCATCGGGTCGATGTCGATGTCCACCGCCAGCTGTCCGCTTACCTTCGGCCCGGCGGCGAGCCAGGCGCGGATATAATCCTGCAGGGCGAAGTCCCGAGGGGCTTGCAGGATCAGGCGCATGCGGTGGCGGCCGCGGATCACCGCGATCGGTGCCTCGGCCGGGCCGAGTACGCGCAGGGCAGCGTCGAAGGGGGCCGATTTGACGAGCTGGCGGGCGAAGCCCTCCGCCTTGCCGCGATCCTCGTCGGAAATGGTGAGGGCGGCCATGCGGCCATAGGGCGGCAGGCCGGCCTTGGCGCGCACGGCGATCTCGCGCGCATAGAAACTCTCCTTGTCGCCGGAAACCAGCGCCTGCATCACCGGATGCGAGGGATCATAGCTCTGTAGCAAAGCGCGGCCGGGGCGCTCGCCGCGCCCGGCCCGACCGGTGACTTGGCCGAGGAGCTGGAAGGTACGCTCGGCTGCGCGCGGATCGCCGGTGCCCAGGCCGAGATCGGCATCGACAACGCCGACCAGCGTCAGAAAAGGGAAATTATGGCCCTTGGCGACGAGCTGCGTGCCGATGACGAGGTTGGCCTCGCCCTTGGCGACGGTGTCGAGCTCCTGGCGCAGGCGCTCGGCGCTACCATGGATGTCGGAGGAGAGGATCACGGTGTGGGCCTCCGGGAAGAGACCCGAGACCTCTTCGGCGATGCGCTCCACGCCGGGGCCGCAAGGGGTGAGCGTGTCTTCGCCCTCGCAGCTCGGGCAATGGCGCGGCACCGGCGCAGTATGCCCGCAATGGTGGCAGACCAGGCTCTTGCGGAAGCGATGCTCCACCAGCCAGGCCGTGCAGTTCGGGCATTGGAAGCGATGCCCGCATTTACGGCAAAGCGTGAGCGGGGCATAACCGCGCCGGTTGAGGAAGAGTAGGGCCTGCTCTCCCGCTGCCAGCGTTTCCTTGACCGCCGAGACCAGACTAGGCGCAATGAATTTGCCGCGCTCGGGCCCACCTTCGCGCATGTCGACGGTAGTGATCGACGGCAGCGCCCGCCCGCCGAAACGCTGGGGCAGGGTGATATGGCCGTAGCGGCCGCGATCGGCATTCACCCTCGATTCGATCGAGGGGGTGGCCGAGGCCAGCACCACCGGCGCATCGATCAGCCGGGCACGCACCACCGCCATGTCGCGGGCATTGTAGCGCGGCCCGTCCTCCTGCTTGTAGGAACCGTCGTGCTCCTCGTCGACGATGATGACCCGCAGGTCGACGAAGGGCAGGAACAGGGCCGAGCGGGCGCCGGCCACCACCGCAACCTCGCCCTTGGCGATGCCGTGCCAGAGCTTCGCCCGCTTGTTGGCCGATATGCCCGAATGCCACTCGGCCGGGCGTACGCCGAAACGCTCGGCGAAACGGTCGAGGAACTGGTTGGTCAGCGCGATCTCGGGCAGCATGATCAAAGCCTGCCCGCCCTGCCTGACGGCCTCGGCCACCGCCTCGAAATAGACCTCGGTCTTGCCCGAACCGGTGACCCCTTCCAGGAGCATCGCCGAGAAGCGCCGGGCCGCCACGGCCTGGCTCAGACTGGCGGCGGCCAGCGCCTGGGCTTCGTTCAGGCTGGCGCTGCCGAAGGTGAGATCCGGGGTACCCGCCACCGGTTCGGGCGGCAGGGCCAGGGGCTCGACAGCGCCGGCATCGACTAGGCCGTCGACCACGCTCGGTGACACCCCGGTCGCCTCGATCAGCGCGCGCTTTTCATGCACGAAACCATCGGATAGATGGTCGAGCACGCGCCGGCGCGCAGCGGTGAGGCGCTCGGGCTCGTGCTTGCCCAGGCGATAGCCGAGCCTCTGCTTCTCCGGCGGCAATTCCGGCGCGCGCAGCGCCATGCGCATGATCATGCCGCGCGGCGTCAGCGTCCAGTTCGCCACCCATTCGATGAAGCGGCGCATTTCAGCCCCGAGTGGGGGAATTTCGAGGCGCTCCTCCACATATTTCAGCCGGTTGGAGGAGGCAGGCAGCACGCCATCGCCGTCCCAGACCACGCCGACCACCTCGCGCGGGCCGAGCGTGACGCGCACGACATCGCCCGGCATCAGCGTGTTGCCGAAGGGCACGCGGTAGCTGTAGGTGCGCTCCAGCGCCACCGGCAGCAGCACCTCGACGACTTCGCCCGGATTAGCCATGGGCCCCCGCGCTCCGGGAGGCCTGGCTCGATGGGATATGCGCCACGATCATCCCCGACAGGTCGGGGAGGGGGCTGAGTCTGTCAAGGGTGGCACATGCCGGCCGTGCCTCCTGCAGCCGCTACTTCGTCTTGAGCAGCATGATCGATTGCACGCCTTCCTCCTCGCTGGCGTCAAAACGGACTGTGACGTCGTCCGGCAGGGGATAGAAATAGGCGCGGTTTTCATCGAGGGGGAAGAGCTCTTTCGTCGGCTTGCCCATCAGGCGTTTCAGGGTGATCAAGGGATCACCGATCCTGACGCTGCCCACGCTGCCGTTGAACGGTTTGGTGAGTTTGATGCTCGCGACCTGCTTGTCGGTCGACAGGTAAAGTGCAAAGCCGTCGGCGGGATAGAGTGCGAGGCGTTCGCCCATCGCGCTGGTATAGGGCTCTGGCTGGCGGGTGGAGCCAAAAATGCGTTGAGCCTCAGCAACGCTGGCTCCCAATCCGACAGGGACACCTTCAATGGCCGGTACGGTCGTGGAGGCGGCGGGTGGAGGCTCCGAGCCGAAACGGCCGTCGTAGCCGGCGAGTTGAATCGCCAGGATGTCCTTGTCGCGGGCATAATAGTCGGAGAGCTCTGTGATGTTGGCCTTGGCATTCTTTTCCGTGCAAGGCGCCGGCCGCTCGGCCGCTAGCTTGCGCTCGCTTTCGGCGATCGCATCGCGTCCTGCCTCGCTGAGGAAGGCAGGCAGAGCCACCGCCTCCAATTGCCATTTGCCGCGATGGCAGGCGTCCGCATAGGCGTTGTGTCTGATACGCGCTTCAGTCAGGCGCAGCAGGGAGTTGACGATCGTGTCGTTGAGGCGACCCTGATCCAGTGTCCGGGAGCGCTCGACGAAGAACTTTTTCAGGTCGGGATTCAATCCGCCGTAGGTGGAAGGAGGCGGCGCGGGACCTCCGAAGACGGCGATATTGATGTCCTTGAAACTGTAGAAGCCGATGGAGTAGCCGAGCTGGAACAGGGCCAGCGGAATGGCCGCGATCGCTACCAGGGTACGCGGCCAGCGGCGCGGTGGCTGGCCGGGAGAGCCATCGCGGCGCAGCATGGTGAAGGCGAGCCCCAGGGCGACGATCGCCATCACGATGCCCAGCAGATTCAACTCGGATTCGAACACCACCTCGCCGTTGACGGTCCGCTTGTCGGAAGCGCCCAGGAAGAGCCAGAATGGCAGCACGCCAAGAAGAATGGCAGCCAGCGGGCGGTTCATATTGTGCCAAAGACCTTGCGTGGGCTCGCTCACGAACAGGCTCCCTATCATTGCTGCGTCGGGCCGATGGGCCCGATTCGCGCGCAAATCTGGGGGCAGGCGCTTGGGAAGGTCGAGTCCCCCAGGGAACAGAGGCTGGCGAGGGGAGCTCGGTCCGTTTGAGAAGCGCAGCTATCGAGATCGCCCGCCAGGTCGCTTTAGGCGGCGCTCAGCCCTCATATTCCGCCCAACATTGAGGGGTCTCATAGACCCTCACGGAAGCGACCAGCGGCAGCAGCGGCTTGATCCTGTCCCAGATCCAGATCGCGATATTTTCCGCGGTCGGATTTTCAAGCCCTTCGATCTCGTTGAGGCAATAGTGGTCCAGGCGCTGCAGCAACGGACCGAAGGCCGCCTCCACGTCGAAGAAATCAACGACGAAGCCGGTATGTGGATCGACCGAGCCTTCCAGCTGCAGTTCGACACGATAGGAGTGCCCGTGCATTCGATGGCAACGGTGGGTTTGCGGGACGTTGGGAAGGCGGTGCGCGGCCTCGAAGGTGAATGCCTGCGTGATCTTCATGGAATACCGAGCATTTTATGGGTTTGCAGTGTCAATCGCCACCGCGGATTCGCCAGGCAATAGGCGACCGCAGCTGCCGTGTTCGCCTCGCGCTCCGGTCCGTCCATGGGTTGGAGCAGCAGATGCTGGAAGGACAGATCTTCGAACTGGCAGGGGTCGAGCCCGGCTTGAGGGTAGACGAATTTGAGTTCGTCACCCGCGCCGACCACGATCGGCGCGCCGGCCTTTGGGCTGACGCAGAGCCAATCGATGCCCGAGGGGGGAGCGACGGTGCCGTTCGTTTCGACCGCGATCTCGAAACCCGTCTCATGCAGGGCCGCGACGAGATCGGCGTCGACCTGAAGAAGAGGCTCACCGCCGGTCAGCACGACGAGGCGCTGACCTTCGTCGCCACCGGTCCAGGTCCGGTTTATGGCGCGGGCGAGTTCATGCGCGCCGGCGAAACGTCCACCGCCCGTTCCGTTCATTCCGACAAAGTCGGTATCGCAGAATTGGCAGATGGCCGTCGCGCGGTCAGCCTCCCGCCCGGACCACAGATTGCAGCCGGCGAAACGGCAGAACACGGCGGCCCGGCCGGCGTTACGACCTTCGCCCTGAAGCGTGTAGAAGATTTCCTTAACGGCATAAGTCATGGTCGGAGGCCCGTCGAAACGAAGGGGCGAATAGAGCATAAACGCCTCTCTCCGCAACCTTGGAGGATGGTCGCCGACAATTCTCATGTCATTCCGGCGGCATTATGCGCATGCAGCGACGGTGACGTAGCGATCCCCGGACCGGTACGTCTTCAGCGCCGACAGGCGGGTCTTGGAACCCGCCCATCTTGCCTCCTTGCTTGCACCTTCCCCCTTGCTCGTCTAATCAGCCGGCATTCCAATCAAAGGTGACAGGTCATGGCGACGCAAAAGCTCCTCCTTCTTCCTGGCGACGGCATCGGTGTCGAGGTGATGGCGGAGGTCAAACGCCTGATCGCCTTCCTCAACCAGACCGGTCTCGCCTCCTTCGAGACGGAAGAGGATCTGGTCGGCGGCGCCGCCTATGACGCCCATGGCAAGGCGATCTCCGAAGATGCCATGAAGCTTGCAGACCAGGCCGATGCGGTGATGTTCGGTGCTGTCGGCGGTCCGAAATGGGCCGACGTTCCCTATGAGGCGCGTCCGGAAGCCGGCCTCCTGCGCCTGCGCAAGGATCTTGGCCTCTTCGCCAATCTGCGTCCCGCCGTGTGCTATCCGGCGCTGGCCGAAGCCTCCTCGCTCAAGCGCGAGCTGGTCGAGGGCCTCGACATCATGATCGTGCGCGAACTCACCGGCGGTGTCTATTTCGGCGAGCCCAAGGAGATCGTCACGCTGGAGAACGGCGAGAAGCGTGCCGTCGATACCCAGGTCTACACTACCCATGAGATCGAGCGCATCGCCCGCGTCGCCTTCGACCTCGCCAAGGTGCGCCGCGGCCTGGTGCATTCGTCCGAAAAGCACAACGTCATGAAATCGGGCGTGTTGTGGAAGCAGGTCGTCACGGAGGTCCACAAGGCCGAGTATGCCGACGTCAAGCTCGAGCACATCCTGGCCGACAATTGCGGCATGCAGCTGGTGCGCACGCCCAAGCAGTTCGACGTGATCGTCTGCGACAATCTGTTCGGCGACATGCTCTCCGACGTCGCGGCCATGCTGACGGGTTCGCTCGGCATGCTGCCCTCGGCCGCGCTCGGCGCCGAGGATGCCAAGACCGGCAAGCGCAAGGCGATGTATGAGCCGGTGCACGGCTCGGCGCCGGACATTGCCGGCAAGGGCCTGGCCAATCCGATCGCCACCCTCGCTTCCTTCGGCATGGCGCTACGCTATTCCTTCGGACTTTCCGAGGCCGCCGACCGCCTCGACGCCGCCATCTCGGCGGTGCTGAGCGAGGGGCTGCGCACCAAGGACATCGCCAGCGCCGGCCAGAACGCCGTCTCCACCGGCGAGATGGGCGCGGCCGTGATCAAGGCGATGGGGTAAGGTTGAAGAGAGGACTTCTCAGCGACATGCCGACATGTCGCTGAGACCGCTCTTGCTCCTCAATGAGTGGCCTCGCCCCAGGAGCAGACTGGAAGTCCGCGCTCCGAACCTAGCGCTGCCACAGGCCCTCGCGTTCGAGGTCGTCCATCGTGCGCGAGATGCCTTCGCGCAGGATGGCGGCCATGTCGTCGATCTGGGCGCGGGTGATGGTCAGCGGCGGCGACATCACGCACATGTTGACGATCGGCCGCACCAGCAGGCCGAGTTCCTGGCAATGGCCGTCGATGCGCTTGCCGATGGTCTCGTCGAGCGCCCCACCCTCCTCGCCGGCAGGCCCGGCGACGCATTCGATGCCAGCCATCATGCCGAGGCCGCGCACCTCGCCGACCAAAGGCAGGTCCGCGAGGTCCCGGAGCCGGGCCTGAAAATAGGGCGTGACCTCGTGCACATGGTCGAGGACGCCGTCTTCCAGGATATCGAGATTCTTCAGGGCGACCGCGCAGCCGATGGGATGGCTGGTGTTGGTCAGGCCATGGGCGAACATCGCCTCGGGATAGTTGGAACGCCTGAGATCCGCGAGCAACCGATCCGAGATCACCACGCCGCCCAGCGGGAAATAGCCCGAGGTGACGCCCTTGGCGAAAGTGATCATGTCGGGATCGAGCCCGAATATCTCTCCCGAAGCAAAGACATGGCCGAGGCGGCCGAAGGCCGTCACCACCTCGTCGCAGATATAGAGGATGTCGTTGGCCCGGCAGATCTCGCGGATGCGCGGCAGGTAGCCCTCCGGTGGCACGATGACGCCGCCCGAGGCCTGGATCGGCTCGGCGACGAAGGCTCCGATCCGCTCGGCGCCGATACGGGCGACGGTGTCGCGGAACTCGTCGACCAGGACATCGGCGAATTCGACCACTGTCTTGCCGCCGGGACGGCGGAAGGGGTTGGGTGACGAGAGCTTGACGACGAGATCGCCGGCGCTGTCCATCCAGTCATTGTCGCGCGGACGGGCATTGAGCGAGGCGGAAAGATAGGTCGAGCCGTGATAGGCGCTGCCGCGGCTGAGGATCAGCTTCTTGTCCGGGCGGCCGCGCACATTGTTGTAGAACTGCATGAAGCGCAGCGCCGTCTCCACGGCCGAGGATCCCCCGGTAGTGAAGAAGACATGGTTGAGGTCGCCCGGCGCATGGGCGGCGATCCGCTCGGCCAGGGCGACGGAGGGCGAGCTCGTGGTGTACCAGGGCGAGCTGTAGGACAGCGCCATCGCCTGCTCGTGCATGACGTCGGCGAGTTCGCGGCGGCGATGGCCGATATTGGTGCACCACATGCCGGCGGGGCCGTCGATCAGACGCTTGCCGGCGGCATCGGTGATGTAGATGCCGTCGCCCTCGCCGATCAGCGGGCGTGCCTCGTCGCCCATGGTTTCCGCGACAGGCCAGGGCTGGATCAGATGGCGTTTGGCGCGTTCGGTCAGATCTTCCTCCGCTACCGCCATCGCCGTCGAGCCAATCGTCGTCATCGTCGTCACCTCGTCTTCACCAGCTGGGACATGTCCTTTGGTCGTGCCGGGGAGGGCGGAACTTCCCTAGCCGGCACCACCAAAACGCAGGCCCGTCAGCATTCCCGTCACGGATGTCCGATCGTCTAATTGCTATACGTTCGTTCAGTTATAATCAGGATACTGAACGAACGTATAGCAAAAAATCGCATTGACAATCCTGCCGTTCTCACCAAGCATGCTGGAAAGACGCCGGCTCGGATCGGGCGGCGGGACAGGGTGGCTTCACCAGGATGAACACTTCCACGAGCACCGGCCGCACGCGGATCAACCGGGCCGAGCGCCGGAGCGAGTTGATCGATGCGACGATCGATTGCCTGGCCCGTTACGGCTATGAGGGCACCACGATCGGTGTCGTCGCCGAGGCGGTCGGCATGTCCCGCGGCATCGTGAACTTTCATTTCGAGACCAAGGAACAATTGCTGCTGGAGACGTTGCGTTTCTTGTCGGACGAATATCGCGATCATTGGCGCGCTGCCCTTGCCCAGGCCGGGCCATCGGCTGCGGAGCGGCTCTGGGCGATGGTTCTGGCCGATTTCGACCGCAGAATCTGCACGCCGCGCAAGCTGGCGGCTTGGTTTGCTTTCCGGAGCGAGGCAAAGGCCCGCCCGACCTATCGCAGCATGTGCAACGACACAGACCAGGAGAATCTCGGTGTCGTCGCCGATCTCTGTGCCGAACTCGTGCCGGCAGGCATCGATGCGCATAAGCTGGCACGCGCGATCGTGTGCATGCTCGAAGGCCTGTGGCTGCATCTGATGATCGCCCCCAAGAACCTGTCGCGGGAGGAGGCGCGCGACGTCGCGGCCTCGCATCTGGCCATCGTGCTGCCTGAGCATTTTACGCCGTCGGGACCTATCCCGGCGGTGCGTTCATCCCTGGGCCGTCCATTGCCGGAAGCCCAGCCGTCCTGAGCGAGCAAGAAGGAGGAAGAGCCGACTGTCGGCGCGGATACGAAACGCTTTCGGGCAGGCTCGGCCGTAGAGCGACGACCTCGATGGAATGTTCTACCCGGACAGCCGGGGCGGATGCGCCGAAGAGCGCCGGTTTCCGCTCGTCCGGATCCTGAATGACGCCGAGCGGGCTTTCTCGGTGCGAACAGCCGCGTGCTTCCGTCTGAAGCGAGGCGTCGTGGCATCGTCAAGAGCAAAGCGCGTTCGAGTGTGGACGCTTGTTTGCTCTAGCTTCTTGTTCCGACGCGTCTTTGCGATTCTTGGTGATTCCACCAAATCGCAAAACGCTTCAGGCCCCATCACAGCAATTGCAGCCCTTTGTACAGGGCTGCAATCCCCATCCGTCGGCGTCTGGCGTCGGCGGCAATGATGACGCACGTCCAGAGGAGACCCTCATGCCGTCTTGCCCGACGCCGATTTGGAGATCGCGTTCTCGCCGAAGTCGCCTCCAACCGCCCCAGCTCTTGGCTCTCGCCGCTGCGGCCATGGCCGCCCTGCTGGCTACCGGGCCCGCAATGGCGGGCGACAGGGTCGTCAACGTCTATAGCTGGGCCGACTACATCGATCCTTCCACCCTGGAATCCTTCACCCGTGAGACCGGCATCAAGGTCGTCTACGACACCATGGATTCCAACGAGGTGCTGGAGACCAAGCTCTATGCCGGTCATTCCGGCTATGACGTCGTCGATCCCACCGGCCCCAATCTGAAGCGCGAGATCGCAGCCGGCGTGTTTCAACCGCTGGACAAGGCCAGGATCCCCAATCTCCAGCACGGCTGGGACAAGGTGTTCCAGCGCCTGGCCTTCTATGATCCGGGCAACCGATACGCCGTGAACTATATGTGGGGCACTACCGGCATCGGCTACAATGTCGAGATGGCCAGGAAGCGCCTGGGCGATGTGCCGATCGACAGCTGGAGCATCGTGTTCAAGCCGGAGAACCTGGCTAAATTCGCCGATTGCGGCGTGAGCATCCTCGATACCCCCGACGAGCTGATCCCGCCTGCCCTGGAATATCTCGGGCTCGATCCCGATTCCAAGAACCCCAAGGATATCGCCAAGGCGGGAGAGCTGCTCAAGGCCATCAGGCCCTATGTCCGCACCTTCAGTTCCTCGGGTTATCTCAGCGCGCTCTCCGCCGGCGATCTGTGCCTGGTGGTCGGTTGGGCCGGGGACGTCATCCAGGCGCGCAACCGCGCCATCGAAGCCCATGCCAAGTCGCCTGACAGCCCCCTGGTCGACATCCGTTATGTCGTGCCGAAGGAAGGCGCGCTGATCTGGGTCGACGGCTGGGCGATCCCCAAGGATGCCGAGCATGTCGAGGAGGCCCATGCCTTCATCGACTACATGATGCGCCCGGAGATAGCTGCCAGGAATACGGAGTTCATCTCCTACGCCACTGGCAATCTCACCGCGCAAAAGTTCATCAAGCCCGAGATCCTCAAGGATCCCGCCATCTTTCCCGATGAGGCCACCATGGCGCGCCTGTTCACCACCACGGCGCCGGACGCCAAGATTCAGAAACTCTGGACGCGGACCTGGACCAACATCAAGACCAACGAATAGGGGTTCGGGCCAGCAGGCGCTTGCCGCGCCTGGGCCGGGCGCCACTTATTTCGTCTTGCCGGCCGAGACGTCCATGATCAGCCGTGCCAGCAGATAAAGGCGCGGCACCACCGAATCGAGCTCGACATATTCGGCGTCGTTGGAATGGGCGCCGAAGCCACGCAGACCGAGGCCTTCCAGCACCGGTCCCTTGGCCTTCAGTCCCGCAAAGGCGGCGTCCGTGCCGCCGCCGCCGGCCTTGTCGATCACGCTCAGCTTCTGGCCGATCTCGCCATAGATGGCGCCGGCCCGTGCCGCCAAGGCGCGCCCGGCGTCGGTGGGCTGCAGGGGCGGGCGGCGGCGCTCGAACAGCGCCTCGATCTTGCTGTCGGGCAGGAGCTTGTTGGCGATGCGCTCCTTCACCGTCTTCTCGATGCGGTCGAAATCGGCCATGCGCAGCATGCGCACATCGGCCTGGGCCGTCGCTTCGGCCGGGACGACATTGCGGTTGGTGCCGGCCTTGGCCACCGTCCAATTCAGCTTGAGGCCGAGCTTGGGATCGGAAAGATCGCGCATCTGCAGAATCTGGTGCGCCAGTTCATAGAGCGCGTTGACGCCGCGCTCGGGTGCAGCCCCGGCATGGGAGGCCTTGCCCTCGACCTTGAGGGCGACGGCGCCGATGCCGGCGGTGGCGAGGATGATCTGGTCGGTGCCGATGCCCCCGCCTTCCAGGGAAAACACGGCGTCCTGCTCGGTGCCGAGCTCGGTGAGAAGCGCGCGCGAGGCGGGCGAGGAGATCTCTTCGTCGCCGTTGATCATCACCGTCAGCGTGCCGTAGTCCTTGAAATTCAGCTCCTTCAGCAGGGCAACAGTGGTGAGGGCGAGGGCAACACCGTGCTTGTCGTCGGCGATGCCGAGGCCATAGGCCTTGTCGCCCTCGATGCGGAACGGTTGCTGCGCCAGCATGCCCTTGAGATAGACCGTGTCCATATGGGCGATCAGAGCGATCTTCCTGGTGCCGGTGCCGGTGAAGTGGGCAAGCACGACCTTGCCCGGTTTCTCGGGCGTGTCCTGCATGCGATAGACGTCCTTCGGCTCGATCTGCTGCACCTCGCCGCCCAGGGCCTTGAGCCGGTCCGCGATCAGGGTGGCGATCTCAGCCAGGCCATCCGGGTCCTTGCTGCCCGATTCGATCGAAACCAGCGCCTTCATGGTGTCGATCAAGGCTTGGCGCTGTGCTTCGGCCTGCTTGAGCACGGCTTCTTGCGGGGCGGCGAAGGCGGGGCTGGTCTGCGTGGTGACGGCCAGAACCGGCAGCGCGGTCATGATGATGGCAAGGGCAGCGGCGCGAGATCGCGAGCAACGAAGCATCTGGTTCCTCTCGGACTGCGATCACCCTCCAATGACCCGGGCAGATGATGCATAAATGCCGCGCATTCTCAAAATAGTATGCGGGATGACGGTAAATACCCCGCACCAACGGCTCTGTTCGCTGTGCGACCTTTATTCCCGCTGCTTCTCGCCCTACATTGTTCTTGCCGTCACGCGACTTGCATCGGCAGGCGATACGGGACGCGAGATGATCATACCGCTCTATGACGACAACCCGCACCGGCGCATCACGCGAGCCTATGTGAATTGGGCGCTGATTGCCGCCAATGTCTCGGTTTTCGTGTTCTTCCAGTCCGGCTACGTGCCCGGCACCTTCGTGGCGGATACGGCGGGCTTTACCTATTCCTATGGCATGATTCCGGTGGTTCTGTTCCAGAAGATGCAGCTGCCGGCCGAATATATCAGGGTGCCGGAATGGCTGACGCCGATCACCTCATCCTTCGTGCATGGCTCATGGATGCACCTGACCGGCAACATGCTGTTCCTGTGGGTGTTCGGCGACAATGTCGAGGATGATCTCGGGCGCTGGCGCTACCTGTTCTTCTATCTGGCCTGTGCCGTACTGGCTTCCTTCGCCTATGCCCTGACCGCGCAGGACTCCACCAGCCCGCTGATCGGGGCATCCGGGGCGATATCGGGCGTGGTGGCTGCCTATGTGCTGCTGCATCCCAAGGTGAAGATCTGGGTGCTCCTGTTCTTCCGCATTCCGCTGAAACTGCCGGCCTATTGGGCGATCGGGGCCTGGATTCTCTACCAGGCCTATTTTGCGCTTTATGCCTATTTCGTCACCTCGACCGACGATGTCGCCTGGTTTGCCCATCTTGGCGGACTGGTCGCCGGCGCCATCCTGGTGCTGCCGCTCAAACGCGCCGATGCGCCTTTGTTCGACAATGCGCCGCCCCAGGCGCAGAACGACTGGCGCGACACGTTCGATTGAGCGAGGTGGCAGGGCAGGTTTTTTAAACGCGGCTGGAGGCACCGTGCTCGCCGGCCGGCGCGAAACCGCCGGCGTAACGATTCATTCAGATCACCGGCGCGTCATGTCGAGGAGCAGCCCGGCGGCCAGCGCGGCGCCATCGGTGCGGATCGATTTCGCCAGGGCGGCGGCCCGGGCGCGGGTTTCCGGCGCCAGAGCGATAGCGAGCGCGGCGGAGAGCGAGTCGAGGCTCGGGGCCGGGCCGTCATGAGCCACACCGATGCCGAGTGCCGCCACTCGTCCGGCCCAGAACGGCTGGTCTACCAGCTGTGGTACGATCACCTGCGGCACGCCCGCCCGAGCCGCCGCCGTGGTGGTGCCGGCACCCCCATGATGCACCACCGCCGCAACGCGCGGGAACAGGGCCTGCTGGTTGACGTCGCCGACGAGGAAGCAATCCTCTGCGGCCTCCGCAAGAGCGAGTCCGGCCCAGCCGCGAGCGAGCAGGATGCGGCGGCCCTGGGCGCGGATCGCCGCGATCGCCACGGGGCCGGCCGCCTGGGCCGTCGGCATCGACATGCTGCCAAAGCCCGCATAGACCGGCGGCGGGCCGGCTGCCAGGAAGGCTTCGAGATCGGCCGGGAGCGGGCGCTCGTCCGGCAAGATCCAGGCACCGGTCTGTACCACTGTGCTTGCGGCTGGCGGCCACGGGCTCAGGATCGGGTCCGACGCCAGCCAGGGGCTATCGGTGAAGACATGATCGCGCACATTGGTGAGCGCCGGCAGGCCGATCCGGACGCGCAGGCCATTCACGGCGGCACCGAACAGGGCGTTCATGACCTCGCTATTGTGATCCCACAAAGCCCGGTTGTCGGTGATTCCCGGCGGGCGAGGGTGACCGGGATAGGCATAGGGCGGATGATGCGGGGAAGGGATGAAGAGCGGGCAATAGCTGACATGGACATAGGCAAGACCCCGCTCTTCGGCCACCGCCTGTGCCGCGGCGGTGGAGGGAAACAGGCCGCAACCCACCACGGCATCGCAACCCTCGGCCGCCGCGGCCATTGCCCGATATTGCCCCTCCAGGACCTCGCCCGCCACCTGGGGCAGGTCGACAGGTCCCTTGCGCACTTCCGCCAACCAGGGCCGCAAGGCCCGGAAGGCGGGCACCAGCCTTACGCCCGCGCGGGCCAGCACCGCCTCGAACTCCTCATCCGGCGGCACGCAGGCCAGCACCTCGAGGCCGAGATCGCGGAGCCGCGCTCCCAGCGCCGCCACCGGTTCGATATCGCCGCGCGATCCAAAGCTCGTCAACAACACACGCATCCGGCACCCTTTCCCTTGATTGCGGTCGAGGGTTGGTTTGATAGCGCCGGAACCGGGTCTTGCCGCAAGGCCCTTGTGCGTTACATATAAGAAACGGAGGGAGGCAGAGTGCCTCCTCCGGATCTCTATTCGATGTCGCGGCGCCCTGGGGCGCCGTTTTGTTTAAGTGCCGGGCTGCGCGGCCGCCGGTACAGCGGGTTTTGCTTTGCGGACAGGAGGCTTGGTGGGCTTGGCCTTGGCCGGGCTGGCTGGGGCCGGCGTGGCGGTGGCAGCGGGCGTCGCCGCCGGCGGGTTTTCCGCATAGGTCTTCAAGAGCTTGGAACCATAGAAATTTTCCAGCGCCTTGCGGCTCGACTGCACGACCAGAACGCCTTCGATCAGGCCCGGATCCTGGTTGGCGGCTACGATGGCGCCGACCACGCCATTGACCTGCCCTTGATTGCCGACCACGAACGGGGCCGTCTTGGCAGGCCCGCCTGCCAGATCCGTGACCGTCAGTGTGCCCTTGACGTAATTGGCGTCACCGACCAGCAGGGACAGGGCGGGATTCTTCAAATGATAATCGGTCAGGATGATCGACAGGTGCTTGGCTGCGCCGGTTTGCGGCAGGTGCTGCACGTCCTGGCGCACAGCTTCAGTCAGCCGCGGGGCGAAGCTTCCCGGAACTGGATTGCGCGCGGAGGCAATGGCCGTCACCGTCACGTCCTTGACATAGGCCTCGCCGGGCTTGGGAAACATGCCGGCGGTTGAGCAACTGGCGAGACTGGTTGCAACGAAAAGGACGCCGGCGACTTTCAAAACTGTATCAAACATGGGGGACCTGCTTTCCTTGGGAGCGTGGCTGGAGATCGTCTTCTTGTTCGTGCTCCAAGCCTTTGCTGCCAAAGTCACGGCGAAGGGAGGCCGCGCCAATCATTGCGTAGGGTTAGGGAGTACCGAGCAAACCTGAGTCCGAGCACAGCGAGCAGGTATGCTTCGCGCAAGTCGTGTTTGGTGGGATTTTTGCTTATCAACAGTTTGTTGTTGTTTCCAATTAAGTATGAGGAAGGCAAGAGCAAAGTGTTCGATAATAAAAACAATAAATGGTAACCTGTTACTATGTTGGGTAGCAGAATCGGTCGGGCCGGGTGGTAGTGCAGTTGGAGCGATTGATCGCCGGAGGTGGCAAACAGTATCGACGTCCTCCCCGAGGCCGAGCGGGACATTCGTGCTGACTTGTCCGGCGTGTCGCGGTTCGTGATGCGCTCCACCGACCGCCGAGAATGCCCGTGACTGGAACTCGCCCGGTCGCTTCACACAAATGTCGCGTTGACACAAAAAGCCGCGCCCTTTAGCTGACTTGCGTCATCAAGTTCAGCGGCGGCGGTCTTGTCGCGACGTGACATGTCGGTTCGCCGACAGCGCGGGAGGGACAAGGCCATTATGCGGTCGTTTCATATCGCTCATTGTTCCGGTTCCCCGTCTGGAGAAGCCCCATGAAAGTGCTCGTGCCCGTGAAGCGGGTGGTCGATTACAATGTGAAGATCCGCGTCAAGGCCGATGGTTCGGGTGTCGATCTCAACAATGTCAAGATGTCGATGAACCCCTTCGACGAGATCGGCGTGGAGGAAGCGCTGCGTCTGAAGGAAGCCGGCAAGGCGAGCGAAGTGGTGGTGGTTTCGATCGGCCCGGCCCAGGCGGCCGAGACGCTGCGCTCGGGCCTGGCCATGGGTGCCGACCGCGGCATCCTGATCAAGACCGATGCCACCGTCGAGCCCCTGGCGGTGGCCAAGCTCCTGAAGGCGGTGATCGGCAACGAGAACCCGGGCCTGGTCATCCTGGGCAAGCAGGCCATCGACGACGACATGAACGCCACCGGCCAGATGCTGGCGGCGCTGCTGGGCTGGCCGCAGGGCACCTTTGCCTCCAAGCTCGAGGTCGGCGGCGACAAGATCGACGTTGTCAGAGAGGTCGATGGCGGCCTGCAGACGGTTGCGCTCAACCTGCCGGCGATCATCACCACGGATCTGCGCCTCAACGAACCGCGCTATGCTTCGCTGCCCAACATCATGAAGGCCAAGAAGAAGCCGATCGACGAGACCAGCCCGGAGGCGCTGGGCGTCGACATCGCCCCGCGCCTGACCGTGGTGAAGACGGTGGAGCCGCCGGCGCGCCAGGCCGGCAAGAAGGTCGCCTCGGTGGCCGAGCTGGTCGACAAGCTCAAGAACGAAGCCGGCGTCATCTGAGCGCAGGAGGATTGATATCATGACCACTCTTCTCATCGCCGAGATCGACGCCACCGGCCTCAAGGACGTCACCAACCGTGCCCTCACCGCCGCCAAGGAACTCGGTGGCCCGGTGCATGTGCTGGTGGCCGGCGCCAACGCCCAGGCTGCCGCCGAACAGGCCGCCAAGCTGCAGGGCGTCGAAAAGGTCCTGGTGGCCGATGCCGCCTATGAGCATCGCCTGGCCGAGCCGACGGCGGCCCTGATCGTCAGCCTGGCCGGCGGCTATGACGCCATCGTGGCGCCCTCGACGGCGGCCTGGAAGAACGTGCTGCCGCGCGTCGCCGCCCTGCTCGACGTCATGCAGATCTCCGACATCGTCAAGGTCGTCTCGTCCGATACGTTCGAGCGGCCGATCTATGCCGGCAACGCCATCCAGACCGTGACCTCGGTCGACGCCAAGAAGGTGATCACCGTGCGCACCGCCTCCTTCGCCGCCACCGGCGAAGGCGGTTCGGCGGTGGTGGAACCGGCAGCGGCCGCGGCCGATCCGGGCCTGTCGACCTTCAAGGGCGAGGAACTGGCCAAGTCCGACCGTCCGGAACTGGCCTCGGCCAAGATCATCATCTCGGGCGGGCGGGCCATGGCCAACCGCGAGAACTTCGCCACCTATATCGAACCGGTGGCCGACAAGCTCGGCGCCGCCATGGGGGCCTCGCGCGCCGCGGTCGATGCGGGCTATGCCCCCAA
>NZ_JBQEPH010000039.1:0-41363 GCF_052045555.1 Labrys sp. 22185 | reverse complement strand
GTTCCCACGAGTCTTCCGATGTCCGATCCTGCCAGCCTCCCCGATCCCTTCGGCCTTTCGGGACGCCACGTCCTGGTCACCGGCGCCGGCGGCGGCATCGGGCGGGCAATGATCGAAGCTTTCCTGCGGGCCGGCGCCATCGTCTCGGGCGCCGACCGGGATGCGGCCCTGCTGGAAAGCCTGCCCCTGCAGCACCGGCTCGTCTTCGATCTCACCGACGCCAGGGCTTGCGCCAATGCCGTTGCCCAACTGGTGGCCCAGGGCAACACGCCCGACATCCTGGTCAACAATGCCGGCTTCACCCGCGCCGAGACGCTGGCTGACGTCGACGACGCGGTCTGGGACAGCGAGCTTGCCATCAACCTCACCGGCGCCTTTCATGTCACCCGGCCCGTGATGGCAGCGATGGCAGCGCGCGGCGGCGGTTCGGTCGTCTTCGTCGCCTCGGTCAACGGGCTCGGCCATTACGGCAACCCGGCCTATTCGGCCGCCAAGGCCGGGCTGATCGCCTATGCCAAGTCGATCGCGGTGGAGGCCGGCCGCGACGGCGTCCGCGCCAATGTCGTCTGCCCCGGCTCGGTGCGCACGCCGGCCTGGGACCATCGCCTTGCCAAGGATCCGACGATCCTCGAAGATGTCGTCTCCCACTACCCGCTCGGCCGGATGGTGCGCCCCGAGGACGTCGCCAATGCCGCCGTCTTCCTGGCCTCCCCGCTCGCCGCCGGCGTGACGGGAGCGGTCCTGCCGGTCGATGGCGGCCTGACCGCCGGCAATCTGCGCTTCGTGCGCGACATCATCGAGAGGAGGTCGTGACATGGCGGGCCTGCAGGTCAAGGCGCTGCAAAAGCGATATGGCTCGGCCGTGATCCTCAAGGGCATCGACCTCGATGTCCGCGACGGCGAATTCGTGGTGCTGGTCGGCCCCTCCGGCTGCGGCAAGTCCACGCTGCTGCGCATGATCGCCGGCCTCGACGAGATCTCGGACGGCGAATTGTGGATCGGCTCCAAGCTCGCCAACAAGCTGTCGCCGCAGCAGCGCAACATCTCCATGGTGTTCCAGAGCTACGCTTTGTTCCCGCACATGACCACGCGCGCCAATATCGGCTTCGGCCCGCGCATGCGCGGCGAGAGTGCCCAGTCGATCGAGCCGCGCGTCAAGAAGGCGGCGAGCGTGCTCAACCTGCACGACTATCTCGAGCGCTATCCTCGCCAGCTCTCCGGCGGCCAGCGCCAGCGCGTCGCCATGGGCCGTACCATCGTGCGCCAGCCCGAGCTCTTCCTGTTCGATGAACCGCTCTCCAATCTCGACGCCAAGCTGCGCGTGCAGATGCGTACCGAGATCAAGGCGCTGCACCAGGACCTGAAGACCACCATCGTCTACGTCACGCATGACCAGATCGAGGCCATGACCATGGCCGATCGCATCGTGGTGATGAATGCCGGCCATATCGAGCAGGTCGGCACGCCGCTCGAGCTCTATGACCGGCCTGCCAACCGTTTCGTGGCGAGTTTCCTCGGCTCGCCCTCGATGGGCTTCATTCCCGGTACGGCCGAGAAGGGCGATGGCGCGCCGCGTCTGCGCACCAGGAACGGCCTCTTGCTGCCGATGGGTGACAGCACCGCCGCTTCCGGGCAGGCGGTCGAGATCGGCATCCGCCCCGAGCATTTCATCGTCGGCGATGCGCAGACCGGCTTTCCCTTCGTGGTCGGCGTGGTCGAGCCCACCGGCGCGGAGACCCATCTGTTCGGCACCATCGACGGCACCGAGATGCGCGCGGTGTTTCGCGAACGCCTGTCGCCCCAGTCGGGCGAGACGCTCTACCTTGATGTCAACAGGGCCAATGTCCACGTCTTCGACCCGCAGAGCGGTGCGAGGCTGTAGCTGATATCACATGCCCTTCGACACCAATCCCTTCCCCGACGATTCCGAACGCCACGCCCTTTGGGAGATGCTGGTCCGCCGCGACATCGAGGCCTATCTCGGGGCGGACTGGCCGGCGGTGGAAGACGATTTCCTCGCCGAAACCTTCTTCGGCCTCAGCGGCCTCAAATCCGCCAATCCGGACGAATGGCGCATGATCTTCCCGCGCCTCGACGATTACCGCGACCGCTGGCTGAGCCAGGCCCGGCTCTCGGCGGCCACCGCCTATGCCGAGCCCCGCCGCGAGGCGCTCTATCGCATCACCACGCTCCAGGACATCGACATCAATGGCGAGCGGGCGGTGGCGCACAAGAAGTTCGACGGCACCATCGCGAAGGCCGACGGCAGCATCGATACCATCAACTGGCAGACCCTCTATCTGTGCAACCGGGTCGACGGACGCTGGAAGATCGCCGGCTTCGTCGGCTACCTGCCCAATCCGATGGGGATATCGGGCTGAACGCAATACAGTTCACTTAAGCGTCTTGGAGTTTGCGCGACCTTTGTCATTGCCGGGCTTGACCCGGCAATCCAGCTCTTTCGCGCGGATATTGGATAGCCGGGTCAAGCCCGGCTATGACAAATCGGAGGACTCCTTCCTTTTGTGAACGGCATTGGGGCTGAACGCCCCCTGCCCTACAGCTCGCCCTTCTTCAGGCTGGATGCGATGAAATCGGCCTGTCGGATGGCGAGCGCCACGATAGTCAGGGTCGGATTCTCCGCGCCGCCGCTGGTGAACTGGCTGCCATCCGAGACGAACAGGTTCTTGATGTCGTGCGTCTGGCCATGCTTGTTGACCACGCCGTCGGATGCCTTGGCACTCATGCGGTTGGTGCCGAGATTGTGGGTTGAAGGATAGGGGGGCGTCGGGAAGGTCCTGACTGCGCCGACCGCCTCATAGATTGCCTGTCCCTGCCGATAGGCATGGTTTCGCATGGCAGTATCGTTCTCGTGGTCGTCGAAATGCACATTGGCGACAGGCATGCCCGCCTTGTCCTTGGCGCTTGCATGCAGGGTGATGCGGTTGGCCTCGCTCGGCATGTCCTCGCCGACGATCCACATGCCGGCCATGTGGTCGTAGCTGTCGAGCGCCGAGGTGAAGGAACGCCCCCAGGCACCGGGATCGAGAAACGCCGCCATGAAGGGCAGCCCGAGCGAGAGCGTCTCCAGCTCATAGCCGCCGGCAAAGCCGCGCTTGGGATCGTGGCGCGCCTCGTCCCTGACGATGCCGGCCATGGTGGTGCCGCGATACATGTGCACCGGCTTTTCGAAAATGCCGTAGACCGAGCCGGTGGTGTGGCGCATGTAGTTGCGGCCGACCTGGCCTGAGCTGTTGGCGAGGCCGTCCGAAAACAGGTTCGAAGCCGAGTTGAGCAGCAGGCGCGGGCTCTCGATGGAATTGCCGGCAACCGCGACGACACGCGCCTTCTGGCGTTGCGTCTTGCCGTCCTTGTCGAGATAGACCACGCCGGTGACCTTGCCCTTCGCATCATGCTCGATCTTGACGGCCTGGCTGTTCGGCCGGACCTCGAGATTGCCGGTCTCCTCACCCTTGGGGATCTCGGCGTAGAGGGTCGACCATTTCGCGCCGGATTTGCAGCCCTGGAAGCAGAAGCCGATCTGCTGGCAGGAGCCGCGCCCGTCGCGCGGCTGGCTGTTGATCGCCATGCGGCCGGTATGCACTTCCTTGTAGCCGAGCTTCTTGGCGCCGGCCTCCAGCACCTTGTAGTTGTTGTTGCCGGGCAGGCCGGGAATGTTGTTGGTGCGCGTCACCCCCATCTTGTCCTCGGCCTTGGCGTAATAAGGCTCGAGTTCGGCGAGGGTGATCGGCCAGTCCAGGAGATTGGCGCCCGGCAGGCTGCCATAGGTGGAGCGGATCTTGAATTCGTGTTCCTGGAAGCGCAGCGAGGCGCCGGCCCAATGCACGCTGGAGCCGCCGACCGCCTTGACGATCCAGGCCGGCAGATTGGGGAAGTCCTTGTGCACGCGCCAGCTTCCGGACGTGGTGCGCATGTCCTTCCAGGCAAGCTGGCCGAAGCTTTCCCACTCGTCGTTGACGAAATCCTCGATCTCGTAGCGGCCCCCTGCTTCCAGGATCACGACCTTCACGCCCTTGAGGGCCAGTTCGGTGCCCAGCGTGCCGCCGCCGGCGCCGGAGCCGACGATCACCACGACGGAATCGTCGTTCAGATCAAAAGGGGCTGCCATGGTTCTGTCTCCTCCAAGGCGTCCTGCGCAAAGACGAGCTCGTCTCAGGCGGCAAGGACGCGTCGAACCAAAGAATTGAGAGTAAAAATGCGTTCTCGCTGAAACGCGTTCTGCTCAGGGAATGGATGCCGCCGGCAGGAAGATCCGGCCGGTCAGAATGATCGAGGGAAGCCGATATCGGCAGGCCGGGTCAGAGCCACTCGATGTCGGAGAAGCCGCGATTGATGTAGCCGCCCTTGTCGGCGGAGGAGCCCTCATAGCCAAAGAGGGGCCAGACCTCCTTCTGGTTGTAGAGGCTGACCACCAAGCCCGAGCGTACGGCAGCGAAGAAGGGCGAGGCCTCGACCTTGCGCAGGATCGCCAGCCTCTCCTCTTCCCAGCCGAGATCGGCATAGCGCTTGCCGCCCGCCGCCGCGGCCAGCCCGTCCAGCGTGGTCACGCCGTCCTCGAACAGGGCCTTGCTAGCCGCATCCTTGCCGGCCTTGGCATCGAAATCCTTGACGGCAATGGCGTAGTAGCGATCGGGAAGCCGGTCATACGGATAGATGTCGCGCGACATCCGGACCAGCGTTTCCAGCGTCTCCGGCTTCAGCGCGCCGGCTTCGAGCGCCCAGGCCTCCCGCGGGCAGTAAAGCGCCCCGCCGGCGACCACCAACGCAACGCCGGTCGCAGCCGAGACGATAAAACCGCGACGGGACAGTTCACCTGCCTGCCTGGCCTTCTTCATGTTGTCCTCCCTGCTTGTTGCGCCGGGGCTGCCATCGGCGCCCCGGTCTGCCGTTCTTGTCATTCCGTGCGACCGCGCGATGGCGGCCGCAGACTATTTGTAGCGCCCGCCCCGCTGCAGGACCTCGATCTTGTAGCCGTCCGGGTCCTGGATGAAGAAGAAGCGCGCGGCGCCCGAGCCATCCGGGAAGGAGAGGCTCTTCAGATCGCCGGGCATGAGGCCGAGGGCCGAGACCTTCGCATGCGCCGCTTCGAGGTCCGGCACGGAGATCGCCAGATGGCCATAGCCGTCGCCAAGCTGGTAGGGCTCGGTACGCCCCTTGTTGACCGTCAGTTCCAGCTCGAAGCCGGTCTCGTCGCTCAGATAGATCAGGGTGAAGCTCTCGAAGGCGAAGCGGCCGGCAACTTCGAGCCCAAAGGCCTTCCGGTAGAAATCGACCGAGCGCTCCTCGTCGAGAACGCGGATCATGCTGTGAATCATGCCCATGGCAACTGGCCTCTACTTTTGAACGCTGAGTGACTTGAGATAGGCGATGATCCGCGCCCGTTTGGCGGGATCGGCCTGGCGATAGGGCATGGTCGAGCCCGGCCGGAAGGCCTGGGCATTGGTGATCCACTTGTCGAGATTGTCGGCATCCCAGGTGAAGCCGGCATTGGCGAGGGCAGCCGAATATTTGTAGCCCGGATAGGTTCCTGCCTTGCGGCCGACGAGACCGGCCAGGTTCGGCCCCTGGCGCGGGCCTGCCGCGGGATCAACGACATGGCAGGTGCCACAGCTGGTGACGAACTGCTTCTGAGCGGCTGCGAGATCATCGTCCGCCTGGGCGGTGGAGATGCTGAACAGCAACGCTCCCGCCACGACGGCAAGCGCCTTGCCCATCCCTCCCTGCGTCCCACCCATCATGACCGCCTGCTTCGTTTGCGACTATGGCCAGGAGGTTAGGTGCCGGCTTCAGGCACCGGGTAGTAATATTGCATTACACGTCGAGAATTCGGAAAATAGGCCGGGTTTCAGCACGGGTCCCCGAGGGCAACCGCTTCCACCCCTACTCCGCGGCAACGAGGTCGAAGGCGGCAGGCCGGCGCGAGGTGGCCGGCCGCAGTTCGGCGACGTATTTCAGGCAGCAGCAGCGCAGGAGCGAGGTGAAGTTGCGGACGTCGCCGTGCAGGTCCAGCACCTCGTCATGCAGGCGGGTGACGAAACGGCCAAGCGACATGCCCTGGTCGACGGCAAGCTGCTCCAGAATGTCCCAATAGACGGCTTCGAGGCGAATCGAGGTGGCATGACCGCCGATACGCACCGAACGCGTATGCGTCTCATAGGTCTCCGGCGGCTGGGAGGCGAACAGATGGCACATGGCTTTCCCCCGATCGGCGCGTCCCTGCGCTTCCTGCCGGTTGCGGCACGTCGCGAAACGCTTTGCTTTCTTTGACTCTTTCCAAAGAGAGCGGCTCTGTCAATCGGCGAACGCCACACCAAGACGTTACCGGTATCGGGGTGCTATTTCGCGCCCACCCGCCGGACCCTGAGCTCGTTGCCGGCCCTGGCATCAAGGCCGATCATGTCGAGGATGGCGATGAAGGCGATCACTCCGATCACCGCAAAGGCAATCTGGAAATCCACCAGCGGCAGTGAGCCATTCGTGCCGGGGAACCAGAGTTCCGCCAACCTGAGCGCCGCGGCGGCCACGCCGACACCAAGGCCCATCGACATCTGCTGGGCGACGTTGAACAGAGTGTTCGCCCCGCTCATCCGCGCTTCCGGCACCTCGGCGAAGGCGATGGTGTTGAGCGCGGTGAACTGCATCGAGCGCGTCAGGCCGCTGGCGAACAGCAAGGCGCAGATCAGCGGGAAGGGCGTCGCCGGCGTCAGCAGCGCATAGGAAGAGATCAGCACGGCGTTGAGGAGGCCATTGCCGAGCAGCACCTGGCGGAAGGTAAAGCGCCGCAGCACCGGCGTGGTGAAGGGCTTCATCACGATATTGCCGGCGAACACCCACAACACCAGCAGACCGGCCTGATAGGCGTCGAGCCCGAAGGCGAGCTGGAACATCAGCGGCGCCAGGAAGGGCACGGCGCCGATGGCCACGCGGAATATCGAGCCGCCCCAGATGGTGATGGAGAAGCTGCGGATGCGCAGGGCCCAGGGATCGACCAAGGGATGCGCGGCGCGCCGCGCATGGAGAACCGCCGCCAGCGTGACCACGGCGCTCGCCGCCAGCCAGATCGCCGCCAGCGCCATGGAGCCATCCTGCCGCGAGATCAGGTCCAGGCCATACATCAGGCCGAAGCAGGCGACGCCGATCAGGACGAAGCCCGTCCAGTCGAACGGCTTGGCACCGTCTGGCTTGCCGGCGGGAATCAGCTTCATGGTGAGGAGGAAACCAATGATGCCGAGCGGCACGTTGAGGAAGAAGATCCAGTGCCAGGTCGCATAGGTGGCGAGGAAGCCACCGATCGGCGGGCCGAGCACGGGTGCCGCCAGGCCGGGCCAGGTGATGGTGGCGATCGCCCGCATCAGATCCGGCTTGGCGGTGTTGCGCAGCACGATCAACCGGCCGACCGGCACCATCAAGGCGCCGCCGACGCCCTGCAGGATGCGCGCCGCCGTGAAGACCGGCAGGCTGGTGCTGAGGCCGCACAGGATGGAAGCGAGCGTGAAGATCACGATCGCCCAGCCGAACACCGCGCGCGGGCCGTATTTGTCGGCGACCCAGCCGCTGGCCGGGATCAGCACGGCCAAAGTGAGCAGATAGGCGGAGATGCCGATATTGAGGTCGATCGGCTGCACGCCGAAGGAATCGGCCATCTGCGGCAGGGCGCTGACCACCACCGTGCCGTCCAGCATCTCCATGAAATAGGCGCCGGCGACGAGGAAGGCCAGGATGGAACTACTCGCCGGCTTGGATGTCATGAAGGTCGGTTCCGAAGACGAAGGCGGCTGGTATTATCCGCCGCGCCATTGGTCGGACCATAGAAAAAGAAGACGGAGCTGGAAAGAGAAAGCTTGAGGGCGAACTTAAAGGGAAACGATCATTTCCAAATTCACCCTCGCCCATAGGCCCTGACGAAAAAGGCCACCGTCATGCCGACCGCAATCGCCAGCGTGGCAAAGCGTACGGCGCCGGATGGCAGCCGCCGGCCGGCCTGGGCGCCGAGATAGCCACCGGCGAGCGCCCCGCCTCCCACGATCAGTGTCTGCGGCCAATGCACGGCACCGGCCAGCGCAAAGCAGAGCACAGCGGCGGTGTTGGCCGCCGTCACCATCAGCGTGCGTGACGGGTTCAGCGCCTTGAAATCGGCACCATCGAGCAGGCTCCAGGCTGCGATCATCATCAGCCCCACGGCGCCGCCGAAATAGCCGCCATAAAGACCGAGCAGGACCTGGATCGCCAGCACCACAAGGGGCCCGGCCGCCAGGCGCGCCCGCAGCGCGGCGCCGAGCCGCGGCCCGGCTGCCAGCATGAGGGTGGCAACCAGCAGCAGCCAGGGCAGCAGCTGGTCGAACATGGTCGTTGGCGTCCACAGCAGGAGGAGTGCGCCCGCAAGGCCGCCCGCCAGCGTGACGGCGAGCATCCAACCGGCCGGCGCGCCGCAGATCGGATCGAAGCCGCTGCGATAGACATAGGCACTGGCCGCGCCGCCGGGATAAAGCGCCACCGTGCTCGAAGCATTCGCCGCAACCGAAGGCACACCGGCGGCAATCAGGGCCGGCAGCGTCACGAAGGAGCCGCCGCCCGCCATGGCGTTCATTGCACCAGCAAGCAGACCGGCACCGGCAAGCAGGAAAAGATCGGACATACGGGCTTCCTGACATTCGGCAACCCGGTTGACAATCGGGAAGATCCGATCCTTTCCTTCGGATAAAACGAAGGAAGAGCCCATGCGTTTCGATCTCACCGATTTGCGCCTGTTCGACGCCGTGGTGCGGGCGGGCAGCATTTCCGGCGGGGCCGAGCGCATGCATATGGCGCTTGCCTCCGCCAGTGCCCGGGTGAGCGGCATGGAGGCTGCGCTCGGCATCGCTCTGTTCAACCGCAGCCGCCGCGGCGTCGAGCCGACGGCGGCCGGGCTGGCGCTGCTGCACCACGCCCGCGCCATCACCGCGCAGGTCGAGCAGATGCGGGGCGAATTGCTGTCCTTCTCCTCCGGCCTCAAGGGCGAGATCCGCATGCTCTCCAACACTGCCGGGCTGGTCGAGCTGGTGCCGGCGGCCTTGCGCGTCTTCCTGGCCAGCCACCCCGGCGTCGACATCGACATCGAGGAAAGGACCAGCGCCGAAATCGTCGAGGCGATCGGCGCCGGCATGGCCGAGTTCGGCGTGATCGCCGCCACCGCTGATCTGGCGGAACTGGAGACCCGCACCCTTGGCGTCGATCGCCTGGTGGCCGTAACGGCGAGGAGCAGCGCCCTCGCGGCCCGGCCGGAGATCGGTTTTTCGGAACTGATCGGCGAACCCTTCGTCGGCCTGGCCGGCGGCGCCCTCACCGACCATCTCGCCCGCCAGGCCGCGCGCCTCGGACGGCGCATCGCCTATCGCGTCAGGCTGCGCAGCTTCGATGCCGTCGCCCGCCTGGTCGAGGCCGGCATCGGCGTCGGCGTATTGCCGCAGGCTGCCGTCGAGCGCTATGGCAGCCCGCATTTGGTCGCGCTGCGCCTGAGCGACGGCTGGGCCGACCGGCACCTGGTCGTTTGCGCCAAATCCCTCGCCGGCCTGTCGATGCACAGCCGCTTGCTCATCGACGAACTCCAGCGGCAGGGGATGGCGACGCACGGGCCTGGCGACGAGACAAAATATACCGGATATCTGCCCCACAATCCCTGACAGGCCCGGCTTCCCCAAGCGTGGCGTCAGGCAAACACCATCTCGACCGAGCCGAGGTCGCCGAAATCGGCGGCGAAAGCCTGGCCGACGACCGCCTGCAGGATCAGCGGCCCGCCCCCGATGGCGATGAGGTTGCCCGGCGGCACCTGCCGGCCACGACGCGCAAGGTAGAGTGAAAGGCTGGCAATCGCCTGCCTGACCTCGCGCATCACCTGCTCGCCCCGGCTGCGGCCGACCACCGCCCCATTCATACTGGCGACGACCTCCAGGCCTCCGAGATCGGCCAGTTGGCGGTCGAACACGGGCCTGCCCTTGGCGGAGGCCACGTGCAGGCCGAAATCGGCCGTGGCCGTCCAGGAGTTGAGCGGCACGGCCCCCCTCACCCGACGGCCGAGGATCGTGATCATCGGCACGCAACCAATGATGGCTTCCTCGATCAGCGAGGGCGTGACCGGGCGGTGCGGGTCGGGATAGGAATCTCCCAGCAGCAGGCCGAGACTCCATTCCGCCCCCAGCACGCCCGGCGGCAGGCGGAAAGGACTATGGCTGGACATCATGCTTGCACCGGGCAGCGGCCCGAATACAGGACCGTCGCATTGCAGGATGCGCCGGGTGGCCGGGATCGTCGCCGTCGCGTAGTAGCCGACGCTATTGTCGTCCAGGGCAGCGAATGCAGCATCCTGGACGTCTTCCGCCATCTGTTCCGATGAAATCAGGTGAAGCGGAAGATCGCCGATGGTGCCGCCGGAACGATTGAAAGCCAGCGCCTCACCGAGTTCGGCAATCGACGCCTTCATTCTCATCCTCGATCGGTTCGAAGCCCAGCCCAGCGCGCCATTATACCGTCGCCCGATGCAGGCCTTCAAATCAGGAGATCGTCCTATTTCGGCTGGAGAGCATAAGGGACGTATAAAGGAAATGGCTGCCGGCAAGACGACCGGCGTCTCCAGCGCCCAGCGCCTTGTTCAGCGCGAAACGCCTGTCCGGCCCCGGCTCTGCTTCATGCCGGTGGGCGAAGAGTTCAACCCGTCGCGATCGTTCACGCCGTGCCACCCGCCAGGGCCCGATCACGCCCAGCGGCATATGCCATTGCGTAAACTTAATGTGAGGCGGCACGGCGAATGAAAAACAACCGCGACTGGGGGAAAGAGGCAGGCTTTACCGGGTATTTCAGGCATTCCTGCCTCGCCTGAAGCGCGAAGCGGGATGGTGGAGCTGATGAGATTCGAACTCACGACCTCTGCAGTGCGATTGCAGCGCTCTCCCAACTGAGCTACAGCCCCGGCTGCCCGGAAGCGTCGCCATTTAGTGTTCGTGCCTCCCTCCTGTCAAGCGGACTTGGCATATATCCAGGTCCGCTGGCTGAAGATGGCCGAGCCTCAATGGCGCAGTGCCCTTCCCGGGACCGTGGGTGTCCCCGTCCGCGGTTCCAGGAGGGGTGGAAACCGAGCGGAATTTGGAAATCCTTAACCGAATTCTGAGTCTTGGCGAGGCATGGTGGCCCGGAACGGGCTGGGTGCCGATCAAGTTTGGTTTTGCCGTATCGATGGATGTGTTCTCTAGGATTCTCAGTCTGGCGATTGCCTGGGCCTTCGAAATGGTCTTCGGCTATCCGCGCTGGCTCTATGCGCGGATCGGCCATCCCGTTACCTGGATGGGCGCCCTCATCGGCTGGCTCGACCGGCGCCTGAATTTCGCGGAGGATGCCCCCTCCACCCGCCGGGGCGCCGGCATCGTCACCACCGGCGTCCTCGTGCTGGTTGCCGGGGTCGGCGGCTATGTCGTCGAGCGGCTCTGCCTTTCCCTCACCTATGGCTTCATTCCGCTCGGTCTGATCGCTTCTTCGCTGATCGCTTCGAAGAGCCTGGGCGATCATGTCGAGGACGTCGCGCATGGGCTGGAAGTCGGCGGCCTCGCCGGCGGCCGCAAGGCGGTCTCGATGATCGTCGGGCGCAATCCCGAAACCCTGGACGAGCCCGGTGTCTGCCGCGCCGCGATCGAGAGCCTGGCCGAGAACTTCTCCGACGGCGTGGTGGCGCCGGTGTTCTGGTATGCCCTGTTCGGCCTGCCCGGCATTGCCGTCTACAAGATCATCAACACGGCCGATTCGATGATCGGCCACCGCACCCCGCGCCACGAGGCCTTCGGCTGGGCCGCGGCGCGCCTCGACGACTGGCTGAACCTCATCCCCGCCCGTCTGACGGCCCTGGTCATCAGCGCCGCCGCCTTCATCAGCCATCGCCGCGGGCGGGCCGCCCTCGCCGCCGTCAGGCGCGATGCCGGCAAGCACCGTTCCCCCAATGCCGGCTGGCCCGAGGCGGCCATGGCCGGCGCGCTCGACCTGCGCCTCGCCGGTCCGCGCATCTATGGCGAGACCCTGGTCGAGGACGCCTACATGGGCAATGGCCGGGCTGATGCCGGCGCGGCCGATATCCGCCGCGCCCTCGACCTCTACCATATGGCCTGCGTGATCCTGTCGGCCGTGATCGGGCTGCTGACCTTCTACCTGATCTACATGCAATATCAGTGAGGGAATTCCGGATGCCCGTGCACCGGAAGCTCCTCCGCCCTACAGCCCGATGATCCGCCCGATCATTGCCATGTCGAGATGGCGAGCGAGGTGGGCTGCGAAGGCGTCCAGCGTCTCCTCCACCACGGCGTCATAGGCCAGGTTGCTGCCCTGTCCGCCGAGACGAGCGAGCCAGGCCGCACGCTGGCGGTCGTCGCCGAACAGGCCATGCACATAGCAGCCGGCGATGCGGCCGTCGGCCGAACTCGCTCCATCGAGACTGCCGTCATCGAAACGCAGCAACGGGCGAGCGAGCGCGGGCCCCTCGGTGACGCCGACATGCATCTCATAGCCGGAGAAGGGCTCCTCGTCCGCGCAGCTCTGCCCGCTCGCCGCCACCAGCCGCTTGTCGCCGCCGAGGCGGGTGACGACATCGAGCAGGCCGAGGCCCTCGACCTCGCCCGGCGGCCCCTCGATGCCGTCGGGATCGGCGATGACAGTGCCGAGCATCTGATAGCCGCCGCACAGGCCGAGGACATGGCCGCCACGCCGGACATGGGCCGCTATGTCGATGTCCCAGCCCTCGGCGCGCAGGAAGGCGAGGTCGGCGATGGTCGCCTTCGAGCCGGGCAGGATGACGAGATCGGCCACCGGCAGGGGACGGCCGGGCTTCACCATCACGAGATCGACCTCGGCCTCCTGGGCCAGCGGATCGAGATCGTCGAAATTGGAGATGCGCGGCATCATCGGCACCGCGATGGTGAGCTTGGCACCGGCGCGGCGCGAACCATAGGAGCCGAGCGCCAGTGCATCCTCCGCCGGCAGCCGCCCGGCCTGCGGAAAATGCGGCACCAGGCCGAGAGCCGGCCAGCCCGAGCGCTCGGCGATGAAGGCCATGCCGTCGACGAACAGGCTGGCATCGCCGCGCATCTTGTTGACGATGAAGCCCTTGATCAAGGCGGCGTCCTCGGGGTCGATGGCTGCCTTGGTGCCGAGGATCTGCGCAATCACGCCGCCGCGGTCGATGTCGCCGGCCAGCAGCACGGGGGCGTCCACCGCACGGGCAAAGCCCATATTGGCGATGTCGCCGGCGCGCAGATTGACCTCCGAGGCCGAGCCGGCCCCCTCGACGAGCACGAGATCGGCTTCGGCTCTGAGACGCTCGAAACTGTCGAGCACGTCGGCCATCAGTGCGGGCTTGAGCGCCTGGTAGTCTCGTGCCCTAGCCGAGCCGCGCATGCGGCCCTGCACGATGATCTGGGCCCCGATCTCCGATTGCGGCTTCAAGAGCACCGGGTTCATGTGCACGCTGAGCGCAACCCGCGCCGCCCGGGCCTGCAGCGCCTGTGCCCGGCCGATCTCGCCGCCATCCTCGGTAACCGCAGCATTGTTCGACATGTTCTGCGGCTTGAAGGGGCGTACTCTCAAGCCCTGGTCGGCGAAATGGCGGCACAGCCCCGCCACCAGCAGCGACTTGCCGACATCCGAGCCCGTGCCCTGGATCATGAGGATTTTGGCGGTCATCGATGTCACGAGCTCCTGCGCAGCCGTCCCAGGGGAATGAAGTCCGGCGACGTCGGCGTACAAGGCCTGCGTTCCCAATCGCCATACCAGGCTTCCACCTCGAGGCCCACTTCCTCCAGCGCCTGTTCCAGCTCGGACCGCGGGGCAAAGGCGATGCGCGAATGGGACGAGAGCACCCGCCCATCGCCAAGGACGCGATAATGGGTGCCATAGGTCACGATGTCAGTGGCGGGGTCATGCGAAACATCGTTCCAGGCCTCGACCGCTCCGAAACGCGGATGCTCGATCCGCCGGCTCGATTGCTCCGGCGTCCATTCCCGCCACTCGGCCACGGCCGGGTTACGGCTGTCGAAGATGAAACGCCCCCCGGGCTCCAGATGCGCAGCGATCGTGCGCAGAGCGGCGATGCGATCCTCCGGCGTGAGGAAGACCTGGAAGGCATGGCCGGTCATCACGATGAGCTCGAAACGGCGGCCCAACCGCACGGTGCGGCCGTCGCCCTGTATGAAGGTCACCCTGTCGCCGCCCTGGCGGCGGCGGGCGATATCGAGCATGGCAGCGGCTGGATCGACGCCGAAGACGGTGCAATCCGGCTCGAGCGCCACTTCCGCCGCAAGATCGCCCGTGCCGCAGCCGAGATCGAGCACGGAGGCACAGCCCGCCGCCAAAGACCGGCAGCAGGCGCGATCGGCGCTCCACTCGTTCTCGACATCATAGAAGCTGGCGATGTCCGGATCTTCATAGAGCCGGTCGGGGCGGGCATTGTCGTGGTTCACGGGCTTGTCGGTCCTGCTAGGCTCGTTCGAAGAATTGCCTGCCTATCACCCCTATCGGGCGCCGCAAAGCCTGCCGATTCGCTGCGCTCGAAGCGACATCTGTGCCCGGCTGAACAGGCTTTCAGGCCAAACACGCATATGGACATGGATTTGCCACGCACAGGCTTATGATGGGTGGGTACTGGAATCACCCGGCTGGGCGGCCTATCCTGCCGCCGATCGAGATGTTTGGATGATGGCATGGCTGATCCCGAGGCAGGCATGAGCGAGGAAGCGGCACGCGACGCGCGTGCCTTCGAGACGCTCGTGCTGCGTGCGAGGCTGGCTCAGTTCTGGGAACGGGCCTGGCCGCGCTTGGCCGTGCCACTGGGCATTATCGGCCTCTTCGTGGCCCTGAGCTGGTTCGATCTGTTCGCCGTCCTGTCCGGCCTGCCGCGTCTCGTTCTTTTCCTGATCCTTCTTGGCGGGCTCCTCGCCTCGCTCTGGCCGCTCGCCCGGCTGCGCTTCCCCAGCCGGGATGCCGCGCTGCAGCGTATTGACCAGGCCATCGGCCTGCCGCATCGCCCGGCCACCGCCCGGCAGGACCGGCTGGTGCAGGGCGGCGGCGACCCGCTCGCCGAAGCGCTGTGGCGCCGGCACCTGCGCCTCGCTTTGGAGGCAAGCCGCCGGGTGCGCCTCGGCCTGCCTTCGCCGGGCCTGCCGCAACTCGATCGCTATGGCCTGCGCATCGGCGCCATCCTGGCCCTGTTCGTCGGATTCTTCTATGCCGGGGCCGAACGCCTGCCGCGCCTCCTCGATGCCCTCGCCTCCCCCCGGCACGACATCACCGCCCTGTTCTCGGGCCGGGATGGCGAGCTGTCAGGCATGCGCATGGATGCCTGGGTTACGCCGCCACCCTATACGCGCCGCGCGCCCCAGGTGCTCTCGCAGGCCAATCAGGGCGCGCCGATCCCGGTGCCGCAGGGCTCCGTCCTGGTCGTGCGCCTTGCCGGCGACAAGGGTGCCGAGATCGAGGCGCAGGCCGGCACCGAGGACGTGCCCGCCACGGCGGCGGATCAGGACGCCACGGTCGTCGAAAAGCGCCTCAAACTGGTGGCCGACACCGGCATCGACATTCGCCACGGCGATGGCAGCCAGACGCACTTTGCCTTCACAGTCATCCCCGACCGGCCGCCCACCATCGCCTTCGAAGGGCCGGTGAAGCCGGACGGCAAGGGCGGCATGATCTTCAGCTACAAGATCGACGACGACTACGGCGCCACCACGGTGGAAAGCCAGGGCACGCTGCTCACCGACGGCCATGCCCTCTACCAGCCGCCGAAGATCGCCCTCTCCGCGCCCGCCGGCCATGCCCGTTCCGGTACGGTGACGGCAACGCGCAATCTTTCGGCCGATCCGCTGGCGGGAGCGGCCGTCAAGATGACGCTGGTGGTTCGGGACGATGCCGGCAATGAAGGCCGCAGCGATCCGCAGGATGTCACCCTGCCCCAGCGCGACTTCCAAAACCCGCTGGCCCGCGCCCTGGTGGAGCAGCGCCTCAACCTGGCCGTCGATGCCAACCGGGCCCGCGAGGTCAAATACGCGCTGGAAGCGCTGATGATCGCCCCGGAGGACTTCACCAAGGATGCCGGCCTCTATCTCGGCCTGCGCACCGTGCGTGACCGGATCGATCGCGCCAATTCCGATGACGGCTATCGCGATGCCGCCGACTATCTGTGGCAGATCGCGCTCGCCATCGAGGAGGGCGATGGCAGCATCGCCGAGCGCCGGCTCCGGGCCGCGCGCGAAAAGCTGAAGGAAGCGCTGGAACGCGGCGCCTCGCCGGAGGAGATCGAGAAGCTCACCCAGGAATTGCGCCAGGCCTTCAACGACTTCCTGCAGGACTATGCCAAGCGCCAGCAGCAGGCCCTCAAGAACAATCAGAGGCCTGGCGACAAGCCCGTCCGCAACATCACGCCCGAGGAGCTGAACAAGCTGCTCGACCAGCTCGAGAATTCGGCCAAGAACGGCAAGAAGGACGATGCCCAGAAGCTGCTCTCGCAGCTCGACGACATCCTCAACAGCCTGGCCAACCCCGAGGACAGCGTCGGCCAGGGCGATCCCACGATGCAGCAGATGCAGCAATCGCTCAACGACATGGGCAAGATGATCCTGCGCCAGCAACGCCTGCGCGATCAGACCTATCGCCAGAACCAGCCTTTCGGGCAGGGACAGGAGGGTCAAGGGCAAGAGGGCCAGGGGCAGGAAGGCCAGGGACAAGACGGCCAAGGCCCGGGCGATCAGGGGCTGGGGGACCAGGGCTTGGGCGACCAAGGTCAAGGTGGACAGGGACAGGGACCTTCCGGCCAGGGGCAGCAAGGTCAGAACGGACAAGGACAGGGTGGCTCCGGCCAAGGCAGCCCAGGTCAAGGTGGTCAGGGTCAGGGCGAAGCTTCGCCCTCGCTCGACCAGTTGAAGGAGCGCCAGCAGGCACTGCGCCAGCAATTGGAGAAGATGCAGAAGAATCTGCGCGATAGCGGCGCGGAGACCCCGGGTGCCCTGGGCGAGGCCGGGCAGGCCATGCGCGACGCCGAAAACCAGCTTGGCGAGCAGGATGGCGAAAATGCCGTCAATTCGCAGGGACGGGCCATCGAAGCCCTGCGCAAGGCGGCCAAGGGGCTTGCCGAGCAGATGGCGCAAGCCCGCATGAACGGCAAGGGACCGCAGCAGGGCAACAACCGGGGCGGCAAGGATCCTCTCGGCCGGCAACTGCCCGATGGCCCCGATTTCAATGCCGACGGCTCGACCGAGGCGTCTCCTTCCAGGCGCGCCGGCGAAGTGCTGAACGAATTGCGCCGCCGCCTCGCCGATCCCAACCGGCCGAAGGCGGAGACGGACTATCTGGAGCGCCTGCTCAACAAGCAGTGAGCATCGGCGGCTGCAATGACGCCAAGATCGAGAAGGAATCATCCATGTCCGCGACGTCCCTGCGCGCCACCGGCTCATGCCTGTGCGGCGGCGTGCGCTACGAGATCCATGGCACGCTGACACCCGTCAGTGCCTGCCATTGTTCGCAATGTGCCAAGACCAGCGGAAATTTCGTCGCCACCACCGACTGCGCGGCCGCTGATCTCACACTGACGGCTGAGGATACGCTGCGCTGGTATCGCTCATCCGAACGGGCCGAGCGCGGCTTCTGCGCCACCTGCGGCGGCAATTTGTTCTGGCGCGCCCTGGGCGATGACCGCATCTCGATCACCGCCGGCACGCTCGACCGGCCGACCGGGCTCGCCACGCGGCGGCACATCTTCGTCGCCTCGAAATCCGACTATTACGACATCGCCGACGGCGTGGCCCAGTTTGACGTCCGCTGATCCCCCGCTTCAGCCAGGTCGCCGGCATAGGCTTCATTCCGGAATGGCAAGCCCCTGAGGCTATCCAGCCCGGCCCAGCTTGACGACATGCATCTGGCAACGCAGCGCAAAGCCGATGCTCTCATAGAGGCGAATGGCGACCGCATTGCCGGCATAGGCATGGAGATAGGGCTCATCGCCTCCTGCACAGATTTCGCCGGCGACGAAGAGCGAGAGCAGGCGCGCCAGGCCCCGGCCGCGAAAATCGGCATGCGAGCACACCCCGCTGAGTTCGATATAGCCGGGCTGGCGCATGCGCTGGCCGGCCATGGCCGCCAGCCTGCCGTCGATGCGCACACCCCAGAAGTCACCGAGGCTCAACGCCTTCAGTGTGAACGGACCTGGGTTGGTCGCAGTCGCCAGGGCAAGCATCTCGGGGGCATCGGCCAGGGTGAGCTGTCGCACGCGGATATCCTTCACGCGCAGAAAGGTCGTCTCAGCGACCATCTGGACGGCGGCGGCGTGGGAAAGCACGCTCAAACCAGGAGGGATTGCTACAGCATCGGCCTGAGCGAGCACGACGCTGTCGCCATCCGGCACCAGTTCGGCCAACGCCTGCAGGCTTCCGGCGTCGTCCGATGCGGTAGCGGCAAACGGCACGATCGCAGCCGGATAGCGGCGGGCGTGCCAGTTTCCTTCCGCCAAGGTCGCATGCGCACTGGAAAGGGCCGTCCAGACCGGACGATCGAGACAATGGCTCATGGCTTGTTCCTTTCCGGCAGGACGACCCGTTGATCCAGCCGGGCGACGGCGAGACGGTCCTCGATTGCGGAGAGCTGTTCGAGCAAGGGCCCCGTCAGGTCGCCGCACAGATCGGCGACGGCAGCCTCGATCAGCGGCCAGGCCTGCTGCCTGGTCGTGTCGACGAGGCGATGGCCTTCTCCCGTCAGCGTGACCAGACGCCGCCTCTGATCGTCCGGCGCCGGGCTGGCCTCGACCAGCCCGAGCGCCTCGAGCTGGGCGAGACTGCGCGTCGCGCCCGGCTGCGTGATGCCGACTGCCTGCGCCAATTCACCAACGCCGAGTGGCCCCTCCCGGGCGAGCGCTGCCAGGAAGGGATATTGGCTGGCCGGCACCCTGTCGTCGAACACTTCGAGGAAGCGCTGCGTATCTGCCTGCAGCCGCTCGCCGAGTCGCTTCAACCGCGTGCCGAGGGTGAGATAACCAAACTCCCGAACGACATCCACCATGCTTGCCTCCTAAATATATAACAAGTTATATAACACGTTATATATTGAAGCAAGCCTTCGTTCCGAAGGCGCGATCAACGGCCCGAGCCCCTTTCTCCGGCGCCCGAAGCTCTCCAGCACCACCAGCGGCTTGTCAATGCCGGCCGATGATGGGACACACGGCCTGTCACAATGGAACCGGCCGCATCATGAACCCATCCTCCGAAACGGTCGCAAGAAGCGCCACTGCCACCCCGGCGCTGCGCTACTGGCTCGCCGGCGCCGGCCTGATCGTCCTCGCGGCGCTGATTCTCTACGCCATGGGCCGCAATCCGATCTGCACCTGCGGCACGGTAAAGCTATGGGTCGGCGATCCCAACACGGCCGACAATTCCCAGCACATCGCCGACTGGTACACGCTTTCGCATATCATTCACGGCTTCCTGTTCTGCGGCCTGTTCTGGCTGGTGGCGCGCGATCGCCCGCTCGGCTTCCGGGCCCTCCTGGCCCTGGTGGTCGAGGCCGGCTGGGAGATCCTGGAAAACAGCCCGCTGATCATCAACCGCTATCGCGAGGGTACCATCGCGCTGGGCTATGAGGGCGACAGCATCCTGAACTCGGTGAGCGATATCCTGTTCATGCTGGTAGGCTTCCTCATCGCCTCGCGCCTGCCCGTCTGGGTCACTGTGGCGCTTGCCATCTTCTTCGAGCTTCTGGCCCTCTACGCCATCCGCGACAACCTCACCCTCAACGTCATCATGCTGGTCTATCCCGTCGCCGGCATCAAGACCTGGCAAAGCGGGTTGTAAGGTCCCGGTCTAGTTGACAAATCGGCCCCGCCTTCGCCAAGTCTTCGCCTTGCGAAGGGAGCCGACTGCCTTGGCCAGATCATATCGCATTCTCTTCCTCAGCGTCTCCGCCGGAGCCGGCCATATGCGGGCGGCCGAGGCCCTGAAGGAAGCTACGCTCTTGCTGGCGCCCGATGCCGAGGCGCAGCATCTGGACGTGATGGACTATGTGCCCTCGACCTTCCGCAAGATCTATACGGACTATTACATCAAGCTCGTCACCAAGCATCCGGCCCTGTGGGGCATGCTCTACCAGGCGAGCTCGGAGGCCCCGCCCGACGCGGTCTCCCAGAAATTGCGCCGGGCGGTCGAGCGCCTCTCGACCCGGCCGCTGCGCAGCGCCATCGACGAGTTCGCGCCCGACGCCATCGTCTGCACGCATTTCCTGCCGGCCGAACTCCTGATGCGCGAGATCGGCAAGGGGCGCGTCAGTGTGCCTGTCTTCGTGCAGATCACCGATTTCGACCTCCACCGCATGTGGGTGATCCCGCGCATGGCCGGTTTCTTCGCCGGCAACCAGGAGGTCGCCTTCCGCCTCACCGCGCATGGCATCGAGGCCGGGCAGATCCATGTCACCGGCATTCCGATCATGCCGGCCTTCGCGCAGGAGCACGACCGCGCCGCCTGCACCGCCGCCTTCGGGCTCGATCCCATGAGACGCACCTATCTCCTGATGGGCGGCGGCGCGGGGCTCGGCGTCGGGCCGGTGGCCAAGCGCCTCACTGCCGCCGATCCCGAGCTCCAGCTCGTGGTGCTGGCCGGCAAGAACCAGAAAGCGCTGGCGGAACTCCAGGCCCTGGCCCAGAGCCGACCCGGCCGGCTCTTTCCGCTCGGCTTCACCAATGAGGTGCCGCGCCTGATGGCAGCGGCGGATCTGGTCATCACCAAGCCCGGGGGCCTCTCCACCTCCGAATGCCTGGCCATGGGCGTGCCGATGCTGCTCAGCAGCCCCATTCCGGGCCAGGAGGAGCGCAACGCCGATTATCTCATGGAGAATGGCGCCGCCATGAAGGCCATCGACGAGATCGGCCTCGAATATCACGTCGCCCTGCTGAAGGCCGAACCGCAGCGCCTGGAAGCCATGCGCCGCCAGGCCCGCGCCCTCGGCCGCCCGCAGGCCGGGCAGGACGCCATGCGCATCGTGCTGGAGGCCCTGGCGTGAGCGTTCCCAACCACGCCCCCGCCGCGCCGCGACGCGGCGGCCTCGCCCAGCCCGTGGCACTCGTCGCCATGGTGCTCGTGCTCGCCTTCTTCTTCGCCAATGTCGAGATCCAGATCGAGGGCGGCCATGGCTGGGCCACCAGCCTGCCGACCTGGCGCATCGAGCATCACTGGCTGCTCGACATTGTCTGGGGCGGGCGGCCGATGACCGGCTACCATGCCTGGGTGTTTCCCTTCATGGCGATCTTCTTCCATTTTCCGCTGGTGTTCGCCTGGACCTGGTCGTGGCGTCTGGAAGCGCGTGTGATCGCCTGCATCATGATCTTCTGGCTGAGCGAGGACTTCCTATGGTTCGTCCTGAACCCGGCCTTCGGCCTCGCCCGCTTCAGCCCCGAATTCGTGCCCTGGCACATCCACTGGTTCTGGCTGGCGCCGGTGGACTACTGGACCATGTCGACGGCTGGAATCCTGCTGCTGGTCTGGTCCTATCGAGGAACGGGCGCCCTTCCCGTCTTTAGGCAAGGCGCACCCACAAATGGCGAAGGACACCTGCCGTACCGGTGTCCTCCCCGCATGGACTAAACGGTAAAAATCAGCTTCTTAGCCAGGATGCGTTACCTGGAATTGCATGATGATTCGCCGTTCGCTGTCCTTTGCATTGCTTTCCGTTTTACTTGCTGCCTCGCCCGCCCTTGCCCGAGACGCCGGCATCTGTCGCGGTTTCAATCTCGAGGACGACCCTCTCGGCGTCGATCTCTACGAAGTCACCGCGCCGGGCCGGACCTATTTCGTCAAGGGCGCCTCTTCGGACGGCGAGGATTGCCCCTCGACCTCGCCCGAATGCCAGGCCCGCAGCTTCCTGATCGCCGGCGACCGCGTGGTGGTGAACCGCACCGCCGGTGGCTTCGCCTGCGCCAGCTATCTCAACCGCAAGGGCTCTGACATCGCGCTCTGGCTGCCACTCTCGGCCCTGCGCAAGACCAACCCCGAACCGGGTTGGGCCGGCAATTGGCGTAACGCCGAGGGCAACGCCATCCTCGAGATCAAGGAGATCAAGGGCGGCGACATCTCGGTGAACGGCTCGGCTTCCTACAACAATGGGCAGAGCGTCAATACCGGCGAATTCAACGTCTTCGGCGAAGCGCGGGAATCGACGCTCACCTTCGCCTATGACGGCGAGAAGCAGGGTCGCATCGAGGATATCAGCAGCGGTGACGGCACCTGCACCGTGCGCATGGCCCAGCTCGGTCCCTATATCGCGGTGGTCGACAACAATGCCTGCGGCGGGTTGAACGTCACCTTTACAGGCCTTTATTTCAGGCAATGATCAGAGAAAAAGACATGTTCCGTTCCAGTCTGGGCGCCGTATTGCTGCTCGCCGCCGCCACCGGTTCCGCCTTCGCCGCCAACGGCGTCTGCCGCGGCTTCAATTTCCAGAACGATCTTTCCGCCATCAGCCTCTACGAAGTCGCCGAGAGCGGGCGTACCTTCTTCATCAAGGGCCCGACCAGCCAGCGCGAAAGCTGCCCGTCCCTCTCGCCGTCCTGCCGGCAGCGTTCCTTCCTGGTCGAGGGCGACAAGGTGGTGGTGAACGAGATCGAGGGCGATTTCGCCTGCGCCAACTATGTCGACCGCAAGGGCACCGACATTGCGAGCTGGCTGCCCCTGTCGTCCCTGTCGCGGGTCCAGGTCCAGCCACGCTGGGACGGGCGCTGGAGCACCTATGACGGGCGCTCGGTCATCACCATCAAGACCACTGGCGGCGGGCGCATGTTCGTGCGCGGCAACGCCACTTACGACACCGGCTCCTCCGTCAACACCGGCGAATTCGAGGTCGAGGGCGATGCCGGCGAGCGCGACTTCGCCTTCGGCTATGATGGTGGCCAGCAGATGGGCTATGAAGAGGCCAATGCCGGCCCCCGGCGCTGCGCGGCGCGCATGGTCCAGCTCGGCCCCTATATCGCAGTGATCGACAACGACGCCTGCGGCGGGCAGAACGTGCGCTTCACGGGGCTTTATTCGCGGCAATAGTTTGGAGCGCGGACATCCTGTCCGCTCTTCAGCCATAAATTCCTCGCGAAGAAGGATAGGCATGCCTGAGGAGCNCCGCGCTCCGATCTGCCTACCCCCGCATCCTCACCCCCTTGGGATCGAACAGCGGTTCGGGCGCGACCCTGGCCGGGCGCCGCTCGCCGATGATCTCGATCTCATAGGCCGCGGTGGCGTCGAAGGCGGCGGCCTCGACATAGCCGAGCGCCACCGAGGCCTTGGCGTGATGGGCATAGCCGCCCGAGGTGACCCAGCCCACCACCTTGCCATCCCGCCAGATCGGTTCGTCGCCGATGACGTCGGCATCGAGGGCATCGACCACGAAGGTGGCGAGGCGGCGTTTGGGGCCTTCGTCGCGGGCACGCAGCAATGCATCGCGTCCGATGAATTCGCTCTTCTGGGTCGAGACGAAGCGCTCCAGCCCGGCCTCCCAGGGCGTGTAGATCGGGCGGTATTCGCGCGACCAGGAACCGAAGCTCTTTTCCAGGCGCAGCGCGTTGAGGGCGCGGCCGCCGAAGAGCCTGATGCCGAGGCCGGCGCCTTCCTTCATCAGCAGGTCAAACAGCGCGCGTTGGTGCTCGGGCTTGACCCAGATCTCATAGCCGAGATCGCCCGTATAGGTGACGCGCCCGATCAGGGCGGGAACGGTGCCGACATTGAAGCGGCCGACCGCCATGAAGGGGAAGGTCTCCTTCGACAGGTCGGCATCGACGAGGCGGGCAAGGAGTTCGCGCGATTTCGGACCGGCGACCTGCAGGCCGACGAGGTCGAGGCCATGGGCGCGCAGGGTAACGCCGGCTTCGGGCAGGTGCGCCTGGAACCAGCGCATGTGATATTGCTCGGCAAGCCCCGAGCCGAAGATCATGAAGCGGTCATCCGCCTCGCGGGCCAGGGTAAAGTCGCCGATCAGCATGCCGTTCTCGTTCAGCATGGGCGTCAGCACCATGCGGCCCCTGGCCGGCAGGCGGTTCGGCAGGATGGTGTCGAGCCAGGCTTCCGCTCCCTTGCCGCTGATCTCGTATTTGGCGAAGTTCGAGATCTCCAGGAGGCCGACGCCCTCGCGCACCGCGGCACATTCGGCGGCGACATGCGGGAAGTCGTTGGCGCGGCGGAAGGAGAACTCGTCCCTTGCCTCGGCCTTGGACGGCGCGAACCAGAGCGCGTGCTCCAATCCGTTCATGTCGCCGAACACGGCATTGCGGCTCTCCAGCCGGTCATAGACAGGCGTGGTGCGGAAGGGACGAGCCGCCGGCAGTTCCTCGTTGGGAAAGCGGATGCGGAAGCGCCGGGCATAGTTCTCGCGCACCTTGGCGTTGGTGTGGGAGAGCGTGGTCCAGTCGCCATAGCGGGCGACATCCATGCCCCAGACGTCGAAGCCGGGATCGCCATGCACCATCCAGTTGGACAAAGCGAGGCCGACGCCGCCGCCCTGGGAGAAACCGGCCATCACGCCGCAGGCAACCCAGTAATTGCGCAGGCCCCTGATCGGGCCGACCAGCGGGTTTCCGTCGGGCGCGAAGGTGAAGGGGCCGTTGATGACCCGGCGGATGCCGGCATTCTCGAAGGCAGGGAAATGGCGGAAGCCGACTTCCAGCGAAGGGGCGATGCGGTCGAGATCGGGGTCGAGCAGATTCTGGCCGAAATCCCAGGGCGTCACCTTCTCTGACCAGGGCACGCAGGCCTGCTCATAGGTACCCAGCAGCATGCCGCCGCGCTCCTGGCGCATATAGATCTCGCCCTCGAAATCCAGCGCGGTGATCACCTCCTTGCCGGTGGAGGCGTTGATCTCGGCGACCTCGGGCATGTCCTCGGTGAGGAAGTACATGTGCTCCATGGCGAGCACGGGCAGCTCCAGTCCGACCATGCGGCCGCATTCGCGCGCCCAGAGGCCGCCGCAGTTCACCACATGCTCGGCATGGATGCTGCCTTGCTCGGTGGCGACGTCCCAGCTGCCGTCCTCGCGCTGGGCCATGTCGACGACGCGGTTGCGCAGCACGATCTCGGCGCCGAGGATCTTGGCCGACTTGGCATAGGCATGGGTGGTGCCATAGGGGTCGAGGTGCCCCTCCAGCGGATCATACATCGCGCCGGCGAATTGCTTCTCGTCGATCAGCGGCATCAGCTTCTTGGCTTCGGCGGCCGAGATGATCTCGGTGTGCATGCCCAGATACCGGCCCTTGGCATGGGCCATCTTCAGCCAGTCCATGCGCTCCTTGGTGCCGGCCAGCATGACGCCGCCAGTGAGGTGCAGGCCGCAGGACTGGCCCGAGAGTTCCTCGATCTCCCGGTATAGCTCCACGGTATATTGCTGCAGCTTGGCGACGTTGGGATCGCCGTTGAGCGTATGGAAGCCGCCCGCCGCATGCCAGGTCGAGCCCGCCGTCAGCTCCGCGCGCTCGATCAGGGTGATATCCGTCCAGCCGTCCCTAGCGAGATGATAGAGCACCGAGCAGCCGACGACGCCACCGCCGATGACGAGGACACGGGTGTGGGATTTCATGGGGAGATCCTTGGAGCGCGGACATCCTGTCCGCTCTTGGAAAAGTTGTGTTTTGTGGAAGGAAGAGCGGACATCGCGACATGCGAGCATGTCGCTAAGAAGTCCGCGCTCCCAGGGGTTCAAAAATCCGTGGGCGCGCCGCCCTCTTCCTTGCGCTTGGCCACGAAGGCGGCCAGTTCCTCGCGGATGGCCGGATCCATCGGCGGTTCCTCATAGGCAGCGAGGCGCTCCTTGTAGAGCCGGTTGGCGCGGTCATAGCCGGTGGGCGATCCCGCTTCCTGCCAGGTCTCGTAATTGCGCCAGTCCGAGATCATCGGGGCGAAGAAGGCGTTGCGGTAGCGCGCCTGGGTATGGGCGCAGCCGAAGAAATGCCCGCCGGGCCCGACCTCCCGGACAGCCTCCAGCGCCAGTTCGTCATCATCGACCTGGAACGGCATCAGGAAATGCGTGATCATGTCGAGGAGGTCGGCGTCGATGACCATCTTCTCGAAGCTCGCATGCAGGCCGCCCTCCATCCAGCCGGCGCCGTGCATCAACAGGTTGACGCCGCCCATCACCGCGCCCCACAGCGAGAACACGCTCTCATAGGCGGCCTGCACGTCGATGGTGTTGGCGGCGCAGGTGTTGGAGGAGCGGTAGGGCAGGCCGTAGCGGCGGGCGAGCTGGCCGCCGACCAGCGCTGCCTTCATCTGCTCGGGCGTGCCGAAGGCGGGCGCGCCGGTCTTCATGTCGACATTGGAGGTAAAGCCGCCATAGGCGAAGGGCGAGCCCGGCCGCACCGACTGGGCCAGCACCAGCCCGGCCAGCGCCTCGGCATTCTGCTGGGCCACGGCACCGGCGATCGTCACCGGCGCCATGGCGCCCGCCAGGGTGAAGGGCGTGAGCACGGTGACCTGGTTGCGGCGCGCCATCTGGATCACGCCCTCCATCATCGGCGTATCCAGGCGCAGCGGCGAGGAGGAGTTGATGATGGTGAAGAGCGAGGGCTCGCGCTCCAATGTCTCCTGGTCGATACCGCGAGCGATGCGCGCCATCTCGATGGCGTCGAGATTGCGCTCACGGCCCAGCGAATAGGCATGGATGGGCTTGTCCGACAAGGTCAGCATATCCCAGAGCGCATCGAGATGGCGCACGGAGGCATGGATATCGGCCGGCTCGACCGGATAGCCGCCCCACAGATGGATGCTGTCGAGCGTGTGCCCGAGCCGGATGAGGTTCTGGTAGTCCTTGCGGTTGCCGGGCCGGCGGCCGCCCTCGCGATCGGCCACGTTGGGCGCGCTCGCCACCGAGCAGAAGGCGAGATGGTCGCCGCCGAGCACGACGTTGCGGGCCTGATTGCGCGCATGCAGCGTGAAGCCCTGCGGCGCCAGGCCGATTTTCGATTCGACCAGCCCGCGCGGAAAACGCACCCTGTCGGAATTGGGGTCGACCTCGGCGCCTTCGGCCTTGAGAATGGCCTTGGCCTCCTCATGCAGCACGTCGAGGCCGATCTCCTCCAGGATCTGCAGCGAGGCGAGATGGATGGCCTCGAGCTGGTCCGCCGAGACGGCGTTGACCGCCGGAAACGGCCGCCGGGGCTGAGGCCTCGAAGCCGGGGCAGCGCCGCCGGCACGCTGACGCTCCTCCCGGCCACGGCGGCGCGGCCGCTCCGAGGTTTCGAGCGAAAGTTCCATCGGGCTTTGCATGGCAGGCTGATCCTTTTGTCCGATCAGCCTAGCGCGCGCTCCGACGCATCGCCACGGCGAAACGGCGCTATCATTTTTTTGGATCGGGCCATCGAATAAAGGCGCACACGGCGCGCGGGGAGCAGAGATAGAGTTGGTGGGCCGCCATGTCCGGGGGCGGGTCTTCGGACCCGGCCTTACCTGGTCGGCTCGGTGTTCCATGCCGGTCTGAAGACCGGCACCCCAATTTCTCGAGATCCCGCATGTCCCGCTACCAGCTCTCCCACCTGCCACGCATCACCGGAGGGCCGGGGGCCCGGGAACTCGCCGGGGAGCTTACAGCCGCCAGGCTCGGCAAGGGCGCGCAGGTACTGCTGGTGGCCGATCCCGGCCTGAAGGCGACCGGCCTGATCGACGACGTCGAGGCTTCGCTGCGCAAGGCTGGGCTCGGCGTCTCAGTCTTCTCAGAGTTCGGCGGCGATCCCACCATCGCCTCAGCCGATGCCGCAGCCGCCCAGGCGCGGCGCACCAAGGCGAAGGCGGTGGTGTCACTGGGCGGGGGCTCCGCGCTCGACCTCGGCAAGGTGGTGGCAGCGGTTGCGACCACCGCCGCCACGGCGCGGCGCTCGGCCGAGGACTATGAATTGTGCAAGCGTCCCTTCCCGCGCAAGCGCCTGGTCTCGCTGGTCATTCCCACCACCTCCGGCACCGGCTCGGAATGCACCCGCACCGCCATCCTCACCCGCTCGGACAAGGCCAAGGTCTGGCTCTGGGGCGAGGAACTCAAGCCCGACGAAGTGATCCTCGATCCGGAAACCACACTCTCCTTGCCGCCGGTGCTGACGGCCTGGACCGGCATCGACGCCCTCGTCCACGCGCTGGAGGCCACCACCAACGGCAACGCCACGCCGGCCAACAATGTCTATGCGCATGAGGCCATCCGCCTCGCCGTCGGCAATCTGCCTGACGCCGTCGGCAAGGGCAGCGATCTCGCCGCCCGCGAGGGGCTGCAGCGCGCCGCCGCGCTCGCCGGCATCGCCATCGACAATTGCGGTACCGCCGTCGCCCACAATATCGGCCATGCACTGGGCTCGCTGCGCCCGGTACAGCATGGCCGCTCGGTGGCGCTCGGCATGATCGCCACGCTCGACTGGAACATCGAGGGCGATGACGGGCGCTTCGCCGCCGCGGCGCGGGCGATGGGATTGACATCGTCAGCCGACCTGCCCGCCGCCTTCGAGACACTGGTGCGCGGCATCGGCATCAAGGTCTCGCTTGCCGACGAATTCGCAGGCATCACCGCCACGCGCCTCGCCGAGCAGATGGCCCGGCCGGAAAATGCCGCGATGCGCACCTCCAACCGCCGTACGATCGAGGAGGCCGATCTGCTCCGCTTCGCCGAACGCGTGCTGACGCAGGCCTGATCCTGGGACCGCCGGCATCTTGCCGGCTCTCCCTTTCCCCACGCTTTTCGTTTCCAAGAGCCGGCAGGACGCCGGCGGTCCCAGGAAGTATCATGCTCACCACCCCCTTCACCCGCTCCGACTGGGAAGCCAAGGCCGCAGCCCTCAAGCCGGAAGGCCGCGCCTTCATCGACGGCCGCTACGTTCCCGCTCTTTCCGGCAAGACCTTCACCAAGACCTCGCCGATCGATGGCCGGGTGATCGCCGAGGTCGCCGATTGCGGCGCCGAGGACGTCGAGGCAGCGGTAAAAGCAGCCCGCACCGCCTTCGAGGACGGGCGTTGGCGCTCGAAGCCTCCAGCCGAGAAGAAGCGCATCCTGCTGCGCTTCGCCGAGCTTGTCCGGGCCGATCTCGAGCATCTCGCCTTGCTCGAAACCCTCGATGTCGGCAAGGTCATTTCCAATTCGCTCGCCGTCGACGTGCCCTTCTGCGCCGACTGCATCCAGTATTACGCCGAGTTCGCCGACAAGAGCTTCGACGAGGTCGCACCGACCGGCCCCAACGATCTCGCCATCGTCAGGCGTGAGCCGCTCGGGGTGATCGGTGCCATCGTGCCCTGGAACTACCCGCTGATCATCACGGCGTGGAAGATCGGCCCGGCCCTGGTGGCCGGCAATTGCGTGGTGCTGAAGCCGGCAGAGCAGTCGCCGCTCTCGGCGCTGCGCCTCGGCGAACTCGCCCGGCAGGCCGGCCTGCCCGACGGCGTGCTCAATGTCGTGCCCGGTTTCGGCGAGAAGGCCGGCAAGCCCCTGGCATTGCATCAAGACGTCGACATGATCTCCTTCACCGGCTCCACCGAGGTCGGCAAGCTGATGCTGCGCTATGCCGGCGAGAGCAACATGAAGCGCGTGGCGCTCGAATGCGGCGGCAAGAGCCCGCATGTGGTGCTCGCCGATGCCGATCTCGACGACGCCGCTTCCGGCATCGCCTGGGGCATCTATTACAATCAGGGCGAGACCTGCCATGCCGGCTCGCGCGTGATCGCCCATGCCTCGATCAAGGATGAACTGGTCCGCAAGATCGGCGAGGTCGCGGTGCAGCAGATCCCCCTCGGCCATCCTCTCGATCCAGCCGCCCAGATGGGCGCCCTGGTCGAGAAGGGCCATATGGAGCGCGTGCTCTCCTATATCGACATCGGCACGAGGGAAGGCGCTACGATCGCCCATGGCGGCAGCCGGGTGATGGCGGAGACCGGCGGCTATTATGTCGAGGCCACCATCCTCGACGGCGTCGAGCCGCAGCACCGCGTCGCACGCGAAGAAATCTTCGGCCCGGTCGTGGTCGTCAGCACCTTCACAGACGAAAACGAGGCGCTGCGCATGGCCAATGATTCCATCTACGGCCTCGCAGCGGCGGTATGGACCGGCAACATGAACGCCGCGCATCGCTTCACCTCGGGCATCCGCGCCGGGACGGTGTGGGTGAACTGCTTCGACCGTTCCTCGCTCGCCACGCCCTTCGGCGGTTTCCGGCAATCGGGCTTCGGCCGTGACCGTTCTCCGCACGCCATCGAGAAGTACATGGACTTCAAGACGGTGTGGACGGCGTATTCCTAATCTGGGATCGCAGGCATCTCTGCCTGCTTCTCCTTCCCCAGCCGCATCGGTTCCAAGAGCAGGCAAGGATGCCTGCGATCCCAGGAGCAGCTCATGAAAATCACCGGCATCGAGATCACCCACCACCGCCTGCCCCTCGACCCGCCTTTCCATGCGAGCTGGGATTCCAAGCCCCGCACCGCCTTCGACGCCACCATCGTGCGGGTCTCCACCGACGAGGGCCTCGTCGGCTATGGCTCGGGCGACACCATGACCGGCTTTACGGGCCATGAGCGCTTCTTCATCGGCCAGGACCCGATGGCGATCGAGCGCCATTACCGCATCCTCTCCAACATCCAGTTCCATTACGGCCGCTGCTGGCCGCTGGACCTGGCACTGTGGGACCTCGCCGGCAAAATCACCGGGCAGCCGGTGTGGAAGCTGCTCGGCGGCCTCTCCAACAAGGTGGCCGCCTATGCCTCCTCGGGCACGCTGAGGAAGCCCGAGGAACTCGCCGACGCGGCCGAGACCTATCTCGGCCAGGGCTTCAAGGCCTTGAAGATCCGCTTCCATCGCGGCGACTGGCGGGCCGACATCAAGGCGCTGGAGGCGGTGCGGGCCCGTATCGGCAACAAGCTCGACCTGATGGTCGACTGCAACCAGGGCTGGCGCATGTCCTGGGACGCCTATGCGCCCTGGACGCTCAAGGACGCAATCCCTGTCGCCCGTGAACTCGAACGGCTCGGCGTCTACTGGATGGAGGAGCCGCTGCACCGCTCCGACCGGGAAGGCATGCGGCGCCTGCGCGAAATGGTCGACATCCGCATCGCCGGCGGCGAAATGACGCGCGAGCTCTACGAGTTCCGCGATCTGATCCGCGATGGCTGCCTGGACGTGCTGCAGCCCGATGCCGCACTGGTCGGCGGCATCACGGGCCTGCGCCGCATCGCCGCGATGGCGGCCGAGAACAACCTCACCTTCACGCCGCATACCTGGACCAATGGCATGGGCGTCGCCGCCAACTGCCACCTCACCGCCGGGCTCGCCGACGCGCCCTTCATCGAGTTCCCCTACGACCCGCCGGAATGGAGCCTGCCGCGCCGCGACTTCATGATGGCCGAGCCCCTGGCGGTGGACGGTGAGGGCATGATCACGCTGAGCGAACAGCCCGGCATGGGCTACGCGTTGGACGAGACGATGCTGGCGAAGACGCGGGTCGGCTGAAGCTTTCGCCGAAAAACGGCCCTTGATTCCGCCGGGTAGCGCTGCCCCTCACCTGTATCCTCTCCCAGCAAGAGCGGGGCGAGGAGGGCATCGGCGTCGGGCTTCATGCGGAAATCGACTCACCTCGCCCAACCGTTGAGCGAAACGCAGTGCTGCGAGGAGATACACAACATTTGCGTCCCCTCGCCTCGCTCTTGCGGGGAGAGGGAGGTGAGGGGCTACGCCACCGACCAAACAGCTCCTGTTGCCGCGTGCCCCCGCTCCTACCGCCCCCGGTGCCGCGACAGCACGAGCGTGGCGCGTGCCCTGATGCCGGGGAAGCGGGTGTTCACCCCGCTCCAGCGCCAGAACAGCCGGTTGCCGCGCCGCCAGGCCGTCACCGTGCCGCCGTCGATGCAGGTACCGCGGCCATAGCGGATATGCTCGCGATAGCGCACGATGGCACCGTGCTGGCTACGCCGGATCAGCACCCCGCCGCAATGCAGGCTGGGATAGTCGATGCGGGCGTTGCCCTGGCCGTCGAAGATGAGATGGATGCGCCAGCGGCTGGGCGGCGCGCCACGCTCGCTCTGCACGCCGGTGCCGACCCAGGCAAGATGGCGCTTGGCCGGCGGCGCGGCGGCGACAGCCGGAACCGTCGCGGCGGCAAACAGGAGAAGGAGGACAAGGCGGAGCATGGACTTCATCATCCTTGCCTAGCCAGCCCCTTCAACCTTGGCAAGGCGGTGTCGGCGCGGCCCGCAAAAGGATAGGCTCGCCCCACAATAGCGGGGAAAACCCATCATGGCCGATGCTGACGATTTCAGACGGTTCGCCCTGTCCCTGGGCGGTACCAGCGAGGCGCCGCATTTCGAGCGTACCGCCTTCAAGGCCGTGCGCATCTACGCCACCCTCGCTCCCGACGGCCTCGGCGCCAATCTCCTCTTCACGCCGGAAGAGCAGGAATTCAAATGCCTGCTCGCCCCGGATGTCTTCCGCCCTGTTGCCAATGCCTGGGGTCGGCAGGGCTGGACCACGCTTACTCTCTCAGCCGCCAGCGAAGCGGAATTGCAGGATGCGCTGGCGATGGCGTGGCGGCACGGTGCAGCCAAGAAGAAGAAAGGCTGATAGCGGCTTCCCTGCGGCTCATCTTCGCTCAGGCCGTCCGCAGCCGCGCCGCGCGCGCCTCCCACCAGACCAGGCCGAGGCTGGCGGCGACGATCAGGGCGGCGCCGGCGAAGACATGGGGCTTGGGCACATCCTGCCAGAGGAGATAGCCATAGATGAAGGCCCAGACCAGGCCGGTATATTCCACCGGCGCCAGCGCCGAGGCCGGTGCGTAGCGATAGCCCTCATAGAGCAGGTACTGGGCGATGCCGGAGACGAGGCCGAGGCCAAGCATCAGGCCCCAGCCCATGGCATCCGGCGTCTTCCAGATGAAGGGCAACGCCGCCCCGCACACCAGCACGAACAGGCCCGATGTAGCGATCATCTGGTTGGCCGTGCTCTCGGAACGATTGATCAGGCGGATCAGCACCGTGCCCCAGGCCCAGCAGAAGGCAGCGAACAGCACCATCGCGGCCGGCAGGAAATCGGGCCGTCCCGAGGGGTCGGCCGCGACGATCACGCCGAGGAAGCCGGCAATCACGGCAAGCCAGCGGGCAACGCTTACCTTCTCCTTCAGGATCAGGATGGAGAGCACCACCGCCATCACCGGAGCGCCGAAATACATGGTGGTGAGATCGGCCAGGCCCAGATAGCGCGAGGCGTTATAGAAGCTGAGCCAGGCCACCAGCAAAAGCAGGCCGCGCGAGGTCAGCGCCCATTTGTTGCGGCTCTGCCAGATCGGCGGCTGGCCCTGGCGCCAGGCGATCGCCATGCCCACGACCAGGATGACGACCGAGCGCAGGAACAGGATCTGCGGCACTTCATAGCTCGCCACCAGCCATTTGACGGCGGCATCCTGGATGGCGAACAGGCAATAGCCGACCGAGGCCAGCGCGATGCCGGTCAGAGGGCGTGAATCGGGGGGAGTAAGGGGGGGCATGCAGGGGTACGCGAGGCAGCAACGCAGAGCTGATAGAGGGGCTATAGCACCGTCCCCGGCTCGAGGCGAGCGAGAGCCCTGTGCTCAGATGTCGCGATTCGGTGGAATCTTCCTGGCAAGATCCAATACGGTTCGCTTAAACATCTTCCGGATTTGCACGACCCTTGTCATTGCCGGGCCCGACCCGGCAATCCAGCATCTTGCGGTCGGGGCTTGAAGATACGCGGTCAAGCCCGGCTATGACACATCGAAGCGTTTTTCCCTTCAGTGAACCGCATTGCGCCAAAACCAGCGGGTGTCGCCGGTCGCGAACCGAAACGTCGTGACCCGCAGACGCCTCTCCTCCTGTGGCACTAACCTCCATGCGTCATCATGCCCCTCGTCCAGGTCGCGCGTAGAACATTGAGTTCAGCCGAACCGGATGATGTAAGAGGATGCGATTTTCTCCCGATCGCCGCGATCAACGGGGTTCGACATCATGGACAGGCGCTGGCTGCCGCTGAACGCTTTGCGGGCCTTCGAGGCAGTGGGGCGGCAAGGCAGCTTCACCGGCGCCGCCCAGAGCCTGCTGGTCTCCCAAAGCGCCGTCAGCCGCCACGTCATCGGCCTGGAAGACTTCCTCGGCGTGCCCCTGTTCGACCGCAAGCCGCCGCAGCCGGCACTCACCGAAGCCGGCAGGCGTCTGCTGCCCGTGGTGGAGAAGGCCTTCGAGCGTATCGACACCACGCTGGAGGAGATCATGCGCGAACGCGGCGAGCCGCAGCGCTCCCTCCGCGTGCTGCTGCCGACGACCTTTGCCCAGCGCCTGGCCGTGCCGATCCTGCGCCATTTCCGGGCCGAATTCCCCGACCTCAAGCTCGACATCGATTCCCGTCCGGTGCCCGGCAATGCCGAGCGCGAGGCCGACGTCGCCGTGATCTACACGCCGCCCCGAGTGGCGCCGCAGGTGCTGGACCTGCTCTGGATGGTGAAGCTCACCATCCTGTGCCATCCCGACGTCGCAGCGCGAGCCGCCAAGACCGACATTGCCGGCTTCCTCGCCACCAATGACCTCCTGCACGTCAAGCTCGACAGCCGCCCTCCCGCCTTCCTGTGGCAGAATTTCGCCCGGGCCGCCCATGTCGCGCCGGGATCGCTCGACCGTGGCCTCATCTTCGATACCGCCCAACTCGCTGTACAATACGCCCTATCGGGCGAAGGCCTGGCGCTGGTCGATCCAGTGCTGTTCGAGGACGAGATTCGGGCCGGCCGCCTGATGCGGCCCTACGATATCCATGTCGACGACGGCTATGGCTATTACCTCTCCATCCATCCCGACGACCTCGACCGCCCAGAGATCGCCCTGTTCCGCTCCTGGCTGATCCGCCGTTTCTCGCGCCCGCCCTTCCTCGGGGACGGCACGCCGCCAGCCAGTTGATCCGCCTCCTCCCATACACCGCGTCCAACACCCTCCTGCCACGAGTTCGCTGCCTTGCGTTCCCCCTACGCTTCCATCGCCGCCCTGCTGGTTGCCGTCGCCGGCGTATTGGCCGGCAATGGCGTTCTCACCACCCTTCTGCCGGTGCGCGCCGAGCTCGAACATTTTCCGGCGCTGGCCATCAGCCTGATGGGCTCGGCCTATTTCGGCGGCATGCTCGCCGGCGCCTTCCTGACCCCACGCCTCGTCCAGCGCTTCGGCCATATCAGGGCCTTCGGCCTGTCCTCGATCTGCGGCGCGGTGATGATCCTGGTCGCCGGCACGCTGGTCGAGCCGCATGCCTGGGTGATCATCGGCTTCCTGCGCGGCTTCTTCCTGGCCGGCATCTACGCCATCGTCGAAAGCTATCTGCAGGGCAAGGCGGAGAACCGCATCCGCGGGCGCCTGCTCGGCCTCTATTCCATCACCCAATATGGCGGCTGGGCGATCGGCAACCAGTTCATGCGGCTGGGCGATCCGGCTGCCTTCACCATTTTCGGCGTCGCCGCGGCCGTGGTGATCGTCTGCCTCGCGCCGCTGCTGCTGATCGAGGATGGCCCACCGCCCAAAGGCACACGCCGGGCCGGCATGCGTCTTCTCTGGCTCCTGCGCACCACGCCGGTCGGCTTCGTCTGCGCCACGCTGATCGGCTTCGCCAATGGCCCCTTCTGGTCACTCACTCCTGTCTACGCCACCAAGCTCGGCATGGACGGGGTACAGACCGGCACGCTGATCTCGGCCATTACCCTGGGCTCGGCCGCCTTCCAGTTCCCTGTTGGCCGGCTCTCCGACGCCTTCGACCGGCGCAAGGTGCTGATCGGCCTCACCGCCCTGACCGCCCTGGTCGAGATCGGCATCTACTGGTCCGGCAAGCTCCTGGTCGGCTGGCCCTTCGTGATCACCGGCTTCGTGCTGGGAGGCATCATCTCCACGCAATATTACGCAAGCTCGGCCTATACCAACGACATCACCGGCCGCGAGAATGCCGTCGGCGTCGCCTCCGCCTTGCTGTTCCTCTATTGCATCGGCGCCGTGCTCGGCCCGATCACGGCCTATTATGTGATGCACTGGCTCGGCGATCCCGGCCTCTATCTCCACAATGCCGGCATCCACGCCGCCATGGCGGTGTTCATCCTGCTCAGGGTGCTGAGGAGCCCGGGACGGGACAAGGCTGACACGACAACGATCTGATCGGTCTCTCACAAAGATCACCTTCTCCCCTTGCGGGAGAAGGTGCCGGCAGGCGGATGAGGGGTCTCATGATCCTATGCCGGTGTATCGGCTCGCCTCATCCGGCGCTTCGCGCCACCTCTAGTCAACTCAAGAGAGTTAACGACACCCGCAAGGCGAGAAGGCTTGTCGCACCCCCACTTTGCCATCCCTACCAATGCGCCGCCACCGCCGCGCAGCCGATCAAGCCGGGCGTGGGATGGGTGATCAGGCGGATCGGGATCTCGCGCAGGAATTTCTCCAGCGGACTCTTGGCCTCGAAGGCGGCGCGGAAGGCGGCCTCGTCCATCAGCGGCGAGAGCTTCTGCACCACGCCGCCATAGAGGAAGACGCCGCCCTTGGCCGCGAACATCAGGCCGACATCGCCGGAAAAGCGGGCGAGATAGTCGAAGAACAGATGCGTGGCCTCCACCGCCACCGGATCGGCCCCCGCCACAGCCGCCGTGCCGATCTCGGCGGCGCTGCGCTCGGCGGGATGGCCGGCCAGGGTGGCGAGCGCGGTATCGATGCGCTGCAGGCCCGGGCCCGACAATACATGCTCGCCCGAAACGCGGCCGATCTTGGCGCGGATGAGTTCATGCGCCTTGGCCCAGTTCCCGGATGGCGCGCCGATCTCGGCATGCCCGCCCTCGGACGGCACCGCGATCCAGCGCGAGCCGCCGCGCACCAGGGCGCCGACGCCGAGCCCCGTTCCCGGTCCGAGCACCGCCATATTGCCACCGGCCACGGCGGTGGAGACGCTGCCGATCACCGTGGTGTCGGCCTGCGCCAGATGCGGCAAGGCATGGGCGACGGCCTCGAAATCATTGATCACGTCGAGGCGGGCAAAGCGCAGCTCCGCCGCCAGGGTCGGCGGATTGAACAGCCAACTCTGCCGGTTGGTCGGCCCGACCATCTCGCCCGCCACCGGCCCGGCTATGGCGACGACCCCGGCATTGGGCCGTTCGCCGACATCGGCGATATAGGCTTCGATCGCCTCCCGGAAGGTCGGAAACCGCTTGTTCTCGTAATGCCGCTCGCTGCGATAGTCGGTGCGGCCCTGAACGACGAGGGCAAACCGGCTGTTGGTGCCGCCGATGTCGCCCAGCAAGGTCAGGTCTGTCATGAGAATCCGTCTTCTTGGTTGTTGCCTATAGCGTTTTACGACTTGATCGGGGCAGCAAGATGTAGCGCCTGCCTTCCTCGCGTCAAAGCCCTTTGAAGGATCAAGCCCGGATCAATCCGGCCGCCCTTCATGCTGGCGCCAGGCCGGCCCGATCACCGGATGGGCCTGCAGGGTCTTGTACAAGGTCCGGAAAGCCGGCAAGGCCCGCGCCTGTTCATGCCAGCCGGCGATCATGGCGGCATAGACGTCGACGATGGTGACGATATCGCCGAGCAGGAAAGGCCCGACCATCTCATTGGCGAGCAGGGTGAAGATACGCTCGGAATCCCGCTTGGCCGCTTCGGCGACCGCGGCCTTCGCCGCCTCGCTGCCATCGGCCGTGAAGCGATCGGAATAATAGGTTCTCAAGGCCGCTGGATAGGCGTTGGTCGCCAGGAACATCAACCAGCGCAGCGAGATGGCGCGTGCCGTCGAGCCCGCGGCTGGCAGCAGGCCGGCGCCGGCGGAGGCTTCGTCGATGGTGAGCAGGATCGCCGCCGTTTCGGTCAGCACCGTGCCGCTGGGCAGAATCACCGCCGGGACCTGCGCGGCGGGGTTGACAGCAAGGAAATCGGGCGCCTGCTGCTCGCCCTTGTCGGTATCGATCAGGATGCGCTCGGGCGTGATCCCCGCCCAGGCAAAGGCGACGTCGACCACCAGGGAACCGGTGCCGGGACACCAATAGTGCCGCCATTGCCGCATCGCGTCCTCCTCCCGAGCCTTATACTTGCCGTTGTATTGTTAGGCTGGATTCGCCGTCATTGCGAGTTCCGCCAATTCGCGGGATTGGCGGAGCTCGCAATGGCAGCCCCATGATCGGCACATATGAGACGCGACGGAGTGCCAGGCCTCGTTCAGAATCCCTTGATGATTTCCTCGACCATTTTCTTGGCATCGCCGAAGAGCATCATGGTGTTGTCCTTGAAGAAGAGCTCGTTCTCGACGCCGGCATAGCCCGAACCCATGCCGCGCTTGATGAAGAGGACGGTCTTGGCCTTCTCGACATCGAGGATGGGCATGCCGAAGATGGGCGAGGCCGGGTCGGTCTTGGCGGCGGGATTGGTGACGTCGTTGGCGCCGATGACGAAGGCGACGTCGGCCTGGGCGAACTCGGCATTGATGTCCTCGAGCTCGAACACCTCGTCATAGGGCACGTTGGCCTCGGCCAGCAGCACGTTCATGTGGCCGGGCATGCGGCCGGCGACGGGGTGGATGGCATAGGAGACGTCGACGCCCTCTTCCTTGAGCTGGTCGGCCATCTCGCGCAGGGCATGCTGGGCCTGCGCCACCGCCATGCCGTAGCCGGGCACGATGATGACCTTGCCGGCATTCTTCATGATGAAGGCGGCATCGTCCGCCGAGCCCTGCTTGACCGGGCGCGTCTCCGGGCCCTTGCCGCCGCCGCCGGCCGCCGCCGCATCGCCGCCGAACCCGCCCAGGATCACCGAGATGAAGGAGCGGTTCATGCCCTTGCACATGATGTAGGACAGGATGGCGCCCGACGAGCCCACCAGCGCCCCGGTGATGATCAAGGCAAGGTTGCCCAGGGTGAAGCCGATGCCGGCCGCCGCCCAGCCCGAATAGGAGTTGAGCATCGAGACCACCACCGGCATGTCGGCCCCGCCGATCGGGATGATGATCAGCCCGCCCAGCACCAGCGAGGCGATGACGATCAGCCAGAACAGGGTGTGGCTGGCCGAGAGCACGAAGGCGATGATCAGGGCGACCAGCAGCGCGGCCAGGGCCGCATTGATGACATGGCGGCTCGGCAGCAGGATCGGTGCGCCCGACATGTTGCCGTTGAGCTTGGCGAAGGCGATCACCGAGCCGGTGAAGGTGATGGCGCCGATGGCCACGCCCAGCGACATCTCCACCAGCGACTGCGCTTCGATCTCGCCGCCATGGGCGATGCCGAAGGCGGCGGGGGCATAGAGGGCGCCGGCGGCCACGAACACCGCGGCCAGGCCGACGCCCGAATGGAAGGCGGCCACCAATTGCGGCATCGCCGTCATCGCCACGCGCTTGGCCACCACGGCGCCGAGCCCGCCGCCGACGGCCAGGCCTGCGACCACCAGCAGCCAGCCCGACACGCCCGAGGGCGGGGCCACCGCCAGCGTGGTCAGCACGGCCAGGCCCATGCCGATCATGCCGAAGCGGTTGCCCTGGCGCGAGGAGGTCGGCGAGGACAGCCCGCGCAGCGCCAGGATGAACAGGACGCCGGCGACGAGATAGAGGAACTGGGTGAGATTCACGGACATGGACGCTTCCTCACTGGCCGGCGCCGGCGGCCGAAGAGGCCCCGGTCTTCTTGGTCTTGTCGGCGGTCTTGTCCTTGGGCTTGTACATGGCCAGCATGCGCTCGGTGACCAGGAAGCCGCCGAAGATGTTGATGGAGGCCAGCACCAAAGCCAGGAAGCCGAAGCCGCGGGCCCACCAGGGACCGCTCTCGTCCCCGGCCAGGGCGACGCCGACCGAGAGCAGGGCGCCCACCACGATCACCGAGGAGATGGCGTTGGTCACCGACATCAGCGGGGTGTGCAGGGCCGGGGTGACCGACCACACCACGTAATAGCCCACGAAGATGGCGAGCACGAAGATGGCGAAGCGGAAGACGAAGGGATCGATCGCCCCGCCGGTGGCGGCATGGGCGACGCCCCCCAGCGTGGCGGCGAGCTGGTCGGCATAGTCCTGGGCGTGTCTGGCGGCCTCGCCGGCAGCCTGCGCCGCGGCCTGGGCCTTGTCGAGAAGCTCTTGGGGCGTGTCGGCCATGTCGGTCTCCCTCGATGGGATGGATCTGATTGGGGGGCGGGTCTTCAGATCCGCCTCTTGATGAGATGCAGTCCGTTCCAGGCGGGTCCCGCTCCATCTCCCGATGGAGCTGAGAAGACCCGCCCCCGATCGTCAGGCCGGCTGGGGCTGGAAGGAAGGATGCACCACCGCCCCGTCCTTGGTGAGGAGGGTGGCCTTGACCAACTCGTCCTCCCAATTGGGCGCCAGCGTCTTTTCCTTCTTGTCGACCAGCGTCTCGACGAAGGCGAAGAGGTTGCGGGCATAGAGCGAGGAGGCGGAGGCGGCCAGGCGGCCGGGTACGTTGAGATGGCCGATGATCTTGACCCCGCCCGGCGTGACCACGACCTCGCCGGGGCGGGCGCCCTCGACATTGCCGCCGCGCTCCACCGCCAGGTCCACCAGCACGGAGCCTGGCTTGAGGCTGTCCACCATCTCGGCCGAGACCAGGCGCGGGGCGGGCCGGCCGGGGATCAGGGCGGTGGTGATGACGATGTCCTGCTTCTTGATGTGCTCGGCCACCAGGGCGGCCTGCTTGGTCTGGTACTCCGCCGACATCGGCTTGGCATAGCCGGCCGCGGTCTCGGCCTGCTTGAACTCCTCATCCTCGACGGCGACGAATTTGGCGCCGAGCGAGGCGACCTGTTCCTTGGCGGCGGGGCGCACGTCGGTGGCGGTGACCACCGCGCCCAGGCGCCGGGCCGTGGCGATGGCCTGCAGGCCGGCGACGCCCGCCCCCATCACGAAGACCTTGGCGGCGGGCACGGTGCCGGCGGCCGTCATCATCATCGGGAAGGCCCGGCCGAACTCGGCACTGGCGTCGATCACGGCCCGGTAGCCGGCGAGGTTGGCCTGGGAGGACAACACGTCCATCACCTGCGCCCGGGTGATGCGCGGCATCAGCTCCATGGCGAAGGCCGACACGCCCGCCTGCGCCAAAGCGGCGAGCGCCTCGTGCTGGCCGTAGGGATCCATGATGGCGAGCACCAAAGCGCCATGGGGATAGGCAGAAAGCTCGTCCGCCCGCGGGCGGCGCACCTTCAGCACGATGGCCGCGCCCGCCAGCGCCTCGGCATTGGAAGCCACCACGCTCGCCCCAGCCGCCGCATAGTCCTCGTCCGTGATCCCGGACGCCAGCCCCGCACCGCTCGCGACCCGAACCGTCGCGCCAAGCGCAAGCAGCTTCTTCACCGTGTCGGGCGTCGCGCCAACGCGAGGTTCGCCGG
>NZ_JBQEPH010000038.1:2500-42185 GCF_052045555.1 Labrys sp. 22185 | reverse complement strand
GCGGGCTGTTCTTTTCCAAGAGGAGAAGGCGTAGAGGGCGCTCGCGAACGCGAGAAGCGACACGCAGTGGGCATCATGCCCACGGTCCTAGTACAGGGCCTGCTAACCCCAAAGGAGCAGGACCGGTGAAACCGATTTTCTGTATTTTCGAACGCAGCTTCGACCGCCATCCGATCGAGGTGAACGTGAATCTCATCCTCTATCTGGAGGGCAATGACGACGGCACGACGACCATGTATTTCAGGAGAGACGAATTCGTGGTCGTCAGGGGCACCCTCGCGGACACCCGCAGGCATATCGAAACCTGCACGTCGATGACCCCGCCGGCGGACGTCGCAGCCTGAAAACAAGGAGCAATTGCCGCCGGCAGGAAACCCGCATTGCTCCCTTCCCCTGCTTGCCCGCTCGCTGCCCCCATGCGCGGCGGGCTTTTTTTTAACCATGGGATTTCAGGCGGTCTTGATCCCGAAAACGCCATTGCTAGATTTCCGCACTGGAAGAGCCATCATTGCGCTCGCGTTTGTGTGGGATGGTAGGAATGGACGAAGCGCAGGAGACGACGGGTCGTTCTGAAGGGACAGAGACCAAAATCCCGATATTCTGCACATTCGAACGAAGTTTCGACCGACATCCGATCGAAGTGAACGTGACTCGCATCTGCTATATCGAGGGCAATGAGCCCGACAGCTCGACCCTGTATTTCGACAGGGAGCACTTCGTGGTCGTTCATGGCAAGGCCGAGCAGATCCGGGCACGGATCGAAACCCGGGTTTGGCAGTCGCGGATCCTGCTCCGATAGCCCCGCTCCCGCGCAACAAGCGGTCCAGGTCCGGAGCCCTGCGCTCGGCGAAAAGCAGCGTTGCCGGGCCATCACGGCTTGCGCCACGGGCTCGATCAGCCCCCCATATGGTTCATCATCGACCCCACGCTAAGAGCCGCCACCGGGCACCCTCCCTACCTTCCCCCGGGAACCGAATGCCACCGAGCGAGTTCATGAGCTCGCATAGCCAGGCAGCCGAGGTGCTGGAGCCGGTGGCAGGCAAATTTGCCGAGTTTTGTTGTCATCGGCATCGTGGGAACAGGGCTGCTGGCGGTGCCGCTGCTGGCCGGATCGAAGGGGTGCAGCCTCGGCCAGCATGCGAAGAGCACGCCGGCTCCTTGAAGGCTGCGGCGTCGTCATGTTCTCGGTGAGCAGCAGATCTGTTCGCCGGAGAAACGGCTCATGCCGGGCCCGCCCACCCCTCCGCCTCATAGGCCGATCGCACGGTGCTCGGATCGAGCGACGGAAATTTCGCAAGAATAGCCCGAACCTCGCCCTCCCTTTCATCTGCCACCCGGACAGCCACCAGACTGCGTCCACGCCTCAAGGCTTCGGCATACAGATGGGACTCGGAACTCGGAAAGCCTGCCTCGGTCAGGGACCCGATTGCACCTCCAGCCCCCGCACCGACGACGGCCCCGGTCGTGGGGCCGGCGACCATCGTCGCACCGACAAGCGCCGCGGCAATCCAGCCGGCAGCAACAACCTGCCCGATACCGGGCGCTGTCAGCAGAGCCAGGCCTGCCAGCACTCCTCCCACTCCCCCCAATGCAGCGCCGGCTCCAGCTCCGGCAACCACGTCGCGCTCGAAACTATTCGAGGCTTCCACGTCACCGGTGACCAGGGAAATATCCGTATTGGGGATGTCGGCGGCCTCGAGCTGGGTCACAGATCGCTCAGCATCCGCATAGGTTTCGAATAAAGCCGAGATAATTTTGGTCATCTCAACGCCCTCCACGGTGCATGTAGAATCTCAACACCACGATGGGAGCGATGTTCCCTCCAAAGCCGCTGCCTTGCCTGACAACCCGAATGGGTGACCGAACACCTTGAAGCCGGCAACCCGCTCAAGAGGAGCGAGGCTATGCCGCTGCTCGACTGTTCAGTCCTCCCCGGCGCGGGCGATGCGGCCCAGTTCCTTCCCAATTCTACAGCCGCGCCGCCTTTCCAAAGGAGCCAGCCCTTATTGTCGATGTTCGGAAAGCGTGAGACCGATAATCTCGCCACTGGTCTCGCCATGCCGAGAACGGCTTTGCAATCCAGCGTTGCCGCAACCCGGCTCTCTGCACGAGCCCGATGCCCCAGCAACTCGATCCAACGGTGCGCGCGCAGGCGAGGCTACCAAAGCGCACGAACCCCGAGCTCAAGCGACCAATGCAATGTTTTCACGGATGATCTGGAGCGCTGCAATCATAGCCTTTGTTCTGTTCTGCGGCCTCGTCTGGTGGGTAGGCCGTACCGATCACGCAAAGCAGGGCGGGCAGGAGCAGTCTCCCCCTATCGGCAGAACCGAGTGACAGGCGCTGCCGGCCGGACATTCGGACAGCAGCCCAATCATTGCATCGCGGCGACCGTGGCGAAACGACGGGAACGTCGGCCGGATCATTTGTCCTGCTGTCAAGTTAGGGCATTCGGAAGGGCGCAATAGGCCAATAAAATCAGGAGGTCGTTGCTGCTCAGATCGGGAGACGAGCAATGCCGAACAGGAAAACCATCGAGAAAGCCCGGCAGGACGCGCGTGAGGGCAAAGCGCCGAGCACCCAGGCCGGCGAATTCGTGCATGAGGAGATCGAGAAGATACGTCGCGGCCAGCACGGCGCACGTTCGGCCAAACAGGCCATCGCCATCGGCTTGTCCGAGGCTCGGCGCGCTGGCGTCGATTTGCCTCCTCCCAAAAAAGGCAAGGTCAAGGAAAGCACGCGCAAGAGTGCCGAATATGCCTATGAGGTCGGTCAAGGAGAACGTGTGCCCAAACGCCGCCCGCGTGTCTCCAGAGCCGTCTCCGAGGTCCTGAAGCACGAACCGAAGAACACGGCTTCCCATGAAGCACTTTCCCGGCAGGCCAGGCGCGCGGCTTCGCAGCGCACGGCCGAAGAACGCTCGGACGCTGCCAAAAAAGCCGCCGAGACCAAAGGCGCTTCGAGCCGCTCCACCGCCGCCCGCAAGGCCGCCCGGACGAAGGGCGCTCATGCAAGAAAGGAAGCCGCCCGGAAAGCCGCCGAAACGCGGGCCCACCACAGCTAGAAACCATTGTCTCGACCGATCCGACGACCGGGTCCGTTCTCATACGGGTAGGGCAGGACTCGACGATCTGCTGCGCGATCCCTGGAAGCGCGAAATGCTCGGCCGGAGCGCCCAACAACGCGTTCACGACAATTTCCTGATCTTCACCCAACTACGCCGCTGTCTCGTCTTGATTGCAGACGCGGTGAAGACCCGCTGGTCGTGACGATCGGCCGTCCTTTATGAGATTGCAATGGGGTGAACCTGCCAACAGGCCAGCCTTAGTGCAGAAGGGGTGCGCGAACGAAGGTCGCAGTATGTCATGAAAGGACAAGCAGACCGGCCTCCTCGCACGCATCGATGAAAGCCTCGCAGGTGCGGCGCGCTTCCACGAATTTTTCACCGGTCTCGATGGGCCAGTTCAGCAACAAAAAGTTGGCTGCTTCTTCCGTGGTGGCAATGGTGCGAGGTTGCCCGGCGCCGTCTTTCAGCCTGACCGGGTTGCTCCAGATATGAGTGTGCATCTCCTACCACCTCAGTTGCGGTTGTATAAAGGGAGCGAGACATACGGAGTGTCAGCCTCCTGGCTGACATCTTGCTCGGCAGCAAGCGTTTGGTTTTCAAGACGTCAGCCAGGGGCCTGACTCTCCAACTCCCTTTCCAATGAAAAGCGCAATCGTAATGCTATCTCCGCCCCTCGAACCCAGATAGGTCGAACATTGTTTCCAGACCGACCGCAGGCTTCACGGCAAAAAGGGAAGCCGGGACCATGCCGTGAATGGCGGCCTGCGCTTCAAACATCTTGGCCAAGCCATCCGCGGCCTACACCTCTCCCGGCGGTTTTGGAGGAGGTTCCGGCGGTGGCTGTGGCACCTCCACCGGTGCGGGCGGAGCTGGGAGTGTCGGCGGAATCGGCATTTCGTTTGGCGAAGGTTGACTTGGCTCGGGAGCCAGCGGCGGATCTTCCTTCGGCGCGGAATCGGCGGGTCTGGGTTGGTTCGGATCTGGCATGCAGGGTTCCTTTCTGCCTTCCCAACCTCGCGACCGCTTCATGGTTCCCGAGCATAACGGGGGTGGGCCTCCCCTGGCGCTAGACGCGTCCAGCTTCAGTCGCCGTTTCGGACATAGACCGTCTCGATGCCCAGCGTCCTGGCCAGATCGGCCACGGCTTCGAGTGCCTCATTGCGCGTATGGAAAGGGCCAATGGGATCGGAAGGGACATTGTCGTCCGAAAAAGTGGCGCTGTTGACGACCCAGACGGGGCCGGATGCTTCGATCAGGATCCAGTCGCTTTGCGTCGGCAGGTTTTCGTCCGCACGAAGATATCGAACTTCGGTCATCAGCTCCGCTCCAGCATACGGGGAGGGACAGATGCTTCGCATCCGTCGCTGCCCGCACTGCCAACTGATTTTTCGGTCCAATGTTCCCGGTTGGGCGCAACAGCCGCCGCATCGCTGCAGCGAGGCCAAAGCCACCGGGATTCACGAAGACATTCGGTGTCGCGAACTGGCTGCCATTGCCGCCATGAAGCCGAACTCGAATGCCGGCTCAAGCCCAGCTTCGCCCAGGGCATCGATGAAGGCATATCGAGCGGCTTTGGCTTTGCTGGCGTCGATCAGGGCCTCAAGACAAGCGTAGCGTGCAGCGATGTAGAGATCGTCACCGACTTCAGGCCAGCGATTGTCGAGAAAATCCAGTGCTTCCTGGACCGATCGGACGACCACAACCCGCCCCCTGCCAAGCCTGAACGAAACCGGGTGGTGGAACGATATTTCTGACATTGAACACCTCAAATAGACCAATAACGTGCATGGGCTGTTCGAGCCGAGACAGAGATTTGGATCCGCGCCTCAGGATTTCAAGAGCCGTCGTGGCGAGGAGAACAGACAGCCGTTCCTTGCAGAGCCTCACCCGCCGCCATAGCCGCCGACGATCGGCAGGATTTCGCCGGTGATGAAGCTCGAACAGTGAGGCGAGGCCAGGAACACATAGGCAGGTGCGATTTCCTCCGGTTGCGCCGGCCGTCGCATCGGCGTGTCCTTGCCGAACTTGACAATGTCCTCGGCAGCCTTGTCCGAAGGATTTAGAGGCGACCACACGGGTCCGGGCGCCACCGCATTCACGCGGATCCCCTTTGAAATCAGGTTGGCGGCGAGTGCCCGGGTGAACGCATGGATGCCTCCCTTGGTCATGGAGTAATCGAGGAGTTCCTTGGAGCCGAACATTCCGGTAATCGAGCCGGTGTTGATGATGGCGCCTCGTTCCTTCATATGCGGCACAGCCGCCTGCGCCATGAAGAAATAGCCATAGAGATTGGTCTTCAAGGTCAGGTCGAAGTGATCCTCGGTCAGATCCTCGATGCTTTTGGCGTGGACCTGAAAGGCGGCATTGTTGACGAGAACGTCGAGCCGGCCATAGTGCTCGACGGTGGTGGCAACCGCGCTCCTGCAGAAGGCGCGCGAGCGGATATCACCCTCGATCAGCAGGCATTGCCGGCCTTCCCGACGCACGGCATCGCGCGTGACATTCGCATCCGATGGCTCACCGAGATGGACAATGGCGACATCCGCTCCTTCCCGTGCGAAGAGCACAGCCACCGACCGGCCAATGCCCGAATCACCTCCCGTAATCAGGGCGACGCTGCCTTCCAGCTTGCCCGAGCCGCGATAGAAAGGTGCGTCGAAGAGAGGTGCCGGGTCGAGGTCCGCTTCTTGCCCCGGTTTGGCCTGATGCTGTTGTCCGAAGGGTGGGACCGGATAGGCGCGAACGCCCGTCTGCGGGGCGAAAACGCCACCGTCCTCGTCATGGCGCAGATCAGCCTTGGCGATCTGTCTTTGAATCTGTCGCTGGCGCTCGATCGTCCCATTGCTGGTCATGCTCTCGCTCCTGTTGACTATTGCAGCGGCCTCCCAGGGCAGCCACGGCCTGTGCCGGCACGTATCCGATGCGACGCAGCCTACTCTTCGCCTAACCGAGCCTGCTTGACGTTGTTCCGGCATGCCTGGCGGAACAACATTGCTGGTCGGGTGTTGGGCGAGGCGTTCTGCAAATCGGAGTGGATGCCATGACGACTTCCCACATGACGACCGATCATGCCCTCATCCGGCGTTGGGTCGAGGAGCGCCGCGGCGTGCCGTCGAAAGTCAAAAGCACGACCGACGGCGGCATCCTCAGGATCGGCTTCGGCGAGCCTGAGGAAGACTTGGAGCCGCTGCCCTGGCCTGCATTCTTTGCCGTTTTCGAGGATCGGGACCTGGCATTCCTCTATCAGGAACGCACCGATGACGGCGGAGTGAGCCGCTTCAACAAATTCGTGCAAAGATCTTGAGCCGATTTGCGGCCGTTGGGAAACCCGCCCCGCACATCAATGTGCCGTTCCATTTCGGTAGCTTCTTAGCTTGTCGGCCGTGGGTGGCGGGGCATGGATGTCGAACTGCGTCCAGCCCTCGGCTCGATAGGATGTTCCGAGCTGGTCGATGTCGAGAGCTCCGCATTTGAGCAGCGCGTTCTCCGTCTCAGCGCCCTTCTCATCGGGCACTGTGGCCGACACCAGTGTTCGGCCGCGCCGTACCCCCTCGGCATAGACATTGGCGTCGGCCGGAGCCACGCCGGCACCGGTCATCGCACCAACGAGGCTGCCTGCTGCACCGCCGACAACCGCTCCGCCCGTTGCACCGAGAACGGTGGAGGTAAGCCAGCCGGCGGCAACGGCAGGGCCTATGCCGGGAATGGTCAGCATGCCCAGGCCCGCCAGCAGGCCGCCAACGCCCCCCACGGCCGCGCCCATGCCGGCGCCGGCTACTGCATCATCGGCGACGGCGTCCTCATAGAAATTATCCGCATTGGAGGCGACCACGCTGATATCGGCGCCTGGGACGTTGAGGTCTTCAAGGGCATGCACGGCGCGTGCAGCATCGTCATAATGATCGTACAAAGCTGAAATCGTAGAGTCATCTGCACCTCCTCCTGCTCTGCCGTTGTCCGGTTGGACAAGGAGCACTCCAAACCGATCGTTCCCGGGTTTGTTTCCGGCCGACCACATAGCCGATGACAGCAATGGCAACATGCCTGCGCGAAGGATCACAGGTATGGGCCGCCCCGCGATAGGGACGCCGGCGAAGGAACTCCTGGAGGCGAAACCGGCCGAGCGCGTAATCAGGAAGGAGGCAGGCTTCTGCCCTTAAATTGCGTTACATCTCGCGCGATCCGCCGCCCGTTGTGAAAATGGTCATCGAGTACGGGTGTAGATCGTTTTGCTCGGCCGCGTAGATTGAAATTCCGGCAGGCAGCAGATTTATCTCCTTATCTGCGGTGATTTTCCCAGTAATACTTTGTAGATACCCGCCGACCGGGGAGCCGTCGGCGGGCAAGTTGGGCGGGTTGGATGCAAGCTTCGCGAATTGCATCGGCACTGTTCCAGTGGTCGAGCGTTTCTCGTCTAGTTTGGAGGCGAGGACCCGTCACGAGGCGTTTTGCAGCTAGTCATACTGCGGGTAGATCATCGCGAAGCCTACCGCCGACTGTTGCCATATAGGAAGCCGACAAGCCTCCAATCAACAGTGCAACGAAAGCCCAGAGGGCAGCATTGATCCCCGCCTTGCGCGCAACCTCCGCAGCTGCTTTTGCCTTTTCGGCTGTTTGAGCAGCAGCTTGTTTGGCCATGGCGACGACATCGTCAATTCGCTTTGCAGCATCCGACGGGTTAAGGCCGGTTTGGTGAGCGATCAACTGGGCCGCGTAGGCTTTATCGTCGTCACTCAACTGCCCGGCGGCGAGTGAACGAGCTGCAATGCGTCCAATCTCCGCCTTGGCTGTTGTGTCACTGGGTTGTGTCTGCTGCTGCGGTGCGCGGAACAACATGTCGGTGAAATAGGCGTTCCATCCACCATTCTCGGGATTTTCGACGGAGGAGGTTACAGCCCTGGTGGCTGCCGTCGCAGCATTTGCTCCGGCCTGTGCCGTGCCTTGCACCGCCCAGGAAAGAACCGTTCCCAACAGACAAGCCGAGAACAACGTTCCGACCGCCCACACCAACAAGCCGTGGGCAGTGTCGCGAAAAAAGACTTCGTCAGAGTGGACGCCGACCCATTGTGTCCGCAGTCGGCCGGCCAGATAACCGCCCACCGCATATGAAAACAGCGGGACTGCAATCGACCAAGCGATGGCAAGCAGGCCGATAGTCTTCACCGAAGCGCCGCTGTTCTGCCACGGGGAAACAAAGGCAAGACCGATGCCGGTCCCAACGACGATGAGTATCAATGACAGCACCGCAGCACTGGCAGCTCCTGCAAGTATCGCAGCCCAGGAAACCGCCGATCGGGGCGACTCCATTCTTTCGACGATACCTGAGACGGTCTCAGCCATTTTCAATCTCCTCTAATGATAAAGAAGAGCTATCAGGATAATGATCGGGATAGGGACCCCGAGAAGCCAAAGAAGAATTCCACGGCCCATGACGTTGTCTCCAGCTGGGTTGGCGCAGTCGCGCCGGCGACCATCAAACTAAAGAAAAAACGAGTTGTTCCAGGCAAGATGGCGACGTTACACAAACTGTCTCCAGTGGGATCTGCAGCAACGGCAATTGCGAGCGGCATGCCGTTTTGGACATCGCGTGACCGATGGATTGTTCTTCTCCCTCTTCGCTCCGCCGTTGCCTTGCTCGGCCGTTATACATGGAAGGTTAAGAGGCATTCGATGCGGAGGCGCTTGCCCTCCGCATCGCTGCTTCCGACCGGCCTGGAGGGCAAGACTTTGCTCCTGATGCCTGGCGCGTCAGGCCAACTCAACCCTCAACCTTGACGGCCCGGGGGGAACCAGGGGCTGTGCCGCAATAGGGGTACGTTGCCCGAGGTGAGATCTTGCACTGCAGGAGATATCTGTAGTGCGCAGCACAACAGCATCAGGTCGGGAAGGGAAATCTAGGCCACAGTGCCGGCGACGAAACAAACGCTGCGAGACAGAGCACGCCTGTCCGCCCGCTATCGCCGTCCTCCAACTTCGTCAATATGTTGCAAAAGATCGAGCGGGTCATCGTAGACGCGGATTGCTCCCGCATCTCGAAGTTCATCCGGTCCATAACCGCCACTGAGCAGCCCGACGCCCAATGCCTTGCAACGGACTGCGGCCAACATATCCCAGATGCTATCTCCAACCACAATAGCGTTTTCGATCGGTACCCCAAGCCGCTCAGCCGCCGCCAGAAAGAGGTCGGGATCGGGCTTGGCGTATTTCACCTGGTCTCGCGTTACCACTGGCGAACGATCGGGATCGACGCCGAGCGCCGCCAGATTGACGGCCGCCGTCTCCATGCGTCCGCTGGTAGCGATTGCCCAGGGAATGTTGGCTTGCGTCAACCAGTCGAGCAGTTCACGGGCACCCGGCAGGGGACGGATACTGCTGCCATAACGTCGATAGGAGGCCGCATGATTTTTGCGCAAGCGATCTACCCGTTCTTCGCTGATGTCCAGCCCGGTTTCACGCAGGAGTTGGTTGGTGAACAAACCCCCGCTCATGCCAATCTTGCGATGAATGCGCCAGACAGAGAGCCTGATGCCTTCGGCATCCAGGGCTTCCTTCCAGGCCAATACGTGCTGGTAAACGCTATCGACAAGCGTGCCATCGAGATCGAACAGGAAAGCGGGGTGAATCCGTGTGCTGTCGGCCATTGCAATACTTCTCCTGGGTTTGCGCCGCATATTCGACGCACCGGGTTAGCCGTCCTGCTGGGATGCGCGAACGCAGTTTTCCTCGAATAAATCGGAGTTTTCAGCTCGCCAGGTTTTCGCCCCGGCCATCATACATTTCTTGACCGTCGAAAAACACTTGCCGTCGACGCTCGGAAGACGACCTGCCTTCGCCCCAGCTAATCCGAGTAGCCTTGAGCGGGCGTCAGGCGCCAGACGTGCCTCATTACATCGCAGGCAGATGGTCAATGAGCTTATCCAGGGTGATCGGATAGTCGCGTACGCGCACCCCCGTGGCGTTGTAGATCGCATTGGCGACGGCTGCGGCAACGCCACAGATTCCGAGTTCGGCAACGCCCTTGGCCTTCATCGGCGACGAGATTGGATCTGTTTCGTCGAGGAAGATCACCTCCTGGTGCGGGATGTCGGCATGGACCGGAACCTCATAGCTTGCCAGGTCATGATTGACGAAGAAGCCGGTGCGCTTGTCGACGACCAATTCCTCCGTCAGGGCAGCGCCGACACCCATGGTCATTGCCCCGATCAACTGACTGCGCGCGGTCTTTGGGTTCAGGATACGGCCGCAGGCACAGGCTGCTAACATCCGCCTGACCCGGGTCTCTCCGGTCGCGGCATCGACGCCGACCTCGACGAAATGCGCACCGAAAGTCGACTGCTGGAACTTCTTTGCGAGATCGCCATATTCGATGCCGTCCTCGACAACGAGCCCGTCCCGGCCGGCTGCCTGGGCAAGCGACGCGCTACGGTTGCCCGCCCGGACCTGACCATCGGCGAAGACGGCTTCGGTCGAATTGAAGCCGAGCCTCTGAGCCACGGCTTCGCGCAGCTTGACGCATGCAGCATAGACGCCGGCGGTCGAATTGTTGCCGCCCCATTGCCCGCCAGAACCGCAGGAGAACGGAAACGTCGAGTCACCGAGGCGAACCCTCACTTTCTCCACCGGCACGCCCATCATCTCCGCGGCGGTCTGGGCGATGATGGTGTAGCTGCCGGTACCGATGTCGGTCATGTCGGTCTCGACGGTCACCGTACCGCTGCCGTCGAGCCGAACGCGCGCCGCCGACTTCGTCGACAGGTTGTTGCGAAAGGCGGCGGCAACGCCCATGCCGATGAGAAAGCGCCCATCACGCGTTCGACCGGGCTGGACTTGTCGCTTGTTCCAGCCGAACCGTTCTGCGCCTATGCGCAGGCATTCGACCAGATGACGCTGCGAGAACGGACGCTCCGGATGTTCGGGATCGACGTGGGTATCGTTGAGAATGCGAAACTCCACCGGGTCCAATCCGAGTTTCTCCGCCATTTCATCAATGGCGACCTCGAGTGCCATCATGCCGGAAGCCTCGCCCGGCGCACGCATCGCATTTCCTTCGGCAAGGTCGAGGACTGCAAGGCGCATCGCGCTCATGCGGTTGGCGCCGGCATAGAGCAGGCGGGTCTGGCTCACGGCTGTTTCAGGACCGCCACCCGGAAGATCGCCGGACCAACTTTCATGTCCGATCGCGGTGATCTTGCCCTCGTGTGTCGCGCCGATGCGAATGCGCTGGATCGTCGCCGGTCGATGCGTCGTATTGTTAGCCAAGAGCGGGCGGGTCAGAGCGACCTTGACCGGGCGCCCGGCCACACGCGCCCCGAGAGCCGCGAGCAGCACATCGGCCCTCAGGAACAGCTTGCCGCCAAAACCACCACCGATGAACGGCGAGATGACGCGAACCCTGTCCTTGGCAATGCCGAGCGTCTCAGCAAGATCGCCGGCGGCCCAGGCGATCATCTGGTTGGATGTCCAGACGGTAAGCTTGTCCCCTTCCCAGGCGGCGATCGAAGCATGGGGCTCCATCATCGCGTGGGATTGATCGGGCGTGGTGTAGGTGGCGTCAAGGCGGACTGGTGCCGCAGAAAACGCGCCGACAAAGTCGCCGACGGCAGTGTCGGCGGGTCCGCCGAAGCCGGGTTTGGGCGCCTCAGCCGAGTTTTTCGCCGACGCAAGATCGAAGACACCATCGGTCCGCTCATAGTCCACCTGAAGCAAAGAGGCGGCCGCACGCGCCTGCTCGAATGTCTCGGCGACGACCAATGCAATCGCCTGGTGGTAATGCTCGATGGCGGGGCCGCCGAGCAAAGTTGCGGTATTCCGGCTGCCCTTGCCGAGCTTGCCGGTATTCTGCGCCGTGACGATGGCAAGCACGCCGGGAGATGCCCTGGCTTTGGCAAGATCGATCGAGGCGATACGCCCCTTGGCGATCGCCGCCCCCACCACATAGCCATAGGCCTGGTTCGCCACGGCATCGTGGCGTTCATAGGCATAGGGCGCCGTACCGGTGGTCTTAAGGGGGCCGTCGATCCGGCTGACTGGCTGGCCGATGATTTTGAGCCGGTCGATCGGATTGGTTGTCGCAGGGGTGTCGAATTTCATGGCTCATCCCCTCGCCTCTGACAGAACGGCACCGAGCGTGCGCTCGATGAGCGGCAGCTTGAATGCGTTCTGCCGGGTCGGATTGGCACCGGCGAGAAGCTGCGCCGTGACCGCCTTGGTCCCGCGCGGCAACGCGACTTCCGCCGCCTCGACGCGCCAGGGCTTGTGTGCCACCCCACCAAGCGCGACCCGTCCGGTCCCGTCCTGCTGGACGATCGCCCCGATCGAAACCAAGGCGAAGGCGTAGGAGGCGCGATCGCGAACTTTGCGGTAGATCTGCCGGCCGCCGATCGGCTTCGGCAAAGTGACCGCGCTGATCAATTCGCCGGCCGTGAGAACAGTCTCCTTGTCCGGCGTGTCCCCCGGCAATCGATAGAACTCAGAAATCGGAATGCTTCGTGTCGCACCATTCGCGCGCAGTGTCTCCACCGTTGCATCCAGGGCGCGCATGGCCACGGCCATGTCGCTGGGATGAGTGGCAATGCAGGCGTCGCTGCCCCCCAGGATCGCATGGTTGCGCGTGAACCCGCCGATTGCCGAACAGCCGCTACCGGGCTCACGCTTGTTGCACGGCTGATCGGTATCATAGAAATAGGGACAGCGTGTTCGCTGCAGGAGATTGCCTGCGGTCGTGGCCTTGTTACGCAGTTGGGCCGAAGCACCGGCGACCAATGCGCGTGTTAGCAGGGGATAGTCGCGCCGCACGCGTTCGTCCGCTGCAAGATCGGTGTTTCGCACCAGGGCGCCGATGCGCAAGCCGCCATCAGGCGTGGCCTCGATGGTGTCGAAGACAAGACCGTTGACGTCGATGAGATGCGGGGGCGTTTCAATCTCGAGCTTCATGAGATCGAGCAGGTTGGTGCCGCCGGCAATGAATTTTGCACCCTGGATCCGTGCGGCTGCGGCGACTGCTTCGGCGGGTGAAGTCGCCCGTTCATAGGTGAAGGACTTCATACCTTCCTCCCCGCCACCTCGCCGATGGCGTCGATGATGTTGGAATAGGCGGCGCAACGGCAGATATTGCCGCTCATGCGCTCTCTGAGTTCCAGGCCCGTCAGCTCCGGACGAGACATCAGATCCGCACTGACATGGCTCGGAATGCCGGCTTGGATCTCATCGAGCACTGCAACCGCCGAGCAGATCTGACCGGGTGTGCAATAGCCGCATTGATAGCCGTCATGTTTGACGAAGGCAGCCTGCATCGGATGCAGTTTGTCCGGCGTGCCCAGCCCTTCGATGGTCGTGACGCGATCGCCCTCGTGCATCACGGCCAGCGTGAGGCAGGAATTGATCCGCCGGCCCTCGACGATCACCGTGCAGGCCCCGCATTGACCGTGATCGCAGCCCTTTTTTGTTCCGGTGAGATGGAGATGCTCCCGAAGCGCGTCGAGCAAGGTGGTACGCACATCGATCCGCAACTTGCGCATCTCGCCATTCACAACGATCGACACGTCGGACATGTTGAGTTGGTTCGGCATCATCGGTTTCCCGGCGGCAGCCATTTGGGCCTGAGCCTGGGGAGGAAGGCCCAGCACTGCGGCTCCAGCGATCAACAGCTCACGCCGCCTTATGTCGTGGTCGAGGCTTCGCATGCGAGGTTCCAATCTGTTTGCACGGGATGCGACAGAGGCGCCTCCCATCAACCGACGAACAAAGATGCGGATTGGCGGTTCCCGATTAAGTCGGTGGATCTCGTTCAGCAAAGATCGACGATAGATCGCACGGTCCGTGCCGCAGCCGCGCAGGAGCCGCCTATAGGGGGACGCTACCAAGCTGAGCGATCCGGCTCCCGCATCTTCAGGGAAGATCAACGGCGAGGAGCCGGACCACCGGACTCTACTCTGCAAGGTCAATTGTCGGATGGCACAGGGCGTGTTTGACCTCACCCCCTCCGAACTACGACGAGAGGCTGCTGTTCCCGCCTCCTCCCGGCATTTCTACCGCTTTGGGGGAGGAGGTCAGTTTGGCTTGGCTTGGGAAGTGGCCCGCATGGTTCGCAGATAATGCTCTGCATGCTGATAGTAGTTTTCAGCGCTGATCCGGTCTCCCGCCATAGCCTCGGCATGAGCCAGTCTCAGATAGGATTCATAGTTCTCGCGCGCATTGCGGGAGGTCTTGTGCTTTGCGCCGCCGGAGGGCGCCATTCGCTGGGATCGATTTCCGGATATCGCGTTTGTAAGATTATAGTTCGTGTTCATCGAAGTCCTGGGTCACTAGGTGACGCCGTCCTGATTTGATCAACCGAGCTGGTCGGCAACGATTTTGCGCAGTTCCTCGCGGCTAAGGCCGCAAGGCTCCGGTTGCCAGGCTTTCTTGGTTTTTGGCAGAGCCGGGGTAGTTGAATTCTTGATATGGCGGGGTTGCTCTCCCGCCATTGAATTTCGATTGATGATGTTCTTCATGATTTCCCGTCGGGCAGCTTCAAGGTGAAGCCGATGCCCTGTTTGTGAAAATTGCTGAGATCCACGCGCCCCTGGAAGAGGGCTCTCTACCGGCCCGTTCCGGTGAAATGAACGGTTGGGAGCGCATAGCGTCCTACGCTGAACGCAGCCCCGTTGGGGTAAGTTCCCAGCCGGCCAAATGTGGATATTTGAAAGGGCGAAAGGTCACATGCGTATCAAATCACGCCAACTCGATCACACCACTTTCCAGACGAAAGATAGTCATGCCATCGATGAATTTCAACCCTGAGGAGAATATCGTTTTCGCTTCAAACCGGGACGATGTCGCGGTTGTTTACGCGATTCTGGCCTTGTCACCGCCAGTTTTCCAGAATTTCCTCGCTGCTCGATACCTCGATCTGTTCGGAAAATCGGGTGAGGTAGAGCCGCATGAGAGCGTCATGCGTCTCATCCGAAGAGCTGCAGAGAGCATCTATCGCGAGCACGACGCGATACCCTCTGTCGATTGCCCCCAGGACCGTCGCCAGAACACATACGTCCGTCTCCCCGCCTGAGATGACGATGGTGTTTATGCCAGTGCCTATCAAAACCCTGTCGAGATGTCCCTCCGTCCAGGGCGAATAGACCGCCTTATCCAGGACCTTGCCAGGCGGAACGAAGCGCTCAAGTGACGCGACCAGCCTGATGGCATCAAGGCCGATTGCATCCAGGGTGACGCAAGCCCATTTGCGGTAATAGCGTTCCCAGCTTCCCCTCCCCTCTCCGGCCCGGGGCGCCGGTATGAACCTGGTGAAGATCGTTTGGGCCGCGTGATGTGCACAGAGGATCTCTATCACCGGCACTACCTTCTCAAGCCAGGGCACCGCCCATGGATAGCCGGGCCCGAACAGGCGTTGCATGTCAACGCAAAGGTGAAGGCAGTTGGGACCGAGCGGTCCGTGGACAAGGCCCTGCGCAGCCATCCGGTCGCACTCTTCAGAGTTTGACGCCTGCTTCGCGAGCCCAAAGGCGTAGCTGACGGCAAGCCTTTACGAAACGGGCGATCGATCCCGTATCGGTGAGATAAACGAGGCCTTCGTCAGCATCGAGGGCGACACCGGATTTGAGCAACAGGGCCTCGGCGCCATTGCTGAAGCCGATGAACTTGCAGTGTGCAAACGCATCCGCCACGAAATCTCGGGCGGCCGCCTCGGCTGTCAACGCTTCCGCCCCCTCGTCCGACAACAGCAGAACTACGGCGTCGAAAAGGACCGAGGGACCGCCATCGATCATGTGTTTTGCTGGAATGAGGCTCCCGTCCCTGGCCTTTACGCCGCCCACCTTGGGGGCGACCACCTCCAGAACCGCGCCCTCCTTTGCAAGTGCGGCCCGCAACGCCTCAAGCATTACGGTGTCGGATCCAGTGCCGACCAGAACACCAACCTTGCGGCCGGCAAAGCTTGGGGGTCCGTTCCGGACGATGCTGAGGGCTCGCGACGGCGGGAGATCCCGTCGCGGTACGACAGCCGCATCGGCCGGCTTGGGCATTTCGGCAATTCCAAGCTTGCCTGAGACGCTCGCGCCGAGCCTTTCGTCGATATTCAGCAGATGCGAGACGATCCGCTCGCGGATGAGCGGATTTTCGCACTTGCTCAGTTCGAAGGTGAGCGCCATTGCGATGTGCTCCTGCTCGGGAGCCGCTTGACTGATATAGAATTGCCGTGCCTGGCTATAGTGATCGGCAAAGCTCTCGGCACGCAGGCGGACCTTCGGTGCATCGATGGCCTCGCGGAAGGAGCGGAAGCCACGGATGGGATCTTCTCGCGGCCCCTGCTCCCACGAATTCGGCTGGTAGTTGGCGCGGCCCACCGGGTTGCGCATGGCCATATGCCCATCCTGCTGGAAATGTGCGAACGGACATTTCGGGGCGTTGATCGGGATATGGGTAAAATTCGGGCTTCCCAGCCTCTTGAGCTGGGTGTCGAGATAGGAAAAGTTGCGGCCTTGCAGCAGGGGATCATTCGAAAAATCGATCCCCGGCGGCACATTCTGCGTCATGAAGGCGACCTGCTCGGTTTCGGCGAAGAAATTGTCCGGCATCCGATCCAGCACCAGTCTTCCCACGGGCATCGGCTTGATGACTTCCTCCGGTATGAGCTTGGTCGGATCCAGCACATCGAAGTCGAAGCTGTCTGCGAATGCCTGATCGAAGAGCTGCACGCAAAGTTCCCATTCGGGGAAATTCCCGGACGAAATCGCGTCCCAGAGATCGCGCCGGTGAAAGTCCGGATCGGCGCCATTGATCTTCACCGCCTCGTTCCAGACGACCGATTGCAGGCCGAGTTTCGGCTTCCAGAGGAATTTGACGAAGGTGGATTTGTCCCCGGCATCGAGAAAGCGGAAGGTGTGAACACCGAAGCCTTCCATGAAGCGGAATGATCGCGGGATCGCCCGGTCGGACATCACCCACATGATCATGTGCATGGATTCCGGCGTCAGCGAGATGAAATCCCAGAAATTGTCATGCGCCGACTGGGCCTGCGGAAAGGCACGGTCCGGCTCCGGCTTCACCGCGTGAATGACATCCGGAAACTTGATGGCGTCCTGGATGAAGAAGACCGGGATGTTGTTGCCAACGAGATCCCAGTTTCCTTCCTTGGTATAAATCTTCACCGCGAAGCCGCGGACATCACGAGCCAGGTCGAACGAGCCCTTGGAGCCGGCGACCGTCGAGAACCGCACAAAGGCCGGCGTCTTCTCGCCAGGCCGCTGGAACAGGTCGGCACGCGTATACTTCGAGAGGGATTTGTAGGTCTCGAAGTAGCCGTGCGCCCCATATCCACGGGCATGGACGACACGCTCTGGAATGCGTTCATGATCAAAATGGAAGATCTTCTCCCGGAAATGGAAGTCTTCGAGAAGGGTTGGACCGCGTTCGCCGACCCTGAGGCTGTTCTGGTCATCCGCGACCGGACCTCCCTGGGCGGTTGTCAAACGGGCCCTATCGCCCTCCGCAATTTGGTGCAGCTCACCGCCATTGCCGCGCTGCAGCGATTGCTCGTGGATCTTCGCTATCCCGTTTTTGGCCTTCTTAGCCATGCTGCTATCTCCGAGATTTTGCTCCCAACCAGCCGTCCGTCAGCGGACGCCTGCCGCGCCAGGAGATTTCTGCTGCAATCGTCACCACGGCCTCGCGGAACTTCGCGGGCCTTTTCCACGCCAGCCTGCTCGATGGCTCATTGCCTCTTCCTCGAGGCGGTAAGAGAACAAGCTCTCCGCCTCGACATCGGATAGGGTGAAGCCGGCACCGGTGTTCCGGCTTCATGGCCGGCAAAGAGGGCTACGGACGTTGGTCCAGCCTCGGGTCCAGGGGATTGCCACCCCAGAGGCCGCCATAATACGCATCCACCGCCCTGGGGCGATCTGGGTTGTCCCAATCCCAGTCACTTTCGGAACTGTATTTCGGACCGCTTTTGAGTTGGTCCTCTGACAAATTCGTCTGATAGCCGCCGAGATCGGTGTTGTAAGTCAACGTGTTCCAAGAGAGCGGATAGTGATCGGTTCCCATGCCGAGGAAACCTCCAAACCCCAACACGGCGTAGGAGACTTGCCCTGTCTTCTTGTCGATCATGACACGCTCGATCGAGCCGATTTTTTCTCCGTCGGCGCCGTAAACGGCCGTGCCTTCAACTTTGTCGCTGCCGATGAGGTTGGCATATTCCCTGCTCTCGATGGTCATGAAAAACTCCTCCTTGCGTGCGCCTTCAGAAAGGTGGCGACGAAACATCCTGGTTCAGGCCCTCCATCCCACCGGAGTAATCAAGCGGACACGTCGATCGGTCAGCCTCAGCCGGCGTTGGAGGCCCCCAAACTGCTCTCAATGTCATTGGTTCCTCAGGCTGCGATTTGCATGTCAGGCCAGCAATTTCGGGCTGCCTGATCAAAACCAGAGAACTATGCCGATTAGTGTGGAACTGGACGGGACAACGCCGGTTAGGCAGGCACGAAGGGTCCGACGCCTTCGTGGGTCAGCGATGCGGAAAATCGCTGACCTAGCGACCCGACCGATGCCTTTCGTCCCCTGGGCAATTCGGCCGGGCCGCAGCGTTCTCGAGATATCACATTCCCTCAATGGGGGGAGGACGCTGCTCAGCGCCTCGGCTCGGCGTCTCCGGTTCCCCGGGATACCGGCTAGGCCGTACCGGGATGGCAAGGCCTGCTTCGCAACCGCAAGGCCTGCAACTTTCAGTCACCCCTTGCGCAGCGCCGCAATAACCTCAGAGACGAGGGAGCGTCATAGGCATGTGGCAATTACTCGATCCGATGACGGTTCTACCGCTCGGCTTTGGTATTGTCGTTCTTCTCACGGCTTGGCTTCCTCTCGTACTGAGGCGTCTGCCTTTGTCGTTACCGATCATCGCCCTGGCCATTGGGTATTTTGCCTATCCCAGAAGCTGGGCCGTCCCGCCCCCTGAAGTGATCTTCAACCGGCGAAGCTTCGAGCATCTTACCGAATTCGTCATCCTGATTGCCTTGATGGGTAGTGGACTGCGCATCGAGCGCTATTTTCATTGGCACCAATGGCGCGTGACCGCGCGAATGCTGACCCTTGCCATGCCGTTGACCATTGCGGCCATTGCCATATTGGGCCGGACAATGGGCGGTCTATCCTGGGCGGCCGCCCTTTTGCTCGCAGCGGCTCTGGCCCCAACCGACCCCGTGCTCGCTGCCGACGTTCAGGTCGGCGCCCCAGGACAGGAAGAGGGAGGCGAGGCCCGGTTCAGCTTGACCACCGAAGCAGGTCTCAACGACGGGTTGGCTTTCCCTTTCGTCGTGCTGGCGCTAACCTTGGCGGGATCCGGAGGAGACCCCGAGTGGCTTTGCTGGTTGGCCTATGAAGTATTCTGGAAGCTGACCTGCGGTGCCGGTGTCGGTCTGGCCATCGGCCGTTTCTTCGGCTGGCTCAGCTTCAGGTTACCCGGTGTCGAGTTGTCGAAAACAGGGGACGGATTGGCTGCAGTGGGGATGACCTTTATCGTTTACGCGGTCACCCAATTGCTGCACGGCAACGGCTTCATCGCTGTCTTCGTGGCTGCCGTCGCCCTGAGAGCCAGCGATCGTGGCCACGGCTGCCATTCGGATCTGGAAGGATTTTCGGAACAGATCGAGCGCATTCTCATGGTCGTTGTGATGATCATCTTCGGAGGCACGATTGCAGCCGGAGGCCTTGAAGGCTTGACTTGGCGTGACAGTGCTATCGGTCTTGCGATCTTGCTGGTCATTCGCCCGATCGTGGCCTGGTTCAGCCTAGCCCGACTTGGGCTCTCGGCCGTTGCCCGTGGCCTGATCTGTTTCTTCGGCATAAGAGGATTGGGAACACTCTACTATATGGCCTATGCCAGCGGCCATGGCCGCCCGGCTGAGATGCAGCACTTGCTGGCGCTGACCTCGTTCGTTGTGCTTGCCTCGGTGCTGCTGCACGGCATGTCGTCAGGTCCGATCATGATGTGGGTCGATCGGCGTCGAGCGGCCATCCGGCACAGTTGAAGCAGCGGATCGGGTCCAGTTGAGACGAATACTCGTGCGATGCCGTGTTCAGCTTGCCGGAGACGATGGGACCGGAGAAGTGGGACCATCGCTGACCGTCGACATTGCAGGCGATGTGGAATGAATGATTCCCGGAGCTCCGAGGTTGGCAGCAAGTAGGAGGCAGGAAAAAACCACCACGCCAGCACCATACGCAACGGAACTTCTCGCGCATCCCGAGGTTCGGAAGGCTCCTTGAAAACATATCGCGAGGAGATACCAATGCGCAGACTGTTGATGGCAGCCACCATCATTCCGTTGCTGGCAACCCCGGCGCTTTCGCAAACAGCGACAACGACGACCACACAGACTTTCATCACCGCCAAGCCGACGGACGTGCTCAGCAGCAACGTGATCGGGCTGAACATCTACAATGCGGCAGAGGAAAATATCGGCGAGATCAAGGATCTGGTGATTTCCGATGGCCAGCTCACTGGCTATGTGGTTTCTGTCGGCGGGTTCCTGGGTATCGGCGAGCACTACGTCGTCGTGTCGCCGGCAAGCGTGAAGGTCAACTATTCCGACAGCGACAAGAAATGGTCCGCCAAGATGGAGGCCTCAAAGGACCAACTCAAGGCCGCCCCGCCATTCAAATATGAAGGGCGATGGAAGAAGTAATGCGCACCATTCGCGCAGAGTACGTTCCGACCGCGAGATCTGACAGGGCCGGCAGATGTCGATGATGCCGGCTTGCATCCGGTGCTACCACCCGCCCTTCGAAAAAAGGGTGGCAGCAATAACGGCCGAAGCTCGATCGAGAGTGGGTCAAGCCCGAGAGAGGTCTCGATGAAATCAAAAAAACTCTCGAGTGGCACGAGGCAAACGACTTTCGTCCTGGTCCTCGAGGACGGTGAAGAGGCTTTTGCCACGATTACCGATTTCGCCAGGCGCGAGAATATCGGCGGTGCGTCGCTGACGGCGATCGGCGCCTTCAGCGGGGCGACGGTCGGCTGGTTCGACTTCGGCGGCCGCACCTACCGCAGGATTGCCGTCGATCAGCAATGCGAAGTCCTGAGCCTTCTGGGCGATCTTGCCGAAGGCGAGGACGGCAAGCCGAGTCTGCATATCCATGCCGTTCTCGGCCTGTCGGATGGCACCACGCGTGGCGGACATTTTCTCGACGGGGTCGTACATCCCACCCTTGAGGTGACGCTCGTCGAGACTCCAGTCAATCTGCGCCGTCGCAAACATGCGGAACTGGGCATTGCGCTGATCGATCTTTCAGACTGAATACACGCTGGCCAGAGATTTCTCATCACCTGTCACGACCAACGCCCTGCAAAAAAGTCAGGCTCGGCTCTTCGGCGGGGAGACACGCATCGTTGAGCAGCACCCAGCACCCTGGCGTGAAACCAAGATTGCACACCGACGTTAGGTACCGGCCCACGTCATCAGGAGTTGGTTGAGCGATGCAGAAACGACGCGACGAACGCATTCAGGAGCGCGCCTATCAGATCTGGGAGGCAGCAGGTCGCCCCATTGGAAAAGCCATCGAGCACTGGGCTCAGGCGGAACGCGAGGCCGAAGATCGGGTATCGGCAGCCGCAACCGATGTTGCAGGCAAGGCCGGTCTCATCGTCGATCGGGATACGAACCTCAACGAAGAGGCTGGCGAACCGAGCATCCAACGTGCCGAGATCGACAAGAAACTGCCTCATCGCCCGAGCAAACCCGGGAGGCTCTAGATGGTTCGACAAAAGATCGTCGTGACGTCCCCGGCAGGCCAGGAACTGGTGAATATTCCCGACGACGAACAACGCCTGAAGCCTCGATCAAGCGACCATCGTCCATTCAGAGTTTTGCTGATTGCGGGATCGCAACGGCGGATGAACAGCCGCCCTGGTCTGGACTCGAAGGCCAGGGCGCTGATGCATCGCATGGCCGCGCGCATGCCGCTCGGATGGCAGGTCGATCTCGAGGACCTGGGTAACGAGCACGGCAGGCCCAAGATCCAGGCATGCAATGGTTGCGTCAGTTCCTCGATGGCGCTTTGCGTTTGGCCCTGCAATTGCTATGGGCCCGACAGCGATCACCAGCCTGACCTCTTGTGGAATCTGCACCTCTACGAGCGTCTGGCGAGATCGGATGCCTGGGCCTTCATCGGGCCGATCAATTGGTACGGCCCCACCACTTCGTTCAAACTGCTGTTCGATCGTCTCGTCTGCATGAATGGCGGAAATCCCAGGCCCGATTTGATCGAAAAGAAGAACACCCTGTTAGCGCAGGCACTGGAACGATCGCCCCACTGGCATGAGCTCACCCGCAACCATCTCGAAGGCCGAACCGCTGCCTTTTTCTGCTACAGCGACCTGGGAGCCAGGGATCTCGGGCCTGACGGCCGGCCGCAGCTCGTCAAACGCAAGGAGTGGTTTGAGCCAGACGAAGAGCCCTATAGAAACGAAAGAGAGGCCTATCAGGCCTTGGTTTGGCAATGCCGGTATTCAGGCATCGAGGTGCCGGATTGCCTCTGGCGGTGCGCCGCAATCGGTGCAGGTCGGCTCTATTCGGACGATCAGGCCGACAGCCTCGTCAATGAGAAGCAGGCCTTGGCGACATTCGATGCATGGGTCGATCGCTTCAGCGCCCATGTCGAGCAAAAGGGCCAGATATCGGATGTCCTCGATGCAGAACGCCGCGCGAGATCGACTACCCAATAGGCTGCCCGATAGCGGGCCGAGTCATTGTCGGATCGGACATGCTGGGCTCGCCATGACCACCCCACAATCTCCCAGCCTGCTAGGAAGCGATGCGGCGGCCGTTCGGACGACGAATTCGTTCGCCGCCATCCTCTCCAAGCCGTGCGTAGAACTCTCTTTCCAGGCGTAGGCAATCAAGGTCCCTGCCGATGGTAGCCACGGCGGCCTCTCTGCCGTCCATGCTGTATCGCAGCACAGCATCCCGCCGCCGCAGATCTCCTTCGACGGTCACCCTGTTCCATGTCCGGGCGTGGCCAATATAGCGGAATGAAAGATCAAAAAATTTACTCCAGAAGAAGGGCACCAATCGCAAGGGGCGTTCGTCCCCCAGCATATTGGCCGCTGCTTCCTGGCCTTGCCTTTGGGCAACCACCCAATGCTCTGTCCGGATCCTTTGCCTATCGCTTTCATAAGACCAACTCGCGATGTCGCCCGCGGCATAGATGTTCTGGTCGGACGTGCGCAGATACTTGTCGACCACCACGCCTTCGTCGACCGCGATGCCGGCGGAGCGGGCGAGCTCGATGTTCGGGGTTACACCGATACCGACGAGCGTGAAATCGGCTTCCAGGCTGTCGCCATTGTCGAGCATCACCAAATTGCCATCGATCCTGGCTGGCTTGCGTCCGAAATGAAACTCAACCCCCTTCGCCGACAGTGTTTGGGTGATCAGATCCGACAGAGCGCGCCCCAGCAGCTTTTCCATGGGATGGAACTGGGGAACCACGACTGCCACCGAAATTCCACGACTTGTCAGGGATGCCGCGGCTTCGAGCCCGATGAAGCTGCCGCCCACGATTACGGCGCGGCGGGCGTGGGACGCCGCATTCAGAATGCGGCGGCAATCGGCGAGCGTTCGAAGCACAAAGACATTCGGGCCGTCGGCGCCCGATATGTCGAGGCGTTTGGGAGCAGAGCCCGTCGCCAATAGCAGCTTGTCGTAGATCTGCCTTCGCCCATCAGCAAGGTGCAGAGCATTGTTAGCCGGCTCCAATGCCTCTACATTGACCCGCAGCTCTAAGTCGACATCAAGCTTGCCGAGTGCATTCTTGGCAACCTCGAGACGGTCGTCCCCAAAGTGCCCGTCCAAATAATCCTTGGTCAGCAAAGTACGGTCGTAGGGTGCCTCACCATCACCCGAATACATCAGGATGCGGCCACGCCAATCCTTCGCGCGCAACGCATGGGCCGCGGCAAAACCGGCTGCTCCCCCACCAATGATGACGAATCTGCCCCGATCGGAAGCCGAACGCGACGGCGGAGCATGCTGCGGTTTGGCGACCTGTCGCTGTTTGCTGACCTTGACCATGCCGCCTCGTACTTCCACGCCGTAGCGTTGAAGAGCATTGAAGGCAGGCGCCGCAAGAGCCTTCCCACTATCGAGATCAAAGCACGCATGGTGCCAAGGGCAGCGAATATAAGGCCCGTCGACAAGGCCGTCTTGCAGTGGGCCGCCGAGATGACTGCAGACTGCGCTATAGGCAACGATAGAGGATTTCCTCGAAAGCACGTAGACAGGTGCATCCTCGACCCGACCGAAAAATGGCCGTCCATCCTCGAGGGATGACAGAGGCAATCCGTTCGACAGATCAACCAGCGTTTCATCACGGGGCATAGGTTCTGTCCGTTGCAATCTGACCGGCGATCCACGCCAATAATGGGCCAAACCATGGGTCGTTTGCTTTGTTCCAGGAACGATTGTTGGAAGCGGCGTGGGGCGATACTTCTTCTGCTGACGGCTCGGAGCTGGAACGATTCAGCGCTGCCGATTGTTGCAAGCCAGGAATAGTGGCGAGGAACAATACCCATGAGGGCGAATACGGCCACGAAACTGGGCGACGAGACAGGCTGGGGCAAACGACACGGTATCTGGTCGGATCGTCTTTCCGGCTTTGCCAGGCTATGCGAGGAGCGAGCGGCAGAGGCGGACGAGGCCTCGCATCTTAGTCCGGCGGTGACGACAGCCTTGCGCGAAGCCGGCATCTTGGTAGCACCGCTTCCGCCGGATCACGCAGGACAAGGCCTTCTCCAAAGCTCGCAATGGCTGCTCCTGCACGAGGCCCTTCGCGCATTCGGGGCAGCGGATCTGTCGATCGGACGATTGTTCGAAGGCCATTGCAACGCAATCGAGCTTGTTCGGCGCTACGGAACCTCCCGACAATTCGAAGACCTCGCTGCAGGCATAAGGCGCGGAGCGATGACGGGCGTGTGGGGGGCGGATGGCAACAAGCCCTTGTGCATCAAGCGCCACGAGGGAAGGTGGCAGTTGGAGGGAGGCAAGATCCTCGCCTCGGGCTCGGGCTTTCTCCTGAAGCCATTGGTTACGGCGAGCAGCGAGGAAGGCCAACGCATCGTTCTCCTGGATCTTGAGGGCGAAGACGCGCGCATAGATCTGTCGAGGTGGACCCCCCAGGGTATGCGGTCGAGTGCGACCGGGTCGGTCGACTTGTCCGGAATCGTCATCGGTGACGACAACCTGATCGGCGAGCCGGGTGACTTCATGCGCCAGCCTTATTTTTCGGGTGGAGCCTGGCGCTTCTGCGCTGTCCATCTCGGCGCCATCGAACGGCTGATCGACCTCTTTATCGCCCAATTGCGGGCACGCCGGCGGGGCGAGGATCCCTATCAGCTTCAGCGGGTCGCCACCTGCATCACCGCGGCTCGAAGCACCGCTTACTGGACGAAGGCGGCAGCCCGTCACCTTGCGCTCAGTTCCCATGATGCCGAGAGCTGCGTCGCCCTATCCAACTTGACCAGAGGCGTCACCGAACGCGCCGCGCTGGATGTCATGGAGGTCATCCAGCGAGGCATCGGGTTGGCGTCCTTCATGCGTCCGGATCCGATCGAGCGGATATCGCGCGATTTGAGAACCTATCTGAGGCAACCGGTTCCCGATCTTGCGATGGCGGATGCGGCAAGATTTGCACTGGCTGCCGAAGTCCCAGTCCGTGACATGTGGGACGCCAATGCAAATTAGCGCCTATCTCGACCAGTTGACCAAGCTGCCCTATGCCGGGCTCGAAAATCTCGGCGGGGGCAGCGTGACCATCCTGGCCCCTCACCCGGATGACGAAGCCCTGGGTACGGGCGGCCTGATCGCGGCATGCCTGGAAGCGGGCATCCATGTGAGCGTGGTTGTCTTGACGGACGGCGCGGGTTCTCATCCCAGTTCGAAACGCTTTCCGAAGGAGCGGCTGATCGAGCTACGGCGGCAGGAATGCCAATCGGGCCTGGCAATCCTTGGGCTGTCGCCGGCAAACATTGTCCATTTCGGGTTGCCGGATACCGCCGCCCCAATGTCGGGCACATCGTTCGACCAGACCGTGCAACGCCTGTCCGAGCTGGTGACGAGGAGCGGTTCGACCAGTCTTTTCGTCACCTGGGACAAGGATCCGCATTGTGATCACCTGGCCGCAGCAAGGATCGCCGGAGCCATCGGCCGGTCCATACCGGGCCTTCTCGTGTGGCATTATCCGATCTGGGGTTGGTATCTTCCGGACTCGGAACCGATGGACAGACCTTCTCCTGATGGATTCCGGTTCGATATTTCGCCTTGGATCGATCTGAAACACCGGGCGATTGCTGCACACGCTTCACAAATGACCAAGTTGATCGACGATGACCCGCAGGGCTTTACGTTCAGTGCGGAGAAACTCCATCGTTTTCTCCAGCCGACGGAATATTTTATCCGGAGCCAACAATGAGACATCGGCATACAATGGGCCGGGCGTACTTCGAGACGCTCTATAAGTCCAATCCCGATCCGTGGAATTTTTCGACGAGCGAATATGAAGACCAGAAATACCAGGCCACACTGCAAGCCCTTCCGCGCACCCGTTACGCAAAAGCAATCGAGGTCGGCTGTTCGATCGGCGTGTTGACTGCGCGTTTGGCCGCTCGCTGTGAATCGCTCGATGCCGTCGACCTGTCGCCGACCGCTATCGAACAGGCCAGGATCGCATGCGCGGCCTTGGACAACGTGTACTTCCATGTTTCTGCCGCGCCCAATGGGCTGCCCGAAGGACCATTCGATCTCATCATATTGTCGGAGGTCTTGTATTATCTGGACGCTAGGGATCTGTTGGCGCTTGCAGGCTGGTGTCGCGCCCATACCAACTCCTCCGCCGACATAATACTCTGTCACTGGCTCGGTCCGACGAACTATCCCTTGAGCGGTGAGACGGCCGCCCGGCTATTCGTGAGCGCCTTGCAACCTTGCCTCGAACGTCACTCGATCCTCCATCAGCAGGTCTATCGCCTCGAGCGGATTAGATTGGGATCGAAGGAAGCTCAGTAGCATTTCGGCCCAGCCGATCTCGGTCGCAAGCATCGACGGCCTCAGTGGCCTGCCATAACGCAGATCAGTACTTGCAGAGCATAATTCTTGCCAGAAAACCTCGAAACACGACCGACGAAGGGTTGCAAGCAAGCTCTCAACCCTTGTCACCTCCAGCCCCAATGTCGCGAGGATGGCCGACTTTTCCATGAAGCCAATGTCGCTCGATCGACGCAGATGCCCCTTCAGCCAGGCCTTTTTCGTTACGGTGAAAACGGATTCCAGTTCGGGGTCACAGGGCGCGTCGGGCTCGGTATGACGTTGTCTCATGGCATCCGCCGCGCCCCCCATGGCCCGGCCTTCCAGTCGGCAGGAGGTCGTTACGCACACATCCATGGAATGGCGCACTTTCCCGCCCAAGCACTCGACGGCGAGCGCAAGGGCGGCATCTTCGCCTGACGGCTTGGCCGGCAGGCCGCCGATTGCACGGTACATCCTCAAAGTCACGGCAAGACTGGCACCCGAACTGACCTGGTGATTGGGCCACGGATCATGGGGGCGTGGGTCTAGCAGCGCGAAAATCTCGGCGACGAGCGCGTGATAGTGCTCTTCAAGGAAGCCACGCTGTTGAAAATTGAGACCCAGTTCCACGAATTCGTGCGGGTCGGCGTCGATATAGCCCGCGACGCAATCGGCGCCCCTTGAAAATTCACGCCAGCTATTTGCGAGCCACAATGGCGAGACCATGCTGTCGGCATCTGTCGTCAAAAGGATCCCTGCCGATAAACCGGCCGTTTCTAGCCGGTCGGCTGCAATATCCATGATCGCCTTGCGCGCAAGACCGGCGGAAGACAATTCCGGTGAGCGGAGAACGCTGATAACTTCCAGGCTAAGGCCGGTTTGCTCGCCAATCCCCGCCGCCCTTGCTGCCGTACCATCCGTGCAGTTGTTGGCATAGACAAGCACCTGATAGCTGGCAAAGGGAATGCGTTGCCCCCGATCGTCACGCTGGACTGCCAAGGCTGAAAGGCAGCGCGAGATCCTGTCTTCCTCGTTGCAGGCCGGGATGGCAATAATCGCAGGACGCAAATTCTCCTGCGGCATCGGACATGCCGATGGAGCAGAAAAATGAGAAAACCGCGCGCTGTTCATCGAGATCCAGAAATCAATTAAAACCGAAGATCAATTGCTTCCGATATAAACGCCATCTCTTCAATAAATGTTCCGATCTATATTAGTAATTTCAAACCATACTTACGAAAATTTTGCGCAAATATACCGAAGGCCGGGCCTCAATCCACCCGACCTTCGGTATTCTATATTTTTATTGAAAAGCGAGGACACCTGCTGCGAGATACATCTCTAGCGCCAAGCCTTTTCAAACGCCCCCGGTCTCAGTCGCGGTGCTCCGGCATTTCCTTAAGCTGATCTTTTGTCCATGAAGTCACCGCATGGACTTCGCCATCCTCGTCCCGCATGAAATCAAGGGCGGCAGCGCTCACCGCCACTGGCTTGGCACCGATTCCCAGGAAGCCGCCGACATCGATGACGACAACCGTATCTCCACCCACTCCGTGAACGTGGGAGACACTCCCGATATTCTCGTCGTCCGGCCCATAGATCGTCGCTCCTTCCAAAAGCTCCGGCGTAAGTTCACTGGCGGCGAGTCTGACGTGGGTACTATGGTCCATATTCGGCCTCCTCTAAGTATTGGCCGCTCATAACCGCCATACTGGCGGACTGTTCCTAAAAAAACTCCGCCTCGCAAACTTGCAGCACCGGCGGTAGCCTTGAGCACAGCTCTGGCCTTCCGGGCCAGCACCTGGCTTCCAACAAGGGAGCGCACGGTGATCGGCACGTCATTTCTTCAAGGGTTTGCTCATGTCGGGAACGCCTTCACCCAAGGCGGTCGCCAGGTCGATCTGATGATCTTGCTCATCGACGAGGATCTGCCGGATCTGTTCGGCAAGAGCGAACTCACCCAGTGCCTCGCACTGGCGCACCCGCTCGCGGTAATTGCGAACCGTCTCATTTTCATTATCGAGATCGTATCGCAACAGCTCGCGCGCATCCTCCGATGTCCGAACCGGTTTCGGCACGACGGTGGGCATCTTGCCAAGATAGTCAATCTGTCGGGAGAGGATGAGCGCGTGTTTCAGCTCGTCGTGGGCGTGAGCCTCCAACTGCTCCGCGATGCTCATATACTCGGCGCCTTTAATCACCTGAGAGTACACGACATACGCAATGACCGCCTGATATTCGCGGGAAAGGTCCTCGTTCAGCAATTCTGCAAGTCGATCGCGAGAAATTGCCCGTTCACTGCTTTCCATCGTCGATGCGGCCATCGTGCTCCATCCTTTCTCGAAAAACCCTATGCCGAACTCAAGCTTGGGGCGTTTGTTCCTGAACGTTCGGCCCGGTGCTTGCGCCTTTCCACGGCAAGAGCATCGGGCAAGGATCGGGTTTGAGCGCCTCTCGTTTCGGGTTCTCCGGCTCTCTCCTCCCAAGACGCTTGCCATGTCGGGAAAGCCAGCGGGAGCGATTTCGCTCCCACACGTTGCACCGCAGATGCACCAAGTCAGCGCAAGGGCCATCGCGGCCGTTCTCTACCCCGCCGAACTTCAGCGCTCCGAGCGCTTGAGGCGATGAATCTCGACGCCACTCCTCGGAGCTGCTTCTTCCGATCCGTGGCTTTCGTCATCGAGCCCCTGTCCCATGGCCGCCAATCCTTCGCCCAACAAGTCGGGCAGGTTGGGAGTGGCAACCAGGTAATTTCCCAGATGAAGAGAGGCCGCGTCGCGTTCGAGCGCCAGGGCGCGGGCCGCTTCCCATTCGCCGGCTTCGAAGTCGCCACGTCCGACATAGACAAGCGCAAGCAGGTCGGCGCGCTCATCGATATTCAGGCCGGCAATCATGCCTCGAAATTCATGTTCGCTCGCCTCGTCGGGATCACTGGCCGAAAGGGCATCGACATTGCGGTCATCCATGGCATCGGAACCCGATTGCGGGTCGTTGTCGCCGTCCTTGACGTCGAGCCGGCGTGCTTCGACGATCAGGGCGCGAACCTTGTCGATGGCGATATCCATGGAAAGCTCCTTGAGATTTACCTGGGTTTGCCGAGGGTAGCCATTGTGAAAGGAGGTCTCGCGATCCTGCTCCCGCTGGCATGTCTCACGCGCAAACAATTGATTGCGCTCACTCGTGATCGCGCCGACGCTTCGTGATCTCCGCCATTGCCCGAAGCGCCCCCCTTGCCGAACTTCATCGCAGGAAGGTCGTTCCCGATTGCGCACAGGAACCCAGACCCGCCAAACGGTATCGAAAACGATTGGATCCCGTCGGCACGAGCGCAATCAGCAGGAGGGCGGAAACCAGGCTCCTACTACGTTGAGACGCTCCAGCATGCAGCGGTCGCCAACGAGACTGCTGCACGCCTTCTGGTTGTGATTGCAGGAGACGGATCAAAGCCTCCTGCGCCCGATGGCAAGTGCGCAGCGGGAAGAATGCGACCTTACTGGATCACCTCGACCACGGCGCGACTGCCGGGATCGACCAGCACCACATCGTCATTCTGGTCGACGAAGAAATCGTAGCTCCTGACGACGGGCACCTCGGTCACAATGGCATCCGGCATCGGCGCCAATTCAACCTCAGCTGGTACGCTGACGCCCGATTGCGCGTCGAAGCTGCGCTCCACTTTGGCGGCGTGACGTTCCCGGGCATAGTCGAGGATGATCCGACGCTGCTCGGCCGTCAACCTGATCTTGCTGGTTGCGCGGGCGTGAGTGGCCCCTCCGCCCTTGCGAATGACTTCGACCACCTTGCGTGAACGTGGCTCCACGATGACGATTTCATCGCGAACGACAACATAGTCATAACTGCGATATTCCGGGACGATTTCAACGATATCGGGCGGAAGCGGCCTGGGGCGCACGCGAGCGGGCAACGTCCGGCCGACATTGATATTGACGTCGATGTCGACATTGCTGCGTTCGCTGGAGCGGAACAGCATGTCGCGCACTCGGCTGGCTTTTTCCTTCGGAACATTGAGGCTTCCGACGACATCCACATCGGTGCCACCTGGCCGGGTCTCCCCCGTCTGTTGGCTTGGTTTCGCCCCGGGCATCACGGGACCTGCATTGTCCTGCAATGGCTGTTTTCGTTCCGGCTTGGATTGTTCGGCCGGTTGCGGAGCGCTCTCGTCAGCGGGGCGAGTCTTCTGCCGCACGGGCTGTTCTTCAGGCTGCGACTGATCGAGGTTTTTCCCGGGCTTCAACCTCTTCGAAGGCTGCTCATCGCCTGTCTTTTGAGATTTTGAAGGCGTGCAATTGGCGTCTGCGGCCGAGCATCTTGCCCTATCGGTCTGCTTGCGCTCAGCGGACTTGGCCTGATCGGCATCGCTGGCGGGGTTCGCGCCAGGATCTTCAGTCTGGGCGGCTGGTTTCTTGCGCGGCTGGTCGACATTCAGCTCCTGCTCGGACTGCCTCGGCTTTTTGCCGGGCACCTCCATTTTGTTGGCAGGCTCCTGTTGCATCGCCGGGGCCTGTTGCGGTTGCTGGCGTTTGGGCAAGATTTCATCCTGCGCGAAGCCAGTGCCGGTGGCGAGTACGGCGGTGAGCGCCGCAGCAGCGACCGTTACGAACAATCTGGTTCTCATCGGATACCTCTATTGCTTCGATATTGAGGTTCGCACCGTCCCAAAGCACGGCCACCGATGGTTGTTCCCTATCTTTCCGACACATTTGACGTGTGAGACCTGCCGAGCACAAGCACCTTCATCTCAGCCCATTTGGCTTCAGGAACAGTGCTGCGACTAGCCGTGAGCGGTTTGGTTGCCGGTATCGGACTGACCGCAACGGGGCCGCTGCGCCTCGGCCGATTTCATCATCGGCCGAGCAAGGCTGCGGGTGCGCTGACGCGTGGTCGGCCAAGGCTGTTGCAAGCGGAACGATTGGCGACCTTCGGTGTTGGGTCGGTCGCGTCCTTGCCGCTCCATGCAACTTCCACCGGCATCGGCTCGCACGCAAGATCGTGAACTCCAGCTGAACAAGGTCAATCAACATGGCTAAAGAACTCAAGGACCTCTTTTTAGAGACCCTGAAAGACATCTATTATGCCGAGAAGCAAATTCTGCGCGCGCTGCCCAAGATGGCGCGGGAAGCTCAGTCGCCGGAGCTGACAAAAGCATTTGAGACGCATCGCGAAGAAACCGAGGGCCATGTCGATCGGCTGCAGCAAATCTTCGAGATGCTCGAAAAGCCGGCCCGTGGAAAGACCTGTGACGCCATTCTGGGCATCATCGACGAAGGCAAAGAGGTGATGGAAGAGTTCAAGGGAGCGCCTGCTCTCGATGCTGGCCTAACGGCAGCGGCCCAAGCTGTCGAACACTACGAGATCTCGCGGTATGGCACCCTCAAGACCTGGGCAGCGCAACTGGGTCTGACTGATGCGGCCAAGCTTCTGGACCAAACATTGCAGGAGGAGATCAAGACAGACGCGCTCCTCAGCAAGCTCGCGACTTCCAGCATCAACAAGAACGCGGCGTAACTTCCACCGCGGGGTCCGCTTCGGTGGACCCCCGTATTTTCTATCGAAGGCCGAGCCTCACGACCGCTATCAGGCAGTAAGCGCAATCAATGGCAAGCCTCGATGTGGAATTGATATCAAAAGGAGGCCACCTATGGCGAAGTGCCATCAATGTGGCAATGACTACGGCAAGGCCTTTCAGCTATATTTGGGAGAACGAACCTATACATTCGACAGCTTCGAATGCGCGGTCCAGAAGCTCGCTCCTATCTGTCCACATTGCCAAGTCCGCATAGTCGGGCATGGCGTCGAGCAGGGCGATGTCGTCTACTGTTGTGCGCCCTTCGCCGAGCAAGAAGGCGCAAGAGCGTTGACCGATCGCGCTCCTTGAGCATGCCAGCTTTTGGTTGGCCTTTCATCGCCCAGCGCAGTTTGTTCATTGCATGCTGCAGCAACTTCCTGCACTCGGGAGAAAGGCTTTCGCTCGCGCCGTTGATATAGAAGGCCAATCGGGGCCCTATGGCATGCACCAATGTGGGACAGCTGCGGCTGCAGAAGGTGCATTTCGTACAAATATTTAAATATGCGAATAAATAATAGACTTTTTTCTACGAACCTCTCTCGGCACCTAAACTATCAACGAGGGAAATAAAACAAATGTTTTCCACGAAAGAGCGTGAGAAACACTCCAGAGCGCGCCCGATTTCATATCACTATTACATGTTTGCTGCCAACATGGCGCTCAGCCTGGCGATCATGTATTTCGTGATGTTCTCGATGATCGATAGCTGGAGCGATTTTCGCAACAACCTTAACACCGTATACATGGCGCTGACCATGGTAGCTCCCATGGGAATCATCATGCTGGCGACCATGGGCAGCATGTACAGGAACACGCGACTGAACGTTGCCCTTTATTTCGGTCTGGCCGTTCTGCTGGCCGCGGCGTTTGCAGGAACCCGTAGCCAGGCGCTCGTCGGCGATCATCAGTTCATCGCGTCAATGATCCCACATCATTCGGGAGCCATTCTGATGTGCCGTGAGGCGAACCTCAAAGATCGGGAACTGGTCGATCTATGCAGCCGGATTGCTCAAGGGCAGCGTAAAGAGATTGAGCAGATGAAATCGATTCAAACGAGGTTATACGGGCCGAGCTGAGGGACTTCGGCCGCGTATGTTTCGGTAAGCTTCTTCCTTGAGAGCTCGATGGACGGTCTGCGGCACTCCCGACAACCCGCTTGGTCACACCCGACGATGGAACACGGGATGCCTTGGTCCATGTCAGGGCCTTGGAGGACGCCGGGATCCAAACCCTGTTCGAGGGTCAAAAGATCACCTATCAACTCCTGCCCGATCGAAAGACCGGCAAGACCAAAGCAGAAAAACTGCACCTGATATGAGCTTATTGTGGGGAGTTTTGTAACAACGACGGTTCGCCCCCAAAAAAGCGTTTCTGTGCCTGACGAAACAGCGTTTTGCGGCAAGAAGCCCGACCTTGGATCGGGACTTCATTTGCTTGAGAAGCAGTGCTTTTGAGAAACCTCAAAGGAGCCTGGATTACCGGTCAATCTCTCCGAAGATGACATCGAGCGAGCCAATGATGGCGGCGATATCGGCCAGCAGATGCCCATGTGAGATTTCGTCCATCGCTTGCAGATGGCAAAGGAAGGTGGGCGGATCTTGCGACGATAGGGCATATTGCCGCCATCGGAGACCAGGTAGTCGCCAAACTCGCCCTTTGGAGCTTCGACAGCGGTATATACCTGGCCGGCGAGTATGCGATGCTCCTCGGCATAGAGTTTGAAGTGCCCGATCACCGCCTCGATCGAGCGTTTCATCTCGCCGCGCCTTGGCGGAACGATCTTGTTGTTCCGTATGTTGACGGGGTTTCCCCCACGAACAACGGTAATGATCAGGCCGACACGATCAATGTCAGCACCCCATCACTATCGAGATTGACGGCCACGACCTGGGCGGAAGTCGCGCCATAGTCTTTGAGGGATTGGGACAGTTCGGGTGTCTGATCGATACTCTGGCGCAGTTGGCGCATATCGTCGGGACTGGTCGAAGCAATCTTCTCGTTCACCCCCTTGCGGATAGGCGGCGGCAATTGGTTGATGCTGACGACCTGCACCTGGGTGATCCGCGCAGGCACATTACCCGGTGCCTGACTATCGGGTGTTGCATCATTGGCTGGCGCTTCATTGCGCGGAGCCGCGCCCCCTTCCGGAGAAGACTGACTTGCTGTCACCGCCATGGCGACCGAACTGCTCAAGGCGAGCAACGAAGCCGCCATAGCGGCGCATATCGTTTTTCTCATGCCGTTTCCTTCACATCGCTTGGGATTCATTTTGGGCCGGCTCCGCCGGCTCGACGATTGGATCACCTCCGAGCCGAGCGCTCGCTTTGTCGGACTGGACGGCACTCAAGCCCGTAGCAGCCACGCCTGAGCCCATTGCGCAAACCAAAAACTCAAGCGTCGATGCCCGAAGCCCGAGCCGGGCCATGATCGATGTCAGTTGAAGGCAGCCCCCAGGACATCTGCGGAGGGGGCCTTGTTTCCAGGCAGCGCATCTGTCGCCCGCGCTGTCGTCCGATCACCGATTACGGTGGAAAGCCCAGTTCAGGACGTGCCGGAAGATCCCGCCATGCTCCGCTGCACGCAACTTGGCCGCAACCTTCGGTCCAGTCATCGTGCCGCGATACTGACAATCGCACAGCAGACGATGGGCCAATCCCGGACTGAGTTCAAAATAGGCGCACGCATCGCCTAACGTATCCCCAGCCAGGCCATCGGCGCGCAGGACTGGGTCATCATAGGCAAGCGCGACCGGACCATGGTCGACCCGCAAGCTGCCGCGAGCCGTTTTCGAATAGGTTTCGATGCGCTGGAAAGGTATGAGCGGAACGTCATGCCTATCCAGGAGCTGGGCCCAGCGCTCCCGGCGTTCGGCACGCGTCAGCAACCGGGGCTCGGATTGAAGCGGTAGGATGTCGGCCTTGAGCCGGAATTCGTCCAGACTTTGATGCAGCATGGAAACCTCCATTGGCTTCGTGATGGCGAAAGCAGCGATGCTTCACACCGGGACCGCCAAGGAGAAGCGTTCGACCACTTCCGCCGCTCCCCGACCCTCTTGTCATGCCCGCCGTTATGACTTGGGCATGGAATAGCGCTCCACTAGGCGGCATTGTTCTTCGACCCAGGTGCGCATGCGTACCAAAGGATCGCCGTAGAGGTCGAAGATCACGACCTCACTCGCCAGGATCGATTGCCCAACAGCATGCATCGCACGCTCATCCATCGAGGCTGAATGTATCTTACCTGCGCCGACCGGGGCTATCCGACCATTCCTGGAGCGGGCCGAGCAATCGCGAACTGATCGATCGCCCCTCTGACTAGGGGTGAGAGGACCAAAGGCCGCATCACCAAGCCAGTATCCACAAATCGGAAATTCTCTCTGAGCGAGATAGTTCGGAATGGCTCGGCGTCCGAACACCGATGAAGGCACTTCGTTCCTTGTTTCTGCCCGTCGCGATTGAAATTCTTATGGGTGATACCGAAACTGGTCGACCATGGCTCTTCCACCTACAGAACCAGTCAAAAGGAAAATATATCGTTTTGCGATGGGATGGAATTAACAACAATCACAGGTTGCAATAACGATCGGGGCCAGAGCAGAAACTGCCACTCGGCCGGCCTGCAAATGGTCTCGGCCGGCCCGAAGCCGCGTCCGCCCCGACACGTCCCTGGCTTTCGCAACTGGTTGCGGAAACGACATCCCTGATTTGAACCTGCGATTGTAACTGATGGATTTTGCTTGTGGGGCAATGGGCCCAAAAACATAAAACCCCGCCAAGCGATAGCTTGAGCGGGGTTTATTGTAGTTTCGTCCGTTATGCCGCGCTATAGCGTGGAATCAGTGGTTGCGGGGGCAGGATTTGAACCTGCGGCCTTCAGGTTATGAGCCTGACGAGCTACCGGGCTGCTCCACCCCGCGGCAGGAATTTGTTTGATTGTCATGGTTTGTTGAGATTTTTGCTTTGCAGGCCTGGCAACGACCTACTCTCCCAGGTCTTGAGACATAGTACCATCGGCGCTGAGGAGTTTAACGGCCGAGTTCGGGATGGGATCGGGTTGAGGCTCCTCGCTAGTGCCACCAGGCCGGCGAAGCAAAAATGAAGCAAGATGTCCTTGCGATCCCGAAGGGATCGTCAAGAGCGCCGCCAGCGACATGGTTTCATGTCGCGAGAGGCGCCCCTCTCAGGATATGGCTCAAGGCCATTCGTGAGTATTGATAAATGAGAGCGATCAAGCCGATCAAGCTATTAGTACCGGTAAGCTGCACGGATCGCTCCGCTTCCACACCCGGCCTATCAACGTGGTGGTCTACCACGGCTTTCGAGGGAGAACTCATCTTGAGGTGGGTTTCCCGCTTAGATGCCTTCAGCGGTTATCCCGACCGTACATAGCTACCCTGCACTGCGGCTGGCGCCACAACAGGTCCACCAGAGGTACGTCCATCCCGGTCCTCTCGTACTAAGGACAGATCCTCTCAATTCTCCTACGCCCACGCCAGATAGGGACCAAACTGTCTCACGACGTTTTGAACCCAACTCACGTACCACTTTAATCGGCGAACAGCCGAACCCTTGGGACCTTCTCCAGCCCCAGGATGTGATGAGTCGACATCGAGGTGCCAAACGATTCCGTCGATATGGACTCTTGGGAATCATCAGCCTGTTATCCCCGGCGTACCTTTTATTCGTTGAGCGATGGCCGTTCCACAACGGACCACCGGATCACTATGGCCGACTTTCGTCTCTGCTCGACTTGTCAGTCTCGCAGTCAGGCGGGCTTATGCCATTGCACTCGACGAGCGATTTCCGACCGCTCTGAGCCCACCGTCGCACGCCTCCGTTACTCTTTGGGAGGCGACCGCCCCAGTCAAACTACCCACCATACACTGTCCCGGGCCCGGATGACGGGTCGCGGTTAGACATCCATGATCGTAAGGGTGGTATTTCAAGGGTGGCTCCACCGGGGCTGGCGCCCTGGCTTCATAGCCTACCACCTATCCTACACATGCAAGCACGAATGCCAGTGTAAAGTTATAGTAAAGGTGCACGGGGTCTTTCCGTCTAAGCGCAGGTACCCCGCATCTTCACGGGGAATTCAATTTCACTGAGTCTATGCTGGAGACAGCGGGGAGATCGTTACGCCATTCGTGCAGGTCGGAACTTACCCGACAAGGAATTTCGCTACCTTAGGACCGTTATAGTTACGGCCGCCGTTTACCGGGGCTTCGATTCAAAGCTTGCACCTCTCCTCTTAACCTTCCGGCACCGGGCAGGCGTCAGACCCTATACGTCGCCTTGCGGCTTAGCAGAGCCCTGTGTTTTTGTTAAACAGTCGCCACCCCCTAGTTTGTGCCCCTCGCCCATGGTTGCCCACGAACGAGGCCTCCTTATCCCGAAGTTACGGAGGCAAATTGCCGAGTTCCTTCAGCATAGTTCTCTCAAGCGCCTTGGTATACTCTACCAGTCCACCTGTGTCGGTTTCGGGTACGGTCTGATGTGGGAGCTATTTCCTGGAACCTCGTGATGGCATGCTCAATCCAATAAGAACACACCACGGAAGAGATCCGTCACTACCCACTGGTTGAGGAATATTCACCTCATTCCCATCGACTACGCTTTTCAGCCTCGCCTTAGGGGCCGACTAACCCTGCGCAGATTAGCTTTACGCAGGAACCCTTGGACTTTCGGCGACAGTGTCTCTCACACTGTTTGTCGTTACTCATGCCAGCATTCGCACTTCCAATACCTCCAGAGCTGCTCACGCATACTCCTTCACAGGCCTATGGAACGCTCCGCTACCGCGTGCTTGCGCACACCCACAGCTTCGGCTCGTGGCTTGAGCCCCGTTACATTTTCGGCGCAAAGACCCTTGTTTAGACCAGTGAGCTGTTACGCTTTCTTTAAAGGATGGCTGCTTCTAAGCCAACCTCCTGGTTGTTATGGGATCCTCACATCCTTTACCACTTAGCCACGAATTAGGGGCCTTAGCTGGTGGTCAGGGTTTTTTCCCTCTCGACGACGGACGTTAGCACCCGCCGTCTGTCTGCCGCATAGTGTTTCCAGGTATTCGGAGTTTGGTTAGGTTTGGTAGATCGGTAAGACCCCCTAGCCCATCCAGTGCTCTACCCCCTGGAACATTCGTGCGACGCACTACCTAAATAGTTTTCGCGGAGAACCAGCTATTTCCGAGTTTGATTGGCCTTTCACCCCTAGCCACAAGTCATCCGAGGCTTTTTCAACAGACACCGGTTCGGTCCTCCAGTGGGTGTTACCCCACCTTCAACCTGCTCATGGCTAGATCACATCGGTTTCGGGTCTAATAAGACGGACTGAACGCCCTGTTCAGACTCGCTTTCGCTACGCCTACACCTACCGGCTTAAGCTTGCCCGTCTCACTAAGTCGCTGGCCCATTATACAAAAGGTACGGTGTCACCATTGCAGGCTCCACCTGTTTGTAGGCATCCGGTTTCAGGATCTGTTTCACTCCCCTCGTCGGGGATCTTTTCACCTTTCCCTCACGGTACTGGTTCGCTATCGGTCACTGAGGAGTACTTAGGCTTGGAGGGTGGTCCCCCCACGTTCAGACAGGGTTTCACGTGCCCCGCCCTACTCAAGTCTCTTCTCATCATCGTCGCATACGGGACTATCACCCACTCATGTGCAGCTTTCCATCTGCTTCTGCTAACTCAAAGAAGAGCACTGGCCTGGTCCGCGTTCGCTCGCCACTACTAACGGAGTCTCGGTTGATGTCCTTTCCTCCGGGTACTTAGATGTTTCAGTTCCCCGGGTTCGCTCTTAATCCCCTATGTATTCAGGGATAAAGTACCTCCATTTGACAATTGTTAGTCCAAGATCGCTCAAGAACTTGCGCTCTCGAGACAATCTCAAAATAACAATTGTCGGAAGTGGGTTTCCCCATTCGGATATCTTCGGATCAAAGCTTGTTCGCAGCTCCCCGAAGCTTTTCGCAGCGTACCACGTCCT
>NZ_JBQEPH010000037.1:23351-43957 GCF_052045555.1 Labrys sp. 22185 | reverse complement strand
CGACTTGCCATCGCCTGTCCGCAGTTCCTCCAGGCATTCACGCCGATCTCGCCGGTTCGGCTCGTAGCCCCGAATGCCGACGCTGAAGAGCAGGCCTTTGATGCGGTTTGTATGCAGCGTTCGTTCCTTGACCAGCGCCTTGCGTTCCCTTCCGATCCGGCGGCGATCCTCCTCCTCGACCGCTGGCACGCGGACCATCGAGCACACCCTTGGTTCACCGCGCATCCAAGCCATCAGGGTGCGGACCAGCGTCTCACCGTCGATCCTGTCGGTCTTCGCCCGCCGATGCCGGCGCGACACCGCAATCGAAGCGGCGTCGACCACATGGCTGGTGATCCAGTCTTCCGACGCCAAGGCTCGATGGATCCAGAAGCCATCGAGCCCTGCTTCCTGAATAGCGATCACCGGATAGCGTTGACCTTCGCGGGCTTGTGCCTTGTCGCGCAGCGCATCCAGACACGCCAGAAGTGCTGGCATATCACCACCCGGTACCGAGTGCCGGGACATCTTCTCGCAGCCTGGCGATAGCGAGGTCACCAGCCATGACGATTTCGACAGCTCCAGCGAGACGAAAATTGCGCGAAGATCAACTCGGATGGCGGCAGGCTGCGAGATGGCTTCTGCTGACATGCCAAATCCTTCCACAGTGGTTGGTAGCAAACCGACTCTGATCTCCCTCAGGCCGCTATCCAACTCTCATCATGGGATCTTTTTTATGCCGACAGCGCAGTGGTGCGCCCGCACGATGGTGCTATCGATCATGTCGGCGGACCGCTCCCGACCCGCCATTTCGGCCAGAGTTTCGAGCATGGCGTCGAACACCCCCGTCTCGACCCAACGCCGATAGCGGCGGAAAACGCTGTTCCACTTGCCATATTCGTCCGGCAGGTGACGCCACTGCGAACCGGTGCGCGCCATCCACATCATGCCCTCGAAGAAGGGGCGGTTGTCACCCGCTGGTCGGCAACCGCGCCCCCGCTCCGATGGAAGAAGAGGGCCGATCAGCACCCATTCTTCATCCGACACCCCAATCCGCTCGCCCAAGCCTGCCTCCCAAAAAGCAGCCTTGAATCAACCAGGACTCACCCAGTCAAGCTTTGTCCACGAGGCCTGGCATTACAGTTGCATATTAGTTTTCAGGTGGGCTCGCTGAGCTGCAGCCTGATGGGCACGTCTCCAGCATGACCATGCGATGATGTAGGCGGGGTTTATGCGAGGCTGGGCGAGGCGGGTGGCGATACGCCGGACTTCCTGGATGGACCAACGGATCAGGTTTTGATGGTGGGCATCCGCGGTCTTTTTGGGGGTGTTGTGTTGTTGGCGCGATACCGGATCACCGCCATCATAGCAAAGGCAAGCATGACAAGGGAGACGTGGCGATGCCAGCCATGCCACGATCGGGTTTCGTTGTGGTCGAGTCCGAGCTCGTTCTTGGCGGTCTCGAAGCCGTCTTCGATCGCCCAGCGATGGCCTTCAACACAAACGAGCGTCTGGATGGCTGTCCCTGCCGGGCACCATGTGGTGAAGAATGCCAGATCGCCGTCGCTGATATTGCGCCGGATCAGGAGGCCACGGGTCCAAAGCCCGGTTTGTGTGTCGCTATATTCATCGGCCTCAAGATCGGCGAGTTCGCAGTAAGCCCAGTCATGAAGCCGCGCGCCCTTGGTGCCCTCACCGGCGGAAAGACGCTGCCATGCTTGTGGATCGAGATCACGGGCGATCTCCTGAGCTGTGCCAGCGACCGGGGGCTTGCCTGACCAGGAGCCGAAATGGTGGTCCGACTTAACCCCAAGAACATAGCCTTTGCAGGCTCGGCGCAGGGTGCCTTCGACGTCGCCTACGCCATACACCGCATCCGCGGCCACCCATGAAAACGACACACCGGCTGAAAGCGCACGCCGGATCATATCGACAGCCAGGCCTGGCTTGGTGGCGAAGGCTGTCGCCTCAGGAACATGGGCTGCCGCAAGCCTTGCCGGATCGCCAATCCAGCTCTTGGGCAAGTACAGGGCACGATCGATAAAGGCATGACCACGAGCGGACACATAGGCGGCGAACACGCCGATCTGGCAGTTCGTGATCTTGCCTGCTGAACCTGTATATTGACGCGCAACACCGCACGATGTCTTGCCCTGCTTGAGGAAGCCCGTCTCATCGATGACCAGGACCGCATCATCTGTGGTGAGGTTGTCTACGACATACTCTCGCACGATGTCGCGAAGTGCGTCCGCATCCCAACGCCCACGACCCAGAATGGCTTGTTGTCGCCACGGGCCGGGATCACCGGCCGCCTCAGCGCGCATCCAACCTGTCTTGCGCCGCTCCTCGCCCAGCAAGCCATCCAGGAAAAGGTTCGCAGATGCTGCAACGCGCTCCTGCGTAAACAGCGGCCGCATCCGAGCCTTCACCTCACGCAGCGAGGAGGCCCAAAGTTCAAGCGTTGTCTCGATTGATGCACCTGTCATCCATGACCTCCGAATCATGGTGACCCATAGATTCAGATCATAGATAAATATGCAACTGTAATGCAGTTCGTCAAGGTTTCGAATTTGCGACAGAGCCTCTCAAGAGGCTCCCTCCCGCCGAAAACTCCTTCAGGCGATCCTCAATATCCCAGAAATTTCGCTGGCCGGCCATTCGCGCGCCCGTAAATCAACGCCCGAACTAAATCATGAAATCGCCCAACGCACCAGTTTCCGGAGGCGTCCACCTTCCCACCTTTCTTAAAAGGGCCACCTTCTTGCACGTGCGACAATCTCGAGGCGCGTGTCCCATGCGTACGAATTTTAGGCACAATCTGACGAATCGACGCCCGCAGGGCGCGGTGCCGAATTCATTGTATTATTGGCTGGAAAATGTATCACCGGCGCCCATTTCCGATGTTTCCAGCTGAAGAAGAGCGCTCTGGGAAACCCCTGCTTTGTTGGTCGTGTTCACGGTTAGGATCATGGCCTGCGGATCGGTTGTCAGGTCGAGTGTCACCGAGTCGTCCTTGGCAATTACTGAAATCGCTTTGCGGTTGATCTTGATCCTAACACTAGCGGCCTTGCGAGTTGGATCGGCAATGGTGATGCGCAACTTGCCACCTGCCTCATCGCCCATTGTGACACTTGCAGGATTCGACGCAGTGATTAAGGGGAGACCATCAACACCATTGACGATGATGTCCCTGGTGGAAACCGACCAGATATTGGCACCGAGAAGTCCAAGGTCAGAATCCGCAACCGCGCTGGCGTATTGGTCGTTACGCAAGATGACAAGGCGAGAAGTAAGCGCCGCCGCAGCCTGTTGGGTTGCGGAAGCGTCCCGGCCCGGGAGGATAACATAAGCATAGGCACCATTAGCTGGATTGGAGCCGTGCTGATAGGCGAGGCTAAAGTAGCGATTGGTGCGCACCACGGTGTCGCCGTGAGTGCTCCAGCCCTTGTCAAGCGCACTCCAAGTTCCAGAACCATCGTTCAGAAGCGCCCGCACGCCTGGAGAACCCTGCAGGAACACGTATCCGATCTGACTTTTTGCAATTTTGGGGTCGGCATAGCTCACCCAGCTTACGCCGGCCGGCAAAATCTGGGCGGCGCCGGGATTCAAGGATAGAGCCTGTGATGTATCGGCCGCGCCATAGTTCAGCGTCGGCATCGAGCTAGAGTCCGACAGCCGACGGTTTTCGATGATGGTTTCAACAGGGCCGATACCGCCATTGATAGCAGAACCCAGTGCAACGATCTTATCGCCGAACAGGAACCACGATTTGTTACCGGTCAGAGGGGTGAAACTGCCCGAAGACGGCCGGGTGGCGTTCTGGGTGGAGAAAATCAGGCCTACGGAAGCGCTCATTGCCGCGTCCCCCACCGTATTGGGAGAAGACAGGACAGAAGCACCAGCCCAGGCGTTGGTGTTGAAGGCACCTTTTGCCTTCAAATCCGAGTTGGCATCGGGCAAAGCCTTGCCTGAACCGTCGGTGGTGGTGCCGGGCAAACGGCGCAGATTCACAGTCGGCTGGAAGTTTCCGTCGAATTGCGACTGATCGGCTGTATGCAGATAGACCGTCCCCAAGGATCCCCACCATCCCGTGCCGTTTTCGTTGTTGGTCTGCTCGAAAGACTGGATGCTGTCGCTGAACATTGCGATATCAACCGCGAAGGAGTTGGCACCGCCACTTCTGCCGAATACCTTAGCAATACTCGGCATGCTGACGACACCGGGCACTTCGCTTGCCGCTGGCACGCAGCCATCCTTCCAGATGCCCCACAGTGTTTCCCCAGCGTAACTGTTCATCGTGTAGTATCCGCTCGGATCCATAATACCCTGGATATAAGCTGGGGCCCCAGTGACGAGATTGCCACCAGATGGAGGCATGTAGCTAAACGTAGTGTCTCGAGTCATCCAGCCTTTCAGGTAAGACTTGATCCTATCCGAGGTGGCGGGATCGACGGATGCAGGTGGCTGGGTCCTGTCCAAGGCGCCGGCGAGATTCGCCAAGGAGGCAATGAGCCAGCGTCCTACGATATGCTCGCCGTAGGCCTGCCGCGACAGCATGCGCCCATGTGAGGTGCGTGTGAGAGCGCCATTGTAGATTTGCGAGACTATGCCTTTTTCAATGTACCCGTAGAGATTAATCAACCCTGGGGTGCCGCGAATGTCATTATTGGTGCCTACTAGGAGATCAGCGGCAGAAGTTACACTATAGATCAAATCCTTACCATAATTCCCCAAATATGAATGGTAGTTATGTTGAATGTATCCACCATCCGAATAGAACCCATCATTCGTTTTGACATTCACGGGTTGAATATTCAACAAGGGCGCGGAAAGGCCAATAGCAACATCCGGTTCCGTGCTGCTCAAGATAGCGGCGGAACGGCCAACTTTGGCTTGATCTCCGCGCAACAAAGAGGTCATCAGAAAAATAAATGCTTTGTCGGCCAGATTGGCGCCCGTTTCGCTCGACGAAGAGCCTCTGCGCCGGGCCGGATCAGGAATCCATGATTCGACGACCTTGAGATAACCGTCGATATCCTTGTCAGAGAAATTCGCATAGCGGTTATTTCTATCTCCAAGCAAAATATAAATGATATTTGTTATCAGTTTTGGATTTCCAATTTCATTATACCACCAGTTCGATCCGGAAGTCCCGGTTTTCGAAAATAAATCATTAGTTATATAATCCAAAGAAATCTTTATTTTAGTTTTTATTTCCGTTTCTTGATAGTAAGATTTTATACCGTTTGGTAATTCAGAGGTTGTGATGGGCAATATATAGGCTTGTGCCAAAAGTGTCAGATTCTGCAGCTCCAGAAATACTTCCGCATTGAGGTCCAGGCTAGTGGCCTCTTTATCCGGGTTCATCGGATCCATCATCGGCCAGAGGCGGCGGGCACGAAGCCCGGCAATGCTATTGTCTGACGGATTGTAACTCGGATTGGCATTAAAGCCGTCGACCAAGTTCCGGTCGTTAATGGCCTTGTAGATATCGGCCACGTTCGCCAGATATGCAGCCCGCATTTCCGGCGACAAGCTAGTCGCACCCGAGATACTGGCCAACTGCGATCTACGGCGGTCGATCGAGGTTGCATAAGTTGAGGAGACGATGGTACCAAGCGGATCGGGCTGAATCACGCTAGCGTCATTGTCGGCGGATGAAATAATTTTTGGCGCCGGGCAAGAAGTTTGACGATCTTGCCCTGGATCCGTCCGCAGTTGGCCTTGGACAGCGTTGTCTTTGATCGCCTCGATCTGCGCTTGAACTGGAGCGGGATTGCTATTGGCTGCGGAGACGTCCGATCCAGCATCAATAGTCCCAAAAGTTGAATTGGGGGATTGCGGGGCGCCACCACTTCCGTCGTTACATGCGGCAAGCCCAGCCAACACCACACTCAGGGCGAATGTCCCGATAACCTGTTGGGCCCGAGGCCAGGTGGTAGTCCTTTTCAAAAGAAACGGGTGATTGGAGCGCGCCACAAACCCGATAGATCGTCCCATCACTATTCCTCTTAAATGTTGAAAAGCGTTTTGAATTAAGTTCTTTTTTCGACCAGAGGCAACGACAAGCCGTCATATGCAAATATTTTAGGTCTCATGTAAGAATATACCATCTTTTATCGTAACAATATACAGTAGTTTATTTCAATTTATATTGAGTTTAAACTCGACATTAAATGCTAAATTCGGAAATATTCGATTATGATTTCCCGCATTAATTTGAAACAGAAAGTCTAAATTTCAAAAATAACAAGTGCGTTGCACAAAATACGGACGGCGCAACAGCATGCGTCAGTTCAAATAATACCGTAGCCCCATGAGAGAAGGCATGACTTGCATGTGGCTTTCTTGTCCTTTACAATAGGAGAGATAGGTTTTTTGGGTTTATCATTGCGAGATAATTCGGATTATTTGCAAAGAACCGATCTCCCTAAAGGGTATATTCTGCAGATCACATTGGAGGTAAAGGTCTCCTCTTTTTTCGTTCGGTGGTAGCTGCCCTTGGTTTGGATCGAAAGCCAGATAAATGGCAGCTGTCAGGATTCCTTAGATCCCACAGCGGCCATCTGTCTCTGTCGATCAGACGCATTTCCGGGCGCCCCCTCCCCTCCTCCGCCATCAAGTGCAGAATTTGCAACAGAGTTCCAGAAGGTCTCCGGGCGATGACCTAAACCATGCAAAATGCCTCGCAATTCTGCAAGTCCGCGCAGACGCCCGATCGCTGGATAGCCGGGCGTCACGTCCTTTGCGAGATCATCGAGCATTCGATGGCCATGGTCGGAGCGAAACACGATAGTCTCACCCGGCGCGCGCCGGCGATCTTCTGATACCAGAGCCCTGAGCACCGCGACCATATCCGTGTCGCCGTCGAGATGTGCGGATTCATGGAAATTACGGGGATCTGACTCGCGTTTGGTGCTGCGCAGATGAGCGAAATGAATGCGCGGTCCGAAGCGATGCACCATGCCGGGCAGATCATTGTCGGATCGTACTCCGAGACTGCCAGTGCACAAGCACATACCGTTGGTGGGTGAAGGCACCGCCTCGAACAACGCCGCGTAGTCGGCTTCAGTGGAGGCGATGCGAGGCAAGCCGAACAGAGAGCGAGGCGGATCATCGGGGTGCAGGGTAAGTCGAATCCCGAAGCGCTCCGCCGTGGGCGTGACGGCGGTCAGAAACTCAATCAGATGTCTGCGCAGGCGGTTGGAATCGATACCGCAATATTGCTTCAACTTCTCGCGAAATTGCAAGATGGTCATGGACTCGGTGGTCGATCCCGGTAAGGCACTAGTAATATTATTAATGAGCGCCTTTCTGGCCACCTCATCCATGGCTTCGTAAACCGCGCGCGCGCGTTCCTGCTCTATAATGGTATAGTCGTTCTCCGCGCCTGGGCGCTCGAGAATATACAATTCGAAAGCAGCGAAAGTATCGGCGTCGAACCGCATCGCCGTGGCGCCGGTGTCGGTGACATGATCGAGCTCGGTACGGCACCAGTCGACTATCGGCATGAAATTATAGCAGACGATCCCGATGCCTGCCCTGCCGACGCTTTCCAGACTAGCGATCCAGGCCTCAATCTCCGCTTTGGCTATACAGCCGAGACGCTTGACAGCATCGGGAATCGGAATGCTTTCGACCACTGACCAGGTCAGAGGCACGCGGCCTGGGAGCGTGGTCTCGATCAGGTCCCGACGCGCTTCCACAGCAGACTGGGTCCACACCGTGCTGATAGGCACCTCGTGCAGCGCAGATACGATGTCAGTGGCGCCGGTCTGGCGCACTGCGTCCAGCGTTACGGGATCTTTTGGCCCAAACCATCTCCAGCCCTGCCTCATTGAGTTCTCCTTCTGGCGACAGTCTGTCTCAGATGAAATATTCAGGAAAACGTTTCCTCAACTCGTCGACGTCGGGAATGACTGCGCTAACGTGAGCCGTCATTGCCGCCTTCGCGCCTTCGATGTCTCCGGACAGAATGTGGTCCCGGATCACACCGTGCTCATTTAACACCTGGCCCATGCGGCTTAAGATCGGCACGGTGAGGCGGCGGGCGCGGTCGAGTTGCGCCTTTACCTGAGTCAGCAGGGACCAGATGCCCGGATGGCCGGCGAGATCGGCGACCGCCGCGTGAAAGGCTTCGTCCGCCTCATGAAAAGCATCAGCGTCATTGACGAGAGCAGCCGCACGCTGGCGCCCAAGGGCAAGGTCGATCCCCGCCATGCGCATGGGCGTAGCCGCCCTTGCAGCCTTCTCCACAGTAATGCCTTCCAACGCCCTGCGGACCAAGACCGCTTCGGGAATGGCGCTGACCGGAATTTGCGAGACGAACGTACCCGATTGCGGAAATATGTCCACCAGTCCCAATTCGGCAAGCCGAATCAGCGCCTCACGCACCGGGGTGCGGCTGACGTGGAAACGGTCGATCAGTGCTTTGTCTTGCAATGGCGTGCCCGGCCTCAGGCGCAGGGCGATGATCTCAGACCGCAGCGTTTCAAACACCTGAGTCGCGGATGTAATGCGGCGAACGACGCTCGGGCGGGCAGCCTCGTCCAGGCTGAGCGGAGAGAAAGGTGGGGTCATCGCCATCAAAGGGGTTAGTTTGCACAGGTTGACATTCTAATATATTAGTTGTTAGGGTTTGCCAAGTAGGGCATGCCGTGACTGCCGGCAAGAAGGAGAGAACCGATGGCGCTCAATCCAGATCGGTTGTTGCCGATCTCGCCGGACGCGCAAGCAGTGGCGCGGCGCCTGTTTGCTGCAGTGGAAAAGCTGCCTGTTATTTCCCCACATGGGCACACGGACCCAGCTTGGTATGCTCGAAATTTGCCGTTCCCGGATCCGTCCACATTGTTCGTTATCCCCGACCATTACATCTTCCGCATGCTCTATTCACAGGGCGTGCCGCTGGAGGCTCTGGGTGTGCCCCGTGTCGATGATGGACCGGCGGAAGCCGACGGACGCAGTATATGGCGTTTGTTCGCCGAACATTACCGCCTCTTCCGCGGCACCCCGCCCCGGCTATGGTTCGAGCACGCGCTGGAAACGGTATTCGACATCAAGGAGCAATTGTCGCCCGACAATGCCGATAGTCTCTATGACACGATTGCGGCGGCGCTGAGCGAGGATGAGATGCGCCCGCGCGCGCTCTATGACCGCTTCCGCATCGCGGCCATCGCTACCACAGATAGTGCGCTTGAAGATCTGGCCGACCACGATGCGATTGCTGCTTCTGGCTGGCACGGCCGGGTCGTACCGACCTATCGTCCCGATGCTGTGGTCAATCCTGACCGGCCGGATTTTGCCGCAGCGCTCGCCCGGCTATTCGAACTGACGGGCGAGTCCGAAACTTGGACGGGCTACCTTGCCGCTCACCGGAGTCGGCGGTCGTTTTTCAAGGCACGAGGGGCCACAGAGACCGATCATGGCCATCCCTCGGCTCTGACGGCCAATCTGCCCCCAATTGATGCCGCGCGCCTGTTTGACAAGGTGCGCGCGGGCACGGCCGACATTGGAGAGCACGAGCTGTTCCGCGCCCAAATGCTCACCGAGATGGCGCGCATGAGTCGCGATGACGGGCTGGTGATACAGATTCATCCAGGCTCCCTACGCAACCATAATAGTTGGCTATTCGAGCACTTCGACTTCGACAAAGGCGCCGATATCCCCACCCGCACCGACTATGTCCACGCCCTGCCTCCTCTGCTCTCGGTCGTCGGCAACGACCCGACGCTGACTATCATCCTGTTCACTCTCGATGAAATCGCCTATTCACGTGAACTTGCGCCGCCGGCTGGCCATTATCCGGCGCTCAGGATGGGGCCGGCCTGGTGGTTTTTCGATAGTCTGGAAGGTATGCGCCGCTTCCGCGAAACAACCAGCGAAACGGCCGGCATTTACAACGCGGTCGGCTTCAGTGACGATACTCGTGCCTTTCTGTCAATTCCGGCCCGCCACGATGTCGCCCGCCGGGTGGATTGCGCCTGGCTGGCTCGCCTCGTCTGCGACGGACGCCTCGAAGAGGATGAAGCGCATGAAATGGCCGTCGATCTGTCTTTTCGCTTGGCGAAGGCGGCTTATAGACTTTGAAGAAAACTGACCACAACAGCCGGCTTGATAAATAGACCGGGTTCGGACCCGGCCGATTGGGAGGACCACACCATGCGCATGACTCGCAGAAAATTTCTCGGTGCCTCGGCGATGCTAGCTGGGTCGCCATTGTTCGGCGGCCAAGCCTTCGCCGCGCTAAAGGCACCTGCGAGTCCGGCTACTCTCACCGTGACGGATGTGGCGGGTAATCTTGCCCTCACCCAGCGCGCCTTGCAGCGTTACGCCGATTCCAAGCCCGAATGGGTAAGCCGCATCGTCTTTACCAAGGCACCGGCGCCCGAGCTGCCGTCCAAGCTAAAAGCCCAGCAAGCGGCAGGCCGGGTCGATATTGATCTCGTCCTTACCGGTACGGATGCCCTCGCCGCCGGTCTGGCGCAAGGGCTGTGGACCGATCTCGTGCCTTATAAGAGCGACCTTCCCGATCTGGAGGCGATCTACATCCCGCAAGCCTTCAAAATGCAGGCCATGGCGGAGAATCATGGCGTGATTGTTTCCTATTATCCCTCCGGTCCACTAATCGAATATATGCCCGATAGAGTGGTCAAGCCGCCGAAAACCGCCGAGGAACTACTCGACTGGACCCGCCAGAACAAGAACAAGCTGATTTATGCTCGCCCGGCCAATTCCGGTCCCGGCCGCACCTTCCTGATGGGCCTGCCTTATATACTCAAGGATAGCGACCCCAAGGATCCCCTGAAAGGCTGGGAAAGGACGTGGACCTATCTGGAGGAGCTTGGCAGGAACATTGAATATTACCCCTCCGGCACCACCCAAACTATGCGCGAATTCGGCGACGGCACGCGCGATATCGTAATCTCGACCACAGGCTGGGACATCAATCCGCGTGTGCTCGGTGCGGTGCCGGCGGAGGCCAAGATCGGCACACTCGCTGGTTTCCACTGGGTAACAGACGCCCATTATATGGTGGTGCCGAAAGGCGTGTCTGAGGACAAGCTCGCCATTCTTCTCGATCTCATGAACTATATGCTGAAACCGGAAGCTCAGGCCTATGCCTATGACGAAGGTTATTTCTATCCTGGCCCGGCCATAAAGGACGTGCCACTCTCGCTCGCGCCGGAAGACAGCCAGAAGGCGATCAAAGAGTTCGGTCGGCCCGAATATGATGAGTTGATTGCCAACAATCAGTTGGAAATCCCACTCGATATCAACAAGCTGGTCGCAGCCTTCCATATCTGGGACGAACGCATCGGCGCCAAGAAGACCTAAAGGAAGGCTCTACTCATGATGGTGCGACTTTTGTCATTACACGGTGTTCCTAGCAAACCAGTTCTGCGCTCGAGAGTGCGGCTCCCGTATTTCTAGATGCTAGGGCGGGGCGAGCCCGGGAATGACAAATGTGACTGCCTTTCTGAAGTCACGTGCAGGTGCCCTTGGAGATCAACTTCGCAGCACCGGGCTCATGATAGACGGAGTGTCGACCTCCAGATCGGCATCTTTGTTTTAGAAAGCCATAATTCCAAAGATGTCGATCTGGAGATCGGCACTCCAGTTTTCGTTCCGGAGTTATACAGTAATGATTGCCCATAGCGCCAATAACCCTGTTCAACTCTCCCCTGTCGGCGGAGGGCGGCTTGAGTTGGTCGATCTCCAGCGGGAATTCGGTACCTACAAGGTACTGGATGGCATCGATCTGACTGTAGAACGGGGCGAGTTCATTGCCTTGCTCGGTCCGTCCGGTTGCGGCAAATCAACTGCGCTCAACTGCATTGCCGGCCTCTTGCCACTAACGGGCGGTGAGATCCGCGTCGACGGTCGGGCGATCCACGAATTGCAGCCGGAGCAGCGTGGTTTCGGTATGGTGTTCCAATCCTATGCACTGTTCCCACATATGACTATCCGCAAGAATGTCGCCTTCGGATTGACTATGCGCGGCGTGCCGCACGCTGAGATCGCTGAGCGGGTCGATGCGGCGCTTGATCTGGTGCGTCTAAAATCGCAGGCCGACAAGCTGCCCGGCCAGCTCTCTGGCGGCCAGCAGCAGCGCGTCGCCATTGCCCGCGCCATCGTTATTCGGCCCTCGCTTGTGCTGATGGATGAACCCTTGTCCAATCTCGATGCCAAGCTGCGCCTGGAGATGCGCGCGGAAATCCGCGCTATTCACCAGGCCATCGGCTCCACGACGATTTATGTTACCCACGACCAAGACGAGGCGCTCTCACTGGCTGACCGTATCGTAGTAATGTCTCGGGGCGTGATCCGGCAGGTAGGAACACCCGAGGAACTCTACGAGCGTCCGGTGGCCGTCGATGTCGCCGATTTCATGGGCTTTCGTACTCGTATTACTGGCCGCGTCACAGACAACGCTGGCACGGTGGAGATCGCGGGTGCCCGTTTTGCCTTGCCGGCGGCGCGGGAACATGCACCGGGCACGCCGGTCACGATCTCGGTCCGTCCGGAAGATTTGCAAATCATGGAAGGCGCGGGCGGCCTTGCCGCCACGGTGCGTACCATCGAATATCGCGGCCGGGCCTGGTTCGGCTCGGCAATGCTGGCCGACGGCACCATCGTCTATTTCCAAGCTGACAGCGCCTATCCAGTCGGGGCAGCGGCGTCAATAGGCATCGATGCCGCCCGCACGCTAGTTTTCACGGGAGAGAGCGCATGAGCGATACCTTCACGGCAATCGGCTCACGGTCAGCTCAACCTTCGCTAAGAATGCGGTTGGCGGCGGGCGGCCTCGACGGCATCACACTCCTGATGCTGCCCGGCATCGTATCAATCCTGGCTTTGTTCATCTATCCTTTCTTCTACGGCCTGCTCGACTCGATCTCGCCTGTGACCGGCCCCTGGTATGATAATTATCGGCGCTTCTTCTCAGAACCCTTTCTCTATAACACTATCGGCGCAACGCTCTGGCTTGCTTTGCCAGTCACTATCCTCAATTTGGCTTTTGCCGTACCGATAGCCTTCCGGGTGCGCTTGATGCGACGGCAAAGATTGCTGACAATTATTCTCGTCCTGCCAATCACTCTTGGTACGGTGCTGGTCGCAGAGGGTTTACTGAATTTCCTGGGGCCGCAAGGCTGGTTCAATCGTATTTTGCTGACTATCGGCCTAATCGAGACACCGCTCAGACTCACCAATAATTACTGGGGCGTGTTCGCATCCCTGGTGATCACCGGCTTTCCATTCGCCTTCTTGCTGACGCTGTCCTACATCTCCGGTATTGACCCAGCCATCGAGCAGGCCGCGGCAACGCTCGGAGCTGGGGCCGGCCGGCGTTTCCTGCGTATCTTCTTACCATTGTTGGTCCCTGGCCTTGCGGTCACGTTCTGTCTCTCCTTCGTCCAGGCCTTCGCGGTGTTTCCTTCTGCGGTACTGCTCGGTGCACCGGCAGGCGCGACGCGCGTTCTCTCCATCGCAGCCTATTCGGCCGCGTTCGAGGAATACAACCATTCGCTCGGTTCGGCGATCGCAATCATCATGGGCGCCGTCCAGCTTGTCGTTGTCTTTGCAGTGCTGGCGCTTCGGAACCTATTTTATCGGGGTCCGGCCGGCGGAACGAAGGGCTGATCCGATGATCCGCGACCGTGGCTTCGGCTCCAAACTCTGGCGCACCGCTATGTGGGCACTTGCGCTGTTGTTCATTCTCAATTTGCTCGGCGTAATCGTGTCAGTGCTAATGAATTCCTTTGCTATTCGTTGGCTCGGTACATGGTTACCGGCCGGCTTCACCATGCGGTGGTATTTTTCCGCTTGGCAGGAATTCCAGCTCACCAGCGTGCTGCTCGTTACCTTTGAGATCATCTTCCTCGTGACATTGCTGTCCGGTTTCATCGGCATTACCACCGCCTATGCACTGGCTCGGCGCAGCTTTGCCGGCAAGCGATTGATCACCCTACTTTTCCTGCTGCCGATGCTGGTGCCGCCACTTACCTACGGCATTCCGCTTGCCACGATACTCTATCAGTTAGGGCTGGGAGGCAGCTTTTGGGGAGTTGTGATCATCAATCTCGTGCCCTCTATCCCTTTCGTTGTCTTAGTGATGGTCCCCTTCATCGAACAGATCGATCCTCGCATCGAGGCCGCCGCCCGAGTGTTCGGCGCGGGAACGGGTAGCCTGTTTCTGCGCGTCCTGCTGCCGCTTTTGCTGCCCGGCATGCTGGCGGCCCTACTGCTGGTATTGGTGCGCACTATCGCCATGTTCGAACTTACTTTTCTCGCCGCCGGCCCAACCAGCCAGACTCTGGTGGTCTCACTCTATTACGCTGTCTTCGCTTCGGGCGTGCGCGCCTCTCAGTCTATCGACGCTATGGCCGTGGTCTACATGGTGACCACTCTATTCTGGCTTGTGCTCGCCCTGCGCTTCATCAATCCCACCCAAATCGTCGCCCGCTCCCGGCAATCCTCGGCGACGCAGTAAGGCGGGTCCGATGAACCGGCTGAATCAGGGTGCTCTTTCCAACTTGCCGAAGGGGGTCGTTGGCCCTTTCTATGATCGCCGTGCCGTGAACATCGGCATCGTCCATCTTGGGCTCGGCGCCTTCCATCGCGCGCATCAGGCGGTAATAACCGAGGCAGCACTGGAGGCAGGCGATTACAGCTGGGGCATCGCCGGGATTTCGCTGCGCAGCCCCGATATCCGTGATGCCCTCGCACTGCAGGACGGCCTCTATACCGTGGCGGTGCGTGACGGCACCGGAGATCGTTTTGCCGTGACTGGTGCTATTCTCACGACGCTAGTGGCGCCAGAAAACCCAGGAGCTGTGCTCGATCTGATGACCGCGCCAAACACGCGCATCGTATCGCTGACTGTTACTGAAAAAGGTTATTGTCACCGCCCGGCCACGGGAGACCTTGACGAGGATAATTCCGACATCCGGCATGATCTTACTTACCCCGAAGCACCCAGAACGGCCATCGGCTTTCTGGTGGAGGCAATTGCTCGGCGCCGGCGAGCGGGACACGCTCCTTTCACCGTCCTCTCGTGCGATAATTTGCCGGCCAATGGCCACACCACCGCGAGCGTAGTCAGGCGCTTCGCCGCCTTGCGCGACCCTGATCTTGCCGCCTATGTGGCCGAAAATGTCGCCTTTCCCTGCACAATGGTTGACCGCATCGTGCCGGCAACGACCGAGGAGGACCGGACTATTGTCGCCAATGCGCTCGGCGTGGAAGATGCCTGGCCGGTGGTGAGCGAGCCTTTCCTGCAGTGGGTGATCGAGGATCGCTTCCCCTCGGGACGGCCTAACTGGGAGAAAGGCGGCGCCAGCTTCGTCGCCGATGTCGAACCATTCGAATTGATAAAGCTGCGCCTGCTCAATGCCAGCCACTCCACCCTCGCTTATCTAGGCTATCTCGCTGGCCACGAGACAGTGGCCACCGCGATGGCAGCACCGGGCTTCGCCGCGCTGCTAGAGGGGCTGATGCGGGAGGAAGCCTCGCCAACGTTGCCGCCGCTCGAAAGCTTCGATATTGCCGCCTATCGCGCGGCCCTTTTGGACCGCTTCCGCAACCCGGCGCTCCGGCACCGGACCTGGCAGATCGCCATGGATGGTTCGCAGAAATTGCCGCAGCGCCTGCTCGGCACGATCCGCGACCGGCTGGCAGTCGGCGCCACTTTTGAGCGCCTGGCGTTGGGCATCGCGGCCTGGATAGTCTACGTCGCCGGACGGGACGAGAGGGGTCAACCCATCGATGTGCGTGACCCTTTGGCCGCGCGCCTAGCCGAAGCCACAGCGGGCCGGACAGAAGCAGAGGAATTAGCCGAGGCGTGTTTAGGTTTCTCTGAGGTGTTCGGTGCTGATCTTCCGGCCTCCAGGCCTTTCAGGATCACATTACTGCAGGCACTCTCAGCTCTTCTAAAAGATGGAGCCGCCGCTACGGTAGCGCGTTTCGACACAGGATCGCAGCCTCCTGAATCGTCGACAGGACGGAACTGCGACACTCCTTGGGACCCATTGGCTCATCCTCGACCGTATCGCCCGATCGCCACTTTCTTACGGTCTTCTCGTTAAGCCTGTAGCGCCTCGCCAGTTCTGCGGACGAAGCTTGCGATCGCTGTAACTCTGCACGAACGGCGTACGTGGTCTTAGCGCTCCCGTGTAAAAACCTGCCCCATAGCGCATCCCTCTCTGACGATGACAAACATACGCCATCACACTCCGGGACTAAACACCCAGAACGCTGCTGCGAACCTCCCACGGACAGTCCCAAAACCCTCAGTGCGGTTCCTGATGGGAGTTTTCAGACGGTCTCTCTGACTTCTGACGCGGAAAAGCACCTCAACAATCCGCGATTGCTCGACGGCGCAATCGCGGACATTTACAAAAAACTCGATCCTTCATTGCAGTTGGATCAAGCCCACTGAGGTTGGCAAAGCTTTGATGGAAACGATGCCGTCAATATCTGGAGCCCAGCCTGCGGAGTTGTACAACATGATGGTATTGTTGCTACCCGCATTGAGCGTAAGGGTTGCCTGCAAATTCGCTATCGTATTGTCGCTCCCCGTAGAAGAGGCCTGAAGGGTAACCGGTGACTGGCCGTTTGTCGCAATCTGTATGCTCCTGCCGGCAGGATCAGACGTTCCATAGGCGAAGGTCACAACATAGGAGCCGCTGGTGGGCACAGTCACCTTGTTGAAAGTCAGCGAGCCATTATAGGAGATGCCATTCTTGATCACCGTACCCAGGTAACCGACTTTCTGGCCACCCGAGCAAGTCGCACAGGCTGCTACCTTTGCTGTGCCGCCGATCGTATTGTTCGGGCTCTCAGCCTCGATCATCATGGCAGGTGGCGTGTACAGGACTGGCCCAGCGATCTTTTCGATCTTCACAATCTCAGGGACTGGAATGGATGTGTCGTCCAAACGGCTGAGAGTGAATTTGTTTGCCCCTAAGCCCTGCCGAACGAAGAGCGTTACCATGCCAGGAACACTTTCGTTCCCCGTCGGCCCGAAATTGATCTTCGTATAAGTTCCATAGGACGCGGGGAATGTGTCTTTGATGTCCAGCTTCAATACCGCGTTCGCACTGGATTTATTCAGATATGTGATGCGAATGTAATTGCCGTTCGCATTATTTGACATGACGTTTTCGAAGCTAACTGTTCCAAGATTAGTAATCTTCTTTCCCCCCTCGCAGGTCGAACAGTCGATGGAGGTGGCTCCATCGGCCAGGGTCGATGGCCAGTAGCTGGTCGGTGCTAGGTCGGTGCCTTTGACCTTAAGCATCACCACGCCGCCGGCCGGCACTTTCTGCGCCTTATAGGGCGACGTCTGTGCACCCAGATCAGTTCGACTCCACAGATCACGTACAGTCACTTGTTTGGCGGGATCCAGTCCCAACGCCTCCCAGCTTACCGAAATATTTGCAGCGCTGGCGCCGTTGTTAAATAGAACGACCGCCCTCTCCCCGGGATCGGACAAAAGTTTGGCATAGACACTCATCGAGGAATTGGGCTGATCGACCTTGAGAGCCTGCACACCAAGAATATCCTGATTGACCGCAATCACCTCGGGATTGGTGAGGAGACTCAATGTTGCTTGGCTCAGACCCGCGGTGAGGTCATTTCCAAGGACCATTGGCGCTCCCAGGACCGCCCAAAGGCTCACGTGCGCTCGGTCATTATCGGGCGTGAGATCCGAACCGGTGAAACCGGCTACCATCATATCAGCATCGTTATAGGTGCCGGTATGCTGCGCTTCAGGGAATAGGCTGCCTTTGAAATTCTGATTAATCACGGCGCTGAACGCGGGATGACCGGGTTGCCGAGGAGGGACATAAAATATATCGTCTGTAGTTCTCCACGAATCTACAATATTTCCCCAAAAATATGTCGTTCCTGTTTTTATTGAGTTGTGACTTGTAGCATTTATATTATAAGTAATTTTCTTGTTATATTTTTTTTCTGCTGAATTAATTGCATTTCTCATCAAAATAAATGTAGAAACTTGATCATCTGCTTGCAGCGAAGTCGTCGTGCACCAATCATATTTAAGGAAATCAACGCCCCAGCTTGCGAATGAGTTGAGATCCTGTTCGACATGTCCCAGACTGCCCGTCTGGCGCCCAGCTTCGGAAATAGGAGGAGTAACCGTGGTGTTTTGACGACCACCGATTTGAGCGCATGTCTGCGGACCAGGAGTTGCGTAGATGCCATACTTCAAGCCCTTCGAATGAATGTAGTCCCCAAGAGCCTTCATTCCGTTCGGAAAGGCGCGGTTCCCCGTCAAGCTTCCATCTGCGGCACGCGTCGTCTCAGACCAGCAATCATCGATGTTGACATGGACATATCCGGCGTCCTTGAGGCCGCTTGTGACCAGATAATCCGCTGACTTCTTGATGATATCTTCAGAGATGTTACAGCCATGGGCGTTCCAACTCGCCCACCCCATGGTCGGCGAGGCAACCGGAATGTAGCGAGGCGTGATATTAATTACGGGTTGTTCGGCTTTATCGTCAAATTTATTATCTACTGCCAGGTCGTTACCACTGGGGTGATCTACGGTTTGATCGTTGCTGGGGAGAGACGTGAATATTCCATGAGAATCGGAATTCTTGTCATCGCTGCCGCCCCCGTTGCAGCTGCTGAGAAAAAAACCACTCAGAAGAATCAATGCAGCTGATTTGATTTGGATATTCACTGTGTTTCATCCCATAGAGAGTTTATTTTTATTGAACGCACCGCGCCCATCGTTATTCAACAAAACATATACTTCAACTTGTTTTTTTATCGAACAAAACTATAAAATTCCAGAATTATGCTGAAAATATTTATATTGATATAATATAAGGTTAATTGTCTGATAATTTAACGTTATCTTGTTTTCGTAATAAAAGTCAATAAATATACCCTATTGTTTTTCTACCTAATTTTGATAAGATATTCATTGCAGTGCTCAGAATCTGTAATTTCGACCCAAGACACTGAGTCTGATCCGAATGATGGTAGAGCTGTCGAGTATCCGGGCTCCATGCCGACCGGTAGCCCGACTCGTTGACGTACAAAATGTCAGCGAATTTCGGGGTCGAATAGCTGCTATGGAACGTGATCTCCGTCGTGAGCTGCGGGAATTGTGTGTCGAAGCTTGACGGTATTGCGTAAGCGGGCAGTCGAGGCCGTTCAGGCTTTGAATTTCCACGGCGTGAGATCGTCGATCCGGGAGATCGGCCAGCCCTTGGCAGTGCGCTCGAGGGTCTGGGCGAGCCAGGCGTGTGGATCGACGTCGTTCATATTTGCCGTTTGAAGGAGCGTCGCGATAGTCGCTCAAATCCGGCCGCCTCCACGGGAACCGACGAAGAGGCTGTTCTTTCTCGTAATTGTCTGCGGCCTCATTGACCGCTCGACGATATTGGAGTCGATCTCGATGCGCTCGTCAGTCAGGAAGCGCTCGAGAGCGGCGCGTCTGGAGATAGCGTAGCGGATCGCTTCGGCGAGTTTGGATTTGCCGGACAGCTTGGGCAGCTCCTTGCTCCACTGGTCGAAGAGGGCGGCGACGGCAGCGGATTTCGGTTTCGACCTTCCACAGCACCGCCATGGTGTTGATTTCCGTCGAGAAGTGACCCGGGATTTCCATTGAGAACTGGCTCTGACGCATATGTGGAACGGCCGACCCGCAAGGGGCATCTGAAGATTTGATCCTAGTCGGGGCGGTGCAGTCATATGTCCGGCCTGTTGCGCGGACTGACGCCGCTGGCCATGATGAACTCCGCGACATCTGATCGCCCTATCAATTTCGCGAGTTCGATTACTCATTGCGTCAGGCGGCGTATCTGATATCGGGTTCGTGCCCGTCTTGGATCATCACTCTTTGCGCACCGTGCTCTGTTGTCGGCTGCGTCGCCGAGATTTCGTGATCATGCCTGGATCGACTCAGGCTTCCTGTAGATCCGCCTTTGGAGAGCAGGGCCAGATGATCCGCGCCACCTTGTTGGTGAGCGCCACCGCCACCAGCTTGTAGGGCTTTCGAGCCAATAACGCCGTGAGCCAGGCCGGCAGCCCCCCCCCCGCTTCGCCTGATTGATGAGGCGCCGACGACGAGGAGCGTTCGCAGCCGACGGTTGCCCTGCTTCGAGATCGATCCGAGCTTCTCTTTGCCTCCGCTAGAGAGCAGGCGTGGCCTGAGCCCCAACCAAGCGGCGAAGTCTCGGCCTCGCTTGAAGCCGTTTGGATCGTGGACGGTGGCTCGAACGGTCGCTGCGATCAGTGAGCCACCCCCTGGGAATGCTCGTCAAACGCGTCCTGGCTTCGTCGATCTTGATACCGGCACCTATGCTTTCGTCCAGGCGATCGACGCGCTGGTCCAAGAGATCGATCTGCTCGGCCATTTCCAGCAGAGCGATCAGAGCAAGGTCCGGCAAAGGGTAATCAGCGTCTCGCACCAGGCCGGCTAGCCTGTCGATGCTAGCCATACCGGTCGATGTGACGATGCCGAGTTTGTCAATGCCGTCCGTAAATTCCGCAAGAGCGGGCTCTCCCGCACTTTCGGTGCAACGATCTGTGAATCTTGTTGATGCCCAATGGCTCCATCAACAAGGAGCCGATTGTTGCCGTGACCA
>NZ_JBQEPH010000037.1:0-23301 GCF_052045555.1 Labrys sp. 22185 | reverse complement strand
CACGGTCCGTTCATGATAGACGACGCCGAAGCGTTCCTCGATCACCCGCTTGAGGTCAACCCGCCGCCAACGCACCACGCCGTCTTCGCCTTGATCCGGCCCAGTCTCGACGATCTGGGAAAGGGCCGTGAGCTGATCTGAGGTCAGAAGCGGCGCTGGCCCCTTCCACCAATTATCCTTCAACCCATCGGGCCCAAGCTCGTTGAAGCGATGAACCCAATCGCGCAGGGTCTGTCGGTCCATGCCGCCAATCCGCGCTGCCTCTTCCCGGCTTCGCCCCTCCATCACCGCGGCAAGCGACAACAGCCGACGGCTCTGGTTGGCGTGTTTGGAACTGGCTGCCAGCCGCCGAAGCTCGGCTGGCGTCAAATCGGTTCTCATCTTCACCGCTGATGGCATGCGCGATACCCCCCGCACCCCAGGGAATCAGATCAGGATGATTTGCGGAATCCCCCGTGAGTCAGAAATCCTGCCCGTTGGTATAACATAATAAAACTACTTTTACGTTAAAAAATATTTATAAACTTAAATCCAATTATGTAGGCTTAGCCGTATTGAATATAAATTATAAAGGACGTTGACATAATTAAATGTGCCATTTCTTTCTTCCCAATGTGCCTTTTGCTTGTAATTTGACCATTGCAGGGTTTTATTCATCCCTGGCGTTGCCGGCTTCCACCGACGGCGCTTCGATGACTGGTGAGGCCCTCGTGCATATCAGCGCCGTAATCCCGGATATCAGCGAGCTGAAAAAAGTACTTTTCAAATTGCTTCTAAAAGATCAAAAATCCGAAGGAAGGAACTCGTATGCGTGACATACGGCCGTCGCCGATCCGATATTTTTCCTGCCGAAGCAGTCGATTGCTCGCGGTGCTCTTCGTGTCAACAGCCTGGCTGACGGGGTGCAATAGGGATCAATCCCAACCAGCATCATGGAGCTTCGATTCGAAGACCAATCAGAGCACGGATTCCTCCGCCACGCCAACTACGCCAGACGCTTCGACGACGGATATAGAGCTGATCAAGGGCAATGAGACCTTCTGTCAACCCGATCGGCCGATACAGAAAGACGGTGGCGACAACGGGCCCTATCTGACGGACTGTTCCACGGCTCGTATGGTGCAGTTGCTCGGCGCGAATCATGAGTGGAAATTCTTTTTCGACAAGGAGTCCACCAATCTGCAGGCACGGTTCCAGAATCGAACCGAAGCAGCGCTCAAAAGCGGCGCCTTCACGTTCGACAGAACAGTCTCGGACTATGAAAAGAATTTGATCACTACTGCGGACCAGGCGAGCACGAGCCAGTATACTTCCGATGTGCTCGACGATTCGAAATGGCAGAGCGTTACCGTTCCACATAGTTGGAATCGTTATGGGCGCTATTGCCGGAACGATACAAAATTCCTCAATGTCACAGCTTGCTCGCCCGATTTCCCCGAAGAGAATAAGGACAAGGGGTTCGGCTGGTATAGGCTTCACTTCGCCCGACCTGTCCCGAAGGGCGGCGGGCGTACCTTCATTCAGTTCGACGGTGTCGCCAGCGTTGCCGATGTTTGGCTGAATGGCCAATATCTTGGCCGGCATAATGGCTCCTTCGGCCGGTTCCGCTTCGATGTCACTGATATTGCCAAGGATGGCGACAATCTCCTTGCCGTCAGAGCAGACAACACCCAGCGAACAACGGATGCGACTGGCAACGGAGCGCCTGATCGTTATGTCGAAAATGCGACTTCCTATGTTCTGCCCCTATCGGGCGACTTTACAATAAACGGTGGCATTTACCGAGATGTCAGCTTGATCACCACGGCAACACCGATCTATTTCGATCTCGAAGATTACGGCGGACCGGGCCTCTATATTTCGGGAACGCCGGTGATCGCGCAGGCGGGATCAAGCGAGGCCGACGTGTCCGTTAAGGCACTAGTGGCCAATAAGAGCACGCACGAGCAACAGATCTCAATTCGCATCAAAGTCTCGGATATGGACGGCAAGCTTGTGACGACCCTGCTCTCCCCCGGCGACCGGGCCAAGGGCGTTACCTTGGCCGATGAGGCTCCCGCTGTCAGCGTTACCGCGCCATTGGGTACAAGTGTCAATACGATTGGCTTTCGACTCATCGGTATCAAGCTCTGGGACGGCAGAAAATCCCCCTATCTCTATCGTGTCACGGCCGACATCCTGGACGCGAAAGGCCGGCTGATCGACAGCATAACCCAGCCCTTGGGCCTGCGCTCGAGCGCGGTCGACAAGGCGAGCGGCTTTCAACTCAACGACCGCCCAATCTATCTTCATGGCGTGTCCCGCCATCAGGATCGCCTGAATCAGGGCTGGCAACTCGCCAAGGGCGACTATGATCAGGATATGGTGCTAATTAGGGAAATGGGCGCTAATACCATCCGCTTCGCCCATTATCAGCATGGAGCACGATGGTATGAACTGGCCGATACCTATGGCATGGCGGTGTGGTCGGAAATTCCGTTCGTTGATACTAGCTGTGTCAGCGCTAATCCGATCACTGATCCTCGCGTAGCATATAATGCGCAAACGCAGCTCAGGGAATTGATCCGACAGAATTTCAATCATCCATCCGTGATGTGGTGGGGACTGAGCAATGAGATCAGGAAGATACCCACTTGCTCAGACGCGGATATCGCTTTGGTAAAGGAACTGCAACTCACCGCAAAGGCCGAAGATTCGACCCGCGGCACGGTTCTGGCCTCCTCCAGAGGACCTGGAGATCTCGAAAACATCACCACCGACATCGCTCATAATTACTACCCTGGCTGGTATTCCTGGCTTAACAAGTCATGGAGTGATTGGGCAGAAAAGAAATTACTTAGTCTCTACAAAGCCGAGAAGGGAGGCGCGCCGGTGGGCCTATCGGAGTATGGGGCAGGAGGCGCGGTCAACCAACATACCGATGCCCGGCAACCGATCGGCTTCGATCGTTCCGTTGATCCTCCCAAATCATGGCAGCAGTCCAGTCAATGGCATCCGATCGAGTATCAGACCTATTTGCATGAATATGCATGGGCGACAATTGAGAGCTTTTCATGCGGCAAGGTCGGCAGCACGAATTGCAGGTTGTGGGGTTCCTGGGTCTGGAACATGTTTGATTTCGCCAGCGAAATGCGGACCGAGGGCGGATATATCGACATCAACGACAAGGGTCTTGTTACATTCGATCGCAAGAAGAAGAAAGATGCTTTCTACTTCTATAAATCGGCTTGGAATACGAATGATAAGTTCCTCTATATTTCCAGCCGTGACTATACTCAACGCTCTAAGCAGCAGGGCCGCTTAGACAGTGGACTGTTCACAATCGAGGTTTTTAGCAATCTCGGTAACCTCGATAAGAATTTGAAACTCGAGATCGATACAGCCGGCTCTGATACTCTTCAGCCGAGTTGCGAGCTCAAGACGTTCATGGTTCCGGATGGTCTCGGCAATTCGACAACAGCCACGTTGAAGAATGTCTGTATGTGGCCAAACGTTGCACTGAAACTCGGCCCAAATCATATCAAGGTAAGCAGCAGAGTGGATGGTAACACCTATTCAGACGAGGTAACCTGGACGCTTCTCGACTAGATGCTACTGAGGATAGAGCCGGCTCGGGAAAACTGGGCAGGTCAGATAAGTGGACACCTCCAAGAACCCGATTTTCGGATTGGATTGGGCGCCAGAGAGGCGGGTTTGGCGCCGATAAGCGTATTCTTTCGCGAGTGGATGAGCGGATTTAGGTATGGGAGCGCCGCGCAACGGCTTTCCCGCCGTCTTTGCGATCATCCGGCGGCCGCTCTTGCGTGCAGCCAAACGCTGCGTCTCATGTTGTAGACGAGATGTATCCATCCGGGGGCGGCCGCCTTGCATGGTGACGGCCTGAGGCGAAGCATGCGGCTTTAAGGCTAGGTGTTTAGTCCCAGCATGTCGTGGGTTGGTAGACGAACGAACAGCTCGGGTTTTTGGCGCTGATGTGTTTGAGTGCCTCGATCGGTGTCCTGAAGTGTAGCGCCCTGAGTTGTTTGGCGTAGTTATAGGCGAGCAGCCAGTCGCGGACGTGGCGTCTCAGGTCCTGGATCGAAGCATAGTGGAAGGCACGGACTGTGGCGTCTTTGATGGTTCGCACCATTCGCTCGGCCTGCCCATTGGTCCAAGGGTGATAAGGCTTTGTGAGCCTGTGCTCGACGTTGTTCTCGGCACAGACCCTTCCAAAGACATGGGCAACCAAGCCGCCCGCGGTCCGCCTGTCATGCTGGATGAACTGGACCCCATTGTCGGTGAGTACCGTATGGATCTTGTAGGGAACGGCCTTGAGCAAGGCCGTCAGGAAGCCGGCTGCGACTAGCTTGGTCGCCTTCCGGTAGATCCGGGCGAAGACCAATTTGGAGGTGCGGTCCACGGCCACGAACAGATGGGCTTTGCCGCCTTCGTAGCGCAGTTCTGCGATGTCGATATGGAAATAGCCGATCTCATAGGCTTTGAACCGCTTGGGCTTCTCGCGATCCGTCTTCGGTAGGCGGGAGATGCCATGACGCTGAAGGCAGCGGTATAGCGACGAGCGTGTCAGATGCGGAATGACGTCCTTCAGCGCGACGAAGACATCGTCCAGAGGCAGACGCGCCTGCACGCGCAAAGCAACGATCGCTGCCTCCTCGATTGCCGACAGGACGGAACTGCGTCGCTCCTTGGGACCCATAGCTTCGTCCTCGACCGTATCGCGCGATCGCCACTTCCTTACGGTCTTCTCGTTAAGCCCGTAGCGCCTCGCCAGTTCCGCGGACGAAGCTTGCGATCGCTGTAATTCTGCTCGAACGGCGTGCGTGGTCTTGGCGCTCCCGTGTAAAACCTGTCCCATAACGCGTCCCTCTCTGGCGATGACAAACGTACGCCATCACACTCCGGGACTAAATATCGCGCCACTGCTTGGTGAGGTAGAAGCGCTCTGCGATCTTGGGCGGCGTGGTGAGGAGCGGAGGCGGCGAGCGAAGCGACGGCTTCAGGGTTGTCAGCTTGGCCATGCTGGCTTTCCTTGCGTACGCGACTAAAGAAATGCAGGCCCATGCCCTGTAAAGCCCGTAAACAAATCACCCCCCAAAAGGAGGGATTACAATTCGTTCTGCCCCATGCTTGCGTTCAGCCATAGATCTACTTGCAAATTTGGACGTCGCGAGGGGCCGTGGAGAAAGACAAAAAGCCAGATCCTGCTTCCAAGATAGCCGCACTGGCCGATCTGGCATCGGATGCGCTTATTCAGAAGCCATCAAGCTACATAGTGGTTCACATGAATGTCAGGCATTCATTGGCAACCGTTGTCACGTTCAAAGACAACAAAGCCTTGGCAAGCATTGACTTCGATGCCGACCAGCTGGATATCCTGATCATGCAATTGGTGCATGCCAGAGACGGCATCAGCGGCAAGAAATAACGCGATCTCCCAGGGCCGCACCACTGACAGACGCGTCTATTGCATTCATGCATGAAAAAGCCCGCAGCTTGCGCTCCGGGCCATAAACATCCATCGGGCTGAAACGGCTATCCGCCAGCTGGGGCGATTCCCGCGGTCTACACACGCCGGGAAGAGCGCTCGTCCTATATCGAGGGCCAGCTCGCGAGTTGGAGTTTGTCAAGCGACACCCTTGTCGCTGGTCGTTGAGTACTCCGCAAATTTGGGCTCTCCCGCACTTTCGGTGCAACGATCTGTGAATCTTGTTGATGCCCAATGGCTCCATCAACAAGGAGCCGATTGTTGCCGTGACCAAACATATCCTGCCCTTCATTCCTCGCGAACTTGTCGTGGAGCGAATCCATCCCGACGCTGACCGTGTTACCGTGCTGTGCCGATCGCGCTGTGTAAGGGCGCGTCGGGCGACGCGCCGGAAGTCACCGTAGATGAAGGCTTCCGGGCGATAATACACGGCAAGCGCCAGGCGCTCGTCAGCCAGGATGGTGACGAGGTTCTTCACGAAGTCGTCTTCGTTCTCGGTCGCAACTTCGACACGCCCCCCCCAACGGTCGAACACCTGGGCGCCGAGCCGGAACGCACCGGTCAGGAACTTGTCGACCGCCATCGCCTGCGTGGTCACGACGGGCAGACCCCAAAGGGTCGACGAGATCGTCCCCTGCGGATTGCCGATGATGTGACGGCCCTCCCCGTCCTTCTCGACGACGTTGAGGAAGCGGATGAACTCCTGATGCCGGTGGCACTGCATGTGACGGCCGATCACGCTGCCGTCGAAGATATTGAGAGCGGCGAACAGCGTCGTCGTGCCGTCGCGGACATAGTCGTGGGTCATGGTGCCGGCGCGTTCCGGCTTCATCAGCAAGCCTGGCTGGGTGCGGTCGAGCGCCCGGATCTGGCTCTTCTCGTCGACCGACAGCGCCACTAGGCACCTTTGCCATGCCTATATTCGGCGCCGTCAGACGCAGCCTTGGTCGCCCTGCCTGACCAGGTCACGGCATACCCATAAGAACCGGATGTGATCGCGTACAGCCTGGGCCGGCCGTGGCGGCGCTACGCTCACCTTGGTGCGCTCGCATATGCGATCACACCGTGACTTTTGGAAGCGTATCTAACCAAGCCTCGACCTTGTCGTAATAAATGCCGCTGTCCGTTTCCTGCACTGTCCCGTCGGGGCATAAAATCGCATAGGCTGCCGAACATATTACGCCTTCGACGACCGGCTCAGACCAATTGGCCAGACCTTCATCGTCGAGTACGATCTGCCAGGCTATAACGGGTGAACGGCCAAAACGTCGAGCGCTCTCGGGCATTGGCCAGATCATATAATATCCGGCAGCCGCTGCGATGATTTGAACTGCCATAAGGATTCCTTCATCCTCCTTAATAATTCGATGTCTGCTTCAGTCGAACCGGAAAGAAACGCTAGTGCGCAGTTGGCGCTGGCTCGAATTGTGCTTTGTCGGGCAATTCGGTAAGGGTTTGCTGCATTTGTCTGTTGCCGTTCGTCGCCAAAGTCATCGTCCAGCTCCGCCGATAGAAACCGGTTCGTCAACGCCTTCTTAAGCTCATCGCCAAGCCCGTCCTTCGCCGAAACGGCCTGAGGATCATGACCAGCAAACAGTTGATTCAGTGCGCCCTTCTTGATGGCCATGCGCACCCTCCTTCGACACGACAACGGCCCAAAAAACGTACGGCCTAAAAAACGCAAAATCTCGGATAGCCCCCCTTCGGAGAAGACCATCACGTGTCCACCCGCACAAAAGCGCGCGTGTGGCCGCGAGGATCCATTGCCGCCATCGACGGGAATTATTGAAAACCCCGATATGCCTCAAAAGAATAATCACATCAGCCACATTTCGCAAGTGATGTCGCAAATATAAATGACGAACACAGAGAAATAATATCATATGATATCTTAAGATGTAAATGTTTATAATTGTTTAGTGATATATCTTACTTGTATATCTATTTGGAATAAATATACTCATGGTGGACGGGGCTGAGACGTTGTCTGTATAAACCAGAATGGATGCAGAGTCCCTTCCAAAAGCAACGCTAGCGAAGAACAAGTTCGGGTCGCCTTTAAGGCCGGAGCGCGCAAGCCGATCCGATGCTGCCCAGCTTCTGCGCAAGGACAAAGGCATTTGAACGTCTAGATTTGTTTTCTTTGATACAAATCAACAAGAAAAAAACAAGGGAGAGGAAGATGTTTAGATCAAATCTTATTATGGCGTTACTCTGCTGCACAATTTTGGCGTCGTGCAATGACTCGAGCAGTTCCGGCGATTCGAGCGAAGGGATCTTCAGCGACCAGGCAGATACTCCGGGCGCTCCTTCCGTTACGCCCCCTTCAAAAGTCACCATCGTCAGGCCGCCCGCCCCTATTCCTTATGCGCCAGCCCCCTTCTCCTTGTCGAACCTCGGGAAGGACATCTACAATGGTGTCTTTACAGGAAATGGCCTGCTCGGCACCATGACCTATCTGTCGAGCAACAACGCATCGACGTTGCGCATCGATGTAGGCCGAACGGACCTGTTCGACCATCGCGCCAAGAAGGGCGTGATGATTTATCCCGACCCCTTGTTTCTGACGACACGATTGCCGCTCGGGCATTTTGAACTGGACTTTGGCAGCGCTATCTCGACTTCGTCGGGGTTAATAAACCTGTATGACGGCAATGCGACTGCTACGATCACGACCCAGGCAGGACAGCAATATTCCATCAGAACCAGAACCCTCGCAGACGAAGACACGATCGCCATCGAGATCGAAGGACCGGCGGTTGGCGCGCCGACCGTCAAGCTTACATGGGTCATGGAGGCTTCGAAGAGTTCACGGACTCCCACCCCGACGGGTTATGTCGCCAATCCGAGTGCCATTTTCACCCTCTCGAATGGAAACTCGATCTATACGGTGCCGATGACCGCCGGGGGCAGCTACGGCCTCGGCTACAAATCCGCAACGGCGGCCAACAAGACCACGATTATCGCAAGTACTTTTTATTCAAAACAGAACATGGGCGCTGCAAGCCAAATCGCAGAAGCGCTGAATGCCTTCGACGTAGCGAGGTTGGATGCAAAAGTGGAGACACACGAAGCCCATTGGCATCAATATTATACAAAATCCGCATACAGAATGCCGGATGCATCTTTGCAGTCGTTCTACGATATGCAGCTGTATAAGTTTGCATGCACGGCACGAGAGAACGGCCCACCTATCGATTTGCAAGGACCATGGACAGTCAACAACACTCCCTGGCCAGGGTATTGGTCTAATCTAAACACTGAACTTACCTATTCACCGCTATATACAGCAAACCACCTGGAGATCGCGCAGACACTCATCAATGCAATAGACCGAAATAAAATCAATCTCACCCTTAATGTTCCGCAACAATATCAATCAGATTCGGGAGGAATTGGGCGCGCCTACGGCGCCGATATGATAAGCCCTGTGCTTTTGGAGCCTGACACCGATGGCAAGCTTGGGAACAATACATCTCAAGCGGAGCTCGGAAACCTGACGTGGATTCTATTTTATTACTACCAGCATTATAGATATTCTATGGATAAGGCGATTGGTTCCAATCTATTCGATATTCTCAAAAAAAGTGTCCAATACCAAATTCATCTCCTGAAAAAGAATGCGCAGGGAAAATTTGAGTTTTTCGTAAAGACATATTCACCAGAGTATCCAAACGGCTACGATTACAACACAAATTATGATCTTTCGATTCTACGGTGGGGCCTGAAAACGCTTCTCGCACTCAATATTGAACTTGAGATGAATGATTCCATGGCATCCACCTGGAAAGACATCGAAGACAATCTGATAGAATATCCAACGGATGCCACTGGGTACAGGATTTCGACGAATATTGCTTTTGCACAAACGCACCGGCATTATTCTCATTTATTCATGATATACCCATTCTATCTCGTGAACTGGGATCAACCGGGGAATCGGCGTCTCATCCAAACCTCGGTTCAGACATGGCAAAGCAAGACGGCAGCACTGCTAGGATATTCGTTCACAGGCCATGCCTCTATGCAGGCCATGATGGGTAACGGCAATGCCGCCCTTGAGGCGATAAAGACGCTGCAGCAGGTTTATATCAAGCCCAATACGCTTTATGCGGAAACAGGTCCTGTCATCGAGACGCCGCTTTCTGCAGCGACGAGCTTGCAGGAATTGAGTCTTCAATATTGGAATGGCGTCGTCCGCGTCTTCCCAGCGGTCCCTGATAATTGGAAGGACCTGTCCTTCGACAACTTCCGTACCGACGGCGCGTTCCTCATCTCAGGCAAGAGGGTGGCTGGCGTGAATACGAGCGTGATCATCGTGAGCGAAAAAGGCGGCACGATCATGATCAATCCCAACTTAGGAGATAAGGTCGTTTCCCAACAAATCACACTTCAAGCTCCTAATAACGGCGTCTACACGATTAAAATGCAACCGGGCGACATGATAGAGCTAACCCCCTCGGGAACATCGCAGGGGAAGTGATCTTTCCAGTGCCCCAGGAGCCTCCCTCTGGACGTCTTAGAATATGTCCAGGTGGCGTCGGAGTGCTTATGGCACTGTCTTCCGGGCCTTGGCGGTAGCCTGGGCAGAGACATCTACTCGAAGCCCGTTGCGACAGTGACACGTTGCAACGTCTTGGAGGCAACCGGATGCTGGCGGGCGGCGGCGAGATTGTAATAAAGAAGCGCCTTGGCAAGATCCCGAGCCACCGACGGCGACAGGTTCGGGGCATCCTTGCCCAGCAAGGCGCCAAGCGCCTCTTGGAAATCGCCGCTCGAGATGCCGCGCAGGTACAAAACAGGCAGCAGGGCATCCAGGCTCTTCGTCCGCCGCGCCCATCTTGGCAAGATCGCCGATGCGAACGTGATGCGATCCTCGCCCGAGGCCGCCAAAGCCCGGTCGCGCACCTTGGCTCGCCGAACCTCGACAGGACCAATCCCCGTCTGGATCGAACGTGCCGGCCCAAAGCCATGCCGGACAAGCCGGTCACGCCCATCTGCCAGCTTCATATCGGCATGATCGCTCAGAAAGTCGGCGACTTCGGCCTCGATCGCCCGCGCGAGCAACTGCCGCGCTCCGTCCCGCAAAAGACTCGTCAGTGGATCGTCAATCGCGCCGGGCTGACGCAGTTCTACAATCTTGCTATTCTCATTCATGGCGTATCGCTCTCGTTGAGAGGTTCTGGCAGGCTCGACACCCGCCTCGATACGCCGCCCTCTTCAAACCGTCATCACCCAGATTCCGCCATAGCTCCTATGTCCGCCAAAAAAAGGCGATCGGAAAGTTGTGTTCGAAACAGTTGACAAAGGCCATAGGAGATGAACTCTCCGCGGTCGAGGCGCTTGGCGTAAAGCGAGAGCCCGATGCCGTCGTGCCACAAGATCTTGGCCAGGTCCCCTCGACGGCCTCGGAAGATGTAGAGATCGCCCGCATGCGGATCGCGCTTCAAGCTCTCCTGCACTGTCAAAGCCAAGCCTTGCATGCCGCGGCGCATGTCCGTGTAGCCCGTCGCGATCCAGACCCTCACATTGCTTGGGATCGGGATCATCGCCGGCCCAGAACATCAAGAACCCGCCCCAACGCCTCGGCGTCGACATTCTCATCAACCCGGATACTTTTGCCGTCACCCAGTTTGATCTCGATCAGGCCGCGGCGCTTCCTGACCGGCCCCCCCGATGGCGATTCCATAGAGGGTGCCTTCTCGGCCAGGGCCTCGGCTGGCACGATCCGCACCGGAACAAGGTGGACCACTGTCGAAGGGCCGCTCGCAACCCGAGCCTGCCGCCGCCACGTGAACACCAAACTCGTCGCAATGCCGTGTCGCCGCGCGATCTCTGCCACCACCGCGCCGGGCGCCAGCGTCTCTTCTATGATCCGCATCTTCTCGTCGCGAGACCAGCGACGGCGGCGCTCAATTCCACCCAGAACTTCAACTCGCATCAACCGACCTTAAGGCTAGCCTTAAAGCCGCATGCTTCGCCTCAGGCCGTCACCATGCAAGGCGGCCCTCGCCGGAGGCGTACCCCGCAAGAACCTTGAGATTCTAGCCGCACTGTCGCGGGCGCGCGGATTCAGGCTGGGATCGGGATCATTGGAGCCTTATCAGCACAACCTCGCGGGCTATTGACGGCTGTGTAGACGGGCACCTTCTAAGCGTAGAGATTTTACTAAAAATATAATTATATATATTATAATTTATCATAGATAATTTATTGCAATAAATAATAAATAAATATTTTAATACCTAGACATACAAAAATATCTATCAATGGCATTTATATTATTTAAGAAACTATATTGTTCGATTTTATACATACAATTCCTGCGATTTATCTACAGCAGAACACGATTATCATCGGCTCAAAGCGCAGCGCCTCAATGGAGAAAACAAGGGGCTGTTAAAAACTCATTTATATCGATACATAATTATATTATTAAAAACATTTATGTGTATATTATAATTTAATAAATTCGTCTAAAACTCAATGAGCTTGATATATATATTTCCTTAGGCAATACTGAGGTAAATTAATTTAATCTTCGGCATCATACAAATCACTTAAGCAAACCACACCTGATGATGCTGAAGATATTCAGAAGGACAGTGCCATGACGCTGGCAAATAAAGAAGATTTACTTAAAAAAACATCGTTACTATCCTTCCTCATCCTGCTCTCATCTTGCGGTGGTGGCAACGATCAAGGTTCGACCAATGGCTCAGCGTTCGCTACAACATCGCCCTCTGCCCCCGTCGCCTCTCAATTTCAAGCTAATACAGCCACTCTCACCGCTAACTCCGATCCTCGCAAGGTTGAGTTTCCGACGGACAGGCTGGACAGCTCACGCCCGCTGGCAGATGCCACACAATTAGCGGTGGCACAGCGGCGCCAGGACCTTGCCGATTATGTCAACACTATGCGGGGCGCCAATTCTAGTGGCAACTTCACGCGCGGCAACACCTTCCCGGCCACGGCGGTGCCGTTCGGTTTCAACTTCTGGACACCGGTCAACCGGAGTGACAAGAATTGGTTCTATCAGTTCAAAACCAACACGGACTATCCCACCGATAGCGGCGGTATCATTCCTACCGTGACCGAATTTGCAGTCGTGCACGAACCGAGCCCCTGGATCGGCAACCGGCAGTCCCTGTCCATCATGCCCGTAAGCGATCTTGGAAAGCTCAATCCGGAGAACCGGGGACAGACCTATTCACGCGCCAATGAAACCGCTCATGCCCACTATTACAGCTTGATCTTCGACAACGGCTTGCGCACGGAAATCACGCCCACCGATCATGCGGCTGTGTTTCGCTTTACTATTCCTGATTCCGTTACGCACCAGACCATTCTCTTCGATCGTTTTGCCGGAGTTGGCGAGGGCGATATGACAGTTGTCGATGCCGCCAATGGCATCGTTTCTGGGATGACCGACTTCCAGGACGACAAGAATGCGCCACCGCTTTATTTCTACGCCCGGTTTAGCGCCCCGATTACGAACTCGCGGCGCATCGATGTTAGTAATGTCAAAAGCTGGCTACAATTTGCTACGCCAACCGGTGGCAAGGTCATCGAAATGAAGATCGCCACCTCTTTCATCAGCAGGAGCCAGGCAAAGGCTAATTTGGAAGCCGAAATCGGCGCGAAGAACTTTGATATGGTGATGGCGGAAGCCAAGGAGGCGTGGAACGACAAACTGAACATCGTTCAAGTCGAGGGCGCAACGGAGGCCCAGAAGATTACTCTCTACTCCAACCTGTATCGCGCCTTCCTTTACCCCAATTCCGCGTGGGAAATAGAGGGCGGCAAGCCGGTCTATATGAGCCCTTACACCAATCCCCTCAGCCGGAAGGAAGGCAAGATCTGGGTGAACAACGGCTTCTGGGACACGTATCGTACGACATGGCCCCTCTACGCCCTCGTGATTCCCAAAGAGGCGGGAGAGATGATCGACGGATTCGTCAACGCCTACAAGGATGGGGGCTGGGTGCCGCGCTGGTCAGGTCCCGACTATCGCGACAGCATGGTCGCCACCAGTTCCGACGTGATCTTTGCTGACGCCTATTTGAAGGGCGTGCGCAATTTCGATGTTGCAGCAGCCTACGAATCGATGCTCAAGAACGCAACGGTGTATAGCGGCGACGGTGCCAAGGGCCGGAAAGGCATGAACACAACGCCGTTCTATGGCTATTCGACACTAGGCAGCGAATCCGTCGCCTGGTCACTGGAAGCCAATCTCAATGATTTCGGTATCGCCCAGATGGCAAAGGCGCTCGGCAAGGACGATGATGCTGCCTATCTCTACAATAGCGCCATAAGCTATGCGAACATGTTCGATGGCGCGGGTACGGGGAGTTGGGCTGGCGGCTTCTTCCGGCAGAAATCCGCATTGGGAGCGTTCGGCTCCGGTGCCGCCTCGCCGACTATCTGGGGGTACGCATATACTGAGGGTAATGCCTGGTCCTATGCCTTCCTCGCCCCGCAAGACGGGCAGGGGCTCGCTAATCTTTATGGCGGCCGCGCCAAGCTCAAGGAACGGTTAGACGCCTTCTTCACTACGGTCCCGCAAGTGGACTACACCGTCGCGGGTAGCTATGGATCCATAATCCATGAGATCAAGGAAGCCAGGGCGTCGCACGATCTGGCGACTGTCGGACAGTACCAGCATTCGAACCAGCCCGTGCATCATTCGATCTACATGTACAATTATGCGGGAAGCCCGGCATCGGGGCAGAAATATCTGCGCGATGTCATGGACAAGCTCTATACTAATGGTTTCGACCGCAATGGCCTCGCCGACGGCAGTGGCTATATCGGCGATGAGGATAATGGCGAGCAATCGGCCTGGTATGTCTTCAGCGCTATGGGCTTTTACCCCGTCAGTGTCGGCCGGCCCGAATACGCGATAGGCGCTCCCTATTTCCCGAAAATGACCGTCACAATCACCACCCCGGCCGGAGAGCGCAAGGCCATCGAGATTCTGGCGCCGGGCGTCAGCAGTACCAATCGCTACGTGCAGGGGCTCAAGCTGAACGGGCGGGCCATCACCCGCAGTTATCTCACCCATGCTGAGATCGCTGCGGGGGCGACGCTGGAATTCCAGATGGGTCCCAACCCCTCTGCAAACTGGGGCACGGCAGCGACCGATTTGCCCACCTCGCTCACGGCGGGCAACGCCAAGCCAGCGCCCCTGCAGTCGATCCTGCCGGGTAACGCCTTCACGCTGACCGCGAGCAGCACTGGAAACATCGCCAACCTTTCGGACCGGAATTCTCTGACCGAATGGAGTTCCGCGAGCGCAGGCTGGATCCAGGCATCGACGAGGCAGGTGGGACGCGTAGTCAAGATGTATACGGTCACCTCCAGTAACGGCGTACAGGATCCTACGGGATGGACGCTCAAGGGATCGAACGACGGCGCCAACTGGACGACACTTGACACCCGCATTTTCTCGGCGGACAGCCCGGCCTTCACCTGGAGACGCCAGATCCGCCCGTTCCAGGTGCAAACGCCGGCAAGTTACACCAGCTACAAGCTCGAGTTCACTGGCCAGTCGCCGGTGGCTGTCTCAGAGTTCGAACTGCTTGCCAGCTCTATTCACCCCTAAATGCCTTTCCTCTGCGGTGGCAGCTTGGCCCTGCAAAGCAGTCCTCAATACATCCCATACATAAGGTTGCTGCTCCCCGCGGCGGCCGAGACGATCCGCCGTGGTTTGTCGAGGATCCGACGAGAGCGTAAGCATCCGGCGAAGCATGCGATTACCCACAAGTAGCTGGCTCATTTTAGGGAGTTGGAACAGAAAATCTTGAATCGAAAGAATCGGCTATGATTCTGTGTCGAGCACCTGGAACGTCGAAAGTGGTGCAAGATGTCGGTGCAGAAGGTCGAACAAGCCGGAAGTCTGGAGCATTAGCCCCGGCAAGAGGTTGATATCGAGGCCTTCATAGATGCCAGGCTCGGCCGGCAGTTTTGTGACCTTCTTCGTCGGTTGAGTGAAGGAATGGGCGGGAGTATTCCCTTCGCTTGCCAGGATTGGACGAACACCAAGCTGCCTACCGGTCCTTCTCAAACCCGCGGGTCGAGGAAGGCGATATTCTCAATGGACATTTCGCGGCAACACGCAGCCGCTATAATGAGAGCGAAGGTCCAATCCTGCTTTTGCAGGACACAATCGAGTTCACCTTCCAGCGTCGAGACCCGCACACGATCGGCTTCACCAAAAGCGTGAACAGTGGGCGCGATACAACTGGGCGGCTTCGCCACCACGCAGTTTGCGGCATCTTGATGCATTCGAGCCTTGCTGTGGCGCAAGAGGGTCTTCCGTTGGGTTTAGCAGCGGTCAAATTCTGGAATCGGGCAAAATTCAAAGGGACTGCGCAACTCAAGAGGAAAATCAAACCAACGCGCGTCCCCATCGAAGGCAAGGAGAGCGTGCGCCGGTTGGAGAACCTGCGTGATTCCGTTGATCGGCTTGGGCGGTCACATCGACGCCTGCACCGATTGTGGCCGGATCCGCCATGCCTACAATTCCTGTCGTAACCGGCATTGCCCCAAGATCCTATGGGCTGGTGGATAGCGACCTGCCGTCAGGCAGAATGGCATTGCTAAACCACCCAGTCTGGAGGCGATAATGCAACAGGTTGCAAATCGGCCGGAACAGGCCGCTATCCGCATCAATCTTGGCGCGATCTTTGTTTCGATGGAACTGTCTCAATCAAGTTGGCTGATCACATCGCTGTCGCCAGGTGGCGGGGAGAAGATGTCCAAGCATTGTCTGCGAGGCGGAGACGTTGCGGGACTCCTGGAGCTGTTTTCGACGCTCAAGGAAAAGGCTCAGGCACGAACCGGCGAGCGCCTCCGGATTATTGTTATCCAGGAGGCTGGACTAGATGGTTTCTGGATCCATCGGGTGCTTCAGAGCGAGGCGATCGAAAGCCACGTGGTTGACGCCGCCTCGATCCTGGTGTCACGGCGGCGCCGGCGGACGAAGACCGATAAGATCGACGGCGAGACCCTGGTACGGACCTTACTGGCCCACAAGCGCGGCGAGCCGCGGGTCTGCTCCATGATCAGGCCGTCGAGCCCCGAGGAAGAGGATCGTCGCCGAATCTGCCGGGAGCGCAAGACGCTGATCGCCGAGCGGGTGGAGCACGTCAACCGGATCAAGGGACTGCTGTTCGCCCAGGGCGTCGGTGACTATGAGCCGCTGCGTCGCGACCGACGCGCCAGGCTTGAGGATCTGCAAACGGGTGATGGTCGCGCCTTATCTTTCCACCTGAAGGCACAGGTTATGCGTGAACTCGACCGGCTTGAGCTGATCCTGGAGCAGTTGCAAAAGGTCGAGGCGGCGCGCGATGATCTGCTGTTGGATCGGGCCAAGGCGAACGACCCGGCGCCTGTGGTGAGACTGCTGCAGTTGAAGGGGGTGGGCGCTGAGTTCGCCAACGTACTCTGGTCTGAAGGTCTTTATCGCCATTTCGACAATCGAAGGCAGCTTGCCGCCTATGCCGGGTTGGCGCCAACGCCCTGGCAGAGTGGTTCTGTCAATCATGAGCAAGGCGTCTCAAAAGCAGGCAATCCGCGGCTGAGGGGAACGTTGGTGCAGATGGCTTGGCTGTGGCTGCGACACCAACCAGACTCGGCCCTCAGCCAATGGTTCAAACAGCGGGTCGAGCGCAACGGTGGGCGGCTGCGTAAGCCGCTTATCGTCGCCTTGGCACGTAAACTGCTAATCGCACTGTGGCAGTATGCGACCGCCGGCGTGGTGATGGAAGGCGCCATCATAAAGCCGGCCTGATCTGAAGCCAAATAAACCTCTTTCACCATCTGACGGGGCCTGATCAGCCCCGGCGGATCCAGGTGGACGAACCGGCCTGGCATATGGTCTCAATGACCGCTCCCAAGAATGGACACGTCCTCCTGAGCCTAGCCGCCGTATGCGGGATAAGGGTGCAGCCGCCCCGGCGCGGCGACCGTATGTGAGTTTCAACCGAGCCAGAAATGCTCGTATTGGGAACAGGCTCAACCTCGGATCCGTAACAACACGAGGAGATAATCCATGAAGCCGTAAGCCGTACACAATCGGGTTGACCCGTGCTCGCCCATGTGAATGCCAGGGACAGGCACGGGTGGCCTGGATGACGTTCCTGGCCGAGAACGACATCCCGTTCATCCTGCGCATCAAGGATGCCTTCCAGATCCGCTTGGCCGATGGCCGCCGCTGCCCGGTTGCTTCCCTGTTCAGAAAGCTCGCCATCGAGGGCGCCGCTATGTACGCGATACTTGCCGCCTCGGGTTGCGCGGCAGTGCGCTCGGGCTGCGGATTCCGACGAAGTCGGACACCTATTCCAATCTGAAGCCGGACAGCGGTGACGTCATTTCGGCAGTGTCGTGTGGATGATGTTTGTGGAAGAGCGCGTGGTCAAGAGGCGGGCTGATCGAGATCGGCTCGCCGGGCTTTTCGCAGGCTCTCGCCTGTGAGTTCGATGCGATAAGCATTGTGCACTAGGCGATCGAGGATGGCGTCTGCGATGGTTGGGCTGCCGATCAATTCGTACCAGTGGTCGACGGGCATCTGACTGGTGACGATGATGGAGCGAGCTTCATAGCGGTCCTCGACGATCTCGAGCAGATCACGGCGCTGGTCGGCATCCAGTGGTTCTGGTCCCCAGTCATCGAGAATGAGCAGGTCCAGGCGTGCGAGTGAGCGCAACATCCTGGCATAGCCCCCATCTTGGCGCGCCGCAGCCAAGGCCGTGAACAGGCGCGGCACGCGATGATAGGCAACGGCCAGATCGTCTCTGCAGGCGCGATGGCCCAAGGCTGAAGCGAGCCAACTTTTGCCGACGCCACATGGGCCGGTAATCAGTAAATTATGCCGGGCCCGGATCCAATCACCGGTCGCGAGCTTGAGAAAGAGCGATCGATCCAGTCCGCGCACGGCACGGTAATCGACATCCTCGATCGTGGCGGTATGGCGCAGCTTTGCAGCCCGTGCCCGGCGCTCGAAGCGCATTTGCTGGCGCTGGGTCAGTTCCTGCTCGAGCAACAGGCCGAGCCATTCGCCATGGTCGAGATTGCGAGCTTCTGGCTGAGCCTGCAGGTTCTGGAAGCCTTTGGCCATGCCTTGCAGGCCGAGGCGATGCAGCAGATCGAGAGTGGGGTGGGTGAGCATGATCTGTCCTTTTGTGGCGAGGGATTGTCAGTGGAAGTAGCCAGGACCGCGCAGATTGGCGTGAACGATCACGGCCTCTTCAGCGCTGGACTTGCTTGTCGGCTTGCTATGCAAGAGAGGGGCGATGGCTTTGTAGCTGAGCGCTCCGATGGCGATGGCTCGCCCGGAGATGGCTTCGGCACGATCCGGATTAATGTCCTTGAACAGCCGCAGTACCCCCAAACATGAGCGAAAACCCTGCTCAGGATGGGGCTTGTTGGCGAGAATGGCGATGATGAGCCCCTCGGTTTGGGGGCCGATCGAACGACCCCAGCGTCGGAAGCGATCCGGCGTCCAGTCGGCATAGCGCCGATGGGAACTGGGCATGTGATCGGGATCGGTGCCATGCCGCTGGCCGCCATAGCGTCGTTGATGAGCACCGACGCGCTGGCCCAGGTAGAAGATCTCGATCGTCCGGGCGGTGGCGCGGATATCGACCTGTTTGCGGATCAGTCCGTGGGGAACCGAATAGAAGAAGCCGTCGAACTCGACATGATAATCGATCGACACGCGCGCCAGCCGCCACTCGGCGAACTGGAAGTCTTCCGCCGGCAAAGGCGCCAGGGTCTGGCGTTCGAGCGTATCGAACAAATGCTTGCGGCTGACGCCGAGCCTGCGCATGACATGGGTGTTCAAGCGCTCCAATGCCTCGACGATGGCGGCATTCGCCTCGGTCAGGGAGAAGAAGGTCAGTTTGCGCAGCCGGCCCAGGATATAGGTCTGGGCAAGACGGACGCCAGCTTCCACCTTCGCTTTATCGCGAGCCTTGTAGGGCCGCGCCGGCAGCACGCCGACGCCGTAATGGGATGCCATCACGCCATAGGAACGGTTGAGCTCGGGATCGTAGAAGCTGGCCTTGTTGACGCCGGACTTCAGATTGTCGCAGACCACCAGGCGGGGCACGCCGCCAAAGAAGCGGAACAGACGGACATGGTTGCCGATCCAATCGGGCAACGCCTGCGACCAGCAGGCTTCGGCGAAGGTGTAGCTTGAGGCGCCAAGTACCGCGACGAACAGTTCGGCATCGCGCACTTCACCCGTATCGCGATTGACGATGCCCAGCTTCTTGCCGGAATAATCGACGAACACCTTATTGCCGGCCACGTGGTGCTGGCGCATGGTCGGTGACAGGCGTCGTTCGAACTCTCGGAACAGATCACAGAAGCGACTGTAACCGTACCCATCGGGATGAACCTCGCGATACTCCTCCCACAGCACCATCAGATTGACGCCCGGCCGCTTCAACTCGAAAGCCAAAGCGGCCCAATCCGGTTCAGGACGCCGGCGGAAACCGGGCGGCTGGCCTGCCCGCGCATAGAGCCGCTCCTCCAGCGCGGCATCGGTCAAATCGGCTGGCAAAGGCCACGTCAGGCCGATCGCCTTCGACCGCTGGAGACCGCCCTGGATCGTGCTGCGCGCCGCTCCTAGCGTCTGCCCTATTGCCCGAATGCTTACCCCGTCATGGGCAAGCCGAAGCATTTGTCGGATCTGTCGCATCGTCAGTTCTCTCTTGGCGGGCATCGGCCATTCCTCGTGGATTACGAGGGGCTTCATGCCCGAGGGACTGACACTGGCGAAAACGTCTCTCCGGGAAAAACCGACCGGATATTCCTCGGAATCTCTGTCCGGCTTCAGTTCGGAATCGTGTCCGGCTTCAAATCGGAACGGCGTCCGACTTCACGTCGGAATCCCCGTCCGGATTGGATCGGAATCCGCACTCGGGCCGCCCGTCAAGCTCGCGGCGACACGGTTGGTCAGCAAGGAGCTACTGGTCGTGGCAACCAACACCGATCCCAAGATCGCCATGGCCAATTATGGCCGGCGCTGGGACATCGAAACATTGTTCGCGGCAAGACGCACGGGCTCAACCTCGAGGACACCCACATCACCGACCCGGAACAGATCGCCAAGCTCATCGCTGTGCTGGCCGTCGCCTTCAGCTTTGCCCATGCGATCGGAGAATGGAGGACAAGGCACCGGCCGATCATCATCAAGACCCACAAGCGCAAAGTGCAATCCATCTTCCGCGTCGGCTTCGGCCTGCTGAGAAAAATCCTGATCCGGGGGGCATGGGATGCCGTCCAATGCTGGCAGGCCATGATGAAAGGCAAACCGCCAACGCCACATGCAAATAGAGCCACCTCGCTCCCAACATCAAAGAGTCGCACCGTGCCCGACACGACAAGCGTCCCGACCTTGTCGCCCAGCCCTAGTCCCAGGAAACGCATAAAGGAAAGACGGTCCTGGATCTGGAACTCGGCCTGATCGTCCGACGGGCTGTACAGCGCCTGCAGCACGATGATCTTGAACATCATCACCATATCGTATGGCGGCCGGCCTTCTCCAGCTCCTGACTGACCAACGACAAGGGCAGCAGCATCTCCTTCGAAGACTATGCCATCGCTTTGGCCGACGAGATCGAAAAGCCCGCCCACACCCGGGCGCGCTTCACCGTCGGCTACTGACGAGCGGGGGGCTAAACGGCGGTGCCAGCAAGCTGCATGTCCAAAGGACGGCCGGCGGTGCACTCGATCACCACCATCGAAGGCACCGCTGCTCCGCGCATCATGATGAATTAAGGGGCTGCTTCACGTATTGAGCTAGCGGCGCTATGCACTGCCTTGTTGGCAACTTCGCGGAATCAATCGACAATGCGCGGCGATGTACCGCTATCCCGCCGCATCAGATAGACAGACGCGCAAATGATCAGGCCAGCTCCCGGCCAGAAATTGACGCTGGGCGTAGTTGCATACACGATCCAGGCGAAAATCACATTGATCGGCAGCCTCAGATCATCGAACGGTTGTAGATAGACTGCATCCGCCACGGCATAGGCGGCAGTTTGAAAATATTGCGCCAAGGCCGTGAAAGCCCCGATGACGGTCACTATGGACCAGACTTCGATGGTCGGGGCGCTGATTGCGGGCAGACCTATGCCGGATACCAGCCAAAGCGTGGCGTTGATAGGCGTGAGAAGCACCAGCATATAGGTTGAAATGCCCGCAGGTTTTTCGAAACGGGTCAAATACTTGGTCATCACCGAATAGCCCGCCCACAGGGCAGCTGCCAGGATCGGTAGGAGCGAATAGACCGTAAAGGAATCCGACCACGGCGCTACGATGATCAGCGCCCCGATAAAACCGATGAATGTTGTCGTCAGGCGGGTTGGCGTGACCTCTTCGCGTAGAAAAAGCCGCGCGCACATGATGACGAAGAAGGGTGATGTCATGGACAAGGCAACCACTTGCCAGATCGGCACATGGGTCAGCGCGAGAATCCAGACCTGTACGCCGGCGGCGGCAAGTGCGACACGAATGACGTGAAGGCCAAAATGCCCGGTGCCCAACGCTCCCGCGCCTTCGCGAACAAGCAGAGGCAAGGTAAAAACAAGAGCGATCACATATTGCCAAAAGGCGATGATGACCGATGGGATGCCAGTGCGCGTTCCCGCCCATTGAGTGGCAACATTGACGGCGGCGTAGGCCGAACAGGCAGCAACCATCAGCGCTGCTCCGCGCACGGTTGACTTTAACGTTAGGGCAGAGGCAAGTTGGGTCAACGACTATTCTCCTTTAGTGCGTATACTTATGGAATTGGGCGGCATTCCGTTTCTGATATTGGCAAGCCGTTGGTGTATTCATCAGACAAACGTCGCCCCTGTGCGCCTCGGCACGCCGTCCGCATCGTGCCTTCGAAAAGCACCGATTGTCCTGATGGAGTGCACCCCACCTGAGCAGGACGACATCCTGAGTCTGTTCAGCAGGCAAAAGCAAACCGATCGGCGCCTATTCCTGTTCCGTTATACCCAATTCATTCGTCCACCGATCCCTTCAAATTTGCGCCTTAAATCAAAACCAGAGTTCTCGGCCCGTGCCTGCGAGCGATAAAACAGTCCATGAATCGCACGAATTCATAAGGTACTTAATATTATCCGATAAATTTTTTACAAAAATTATAACGTTTATGTAAAATAGAATACATTTATTAGTTATCTCTAAAGATCTTAACTACTTATGCTAAATCTCTTTGATTAGGTGCTTGATACCGGCATTTGATGGTGCAGTCTTTTCTTCAGGATGGAAGGATGCGCTATAGGCCAGGTTCACCACGGGGAGCGCCACGACGACAGCGGCGGTCCGTCGAACGATACAGCATAGTCAAGAGAGTCTGAGGCACGTTGCCAAGCTGCAGCCACCCCGATCCACGACGATGTGGCGCTTGGTGCCTGGCTTGCCCCTGTCGGTTGGGTTGGGGCCGACCGCGTCACCCCTTTTTGGCGGGCGCGGATGAGGCGTCTACCGAGGCGCGTGACCCGTCGATCTGGCCGGCCAGGCTGAGCCGGTCGAGCATGTGCCGATGGAGGCGGTCCCATAGACCGCTTTCCTGCCAGCACGCAGACACCACCAGCATATCATGCCCGAGTGTCCCGCGACCTCGAAGGGCAGGCGCTCCCAGGCGATCGCCGTGCAGGACGAACAAGATGCCGATCAGCGCCTCACGCGAGCCCACCGGCGGGCGACCGCCTTTCGGACGCGGCAGATCAAGCGCAAACAACGGAGCGATTTCGGTCCACAACGCATCGGGAAGGAGCTTCTTGGCCATGACA
>NZ_JBQEPH010000036.1:0-48980 GCF_052045555.1 Labrys sp. 22185 | reverse complement strand
CATTGGTGGCGAGGGCGGCCTGGGCGGCACGCTCGGCGGTGCGGTCGGCGGCCTCACGGGCGGGATCGGTGGCACGGTCGGCGGCCTGACTGGCGCGATTGGCGGTATCGGTGGCATTGGTGGCGAGGGCGGCCTGGGTGGCACCCTCGGTGGCGCAGTTGGTGGCTTGACCGGTGCAATTGGTGGCATTGGCGGCGAGGGTGGCCTGGGCGGTACCCTCGGTGGCGCAGTTGGTGGCCTGACGGGTGCGATCGGCGGCATCGGTGGCGATGGCGGTCTTGGCGGCACCCTTGGTGGTGTGGTTGGTGGTCTGACCGGCGCGGTTGGTGGTATCGGCGGTATTGGTGGTGACGGTGGCCTTGGTGGCACCCTCGGTGGCGCGGTCGGCGGCCTGACGGGTGCAATCGGCGGCATCGGTGGCGACGGCGGTCTTGGCGGCACCCTTGGTGGCGCAGTTGGTGGCCTGACCGGCGCAATTGGCGGCATCGGTGGCGACGGTGGCCTGGGTGGCGTCGTCGGCGGCCTGACGGGTGCGATCGGTGGCATCGGTGGCGACGGTGGCCTTGGCGGCACCCTTGGTGGCGCAGTCGGTGGCTTGACCGGTGCGATTGGTGGTATCGGCGGTATTGGCGGTGACGGTGGCCTGGGTGGCGTCGTTGGCGGCCTGACGGGTGCGATCGGCGGTATCGGTGGCATTGGCGGCGACGGTGGCCTCGGCGGTGTCGTTGGCGGTCTGACCGGCGCAATTGGCGGCATCGGTGGCGACGGTGGTCTTGGCGGCACCCTTGGTGGCGCAGTCGGCGGCCTGACCGGCGCGATTGGCGGCATCGGTGGCGACGGTGGCCTGGGTGGTGTCGTCGGCGGCCTGACGGGTGCGATCGGTGGCATCGGTGGCGACGGTGGCTTGGGTGGCGTCGTCGGCGGCCTGACGGGTGCGATCGGCGGCATCGGTGGCGATGGCGGTCTTGGCGGCACCCTTGGTGGTGCGGTCGGCGGCCTGACGGGTGCGATCGGTGGCGACGGTGGTCTTGGCGGCACCCTTGGTGGTGCAGTCGGTGGCCTGACCGGCGCGATTGGTGGTGATGGTGGCTTGGGTGGCGTCGTCGGCGGCCTGACGGGTGCGATCGGCGGGATTGGCGGCGATGGTGGCCTCGGTGGCGTTGTCGGTGGCCTGACGGGCGCGATCGGTGGTCTTGGCGGTGAAGATGGCCTTGGCGGTATAGTCGGTGACCTGACAGGCACGCTCGGTAACGCAGTTGGCGACCTGACAGGTGCGATCGCTGGCATTGGCGGCAACACGGGTGGCGGCAACACCGGCGGTGGTAACACGGGTGGCGGTAACACCGGCGGCGGTAACACCGGTGGCGGTAACACCGGTGGCGGTAACACCGGTGGCGGTAACACCGGCGGCGGCAACACCGGTGGTGGTAACACCGGCGGCGGCAACACCGGCGGCGGTAACACGGGCGGCGGCAACACGGGTGGTGGCAACACGGGTGGTGGCAACACCGGCGGCGGCAACACGGGCGGCGGTAACACCGGTGGCGGTAACACCGGTGGTGGCAACACGGGCGGTGGCAACACGGGCGGCGGCAACACCGGTGGTGGTAGCACGGGTGTTGGCGACATCGGCAACGGTTCCGGTGGCGACATCGCCGACAACAACGCAGCCGGTAATGGAGCTGACTGTGACGCCTCAGCCGACGGTAGCTGCGGCGCCGCCGGATCGGCTGGCGTTCCTGCCAACCCGGCTGGCAATCCTGTCGGCGGCGCTCCCAGCGGATCGGCTGGTAGTGACGGTTCGAACGCCCAGCCTGCCGACGTTGCCGGCAGCCCGGTCGAGGGAGCTCCGAACCGCATCAACGGTAGCGGCAATGCCGGATCGGCTGGCGTTCCTGCCAACCTGGCTGGCAATCCGGTTGGCGATGCTCTCAATGGAGCGGCTGGCAATAACGGCTCTGGCTTGGGCAGCCTGCCCTCGGGCGGGGCTGGTGGTCCAGAGACCGGCAACGGGACTGGCGGCAACACCGGTTTGCCCGGCGAACTTGCTTATCTGGCCGGTAATCCGGCTGGTGGTGCTCCCAACGGACCGGCTGGCGGCATCGGCTCGAATGGTCAGCCCATCGGCGTGGCGAGCAACCCGGTCGCTGGCGCTCCCGGCAGCAACAACGGTGGCGGTGCCGCGGGCACTCCCGGCAATCCAGCCGGCGATGGCCTCGGCGGAACGGCTGGCGGTAACGTCGCCCCTGGTGGCCAGCGCGCCGGCGTAGCCGGTAATCCGGTTGCCAGCACTCCCAATGGAGTGGCCGGTGGCGTCGGCTCGAATGGTCAGCCCATCGGCGTGGCGAGCAACCCGGTCGCTGGCGCTCCCGGCAGCAACAACGGTGGCGGCGCCGCGGGCACTCCCGGCAATCCAGCCGGCGATGGCCTCAGTGGAACGGCTGGCGGCAACAGCGCCGGCCCAGGGAGCCAGCGCGCCGGCGTAGTGGGCAATCCGGCTGGCAGCACTCCCAATGGAGTGGCCGGTGGCGTCGGCTCGAATGGCCAGCCCATCGGCGTGGCGACCAACCCGATTGCTGGCGCTCCCAGCAGCAACAACGGTGGGGGTGCCGCGGGCACGGCCGGCAATCCAGCCGGCGATGGTCTCGGCGGAACGGCTGGGGGCACCCCCAATGGAGCGGCCGGTGGCACTGGCTCGAATGGTCAGCCTATCGGCGTGGCGAGCAACCCGGTCGCTGGCGTTCCCGGCAGCAACAACGGTGGCGGTGCCGCGGGCACGGCCGGCAATCCAGCCGGCGATGGCCTCGGCGGAACGGCTGGCGGCAACAGCGCCGGCCCAGGTGGCCAGCGCGCCGGCGTAGTGGGCAATCCGGCTGGCAGTGCTCTTAACGGAGTGGCTGGTGGTATCGGCTCGAATGGCCAGCCCATCGGCGTGGCCGGCAACCCGGCCGGCGATGGCCTCAGTGGAACGGCCGGCGGCAACAGTGCCGGCACAGGGAGCCAGCGTGCGGGCGCAGCGGGCAATCCGGCTGTCGGCACCCCCGATGGAGCGGCCGGAGGTATCGGCTCGAATGGGCGGCCCTCCGGCGTGGCCGGCAACCGGGTCGCCGGCGCTCCCGGCAGTGTCAATGGTAGTGGCCCTGCCGGCACGGCGGGCAGTCCGGTTGGTGATGGTCGCGACGGAATGGCTGGCAGCCAGGCTGCCGGCCCAGGTCGCCAGCGTACTGGTGTCGCGGGCAACCCGGTCGGCGATGCTCTCAATGGGGCGGCCGGCAACAACGGTAGCGGTATCGCGGGCAATCCAGCCGGTGATGGTCGCGACGGAATGGCTGGCAGCCAGGCTGCCGGCCCAGGTCGCCAGCGTACTGGTGTCGCGGGCAATCCGGTCGGCGATGCTCTCAATGGGGCGGCCGGCAACAACGGCACTGGTTTGGGCAGCCTGCCCTCGGGCGGGGCTGGTGGTCCAGAGACCGGCAACGGGACTGGCGGCAACACCGGTCTGAGCAGTGAGTTGGCCTATCTTGCCTATCTGGCCAACAATCCGGTGGACAATGGTCTCGACGGATCGGCTGGTGGCATCGGCCCGAACGGCCAGCCCACCGGCGTGGCCGGCAACCCGGTCGCCGGTGCTCCCGATGGCATCAATGCCAGAGGCACCGCCGGCAATCCAGCCGACGCTGGCCTCAACCGATCGACCAGCGGCAACAGCACCGGTCCGGCTAGCCAGCGCGCTGGTGGAGCGGGGAATCCGGTTGACGGTACTCCCAACGGATCGGCTGGGGGTCTCGGCTCGAATGGCCGGCCCATCGGTGTGACTGGCAACCCGGTCGCCGGTGCTCCCGATGGCGTCAATGCCAGAGGCACCGCCGGCACGGCTGGCAATCCAGTTGGCGACGCTCTCAATGGCGCGGCCGACAATAGTGGCGCCGGCTTGGGCAGCCTGTCTTCGGGCGGGGTTGGTGGTCCAGGGGCCGGCAACGGGACCGGCGGCAGCACTGGTTTGCCTGGCGAGCTTGCCTATCTGGCCAACAATCCGGCGGACGATGGTCTCAACGGATCGGCTGGCGGCATCGGCTCGAATGGCCAGCCCAACGGTATCGACGGCAGTGGCAACGCTGGCTCGACCGGTACGCCCCTCGGTGCGGCTGGCAATCCAGCCGGCGCTGGCCTCAACGGCTCGGTTGGCGGCAACCGTGCCGGTTCGAACGGTCAGTCCGCTACCACGGCCAACAATCCGGTCGGCGATATGCCCAACGGCATCGACGGCGGTGGCAACGCTGGCTCGACCGGTACGCCCGTCGGCTCGGCTGGCAGTCCAGCCGGTGTCGGCCCCAACGGCTCGGCTGGCGGCAACCGTGTCGGTTCGAACGGTCAGCCCGCCGCCGTGGCCGGCAATCCGGTCGGCGGCACGCCCAACGGCATCGACGGCGGTGGCAACGCTGGCTCGACCGGTACGCCCCTCGATGCGGCTGGCAATCCAGCCGGTGTCGGCCTCAACGGCTCGGCTGGCGGCAACCGTGCCAGTTCGAACGGTCAGCCCGCCACCACGGCCGGCGATCCGGTCGGCGGCGCGCCCAACGGCATCGATGGCGGTGGCAACGCTGGCTCGACCGGTACGCCCGTCGGCTCGGCTGGCAATCCAGCCGGTGCTGGCTCAAACGAAGCGATCGGCGGCAACCGTCCGGATGGGCAGCCTGTCACCACGGCAGGCAACGCCGGAACGACCGACGCGCCTGCCGATACGGCTGGCAATCCAGCGGGCGAAACGGCCAACAACACTGGTGGCAGCAGCCGGTTTGGCCGCCTTCTTGCCTACCTGTCCGGCGATCGGGCTGGTGACTCTCCCGACGCAGCCGCTGGTGGTAACACGCCGTCGCGTGACCTGCCCACAGACGGCGATCCGGCCGGCAAGACTCCCGTTGGCACAACCGCTGGCAACGGCACCAGTCCGAACGGCCAGCCCGCCGCCGACAAACCGGTCGATGGATCCCCCAGTGGAATCGACAGCGGCAATGCCGGATCGACCGGCGCGCCTAACACGGCCGGCAATCCGGCTGGCAATACGCTCAATGGAACGGCCGGCGGCAACCGCGCCGGTTCGAACGGCCAGCCCACCACCATGGCTGGCAACCCGGCCGACGGGAATCCCAACGGCATCGACGGTAGCGGCAACCCCGGAACGGCTGGCACGCCTGCGGGCGCGGCTGGCAACCAGCCTCGCGAAGCTGCCAACGAGACTGGCGGCAGCAGCCGGTTCAGCCGCCTCCTCGCCTATCTGACGGGTAGCCGGGCTGGTGATTCTGGTGACTCTCCCAGCACGATCGAAAGCGGTAGCGCTGGAACGGCCGGCGCGCCTGCCAACACGGCCGGCAATCCAGGCCGCAAGGCACCCATTGGCCTAACCGCTGGCAACGGAACCGGCTCGAACGGCCAGCCTACCGTCATGGCCGGTAATCCGGTCGGCGATGCTCTCAACGGTGTCGACGGTCGCGGCAATGCCGGAAAGGCTGGTGCGCCTGCCAACGCGATCGGCAATCCAGGCCGCAAGGCACCTTCCGGCGTAACCGCTGACAACGGTACCGGTTCGAACAGCCAGGCCACCATCATGGCCGGCAATCCGGTCGGCGATGCTTTCAACGGCATCGACGGTCGCGGCAATGCCGGAATGACTGGCGCGCCTGCCAATGGGGTCGGCGATCCTGCCAACTATGGCCTCAACGCAACTGGCGCCAGCAATGGCGCCGAGCTTGGCAGCCAGCGTGTTGGTATCGCCGACAATCCGGCCGGCGGCGCTCTCAGCGGAGTCGCCGGCGGCACCGGAACCGGCTTGAACGGCCTGTCCTCCAACACGGTGGGCAATGCAATCGGCCGTGCCTTCAACGGGACCGACGGTAACGCCGGTTCAACCGGCAGGCTTGCCTATCTGACCGGCAGTTCGGTCGGCGTTGCTGCTGGCCAGGCGGCGAGCGGCGATAGCACCGGATCGAACGGTGTGGTTGCAGGCCTGGTCTGCAATGTTGCTAACACCAACAACAAGGATGTCACTGGCATGTTCGCTTCCACAGCTAATACCGCGACGGGCGGTGCCGCGAACCGCAGTGCCGGCACCAATGGCGCCAATGTTCGCGGACCGAACGCCGAGGCGGTGCCCGCAATCGAAATCAAGGACCTCGCCAGTATCAAGGTAATACGGCCCGTCTATGATGTCTCGGAGTCCGATGTTGATGAACGGCTCAAGCGGGTCGCCGAAGCGGCGCGCTCCTACAAGCCGAAGAACGGCAAGGCCGCCGAGGGCGATCGCATCACCATTGATTACGCTGGCAATGTCAGCGAGGTCATTCCCAACGACACCGGCACCAACCGTCTACTGGTACTCGGCGCCAAGAATTCCATCCCGGGCTTCGACGACCAGTTGATTGGTACGAAGGCAGGGGATGAGAAGCAGGTCAATGTGACGTTCCCGAAGAACTACCAGGTCCCATATCTGGCAGGCAAGCAAGCGACCTTCAACGTCACGGTCAAGGAAGTGGCCAAACCCGGCGAGGCGCTGCTCAATGACGAGACTGCGAAGCGCTTCGGGGTGGATTCACTGGCGCGCCTGCGGACTGTCGTACGTGGCCAGATCGAGAACCAGTTCGGCTCGCTGACGCGACAGAAGGAGAAGCGGCAACTGGTTGAGCAACTCGAGGCTTCCTATCAATTCCAGGTGCCCTCGAAGTTGGTGGAGGCCGAGTTCAACAACAACTGGGCACAGGTCAACCGTAATCTCCAGGCCTCGGGTCGCACCTTCGCCGATTTCGGCCTAACCGAGGACAAAGCGCGTGCCGAATATATGCAACTGGCGGAGCGGCGCACGCGCCTCGGCCTGATCCTCGTCGACATCGGAAGGAAGGCGAACATCTCCGTTTCGAACGAGGAACTGCAGCGCGGACTGCTCCTGCAGATCGGCCGGTACCCGGCCAATCAGCAACAGCATCTGCTGGCTCTCTATCGCTCCAAGCCACAGGTGTTGAATGCGTTGCGTGCGCAAATGTTCGAGGACAAAGTCGTAGACTATCTGCTCGGCCAGGTTTCTCTTACCGAGAAGAAAGTGAGCAAGAAAGAGCTGATGGCAATCGATGCGACGGCCAACGCCAACGTTGCGCCGAAGCCAGCCACAAAGGCGACCGTGAAAACGAAGGCCAGGTAATGCGGCTGTGCGACTGTTGCGAAGGCCGCCCCCCGGCGGCCTTCCTTGTCTGCAAGAGTGTGCCGGTCCGGCGTCGAATTCGAACATCGAAAGGCCCCGTTGTTTACGTGTCGGCATCGACGCCAGCGTCCATCGTGGTCAATGGCGTGGCGCCGCGCTCTTGGGTGAGATCTTCATTCTGGAATTCGCGGCGTGGCCGGACCATTACCGAATACGAACTCTGGCCGGGGAAGGCCGCTGCTTGTCCTGCCTTAGGGCTATCGATGGACGGGAACAGGAAGATGTAAATCGACGGCCTCTCGGTCGTCGATAGTTATCCTGAATGATGCGGAGAAGGCGGTCGATCGAGGAGAAATCCAAAAAGGTTCTAAATAGTGTTGCCGAAAATCATTATTATCTTTGAATATGAGCTTTACACTAGCGTTCAATTGCTTGAAAATCTGAGACCGCGCGGCGATAGGGTCCACAATGCTGCGCAAATTAAGAAAAACGTCAATAATTTCGACATCAACACAAAAAGAAAGACTGAACATGCTCGAGGATGACACGAGTTTACTCGACTTGACCGCCGACATCGTCTCCGCCTATGTCGCCAATAACCAGGTCGCCACCGCTTCCCTGGCAGATCTGATCAGTTCGGTGCATGGAAGCCTTACCGGCTTGAACGATCCCAAGCCGGTTGAGGCGGATAAACCACCAACGCCGGCGGTTCCGATCCGAAGATCCGTCACGCCCGATTACGTGATCTGCCTGGAAGATGGCCTCAAATTCAAGTCGCTCACCCGGCATTTGCGAACGGCGTATGATATGACGCCGGACCAATATCGCGAGAAGTGGGGGTTGTCGGCAGATTACCCGATGGTTGCGCCGAACTATTCGGCCCAGCGCTCTCGCTTGGCCAGGGAGTTTGGTCTCGGCCAACGGCGCCAGGAGGCAGAGGTCATATCAGTAACCCCTCGCGCTCCGAGCAAGGGCAAAAGGACGAAGGTGTCGTAGGCGAGTATCGCTCGCATTGGGTAAAATAATGCCCATCGAGATCCATAATCAAACAGCTGGAGAAAAGAGTGATTGCCCCAAACCGCACCTTTACTCCAAATTTTTGCTTCGATGCGTCTTTGCAATTCCCGATGATATCGAATCGCAAACGCTTCAGGTGGTCGCCACCAGTCGCGACCACCGCCGCACCAGGTAATTGTGCTCGTCCATCGTGGTGTTCCAGACGGCGATCGAGTTGGCGCGCTGCCGGTAGGATCCGCCATCGCGCACGGATCCGGCCCTGATAGTGATGGTGCCGTCCGGGCCGGGCAGGTCGGCCTGCGTCGGCAGGCCTTCATACCAATAGGCCCATTCGTCCGGCGTCAGATGGTCCCGAACCCGGGCGGGGATCGACATGTAATAGCCCTGGCGGGCCATCATTGCGCCCGGCCAGCCCGACAGCCACCAGTTCAGGTAGTCATAGGCGATGTCGAGCATGCGTCCCGACAGGTTGCTCGAAAGGCACAGGCCGCCATGCCAGGCTCGATAGCCTTCGCGGGGCACGGCCTCCATCACGGGTACGTTGCAATGGCGCAGGGCGGTGATGCCGGGCGACCACATGCTCTGGATGACCACGCCGCCATTGCGCATCAGGCTGGCCGCCTCCGCCGCGGTCTTCCAGAAGCCGGCGAAAAATCCGCTTCGGCGCCGTTCGATCAGGATGCCCAGCAGGGTGTCGATCTCCTCGGTCGACATGTTGCCGATGTCCTCGAAGCTCATCAGCCCCAGCGACTGGGCGGCGAGAGCCGCGTCGAACACCCCGATCGCCGGTTCGTCGACCAGGGCCGCCTTGCCATGCCAATGCTCGTCGAGCAGGGCGCCCCAGGAGACGATCTGCTCGGCATCGCCATTGGCGAGATCGGGCCGGAAAGCGAAGGAATCGAAATTATGCGTGGTCGGCAGCATCGAGAGCCAGCGCGAGGGCGTCGGGCCCAAGGCGCGGTTGGGCTGGACGAAGAGCTTGGTCACGGGCGCATCGCCGAAGCCGATGCGAGCGCCCGGATCGAGTCGCCCCGTCTTGGTCAGGTCGGTGATTTCGTTCCAGAGCCGGATGCGCGTGAGATCGATGGGCTGGATGGCGCGCCAGTACCAGACGATATCGAGGTTGTGGAAACACTGGTCGTAGACGTCATAGCTGCCGGGTTCCGCCGCCGCCTTGTGCTGGGCGGTGATGAAGTCCTGGGTATCGAAGACGACATTGATGCCCAGATCCGCTTCGGCCCTGAGGCGCAGTCCCTCCAGATGCGAAATCTCGGTTCCCAGCACGCGCAGGGTCGGTCGTTCCGCAAGGTGCAAGGCGGGGGTCGAGGGGCGTACTTCCAACGCGTCTCCGGTCATGGAGAGCTCGAACGGCGGGGTGGAGGCAATGACATTCGAAATCGCTTGATCATGATTGCTGCGACACGGGAGCCGCCAATCTGTTGAAGGCTGCCAGGGAGCGTCGGATCAAGCTGGAATCGAGGTCATCCACGATGAAAACGATGCGCGAGCGCCGGTCGCCATCGGGCCAAGCCTGCATGTGCACGGGTGTGTGCACCAGATGCTGCACGCCATGGATTGCTACCGGGGCACTCTCGCCAGCCAGGTTGAGCATGCCCTTCACCCGCAGGATGCGATCGCCATGCCGGTTGAGCAGCATGGTCAGCCAGATGCCGAAGGCCGTCCAGTCGAGCGGTTCGTCGACCGTGACCACGAAGGAGTGGATGCGCTCGCCATGGCGCGTGCGATCGCCCGGCCCGTGCTCATGCCCGGGCTGGCCGGCCGTCTGGGGGGCGAGGGGGTCGTCGCTTTGGAAGGTCTGGCGGAACCAAACGCGGGTCGAGCGCTCCGGCCAGCCGGCGGGAGCCGAACCGTCCTGGCCGAAGAGCGAGGTGGCATCGAAATCGCCATCGGCGGCCCGCAGGATCGGCGCATCCGGATTGAAGCGCGCCAGCCGGTCGAGGAGCCGGGCGACCGTCACCTCGTTGGCGATATCGGTCTTGGTCAGCACGAGCCGATCGGCGATGGCGGCCTGGCGCGTCGACTCGACGTGGTTCTCGAGCTGGAACCGGCCGTTCACCGCATCCACCGTCGCAATCACCGTGCCCGGCCGGAAATGATGCCGCAAAACGGGGTCGGCCTTGATGGTCGAGAGGATCGGGAAAGGGTCGGCCAGGCCGGTGCTCTCGATCACCAATCGGTCGAAGGGCGGAATGTCGCCGCGCTCGCGCCTGGCATGGATGTCGCGGATCGCCTGGGCCAGTTCGCCGCGGATGGTGCAGCACAGGCACCCCGAGGGCAGCAGCACCATGGTCTCGTCGATGGCTTCGAGCAGATGGTGGTCGAGCCCGATCTCGCCGAATTCGTTGATCAGCACGGCCGTGCGGGCCATGGCCGGGTCCGACAGCAGCCGCCGGAGCAAGGTCGTCTTGCCCGAACCGAGGAAGCCGGTGAGCAGGTGGACCGGGGTGAAGGCCGGGGTGTCATCGGCCATGGTGCTTCTCCATCGCCTCGATCACCGGCAGGGAGAGCGGATCGCAGGCGCGCCGGGCCAGCCTTTCGGCCGCTGGCCACAGATGGCCGAGATCGTCGATGATCTCGGTCTTGCCGGTCTTGGTCGACAAGAGGAAGGAAGCGCCCTGCCAGTCGGAGAGGGTCATGCCGAAGGGTTCCAGGACCTGGCAGGCGATGCGCACGCGGTTCGCGCGCTCGCGGCGGCGATCGATCCTGTCGCCATTGCGCGTGAAGACGCCCGGCCGGGCCACCGCATCGGCCCAGTGCTCATTGCCACCCAGAATGCCGCAGAGCGAACACATGCAGATCTTCCTCGTTGCGGCGCCTTGTCCGGCAATGGTGATGGCCGGGCCCAGGATAGGGGGCCCGGCCTCTTCCGTCACTTCTTGCGCGGGAAACGCTTGGCGAAATCGTCGGCCATTTCGTTCATGGTGACGAACTTCACGCCGGGATGCTTGGCCATATGCGCATAGAGGCGCTCCAGCATCATCAGGACCTGCGGGCGGCCCGAGACGTCGGGATGGATGGTGATCGGGAAGACGGCATAATCCATCTCGCGATAGACCCAGTCGAACTGGTCGCGCCACAGCTGCTCGATATCGTGCGGATTGACGAAGCCGTGGCTGTTGGGCGCCTTCTTGATGAACATCATCGGCGGCAGGTCGTCGAGATACCAGGAAGCGGGGATCTCGATGAGGTCGGTCTCATGGCCCCGCTTCAGCGGCACCATCCAGTCCTTCGGCTTGCCGGAATAGTCGATCTTGGTCCAGGAATCACCGACACGCACATAATAGGGCGTGAAGTCGTTGTGCATCAGCGAATGGTCGTATTTGATGCCGCGCTCGAGCAGCAACTCATTGGTGACGTTGGAGAATTCCCACCATGGTGCGACATAGCCGGTGGGGCGCTTGCCCGAGAGCTTGGTGACGAGATCGATACACTTGTCGAGGATCTCGATCTCCTGCTCGCGCGTCATCGCGATCGGGTTTTCATGGGTATAGCCGTGGATGCCGATCTCGTGGCCGGCGTCGGCGACGGCCTGCATCTGCTCGGGAAAGGTTTCGATCGAATGGCCCGGGATGAACCAGGTCGTCTTGATGCCGAAGCGCTCGAACAGCCTGACCAGGCGGGGGGAACCGACCTCGCCGGCGAACAGGCCGCGCGAGATGTCGTCCGGCGAATCCTCGCCGCCATAGGAACCGAGCCAGCCGGCGACCGCATCGACGTCGACGCCGAAGCCGCAGAGTATTTCCTTTGCCATGGGTGAGGTCTCCTCATTTCATGTTGAAATTGATGCTTTTTGAAAGAACGATCTGTCAGGCGGCTGGAATGACCGTGGCCTCGGCGGCATTCCAGGCCAGCACGACCTCACCCCCCGGGGTGAAGAGGCCCGGCGGGTATTTCTCGACATGTGCCTCCAGCGAGACCGCCCGGCCTCCCGGAAGCTCGACGGACAGATGCGAGATATGCCCGACGACATCGAGGCGCCGGACTGTTGCCGAAACGGCATTGCCCATCTCGGCTGCGCGCCCGTCCGAGGCCGAGCGGACTTCGATGGCTTCGGCCGGGACCACGATCTTGGCAGCACTGCCATTGGCCAGGGCGCCGTTCGCCGTGCCGCGCAGGATGCCGAGCGGGGTATCGACCACCACGCGCCCGTCCTCGACACAGCCGACGGCGCCGTCCAGAATGGTGTTGCGGCCGATGAACTGCGCCACGAAAGGCGTGTTCGGCCGGGTGTAGAGCTGGTGCGGCGGGCTGATCTGCTCGACGCGCCCCTGGTTCATCACCACGATGCGGTCGGACAGGGCGAGGGCCTCGGACTGGGCGTGCGTCACGAACACGAAGGTGACGCCGAGCCTTTTCTGCAGCAGCTTCAATTCGTTCTGGATCGCCTTGCGCAGATTGGCGTCGAGCGCCCCCAGCGGTTCGTCCAGCAGGAGGATGTCAGGCTCGACGACGAGGCCGCGCGCCAGGGCAATACGCTGGCGCTGGCCGCCGGAGAGCTTGTCGGGGCGCTTGTCGGCGACATCCTCGAGGCCGAGCGTGGCCAGGATGCGATCGACCTTCGCGTCGCGTTCGGCTTTCGCCAGTCCCTTGACCTCGAGGCCGTAGCCGACATTGCGGCGCACGGTCATATGGGGGAAGAGCGCGTAGTTCTGGAAGATCATCGAGGTCGGGCGCCGTTCGGGCGGCACGTCGTTGATGCGCGTTCCCTTGATCAGCATGTCGCCGGAGGAGATGGCTTCGAAGCCGGCGATCATGCGCAGGGTCGTCGTCTTGCCGCAGCCGGAAGGCCCGAGAAAGGCAATGAACTCCCCCTTGGCGACGGCCAGGTCGAAACCGGCAACGGCTGGCGTGCCGTTGTCATAGACCTTGCCGACCTTGATGAGTTCGAGATCATGGACCATCGCGTCAAACTCCGCGGTAGGGGCTAGGGACACGGGCGAAAAGCGGTGCCTTTCGCCCGGATCGTGATCAGGCGTTCAGGAACTCGTCCCATTTCTGAATGAGATGGTCGTAGGCATCCGGCCACTGGTGCCAATAGGCGACATTGGCGGCCCGTTCCGCCAGGCTGCCGCCATCGCGCAGGTCGCCTTCCTTGATGCCACGCTCGGCAGCGCCGACCCAGGGCTTGCCCTCGTACCAGAAGGCGTATTTCTCCGGTGCCATCTCGCTTTTGATGTTGGTCGTCGGCGAATAATAGCCCTGTTCCGAAACGGTGATGCCGGGCTTGCCCGAAAGCCAGTAGTCGGCGTAGGCGGCCACGGCTTCCTTGTTGGCGGAGCCGGCGATGAGCGACGGGCCGATCGCCCAGGCGCGGTAGCCTTCCTTCGGGCGGGCATATCTGCAGGCCTTGCCCTGGGCCTTGACCGCCATCACGGCCGGCTGCCAGGCGTCGCACACCACCATTTCGCCGGAGGCGAGGAGATTGACGAGCTCGCCGAAATCGCCCCAGAGCGCGCGGAACTGGCCTTCCTTCTTTTTGGAAACCAGGAATTTCGCAGCCTCGTCGATCTCGGCTTCCGAGGGATTGCCGGGGTTCTTGACCGCCGACAAGCCGAGCGAGTTCATGGCCATCACGGCCTGTCCGAAGGCGATCAGCGGATCGGTGTTGAGGCCGGACTTGCCCTTCCATTTGGGATCGAAGATGGCCGCCCAGGTGTTGGCTTCCTCATCCGATAGGACGTCCGGATTGTAGCCGATGGAGTCGTAATTATAGACGGCCGGCACCATCCACAGCTGGCTGTGGGCATCGTCCTGCCAGATCTGGCCGGTTATCTGGGCCTTGGGATCCCATTTGTCGCTCGGCTTGGTGAAGGTATCGCGGATATTGGCCCAATTCTTCAGCGAGGAGACGGCGATCGGCGCGACATTGTTGGTCATCACCACCGACGGCAGGCGTTCGGCAATCACCTCCCAGCAATCATAGTCCTTCGAGCCCGACAGGATCTTGGTCTGGGCATCGGGGAAGGTCGCGGCCGTGCCCGAGGTCGTGCCGACGCCGGAGGCGGCCTTGAATTCGGCCAGGATGCGTTCCTGCACCGTGACGGACAGGCCGATCGTGCGCAGGCTCTCGCTCGCCAGGCCGGTCCCTTGTGCCCAGGCCGCCCGGGAGGAGAGGAACGGCGTGCCGCCGCCCAGTGCCAGGGCCATCATTCCCGCGGATCGCTTCAGTATAGAGCGGCGCGTCATCTCGCTTCGGTCAGACATCGTTCCTTCTCCGGTTCTGGTTCATTTGCTTTTGTTTCAGTAGCGGCCCACCAGCAGGCCGCCATCGACCACCAGCGTCTGGCCCGTGAGGTAGCGGGCGCTGGAAGAGGCGAGGAAAACGATCACGTCGGCGATCTCTTCGGGCTCACCGATGCGGCCCATGGGGATGAAGGCGCCGGCGGCCTCCGCACCCTCGGGACCAAGGGAATGCTCCTTGGAGAGAAGCTGGGCGGTGCGGATGTAGCCCGGCGCCACGCCGTTGACCCGGACACCGTCGCGGGCGACCTCGACGGCGAGACCCCGCACCAGGCCGACGACGCCAGCCTTGGCGGAGGAATAATGCACATGCTCGTCCCAGCCATAGGCCACGCCCATGATCGAGGAGAGAGCGACCACGGCGCCGGACCCGCGAGTACGCATGCCGGGCAAGGCGGCCCGCACTACGCGGAAGATGCCTTTGAGGTCGATGTCGAAGGTGAGGTCCCACTTGTCGTCGTCGAGCTGGGCGAGCGGCACGCGGTGGGCGATGCCGGCATTGGCGACGACGACGTCGATGGCGCCATGGCGGGCCTCGATATCGGCGACGAGCGTGTCGGCATCGGCGGTGGAGCGAACGTCGAGCGGTGCGAACTCGGCCGAGCCGCCCTCCGCCTTGATCTCGTCGACGACGGCCCGGCCTTCCGCTTCCAGGATGTCGGTGACCACGACGTGGTCGCCGAGCGTGGCGAAGGCCTTGGCGCTGGCGCGGCCGATGCCGATGCCGCCGCCGGTGATCAGGACGATACGTGCCTTGGTCATGATGCCGTCTTCTCCCTCTGCTCGTTCACAACATCACGTCGCCGGAATTGGGCCCGAGCGTCTGGCCGACGAAGAGGCTGGCGGCCGGGGAGGCGAGGAAGGCGACGGTCGCCGCCACCTCTTCCGGCTCGCCGAAACGGCCGAGCGGCAGTTCCCCGGCCTTGCGCACTTTCCAGTCGTCCGAAAGCGCCTTCACCAGCGGCGTGTTGATCGGCCCCGGCGCAACGGCATTCACCCGCACGCCGCGGCTCGACACCTCGCGGGCAAGCGATTTGGTCATGCCGATCACGGCAGCCTTGGCGCCTGAATAATGCGCGAGCTCGATCCCGCCGATCTGACCGAGCTGGGATGCGACATTGACGATGACGCCGGACCCCGCCTCCAGCATTGCCGGCAGCACGGCCCGTATCATCAGGAAGGTGCCGCGCACATGCACGGCGAACATGCGGTCGAAATCACTGGTTTCGAGATGTTCGAACAGGCATTGGTGGACATGGCCGGCATTGTTGACGAGCAGGTCCACCGGCCCGAGCTGCGTCCTGGCCGCGGCGACGATCGCCGCGACGTCCGCTTCGCTGGAGACATCGCCGGCTGCGGCGACCGCCTTGCCGCCCGCCGCCCGGATGGCATCGGCGATGGCCTGCGCCCGCTCCAGCGCGAGGTCGTTGACAAGCACGCCATAGCCGTCGCCCGCGAGGCGTTCGGCGATGGCTTTGCCGATGCCCGAGCCGGCTCCGGTGACGATGGCTGTTTTCAGGCTAGGCATCATGCCTCCTCCTGGATGGCGAGGCGCCTGCCGCGACGGACCGACAGCCCCATCAGGATCGCGTAGACGGCGAGCAAAGCGAACGAGAACAAGGTGGTCAGCACGCCGAAGGCGAAGACGTTGGGATGGATCTCGACCGAGAACGTGCCGTAGATCGCCAGCGGCAGGGTGAGGTCGCGCCCCGAGGCGAAGAGCGTGCGCGAGAACTCGTCATAGGAAAGGGTGAAGGCGAACAGCATCGCCGACAGGACACCCGGGAAGATCAGCGGGAATGTCACCTTCCGGAAAGTGCGGATCGGCGAGACGCCGAGCGACCAGGAGGCTTCCTCGACGCTCTGGTCGAAGCGGTTGAAGATTGCCAGCATGACGAGGAAGGCGAAGGGATAGGTGTAGACGACGTGGAGGACGAAGGCTGTGCCCCACCAGTGCCGGTCGATGCCGAGGACGTTGGCAACCAGCGCCATGCCGAGGCCGACCAGCACGCCGGGTACCATCATGCCGAGGACGATCAGGTAGAAGGCGATGCCAGACCCCCGGAACTTCTTGCGGAAGGCCTGCGCGGACGTCACGCCCAGGACGGTCGAGACCACCATCGTCATGATGGCGAGGACGATCGAACGTCCCAGGCTCTCCTCGATCGGCAGTGGGGCGATGCGCGAGGGCGGCGTCAGGCCGAAGAGGTGCTGGTACCAATAGGTCGACCATTCGATAATCGGAAATTGCGGACCGCCCTCCGGCCCGGTCTGGAAGGACAGGATCGCCAGTACGACGAAGGGCCCATAGAGAAACAGGAGGAACAGGGCCGTATAGATGGCCAGGACCGGTCTGACGCCGCGTGCCTGCATGGCTCAGAGCTCCTTCCTGAGATCGACGACACGCAGCAGGGCGGCGACCACGGCCCCCATGACGATCGTCAGGACGACGCCGACCACGGCGGCGAAGGCCCATTTGAGCGAACCGACCTGGGTGACGATGATGTTGCCGAGGAGGTTGACCTTGCGTCCGGACAGGGCGGCGGAGGTGGCGAATTCGCCCAGCACCATCACCGAAACGAAGATCGAGCCGACGACCACGCCGGGCATGGACAGCGGCAGGATGATGGTGCGGAAGATGCGCCAGAAGCCGGCGCCGAGATCGCGCGCCGCCTCGATCACGTTCGGGTCGATCCGCCCGAGCATGAAAGCGATGGGGCCGACCATGAAGACACAGTAGATCTGCGTCATGCCGATCACCACCGATAGGTCGGAGAAGAGCAGGGCCTCGATCGGCTGGGTGATGATGCCGGCCTTGAGCAGGATCAGGTTGATGGCACCTTCCTTGCCCAGCATCGGCCGCCAGGCGAGGACGCGGATCAGGAAGGACGTCCAGAACGGGATGACGCACAGCACCAGGAGCGTGGTCTGCAGCGCCTTGTTGCGCACGAACAGGCCCACGAACAGAGCCGTGGGGTAACCGATCACCAGGGTGGCGACCAGCACCGTCAGCCAGATGCGGATCGTGGTCCAGAGGGCCTGGAGATAGGTGTCGCTCGTGAAGAAGGTAACCCAGCTCTTGGTGGTGAGGATGGGCTCGATCTTGAAGGTGGTCTGCGTCCAGAACGAGACATAGACCATCATCAGGATAGGGACGAGCAGGAAGAGCACCATCCACGCGACGCCCGGGGCCAGCAGCCATAGTGTCTTGTTGCCGGACCTGCGCGGCGATGCAGCCTGCGGCGCCGCTGCTTCGCTGCCGGGAGGCGTCGTCATCCAGTCGATCTCCGTTCCGGGTCGTGGGTCAGCAAGAGCCATGGGCGTCGCTCAGGCAAAGAGGAGCGCGAGGTCGCGCTTCCAGACGAGGCCGTAGCGCTCCTGCGGCGCGTAGTCGGCGGGAGGGCGATGGCTGAGATGGGTCTCCACCTCCACCACCTGGCCGCTGTCGAGGGCAAAGAAGGAGTTCACGGCGGCGCCGCTATATTCGCTGGCGACGAAGGCGGCCTCGACGCCCGCTTCGTCGCTCGCCAGGGCCGACGATGCCGGGCGCACCTGGATGCGATCATAGCGGACGGCATAGGCGGTTTTTCCGCCGGCAAGGCGCGTGCTGCCCTCGATCGGGAAACTGCCTGCCGGCCCGACGAAGGCCTCGCCCGAGAGTGTTCCCTCGAACAGGTTGTAGCAGTTGAGGAACCGCGCGACGGAAGGGGCGGCGGGGCGGTTATAGATCGTGTCGGCATCCGCCGACTGGGCGATCCGGCCCCGATCGAGCACCAAGACGATATCGCCCATGGCCAGGGCTTCGGATTCGCTGCCGGTAACATGCAGGAAGGTGACGCCGAGACGCTCACGGATGCTCCGGAGCTCCGCCCGCATGCGGGACCGCAGATTGGCATCGAGGGCACCCAGCGGCTCGTCGAGCAGCACGAGGCGCGGTTCGGTCACCAGCGTTCGCGCCAAGGCCACGCGCTGGCGCTGGCCGCCGGAGATCTGGGCGACACCGCGATCCTCCAGGCCGGCCAGGCCGACCAGCTCGATCATCTCAGCGACCTTGCGGCGAATGGCAGCACGATCGGTCAGTGCGGCGATCTCCCGGTTTTCAAGGCCGTAGGCGATATTCCTGGCCACGGAGAGATGCGGGAACAGGGCAAAATTCTGGAAGACGAAGCCGATGCCGCGCCGATGTGCCGGGACATTGTCGACGGGGCTGCCGCCGAGGGTGACGCTGCCCTGGTCAGGGCTTTCAAAACCCGCGATCACGCGCAGAAGCGTGGTCTTGCCCGAACCGCTGGGGCCCAGGAGCGACACATAGGCATTGTCGGGGATGGCGAGGTCTATACCATCCAGCGCTTGCAGGTCGCCATAGGACTTCCTGATGCCGGAAAGACGAAGTACATCTGCCAAACGAGCCTCCCAGATCGTATCATGCCACACGGACGCCCTGTTATTCCTAGGAATAACACGATCCATCTTTGCCATGATTTCAGGTGATAAATATCATGCGGGCGCAATACGTTTGCGTCCGATCCAATATTAATCAACTTGCTTAATTCAGTTCGCCTCTGCATTGCTTCTTCGGCAATGAGTGCTTGGATCTTAGTTCAATCGATTTTTGTATGCAACAATCTTTTTTGTGCATCGGCTGCCCAAATTCCGGGCGGGCATCGAATTTGGACTCTCGGTGAAGGATTGGTGGAGTCTGGGCAATTTTTGTAGAGAATTGGCCGTTTAGGCTGCGTTTTCTCGTGTTTGTTACGACATGCGACGTGCTCGTCGGGGTCGTGATGGGCGGTCGGGGGCTGGTGTGGGTGTTGAAGGGAGTGGGTGGTGACGACGAGGTTTATCGAAAATTTTGCCGAAAATCGGTGAAAATGCATTCTCCGTAGGCAAAATTGCACTATAGTATGCAAAGATCATTTATCCGAATGTGGGACAGGATGTGTCAAACGCGGTAGACACGGGCAGTTCGAGCGGCGGTCTGCGATGACACCCGCAAGGAGGTCCGTTTACGGCATGCCATCGTCCAAGCCTCGCCAGACCGCCCAGCGGCGCTACGAAATCGTCGAAGACGTCTTGCGCACCAATATTGCCGACGGGCTTCTGCCGAAGGGGCTGGTCCTGCTCGAAGGGCCGATCGCCGAGATCTTCCAGACGTCGCGTGCGCCGGTCCAGAGGGCGCTGCTGCACCTGGAGGCGGAGCAGCTCATCCACCGTTTCGATGGGCGCGGCTATCTCGTCGGGGCGCCGGGACGGAGCATCGCCCCGGTGCGCACCGATATCAAGACCCTGGGTCTGGTGGTGCCCGAGGCCATCGACGAGGCGCTGCAAAGCCGGTCGACCTGGGAGCGCATCTATGATTCCATCGAGGCGGACGTCGCGGCCTGTGTCGTGTTCGGGCAATATCGTATCATCGAGATCGAGCTGGCGGATCATTTCCATGTCAGCCGCACCGTGGTGCGCGACGTGCTCGGACGCCTGCAGGAAAGGGGGCTGGTGCATAAGAACCAGAGTTCCCACTGGATCGCCGGCCCGCTCACGGCAAAATCGATCAAGGACCGCTTTGCCCTGCGGCGCATCCTCGAGCCTCCCGCCCTGGTGTCGGCGGCGCCGCGCATCGATCGCTCACGTTTGACCGCCTTGCTCGAAAGCCTGTCCGAGGCCGAAAGGACCGAATCGGATGCCGATCTGGTCGAATGGGAGGATTTGGAGACGAAGCTGGTCGAGACCTGCGTGATGGCCACCCCGAACGAAAGGCTGCGCGATCTGATACGGGACAACCTGTTGCCGGTCGTGGCCTCGGAGCGCCTGCTGCGCCAATTCGGCCTGCCGCGCGATCGTATCGCCATTGCCGAATATCGCCTGATCGTCGAACTGCTGGCGCGCGGGGCCATCGATGCTGCGGCTGCGATGTTCGATGCACATTTGGAAGAGGCGAAGAACCGCAACATCGCCCAGATGAAGATCGTCGCGGTGATCCCAGCCCCGCAATCGATTGCGCCTTATCTGACCAGGATCGCGGAGTAAATGTCTCCTCGGCTGCCCGCTGGCCTTCCCGAGCGCGGATTGCTGGCATCCACAGCCAAAATTGCCGTGGAAAACCGCCAAGGCGAGATCGAACCTGGGCGGTTTTCGTGTCTGGAAACCCGCACCTCATGGGGTACCGGCTCAGTGCCCAGCCAGGAGCAGAGAGACCCTCGAAAGATCTTCGCCGGGCGGCGGAAGATAAAAGAGGTTTGCCGGGAAGGCTGGTCAGTTTTGTAGATCGGCGGGCACCTTGCCCCCATTCGCTGCCAGTTTTGCAATGACGGCCTTGTGCAGCCAGATATTCATCGCAGCGGAGTCCGACGTATCGCCCGTATAGCCCAACTCTCCGGCCAGCTCCTTGCGAGCTGCAAGGCTGCTGTCGAGCTTCAGGGCTTTGAGGAGGTCTACAATTGAGCGCTTCCAGTCGAGGTTCTGTCCGCTGGCCTTGACCGCTTGATCGAGGACGGCAGCAACGTCGACGGTGCTCGGCGGAACGGCCGAACCGGATGGTGCAGGAGCCGGACTGGAAGAGGGTGTTGGAGCAGAGGGTGTACCGGTAGGGGCCTGGGGGGCCTCTGCAGCCTTTGCACGACCGAAGATGGCGTTGCTGATTGAATCGAAGATGCCCATGTTTCTATCTCCGTTGAATGAAACTTCGACTGCTGCGCTTGAACTTGACTGATCAATGCTTGGACGCGCCGAAATGTTCCCCTAGGGCCACTGTGCGCCGGGTTTTGCCGGGCTGCAACAGTGCGGTCCGATCAGCTCCAGGCATGCAGAGGCGGATTGACGTCATTCAGCGCGTAATTTCCAAGAATGGCATATTTCCAGCGAACGGGATCATGGAGCGTATGCGTACGGGCATTGCGCCAGTGCCGGTCGAGGTTGTGAACGCCCAGCGTCGAGCGTGTGCCGGCCAGTTCGAACAGTTTGTTGGTGGCCTGTAGCGCCGCTTCCGTCGACAGGATCTTGGCTTCGGCAACCGCGATCTGGGCCTTGGCCACACTTTCGGCCGTGGCATCGGCAACGGCCCTGTCCACGGCGAGACCCGCTTTCTCGAGAAGCGCCTCGGCGGCATGAAGGCGCAAGGTGAGATCACCGATCGCCTGGATCGTGTAGGGGTCCTGCCAGGCATGATCGAGGCCGCTATCGATCCAGGCTCTGGAGCCGCCCTTGACGAAAGCGATAGTGTCCTTGATGGCGGCCTCCGCGATGCCCGTATCGACCGCCGCCTGGATGATCTGAAAGATGGCGCCATCCGCCGTCGGGCGATCATAGCCCCGATAGCCCGGGACCAGATGGGTCTTCGGCACCCTCACGTGGTCGAGGATCACCGTGCCGCTCAACGTGGTCTTCTGGCCGAAACTCGACCAGTCGTCGATCACCGTGAGGCCGGGGGCGTCGCGCTCGGCAATCGCATACCAGGCCCGGCCTTCGCCATCGAGCGCGACGATCGGCACCAGATGGGCGAGAAGCGCGCCGGAGGAATAGAATTTCTTGCCGGTGACGACGACATGGTTGCCTTCATCCTTGAACGTCGTCTCGAAATCAGCCGCCCGCTTGGAGGAGAATTCGGAGAAGGCGTTGCCGAACCTGGTTCCGCCCAGCACTTCGGCGAACAGCAGCTTCTGCTGGGCCTCGTCGGAGACCGTTCGGATGGCGGCGACGACCCCGATATGGTTCTGCGTGATCTGCCCGATCGAAGGATCCGCCGCCGAAATGATCTGGATCACGCGATCGATGGTGACATAGGAAAGCTCGGGTCCGCCGAAAGCCTTGGGGACATTGAGCGACCACAGGCCGCTCTGGGAATAGGCGTCGAGCTCGGCGACCGGCCAGATGCGTTCGCGGTCGCGCTCCGATGCGCCTTTGGCGAATTGCGCCGCAAGATCTTCGGCAACCGCAATCGCTTCGGCGTCGCTGCGGATGATGTGCGCCGGTTCAGAGGGACGGGGGAGGGCAGATACGCCTTCTGCGACGATGCCCGGAAATGCTTTGGCTTGAGCTGCTGTCGTCATGGGCCGATTCCTAAGATGAGGGTTAAGATCAGGCCGCGGTCGAGACCGCGGATGGGCCGGCGAGGGAAGTCCGCCCGAGATAGATGTCCTTGAGGTCGGCACGACCCCTCAGTTCGGCAGCCCGTCCTTCCAGGACCGAGCGCCCCGAAGCGAGCAGCACCGCGCGATGGGCATGGCGCAGAGCCACGGCGGTGTTCTGTTCGGCAAGAAGGATGGACAGGCCCTCCGACACATTGAGGGCGGTGAGCCGTTCGAAGATGTCCTGCACCACGAGCGGTGCCAGCCCCATCGAAGGCTCGTCCAGCACCAGCAGGCGTGGCCTCGACATCAGGGCGCGACCGATTGCGGTCATCTGCTGCTCGCCGCCCGAGGTCAGGCCGGCGATCGTCTTTCGCTTCTCGCGCAGGCGCGGGAAGATCGCATAGACGCGCTCCAGGTCACGCGCCAGTTCCGGGCGGCTGGAGCCGCGTGCCAGCCCGCCGGTAACGAGATTGTCCTCGGTGCTCAGCGAGCGAAAGCAGTGCCGGCCCTCGAGCACCTGGACGAGCCCCCGCCGCACCAGGGCGGAGGCGCTGTGCCGGTTCACCTCCACGTTGTCGAACCGGATCGTCCCGGCGATCAGCCGGCCGCGCTGGGCCGGCAGCAGGTTGGAGACCGCCTTGAGGGTCGTGGATTTGCCGGCCCCGTTGGGGCCGAGCAAGGCGACGATCTCTCCCGCGGCAACTGTCAGGCTCACGCCATTCAGAGCGACGATGGCGCCACCATAGACAGCTTCGATCGCATTGACCGCAAGCAGGGGAACTGGCTCGGACATCGAATACCTTTCCTGGGGCACGCCGTTGCAGGAGGCCGAGGGGACGCGCCTCAGTTCGCGGCCGCCTTGTCGGCATCCGCCTCGGTCCGAGGCTTGATCTGATGCTCGGTGGCATAGGCCGTGGCGGATTTTTCGATGATCGGCCGCAGCAACGCCCAGTCGGGCGCGATCCAGTCGGATACCACCTTCCACTTGGCGCCATCCCATTGCTGGAAGGTGACGAGGCCGTCGCCTTCATGGTTCTTCCAGGTCACGTTGATGGAGTGGAAAAGCCCCTTGGCGCCGAGAGCCTCCACGCGGGCCGGGTCGAGCTTGAGATGTTCCAGCCCCCAGCGGACTTCATCGCCGGTGAGGGTGCGATGGCCGAATTTTTCCTGGGCGATGCGAATGGCCTCGACATTCAGGATGCCGTTCACGATGCCCAGATTGTGGTAGACGCTGCCGATCCGCTTCTTGTCGTCGAGATTGCCCTTGCCTGCGCCATAGACGGTTTTGACGATCTCTTGCACCACGGGGTATTCGGTGCCGGACGCCTGGGTCGTGATCGCGACATATCCCTTGGCGGCGGCACCCGCGGGCAGGACGTCCTCTTCCGAATTGGACCAGACATTGCCGACGATGTGATCGGCAGGAAAACCGACCTTCTGAGCCGTCTTGAGCGCCACGGGGTTCATGACTCCCCAGCCGCGCAGCACCACATAGTCGGGCCGCCAGCGCCGGATGGTCAGCCATTGCGATTGCTGCTCGTTGCCGGGGTGAGGCACCTCGATCTGCTGCAATTCGAAGCCGTATTTCTTGGCCAGCAGCTCATAGATTGGGATCGTCTCCTTGCCATAGGGCGAGCCGTGATAGAGCACGGCGATCTTCTTACCCTTGAGACTGTCAACCCCGCCGAACTTGCCGGCGATGTAGTTCACGATCCCGGAGGTTTCGCTGTAGGGATTGAGCAGCAGGGGAAAGACATATTTGAACACGCTGCCATCGGTCGAATCCGTGCGGCCGTGATTGATCGTCAGCAGGGGAACCTTGTCGTTGGTGATGCGGTCGATCATCGCATAGGCAATGCCGACGGAAAGCGGGTTCCAGGTCGCGATGTCCTTGTGGCTTTTCTGACGTTCGTAGCATTCGACACCCCGTTCGACTTCATACTGGGTCTCGCATTCGTCCCAGGTCAGCTTGACGCCGTTCACGCCGCCGTCGCGAGTGTTGATGAGATTGAGGTAGTCGATGAAGCCGCCGAAGAAGCCCGTGCCGCCGGCTGCATAGGGGCCGACCCGATAGCTTTGCAGCGGGAAATACTGTTCGTCCGCACGAGCCTGCGAATGGGCGAAAGGCACGGTCGTGAGGGCGAGGGCTGCAGCCATTGTGGTTGCGCGCAGGGCACCGGCGAGGCGAAATGAAAGGGACGGCATGGTGGCTCCGGGGTTGGCAGGCGAGGATTGGGAGAAATCGCGGTCAGCGGTGCGGGCGGATCTTGTCGAGGGTGCGTCGACACAGCGCCGACAGGCCGTCCGGCTCGGCGATGAGAAAGACGATGATCAGCGCGCCGAGCACGATGCGCTGGCTCATGTCGAGCACGCCTGAATCGAAGGTACTGCCCAGCAAGGCGCTGCCCAGGCGAGACAGGATCAGGGGGAACACCACGATGAAGGCCGCTCCGAGGAATGCCCCGCGGATCGTGGCGAGCCCGCCAATGATGATGATGAACAGGATCTGGAACGAACGATCGAGATCGAAGCCGGCCGGTTCGACGGTCCTCAGATAGGCGAACGCCCACAGCGATCCGGCAATGCCGATGATGAAGGAGGACAGCACGAAGGCGAGCAGCTTGGTGCGCAGCACGGATACGCCGATGACCCGGGCCGCCAGCTCGTTGTCGCGGACAGCGATGAAGTCGCGGCCGGTCTGCGTCTTGACGATCCGGGCGGCAAGGCCGGTGACGACAACCACGATGGTGAGCGTGAACAGGTAGCGGCCGGGCGGGCCTTCGAGCGAGAAGCCTGCCACGCCGAGGGGCGGGGCGTCGATGACACCGGACGGATTGTCGTTGGAAAACCAGCTGAACTTGGTCAGCGCCCATTGCACGAAGAACTGCGCCGCCAAGGTGGAAACGGCCAGGTAGAAACCACGCAGCCGCAGGCTCGGCAGGCCGAAGACGAGCCCGATCAGCGCCGCAACACCGCCGCCCAGGACGATGCTCGCGACCAGGGGCAGGCCGGGGATCCGAAGGTTGAAATTATAGGCGGCGAAGGCACCCACCGCCATGAACGCAGCGCTGCCCAACGAAAGCTGCCCGGCATAGCCGGTGAGCAGATTCAGCCCCAGGGCAGCCAGCGACAGGGCCAGGAAGGGGGTCAGGATGGCATCGAACACATAGCTGCTGCCGACCAGCGGGATCACGCCATAGGCGAGGATCAGGAGTACCGCGGGAAGGATCCAGGAACGGCTGGGAGCTTCGGCGTTCTCGTGGCTGGAAGCGGTCAAAGCGGTCACGGTTCACGCCCTTTCCACGAGCTTCTGGCCGAACAGGCCAGCGGGCCGCACGAGCAGAAAGACGAGCGCGGCCACATAGGCAAACCATCCTTCGATGCCGCCGCCGACGAAGGGGCCGAGATAGACTTCCGAAAGCTTCTCGAACGCGCCGATGAGCAGACCGCCGACGATGGCACCCAGGATCGAGTCGAACCCGCCCAGGACCAGGACAGGCAGGGCCTTGAGCACGACGAGCGAAAGGGAAAACTGGACGCCGAGCCTCGAGCCCCAGATCAGGCCTGCAACCAGGGCGACGATACCGGCGGCGGTCCAGACGGCAGCCCAGATCCGTGGCAGCCGCAAGCCGACCGCATAGGCCGCGAACTGGTCGTCGGCAACGGCGCGAAAGCTCAAACCGATGCGCGTGAAATTGAAGAAGGCCGCCAGGATCGCCACCAGCGTGGCGGCAACCCCCGCCGCGAAAAGGTCGAACTGGGAAATCAGCACGCCGGCCACTTCAAACGGGGTATCGTCGATCCCCAGATCGAGCGCATGGACTTGCGTGCCCCATAGAAGCTGCGCGGCGCCCTCGATGACATAGGACAAGCCAAGCGTTGCCATGAACAGCGTGATCGGCGGCTTGTTGACCAGTGGGCGCAACACGGCCCTCTCGATCGCCAAGCCGAGCGCGGCCATGATGGCGAGTGATATCGCTATCGCCGCGATGAAGGGGACGTCCCGCTCGATCAGGCTGACGAAGGTGAGGGCTGCAAAGAGCAGCATCGCCCCCTGCGCGAAGTTGAGAACGCCCGAGGTCTTGTAGACAAGTACGAACCCGATTGCGACCAGCGAGTACATCACGCCGGAAAGAAGGCCTCCGACCAGCACCTCGACCAGGAAGGCCCAATCAAAATCGGCCATCATGCACCACCCCGGTCGTCGTGCGCCACGCCGAGATAGGCGTCGATCACGGCCTGATCAGCCTGAACCGCCTGCGGGGTGCCATCTGCGATGAGGCGGCCGTGATCGAGCACGGCCACCCTGTCGGACAGATCCATGACCATGCCGATGTCGTGCTCGATCATCACGATCGTCAGGTCGAACTGCCTTTGCGCCTTGCGTATGACCTCGGCGATCTCGGTCTTCTCGGCAGCCGTCATACCTGCCATGGGCTCGTCGAGCAGCAGGATGCGAGGCTCGGCCACCAGGGCCCGGGCCAATTCGACGCGTTTTTGAAGGCCATAGGGCAGCGTTGCGACCGGGCGGTTGCGAACCGGCTGCAAGTCCAGGAAATCGACCATGCGCTCGGCGCGCTCGCGGGCGTCCTTGTCTTCGCGACGTGCCTGACCCAGACCCAGGATCTGGCCGATGAAACCGGCGTGCCGCAGGGCTGCCCGCCCCATCAGGACATTTCCAAGCACGTCCAGCCCGCTGAACAGAGCCAGGTTCTGGAACGTGCGCGCAACACCGAGCGTTGCGAGTTTAGACGCCGGCACCTGCCGGAAGTCACGGCCGGCGAGGCCGATATGCCCGTGGTCAGGGCGATAGATGCCGCTGATGACGTTGAGAAGCGAACTCTTGCCGGCACCATTCGGTCCGATAATGGCTCGAGTTTCGCCGAGCTCGACCGCAAAGCTGACATCCCCCAGCGCCGCAATGCCTCCGAAAGACAGGCTGATATGTTCGAGCGTCAGCGCAGCCTGTCGCCGAGCCGGTTCGGTCTTTGGCGTCGAGGGGGGTTCAACGGCCTCGATCGGTGGCGCATCCCGATATGACGGGGCAGGCTGCAGCACTGCGCTGGTTGCCGTGGTCATGAGCGTGTCTCTGCCCGTCATCCCTGCCGATGGCAGGGATGCAGGATGGAACGATTGCAGGGCGGGAAGGAACGGAACGCGATCACTCGGCCGCGACAGCCACGGGCTGCGCCGCTTCGAGCTTGCGGACCAGGGGGATGACCTCGCGGCCGAAGAATTCGACCTCCTCCTGGAAATGCAGGAAGCCCAGCAGGATCAGATCGGCGCCCGCCTCCTTCAACGCCAGGATGCGTTCGGCGATCTGTTGCGGCGTGCCGATGAGGTTGGAACGGAAGCCATCATTATACTGCACCAGGTCCTGGAAGGACGATTTGGCCCAGTTGCCTTCGCCCTCCGGAGAGGCCTTCCCGGCATTCTTCACCTCATGGGCAAAGCCGTGGACCGCCTCGGGGATGGCCTTTGCAATGATTTCGTCCAGCACGGCCTTGGCTTCGGCCTCGGTATCGCGGGCGATGGCAAAGGCATTCACGCCGACCTTGACCGAATGCCCGTTCTCGCGCGCCTTGGCCTGGATGTCGTCGACCTGCTTCTTGATTTCCTCGGGGGTGTTGCCATTGGTGAAATACCAGTCCGATACGCGAGAGGCCATGTCCCGCGCTGCGCGCGAGGAGCCGCCCTGGAAGATCTCGGGCTGCGGATCGATGGGTTTCGGCTTCAGGCTGTAGTTGCGGAAACGATAGAAATCGCCATTGAAGGTGAAGCTCTCCTCGGTCCAGATGCCGCGCAGCGAGCGGATGAATTCTTCCGACCGGCGGTAGCGCTCGTCGTGGTCGAGCCAGGGCTCGCCGATCGCGGTGAACTCGCCGCGAAACCAGCCGCTGACGATGTTCACGGCCACCCGGGCGCCGTAGATGTTGTTGATGGTTGCGATCTGCTTGGCGGCGACGGCCGGATGCCAGGGGCCCGGCAGCAGGGCCACGATCAGCTTGAGGCGCTCGGTCGAAGCGAGCAGCGCCTGGCTGAAGGTGAGGGGTTCGTGCTGATTGTCCGCACCATAGCCCGCCGTGAAGCGGATCTGGCTGAGCGCATAGTCGAAGCCGGACCGTTCGGCGATCTGGGCAAGCTTGCGATTATAGTCGATTTCCCAGCTCGTGCGTTGCTCGATCGAGCTGATCACCAGACCACCCGAGACATTGGGCACCCAATAGGCAAACTTGATCGGTTCTCGTTGACGCTCGACTGGCATGGTGGATCCTTGGTTTTATGGCGGGGTCAGGCGGTGGCAGGGAACGGAACGACCGTTCCAGACCCCTGCGGGTGGGAAAGGCGCAGCTGGAGGCGGGCTTCGCTGACGGCGCGATCGATGCGCCCCGAAACTTCGGCACTGGCCAGGGCATGATCGGCAAAATCGCCCTCGAGCGCATAGACGGTGGTCGGGAGCGTGATGGCCTTGAAGAAGGCAAACAGCGGCCGGAACTGGTGGTCCATGGCCAGGGCATGCAGCGGGGTTCCGCCGGTTGCCGCCACCAAAACCGGCCTGCCTTCGAGGGCACGATAGTCGACGAGGTCGAATAGGTGCTTCAAGGCACCCGTATAGGAGGCGCGGTAGATGGGAGACGCGACGACCAGCAGATCAGCGCTTTCGACCGCCTCGATGACCTCTCGCGCACGCCCGGTTCGCGGACCCTTTGGATGCGTTGCAAACAGGGCCGCGGCATCGCTCGCCAGTTCCACCAGCTCGACCTGCGCGAAATGTTCGAAGCGGGCGAGGATGGTGCGCACCAGTCCGGTCGTTCGGCTGGGCAGGCTCAAGCTGCCGGATATACCGAGAATTTTCCGACGATGATCGGGCACGGCGCGCTCTCAGATAAAAAATATTCTATTTATATACTCTATATAATTTATAGACTGTCAAGAGGCAGAGTCCTGGCTGCGAGAACCGAGTTGCGCCCCTCTCGACCCGGGCCGGGCTGACACTACATCAGTATGTTTCTGCGTGGCTTGATCGCAGCCGGGAGGTCATCGCTGCCAAGGAGAGCAAGCATTTCCCGTTCGATCGTCCGTTTCAAGGCGTCCAGCGGCAATGCGTTCGGTTCCAGGCCGAACGGTTCCTCGAGCTGGTGGCCGAGAGCGTCAAGCCCGAAGAACGTGTAGGCGACGAGCAGAACCGGAAGCAATGCCCACCAATCCAGGGAGCCGGCGAGGGCGAATGGCAGTGTCACGCAAAAGATGAGGGCCGTTCGGTGGAGCAACAAGGAATACGCAAACGGAACAGGCGTGTAGGCGATGCGTTCGCATCCGCCCTGCACCTCGGTCAGGGTGCCGATCTGCTGTTCGATGACCGAATAGTGGATGGGATCTATCCGCCCTCTATGCATCAGCGTCAGGCAATATTTGCCGATCTGTTCAAGGACGGCATTTGTGAGATTGGGATTGTTTGATGCGGTGCCGAGATCGAACCAAGGCGTGATGGCCTTCAATTCGTCCTGGCCCCGCAGATGGGCCGCCAGCCCCGCGGAGAAAGCGCATAATCCCTGGAGGAGGAAGCGTCGGTCATCGGTTTCCAGGGTGGAGGTTTGGCGCGCGAGCGATCGACAGGCGATGATCAATTCGCCCCAGAGCCTGCGTCCTTCCCACCAGCGGGCGTAGCAGGCATTGTTGCGAAAGCTCATGAACACCGACAAGGCGATGCCGATCAAGGTGAAGGGAATGGCACTGATCCGCGCGAAGATGCCTGGATGTTCCTGTGCTGCATAAATCGCCAGTACGCTGATAAATGCGATTGCGAGGAGACGGGGCGCTATGCGTGGCAAGATGGAGCCGTTGACGGCGAATAGGATGTCCCTGAAGCTGGGCTTTGAGCGCAGGATCATGCAGCCGCCCCTGTCATCGCGATCTCCTCTTTGTGCGGGCACCTGCCTGCGGGACTGGATGCCGTCGATCGTCGAGAAGCTCGGTGCCGTCCAGACAATGGCCATAGTCGAGGGGGCTATGGCAGCGAGCGAGGGTGGGGACTCTCCGATCTTGGGCGGTTGTTCTGAAGGCATCATTCGTGCCACCTCCGGGCCGGACGAAACGTCAATGACTTGGTACCGGAAATCCACGATTTCTTGGACATTTTGTCCATGTAAAATGGACAAAATGTCTATAGATTTCAAATAGATAGAGTGTTTTACTATGTGCTCGACAGTTTCCGCGGAGCGGTTTCGAGCATGGCCGACAACAAGCCTGAATATAAGACGTACCATCATCCGGCAGGGGGCTGGGGCGCTGCTGCAGCGACTGCCAAGGTGCTGTTGGAGCAGAGCGTCGTCACCAAGGGGTCGCGCGCGCTGCTCGCCATGAACCAGCCCGGCGGCTTCAAATGCCCGAGCTGCGCCTTTCCCGATCCCGACCAGAAGAAGACCCTCGAATTCTGCGAGAACGGCGCCAAGGCGCTGGCCTTCGAGGCGACGAAGAGAAGGATCACCCGGGAGTTCTTCGAAAAGCACACCGTCTCGGAACTCATGGAGCAGTCGGACTACTGGCTCGAAATGCAGGGCCGGCTGACCGAACCCATGCGTTACGATGCGGCGTCCGACCGCTATGTCCCCTGTGATTGGGAGGCCGCCTTTGCGCTGATCGGCGATCACCTCAAGGCGCTCGAAAGCCCCCATCAGGCGGAGTTCTACACCTCGGGGCGCACGCCCAACGAGGCTGCCTTCCTGTATTCCATCTTTGTCCGGGAATTCGGCACTAACAATTTTCCCGACTGTTCGAACATGTGCCACGAGCCGACGAGCCGCGGCCTGCCTGCCTCCATCGGGGTCGGCAAGGGCACGGTTGTGATGGAGGACTTCGAGCACGCCGAGGCCATCTTCGTCATCGGCCAGAACACCGGCACCAACTCGCCGCGCATGATGACCAATCTGGTCGAGGCGCGAAAACGCGGCGTGCCGATCGTGGCCGTCAACCCGATGCCGGAAAGGGCGCTGATACGCTTCACCGAGCCGCAGGATGTCGTGCAGATGGCGACCTTCGGCTCGACGGCGATCGCAAGCGAATTCGTCCATATCCGCATCGGGGGGGACCTCGCCCTGTTCAAGGGCATGATGAAGGTGATCTTCGAGCGCGAGGCGCAAGGCGAGAAGATCATCGATACGGATTTCGTCAGCCGGCATACCGTCGGCCTGGAGGCGATCCGCGCCGATGTCATGGCGCAGGAGTGGGCGGATATCGTGGAGATCTCCGGACTGGCGGAAGACCAGATACGCCGCTGCGCCGAGATCTACATCCGTTCGCGCGCAACCATGATCTGCTACGGCATGGGCCTCACCCAGCACCAGGAAGGCTCGCGCCTGCTCCAGCAGGTCGTCAACCTGCTCCTCCTCCGAGGTAATTTCGGCAAGCCGGGTGCGGGCATCTCACCCATTCGCGGCCATTCGAACGTGCAGGGGGATCGCACCGTCGGCATCGATGAAAAACCCTCCCAGGACTATCTGGACCGCGTGCGCGACGTGTTCGGCTTCGAGCCGCCCCGCCATCACGGCCATCACACCGTCGAATCCGTGGAGGCGATGGAAAAGGGCACGGCCAAGGTCTTCATCGGCATGGGCGGTAACTTCGTTCGCGCCATTCCCGACACCGACAGATCCTATGCGGCGATGCGCAAGCTGGCCCTGACGGTCGGTATCGCCACCAAGCTCAATCGCGGCCATCTCGTTCACGGACGCGACGCACTGATCCTGCCCGTCATTTCCCGGTCGGAGGTGATCCATACGGCAGCCGGCGAACAATTCGTGACCATCGAGGACTCCATGTCGAACGTCACCGCCTCGCGCGGCGTGCTGACGCCCGCCAGCGCCCATCTGCTGCCGGAAGTGGAGATCGTCTGCCGCATGGCCCTGGCAAGCCTGCCCAACAGCAAGGTCGCCTGGGCGAGCTACATTCACGACTACAATCTCATTCGTGACAAGATCGCCGAGGTCTATCCGGACATCTATGCCGGCTTTTCGGAAAAGGTGAAGAATCCCAAGGGCTTTCATCTCGATGTGCCACCACGGCGGCGGGTCTGGCCGACGCCGAACGGCAAGGCGAATTTCCTGCTTCTGCCCGGTCTCGACGTGAATGTCCCGGTCGCCGACCCGTCGATGTTGCGGCTGGCCACGGTCCGTTCGCATGACCAGTTCAACACCACTATCTACAGCAACAATGATCGCTATCGCGGCGTCTACAACGACCGCATGATCCTGTTCATGAATGCCGAGGATCGCGCGGCGCGAGGCCTCGACGCGGGCTCTCGCATTGCGCTGGAAACAATCACCGACGACGGCATCACGCGTCGCGTCGAAGGCCTGACGGTGCTAGATTATCCGATGCCTCGCGGGGCCGTGGCGGGATATTATCCGGAGCTCAATCCGCTGCTGCCTCTCGAATATTACGACAAGATCAGCGGGACTCCGGCCGCCAAATCGATACCGGTGCGCGTCGTCGGGGCCTAGAGCGAAGTGCGGTCTCGCGGAACTGCGCTTTGCCTCCAACTCTTTGTTTCGGCGTGTTGTCTCAAACGAAAAGTCCTTCGGCTTTTCTGAAAAGCGTAGCGGGTGGTCCCGCATCGTTAGCACAAGGGTCCTCGGCGTCAGCTATCCCGGGGACGACATCTTTCGGCTTCTTTGAGGGGAGGGGACGTTGCTTGGGCAACTGGATGCGGTGATCCTGGCGCGTGCGCAGTTCGCCTTCACGGTGTCGTTCCACTTCATCTTTCCGGCGTTTTCCATCGGACTTGCAAGCTATCTGATGGTGCTGGAAGGGCTGTGGCTCAAAACGGGCAAGGGCGTCTATGCCAATCTCTATCGCTACTGGCTGAAGATCTTCGCCGTCGTGTTCGGCATGGGCGTCGTGTCAGGCCTGGTGATGTCCTACCAGTTCGGTACGAACTGGTCGGTCTTCTCGACCAAGGCGGGCCCGATCATCGGCCCGCTGATGGCCTATGAGGTGCTGACCGCCTTCTTCCTGGAAGCCGGCTTTCTCGGCGTGATGCTGTTCGGCATGAGCAAGGTCGGCCGGGGCCTGCACTTCTTCGCCACCTGCATGGTTGCTCTCGGCACACTGATCTCGGCGACGTGGATCATTGCCGTCAACAGCTGGATGCAGACGCCGGCGGGGTTTGCCGTCAATGCCAGCGGGCAGTTCGTACCGGCGGGGTCCTGGCTGCCGATCATCTTCACGGCCAGCTTTCCCTTCCGCCTGGTCCATACCGTGATCGCCGCCTATCTCACCACCGCCTTCGTGGTGGGAGGCGTCGGCGCCTGGCACCTGCTCAAGGACCGCGGCAATGCCGGTGCGCGCAAGATGTTTTCGATGGCGATGTGGATGGCGGCGATCGTGGCGCCTATCCAGATCCTGGCGGGCGATGCCCATGGCCTGAACACGCTGGAGCATCAGCCTGCCAAGGTGCTGGCCATGGAGGGCGACTACCAGCCCAGCCCCAATGGTGCTCCCCTCGTGTTGTTCGGCCTGCCGGACAACGAAGAAAAGCGCGTGCGCTACGAGGTGTCGATACCGCATATCGGTTCGCTGATCCTCAAGCACGATCCCTATGCGCCGCTTCCGGGCCTCACCGATTTTCCGCGGGATCAATGGCCTCCCACCCCCATCATCTTCTGGTCGTTCCGGATCATGGTGGCGCTCGGCTTCGCTATGCTCGGCATCGGCCTGTGGAGCCTGCTCGCACGCTTGCGGGGCAGGCTCTATGACTGGCGCTGGCTGCATCGCGGCGCCGTGGCCATGGGACCGGCAGGCTTCGTCGCGGTGATTGCCGGCTGGGTGACGACGGAAGTCGGGCGGCAACCCTTCACGGTCTATGGCTTGCTGCGAACCGCCGAATCCCATTCACCGCTCGCTGCGCCGGCCGTTGCCGCCTCGCTCATTGCCTTCGTGCTGGTCTATTTCAGCGCCTTCGGGGCCGGTACCTACTATCTGCTGCGCCTGATGGCGAAGGCACCCGGACGCGGCGAGAGCGAGCCACCGAACCTGCCGCAACGCGCGGCCGGCATCACGCCCGCTGCAGGCGTCGGCGTTCCCATGGTGGCGAAGGATTGATCGGGATGGGCAGCATCGATCTCACCATCTTCTGGGCGGCGGTCATCGGCTTTGCGGTGATGGCCTATGTCGTCATGGACGGCTTCGACCTCGGTATCGGCATCCTGTTCCCCACCTTCGCCGTGGGCGAGGAGCGCGACCAGGCGATGAACTCGATCGCACCGGTGTGGGACGGCAACGAGACCTGGCTGGTGATGGGCGGCGGTGGCCTGCTTGCTGCCTTCCCGCTGGCCTATGCCATCATCCTTCCGGCCACCTATCCGCTGATCATCGCCATGCTGCTCGGGCTCGTCTTTCGTGGCGTCGCCTTCGAGTTTCGCTGGCGCGATCCGCGCCACCGTCCATTCTGGGACACGGCTTTCTGTCTTGGGTCGGTCGTCGCGGCGTCGGCACAAGGCGTGACGCTCGGTGCGATCCTGCAAGGCGTCCATGTCGAGAACGAGGCCTATGCCGGCGGCTGGCTCGATTGGCTGAGCCCCTTCAGTATGTTGACGGGGCTGGCCGTGGTGACCGGCTATGCCTTGCTGGGGGCGAGCTGGCTGATCTGGAAGACGGAAGGGACGAGCCAGCGCCATGCCCGCCACCTGGCGTTCTGGCTGGGCGTCGCCACGCTCCTAGCGCTCGGCGCCGTCAGCGCGGCCACGCCATTCCTGCATTATGATTATTGGCGACGCTGGTTCGCCATGCCCGGCGTGCTGCTTACGGCCCAGGTGCCGCTGCTCGTGGCGATCTGTACGGCGACCTTCTTCTGGAGCCTGCGGCGAGAGCGGGAGCGGCTGCCCTTCCTGATGGCCCTGGCGCTGTTCCTGCTCGGCTTCATCGGGCTGGGGATCAGCATCTATCCCTATGTGGTGCCACGCGCCGTGACGATCTGGCAGGCGGCGGCGCCGCCGGAAAGCCAGGCCTTCATGCTTGTCGGGGCCCTTGTCATCATCCCGCTCATCCTCGTCTATACCGGCTGGGCCTATTGGGTATTTCGCGGCAAGGCCGGCGTCCATGGTTATCACTGATGGCTCCGCAGGCGCCCTTCTGGAAACGGTTCGCCTGGATGGTTGCGATCTGGGCCGCCAGCATCGCCACGCTTGGGACGGTGGCGGCGGTGATCCGGCTATGCCTTCTGCGCTAAACCTGAATGGATCTTCTTGAGCCGGATCGGCGTTGGACAGTCGGAACAGGGCTCATGCAGCCCGCAAGTCTCTGCCTTCGGGGAATACAGCATAGCGGCATTCATATGGAAGCATCCGACAGGGAGGCGAAATGACCAGAAGAGCCAAACCCGAGAACGACATTCATGGGTCACCGGAGCCGGCAAACGCCTCTGAGCCAACAGCGAAGGCGACGGACCGGGGCGATCCATCCGTGGCCGGACCGGCTGAGGATGCCGCAGCGGTCATCGCCAGGCTCGAGGCTGACAATGCCGCGCTGAAGGATCGATTGCTGCGGGCCCTCGCTGAAACCGAGAATGTCCGCCGCCGGGCCGAGCGTGACCTGAACGATGCACGCCAATATGCCATCGCGAAATTTGCCGGCGACATGCTGGCGGTGGCCGACAATATCGAGCGCGCGATCGCCAATGTGCCGGCGCAAGCCCGCGAAGGCGACGAGGCGGTCAGGACGCTGATCGAAGGGGTGGAGCTCACGGAAAAAGAGCTGCTGCGTGCCCTGGAAAGACATGGTGTCAGGAAGCTCGATCCCCTGGGAGAGCGCTTCGATCCCAATTTCCACGAAGCCATGTTCGAGGTGCCCGATCCCTCGGTGCCGAGCGGTACCGTCAGCAAGGTCGTCGACGCCGGGTATTCGATCGGAGCGCGCTCCTTGCGCCCGGCCAGGGTCGGCGTTTCCAGCGGTGGACCGAGGCAGCCGGCGGAACCCGGAGCCGGAAGGCAGCCCTGACGGCCTGGCCGGCTCTGCCTGAGGACAGTTTGTCCGGCGTCGAACGGACAGGTTGTCCCAATGGGCTGAAACCTTTCCGATAAGTCTTTGATATTGCTGCGCATCCAGTCTGGCACGTCTGTTGCTGTCGCATCAGGACCAGCGTCTGCGAAGGGCGCCCACTGACGGGACATCATGGCATCGCATTCGACGATATCCGGCCGTTCGCCACCAGGCGGCCAATCCGCTGCCTGAGACGCCCAGGCAGCGTCAACGACGAGAAACGCGGAACACACAGTCCAAAATTCAATAACAGGGAGCACCTTCATGGCAACGATCATCGGAATCGACCTGGGAACGACCAATTCATGCGTTGCAGTCATGGATGGCAAGAACACGCGTATCATCGAGAATGCCGAGGGCGCGAGGACCACGCCGTCGATCGTCGCATTTACCGGCGATGGCGAGCGTCTCGTCGGGCAGCCGGCCAGGCGGCAGGCGGTGACCAACCCGACCAACACGATCTTTGCGGTCAAGCGCCTGATCGGCCGACGCTATGACGATCCGACCGTGGAGAAGGACAAGGCGCTGGTCCCCTACAAGATCGTCAAGGCGGCCAATGGCGATGCCTGGGTGGAGGCCCAGGGCAAGGCCTATTCGCCCTCGCAGATCTCGGCCTTCATCCTGCAGAAGATGAAGGAGACCGCCGAGGCCAATCTCGGCGAGAAGGTCACGCAGGCCGTCATCACGGTTCCCGCCTATTTCAACGATGCGCAGCGGCAGGCAACCAAGGATGCCGGTAAGATTGCGGGGCTCGAGGTGCTGCGCATCATCAACGAGCCGACGGCCGCGGCGCTTGCCTATGGGCTCGACAAGAAGAAGCAGGCCAAGATTGCCGTCTACGATCTGGGTGGCGGCACGTTCGACATCTCCATCCTCGACATCGGCGACGGGGTCTTCGAGGTGAAGTCGACCAATGGCGACACCTTCCTCGGCGGCGAGGACTTCGACATGCGCCTGGTGAACTACCTGGCCGACGAGTTCCAGCGCGAGCAGGGCATCGACCTGAGAAAGGACAAGCTGGCCCTGCAGCGGTTGAAGGAGGCGGCGGAGAAGGCCAAGATCGAGCTCTCCACCATCACCCAGACGGAAATCAACCTGCCCTACATCACGGCCGATGCCAGCGGCCCCAAGCATTTCCAGATCAAGCTGACGCGGGCGAAATTCGAGTCCCTGGTCGAGGACCTGGTGCAGCGAACCATCGAGCCGTGCCTCAATGCGCTGAAGGATGCGGGGCTGGCGGCCAAGGACATCGACGAGGTCGTGCTGGTCGGCGGCATGACCCGGATGCCGAAGATCCAGGAGATCGTGCGCAAGATCTTCGACAAGGAGCCGCATAAGGGCGTCAATCCCGACGAGGTCGTCGCGGTCGGTGCCGCAATCCAGGCCGGCGTGCTGCAGGGTGACGTCAAGGACGTCCTGCTTCTCGACGTCACGCCCCTCTCGCTCGGGCTGGAAACGCTGGGCGGCGTCTTTACGCGCCTCATCGAACGCAATACCACCGTTCCGGCCAAGAAGAGCCAGGTGTTCTCGACCGCAGAGGACAATCAGAACGCCGTCACCATCCGTGTCTTCCAGGGCGAACGCGAGATGGCGGCCGACAACAAATTGCTTGGCCAGTTCGACCTGATGGGCATCGCGCCGGCTCCGCGCGGCGTGCCCCAGATCGACGTGACCTTCGATATCGACGCCAACGGCATCGTCAATGTTTCCGCCAAGGACAAGGGGACCGGCAAGGAGCAGCGCATCCAGATCCAGGCGTCCGGCGGCCTCTCCGAAGCCGACATCGAGCGGATGGTCAAGGATGCCGAAGCCCATGCCGCCGAGGACAAGAAGCGCAGGGAGACCGTGGAAGCGAGGAATAGCGCGGAGGCCCTTCTGCATGCGACCGAGAAGGCGGTTGCCGAGCATGGCGGCAAGGTGGCCGAGGCGGATCGCCGGGCGATCGAGAATGCCATGGCCGATCTGCGCGAGGCGGCGAAAGGCGAGGATGCAGCCGCGATCACCGCCAAGGCGGCCGCCTTGCAGCAACTCTCGCAGAAACTGGCGGAGGCGGCCTATGCGCAGCCGCAGCCGGGCGCATCGCCCGATACGACTTCTCATGCCGGCGGAGACGATGTGGTCGATGCCGAATTCAGCGAAGTGGACGACAGTGATGCAAAGAAATCGGGTTGATCCGACGGCAGGTATGCAGGCCGATCCTGCCGAGAAAGGCATTTTGTTCGCCAGGCGAAGCCTGCCTGACTGGCCGCTGAAAATGCTCTAGCATCGAGGGCCCGCGCCGGGCCGAGTCCCGGCGTTTCCAGCATCGAACGGAGGCGCGATGGGGCGCCTCCTGAAACCCGTGAGCCGTCAAACCGCAAAACGCCGTGGAAATGCTATCGGAGTAAGTTGTGAGAAATCCTTACGAGGTTCTGGGTGTTGCCCCAACGGCATCGTCGGCCGAAATCCAGAGCGCCTATCGCAAGCTTGCGAAGAAACTGCATCCGGATCTCAATCCCGGCGACAAGAGCGCCGAGGAGAAGTTCAAGGAAGTCGCGGGCGCCTACGACCTGCTCAGCGACGCCGACAAGCGCAAGCGCTTCGACAATGGCGAGATCGACGCGAGCGGTGCGGAACGCCCGCCCCAGCATTTCTACCGCGAATATGCGGGCGCCGATCACGACCATCCCTATGCCGATGCCTCCGGTTTTGCCGACTTCATGGATGGGGAGGACGCGTTTGCCGAGCTGCTGAGGCGCGGCCAGCGGGCGCGTGCCAACCGGCGCGGCCAGGATCTGCACTATCGGCTGCCGATCGAGTTCGTCGAGTCGGTCATGGGAGCGAACAAGCGCCTGACCCTGCCGGACGGTGGTACGCTCGATGTGAAGATTCCGCCCGGCCTGGTCGATGGACAGACCCTGCGCCTGAAGGGCAAGGGCGCGCCGGGCGCCGGTACGGGCGGTCCCGGCGATGCGTTGATCGAGGTGGAAGTCCTGCCGGATAGGCGCTTCACGCGCGAGGGCGACGACATCACGCTGGAATTGCCGATTTCGCTGTCGGAGGCCGTGCTCGGGGGGCGGGTGCGCGTTCCCACCCCGAGCGGCGATGTAACGATGTCCGTGCCGAAAGGGGCGAACACCGGCACGACCCTGCGTCTCAAGGGCAAGGGGGCGCCGCGTCGGGGGGGAGGACAGGGCGACCAGTTCGTCAGGCTCAAGATCGTCCTTCCCAAAGGGCCCGATCCGGAACTCGAAGCCTTTGTTTCGAACTGGAAGGGCAAGGACTTCAATCCCCGCGAGGATAGAGCATCATGAGCATGAACAAGCAGCAATTTCTGGCGAGTTCCGGCATCCAGGTGCAGACGCTCGAACTCTGGCTCGAGCAGCGCTGGCTCATTCCCCGGCAGACGCAGGCGGGGGTGCAATTCACCGAGATCGACATTGCACGCGCGCGCCTGATCCAGGATTTGAAGAACGATATCGGGGCCAATGACGAGGGTATCGACGTCATCCTGCATCTGATGGATCAGCTCCATGGGTTGCGCCAGGCCCTTGCGCAGCTGCGTGGAGATCTGCAGGAGCGTTCCTAGCTAGAGGCAGGGGGAGAGTGGCATGAACGAAAGCCCAATGGCGTCCGAACCGGGGATCGATGTCCTCATCCTGCAGGCCCTGGTGCGCAAGCTCGTGGCCAAGGGCTTTCTTTCCGCCGACGATGTACGCGCCTTGCTGTTCGAGGCAGCGACCCGTCTCGACATTGACGGCAGCCAGCAGACGCCCCAGGCCGCCCGGGAGATGGTGGAAGAGAGTTTGGCGCCCGCATTTCTGGGGAGCTGACGGTTCCTCATGTCCGGCCAGGGTGCGGTTGGGAAGGAGTATTGATGTCCGAGGATCCCGCTCACGATACTGCCGGCCCTGCCGCGGATCCACAATTCGGGCCGTGGCTGGCCCAGGCTTCGATCCTGGTCGTCGACGACGAACCGGGCATGCGCAATTTCCTGGTCAAGATCCTGGGGCCACGCTGCAGGCTGATCGCCGAAGCCGCGGACACCAAACAGGCGTCCCAGAAACTCGACCAGCAGCATTTCGACGTGGTCATTCTCGACAATATCATGCCGGGACAGAACGGCCTGGATTGGCTTGCCGAACAGCGAGCCGTCGGCTTCTTTGCCGATGTCATCCTGATGACGGCCTATGCCGATCTGGACACCGCGATCGGTGCCTTGCGGGCCGGCGCCGTCGATTTCGTGCTCAAGCCATTCCGCTCCAACCAGCTTCTCAACGCGGTTGCTCGCTGCCTCGACCGGATCAGGTTGCAGCGCGAGAACGACGTCCTGCACCATGAGCTGAAATCGCCAGGCCATCAGATCTTCCTGCGCAACAAGCTGCTCGGTGACTCCAGGGCGATCCAGAATGTGCGGCAGACCATCGCACGCGTTGCGCCCTTGCCGACTTCGGTCCTGTTGACCGGCAAGTCGGGAACCGGAAAGGAAGTCGCGGCGCGCTCGCTTCACTCGCTTTCCGGTCGTTCAGACAAGCTTTTCGTGCCCATCAATTGCGGTGCCATCCCGGCGGACATGATCGAAAGCGAATTGTTCGGCCATCTGAAAGGGGCCTTCACCGGTGCGGGCAGGGCGCGGGAGGGGCTTTTCATGCATGCCCAGGGCGGCACGGTGTTCCTCGATGAAATTGGCGACCTGCCCTTTTCGCTGCAGACCAAGCTGCTGCGCGTCCTGGAAGATCGACGTGTCAGGCCGGTCGGTTCGGAACGCGAGGTTCCTTTCGACGCCCGCTTCATCTTTGCCACCAATGCCGATCTTCCCAAGCGCGTCGAGGCCGGCAGTTTTCGCGCCGATCTCTTCTTCCGTATCAATGTCGTGCAGATCCATCTGCCGCCGCTGAAGGATCGCGGCGATGACGTACAGGAACTCGCGGCCTTGTTCATGCGCGAATTCGCCCAGCAGCTCGGCATGCCTCCTGTCGCCATCGACGACAGGGTACGCGCTGCGCTGGCACGCTATGACTGGCCGGGAAACATTCGGGAACTTCGCAACCTGATCGAACGAACGGTGATCCTCGGCGGTTTTCCTGAGGATATCGAACGCATTGCCAGTGACGGCGATGACGACAGGGGCGGCCAGAGCCTGGCCGAGGTCGAACGGCGCCACATCCTGTCGGTCCTGCGTGAAGTCAAGGGCGATCGCGAGGAGGCTGCCCGCCGCCTCGGCATCTCGCGCAAGACCATCGATCGCAAATGCGTCAGCTGGAATGTCTAGGGACCAAGCCCCGAGAACCCGAAAAAGAAGATCGGTACGCTATCGCCTGCTTGCGATCGCGCTCGTGCCCATGCTCGTGATCCTGCCATTGCTGCTGGGCATCAGCCTCTATCGCTGGAATGCCCGGTTCGATGCCATGGCAATCTCCAAGGTCAATGACGACTTAACGATTGCCCATCAGTATATGGCCCGTATTCTCGAAAATACGGATTCCCGGCTGGCGTCGGTGAGTGAATCGGCGCGTTTCCAGAACCTGCTTCAGCAAAACGGTTATCCGAACGCGGCGTTTACTTCGCTTCTCAAGGAGATCGCACAGGCGCGCCAGTTTGATTTCCTCTATATCGTCGACGACAATGGCCGGATACTCGCGAGCGCTTATGCCACGGCATCGTCCTCCGTCCGTTCGAGCTGGCCGATCATCCGTTCGGCCCTCGAAGGGCACTCGAAGACGGCCGTCGATGTTTTCGAGGCCGAAGAGCTTGGTGCCTTCTCCCCCGATCTCGCCGCACGAGCGCGTATCGAGATCGTGCCCACCCTCGGCAGTACCGCCGCCACGCCCTCCCAGGAAAGCCGCGGCCTGGTGCTCCACTCGGCCACGGCCTTGACATTGCCGGATGGTCGGCGGGCAGCCCTGGTCGGCGGCACGCTGCTCAACCAGAATCTTGCCTTCGTCGATACGATCAACGACCTGATCTACCATGAGGCCGGCCTGCCCGAGGGGAGCCAGGGCACGGCCACGCTGTTCCTGGGAGATATTCGCATCAGCACCAATGTGCGTTTGTTCGAAGGACAGCGTGCAATCGGAACCCGTGTTTCGGAAGTCGTGCGCAATGCCGTGCTCGACCAGGGGCGGACATGGCGCGACAGCGCCTTCGTCGTCAGCGACTGGTTCATCTCTGCCTATGAGCCCATCATCGACAGCTATGGCCGGCGGGTCGGCATGCTCTATGTGGGTTTTCTGCAAAAACCGTTCACACAGGCCAAATATGAGACCTTGCTGACGCTTGCCGGGGCGTTCCTGCTGGCGGTGGCGGCAACGGTTCCCCTGTTCCTGATCTGGGCAACCAATATTTTCAGGCCGCTGGAGCGGATGACGGGCGCGATCTCGCGTGTTGAAGCCGGCGACCTGTCCGCGCGAACCGGTCATGTGAAGACGAAGGACGAGATCGGCGAGGTGGCTTTTCACCTCGATCATCTCTTCGATTTGCTCCAGCAACGCGATGCACAGCTGCGTCACTGGAACGACGAGCTCAATCGCCGTGTCGAGGAACGTGCCCACCAACTGCACCAGGCCACCATGCAGCTGGAAAACACCACCAAGCAGCTCGTGATGTCGGAGAAGCTTGCGGCGATCGGGGAGATCAGCGCGGGCATTGCCCATGAAATCAACAATCCGATCGCCGTGATGCAGGGCAATCTCGAGGTGATCCGCGAGCTGATGGGCGCCGAAGCTGAAAAGGCCAAGGTGGAGTTCCGCCTCATCGACCAGCAGATGGCGCGCATCAGCGAAATCATCACCAAGCTGCTGCAATTTGCCAAGCCCCAGGAATATGCCGGCTATACCGAGCATTATGCCGTCGCCGCCATCGTTTCCGACACGCTGCCGCTCGTTCAGCATCTCATCAGGAAGACGACGATCACCCTGGAGAGGGAGGATCGCGCATCCCGCCTGATCGCGATGAACCGCACCGAATTGCAGCAGGTCCTGGTCAACCTGCTCGTGAACGCCATTCATGCCATGCCGCATGGCGGGCGCCTTCTCCTGCGCAACCATGACAGCGACATGGATGGCTGGGCGGGGGTGGCCATCGAGGTTGCGGACACCGGCGCCGGTATTTCGGCGGAGGTGATCGAAAGGGTGTTCGACCCGTTCTTTACCACCAAGACGCGCGAGGGCACCGGACTTGGCCTCTCGATCAGCCAGATGCTGGTGACGCGGCAGGGCGGCAGGATTTCCGTATCGAGCGAGCCGGGCAGGGGCACGACATTCCTCGTCTGGTTGCCCGAAGCACGGTGATACCGCCCCGGCGCTACGGACATTTTGTCCGCGGCAGCTTCGACAGAGTGTCCGTCGCCGGCGGGTACGAAGTTCTATCTGATTGATTTCGCTTTCTTTTCAAATTGGCACGCCTGTTGCTCCTATGGCTGGGCAGCCGTGCCGGCGCGCCGAGGGGCATGCGAACGGATCGTGGAGGATCGAGGTCATGGGGAGGATGCCGCGCTACGATATCGGGGGGCCTGCGGCCTTCATGCTCACGCCCCGTCGAACAACAGGTGTGTCGGTTTCCACCGCTCTCGTTTCGACCAGTTGTCTCTGCCTTGAAGGATGGCTCGATGAACATTGATAAATATACCGATCGCGCCAGTGGCTTCATCCAGTCGGCGCAATTCCTCGCTTCGCGTGAGGGCAATCCGCAACTGACCCCTCTTCACGTGCTGAAAGTCCTGCTCGACGACAAGGAAGGCCTCGTTTCGGGACTGATCGACCGATCGGGCGGCAATTCGCGCGCGATCCTGCAGGCGACCGAAGACGCTCTGGCAAAATTGCCGAAGGTCTCCGGTACGGGGTCAGGACAGGTCCATCTGGCCCCTGAGACGGCGCGCCTCCTTGCTGCCGCGCAGAGCACGGCGGAAAAGGCCGGCGACAGTTTCGTGACGGTTGAACGTTTGTTGCAGGCGCTTGTCGCGGACAAGAGCGACGAGGCGGGCAAACTGCTCGTCGAGGGCGGTGTCGACCCCCGCAACCTCGGCGCGGCCGTGGACGCACTGCGCAAGGGCCGTACCGCCGACAGCGCGTCGGCCGAGAATGCCTATGACGCCCTGAAGAAATATGCCCGCGACCTGACCAGGGCAGCACGGGACGGCAAGCTCGACCCGGTGATCGGCCGCGACGAGGAGATCCGCCGCACCGTCCAGGTGCTGTCGCGGCGCACCAAGAACAACCCGGTGCTGATCGGCGAGCCCGGCGTCGGCAAGACGGCGATCGTCGAAGGCCTGGCGCTGCGCATCGTCAATGGCGACGTGCCCGAGAGCCTGCAGGACAAGAAGCTGCTTGCGCTCGACCTCGGCGCCCTGATTGCCGGCGCGAAATATCGCGGGGAGTTCGAGGAGCGGCTCAAGGCGGTGCTGCAGGAGGTGACGAGCGCCGAGGGCGGCATCATCCTGTTCATCGACGAGATGCATACCTTGATTGGGGCCGGCAAGACCGACGGTGCCATGGATGCCTCCAACCTGCTCAAGCCGGCTCTGGCGCGCGGCGAGCTGCATTGCGTGGGTGCGACCACGCTCGACGAATATCGCAAGCATGTGGAGAAGGACGCCGCGCTGGCGCGGCGCTTCCAGCCCGTTTTCGTTTCCGAGCCGACGGTCGAGGACACGATTTCGATTCTGCGGGGCCTGAAGGAAAAATACGAGCTTCATCATGGCGTAAGGATCGCCGATTCGGCTTTGGTCGCGGCAGCCACGCTGTCGAACCGCTACATCACCGATCGCTTCCTGCCGGACAAGGCCATCGATCTCATCGACGAGGCTTCGGCCCGCTTGAAGATGCAGGTGGATTCCAAGCCGGAAGAGCTGGACTCGCTCGATCGCGAGATCGTTCGTCTGAAGATCGAGCAGGAGGCTCTCAAGAAGGAGACGGATGCCGGCTCCAGGAGCCGGCTGCAAACGCTCGACAAGGACCTTGTCGAGCTCGAAAAGAAGTCGGCCGACCTGACCTCGCAATGGCAGGCCGAAAAGAGCAAGCTCTCCGACGCGCAGAAGATGAAGAGCGAGCTGGAACAATTGCGCACGGAACTTGCCAATGCCCAGCGCAAGGGCGAGTTCCAGCGGGCGGGCGAACTCACCTATGGCCGGATTCCGGAGTTGGAGAAGAAGCTGGCCACTGTCGAGGCCAGCGAGAATTCGTCGATCAGCGAAACCGTGACTGCCGACGACATCGGGCAGGTGGTCTCGCGCTGGACGGGCGTGCCCGTCGACAAGATGCTGGAGGGCGAGAAGGACAAGCTGCTCCATATGGAAGAGATGCTGGGCAAGCGTGTCGTCGGGCAGGCGCAGGCCGTGCGGGCCGTCTCGACGGCCGTCCGGCGCGCGAGGGCCGGGCTGCAGGATCCCAACCGCCCCATCGGGAGCTTCATGTTCCTGGGGCCGACCGGTGTCGGCAAGACCGAACTCGCCAAGGCGCTCGCGGAGTTTCTGTTCGACGACGAAACCGCGATGATCCGCATCGACATGTCCGAATATATGGAGAAGCATTCGGTGAGCCGCCTCATTGGGGCGCCTCCGGGTTATGTCGGCTATGACGAGGGCGGCGCGCTGACCGAAGCCGTGCGGCGCCGGCCCTACCAGGTCGTGCTGTTCGACGAGATCGAGAAGGCCCATCCCGATGTCTTCAATGTCCTCCTGCAGGTGCTGGATGATGGGCGGCTGACCGACGGGCAGGGCCGTACCGTCGATTTCCGCAACACCCTGATCATCATGACCTCGAACATCGGCGCGGAGTTTCTGGTGAACCAGGCCGAAGGCGAGAAGACGAGCGCCGTGCGTGAACAGGTGATGGCGATGGTGCGGGCGCATTTCCGTCCCGAGTTTCTCAACCGGGTCGATGCCATCATCCTGTTCCACCGCCTGCAGAAGAGCGAAATGGGACGGATCGTCGAGATTCAGGTTGCCCGCCTGCGCAAGCTCCTGGATGATCGCAAGATCGATCTGCTGCTCGATGCCAAGGGGCGGAACTGGCTGGCTGGCAAGGGATGGGACCCTGCCTATGGCGCCCGACCGCTGAAGCGGGCGATCCAGCGCTACGTCCAGGATCCGCTTGCCGAGATGATCCTGGCGGGCGAGGTCGGCGACGATATGAAGGTGAAGATCTCCGCCGGCAGGAAGAGCCTCACCTTCAATGGCAAGACTCCGGAAATCGTGGACGAGGATGAGTTCGAGGCGGCCTGAAGCTCCCCAATGTCATCCGATCGATAGCTGTATTGCGTAAGAGACCAACAAAGGAGAAGGTGTGATGAAAGACCAGATCAAGCCAAATATGGACGTGATCGGAGCCGATGGCGTGCATGTCGGGACGGTGGATCGCGTCGTGGGCGATCGTATCGAGCTCAAATTGAGCGACAGCTTCGGAGCGCATCGAGGACACCACCACTATATCGAGATCGGTTTCGTGGCTGGGGTCGAAGGCGAGAAAGTCAGGTTGTCCGCCAATGCCGACATTGCCGTGACCCTCGAAGAAGAGCAGTCCGGGCGTCCCGTCGATTTGGGCTGAAGCCCATCAGCCGCCGGACGGATAGCCGTATGGAGTCGAGTTTGCCCTCTATCGTTTCGCAGCCTGTCGTATCCTCGCTGACGGGCAGTGCGATATTTCTGGTGGTGACGGTCCAGCCTGGCGCGGAGGCGGAGGCGGCGATCCGGGCGTTGTGCGCGGATCTGTCGGGTCTGTTGCGGGCTGTGGGGTTCCGGGACCTGGAGGGGCGGCTGTCCTGCGTGATGGGCCTGGGCTCTCAGATGTGGGACCGTCTGTTCGGGGCGCCCCGGCCGAAGGAACTGCACCCTTTCCGCGAGATCCGTGGCGTGCATCATGCGGTGTCGACGCCGGGGGACATCCTGTTTCACATCCGCGCCCGGCGCATGGACCTTTGCTTCGAACTGGCGGCGCAGATCATGGCGCGGATCGGGGAGGCGGCGGCCAATGTGGACGAGGTGCACGGCTTCAAATATTTCGACGACCGCGACCTGATCGGCTTTGTCGACGGCACCGAGAACCCGGTCGAGCAGGCAGCGGTGGATGCCACCCTGATCGGCGGGGAGGATGCGGCCTTTGCCGGCGGCAGCTATGTGATCGTGCAGAAATACCTGCATGACCTGGCGGGCTGGAACCGGCTGCCGGTGGAGATGCAGGAGCGGATCATCGGGCGTGCCAAGCTGTCGGACATCGAGCAGGAGGATGCGCTCAAGGCGCCCTATGCCCACAATGTCCTGACCTCGATCGAGGAGAATGGCGAGGCGCTGGAGATCCTGCGCGACAACATGCCGTTCGGGGATGCGGGCAAGGGCGAGTTCGGCACCTATTTCATCGGCTATGCGCGTTCGCCCCGCCGGATCGAGCAGATGCTGGAGAACATGTTCGTCGGGCACCCGCCTGGCAATTACGACCGGCTGCTGGATTTCAGCCGGGCGGTGACGGGTTCGCTGTTCTTCGTGCCCTCGGCGACGTTCCTGGACGATGTGGCGGCCGGCGCACCGGCAGCGGGCGAGGCGGCCCCGCCGGAGCCCGAGGCGGCGGCAAGTCCCGGCTTACGCCCGTCCGGCGGCGATGGTTCGCTCGGCATTGGATCGCTCAAGAGGAAGGCAGACCATGAATAATCTCCATCGGGAGCTGGCACCGATCTCAGAGGCAGCGTGGGGGCAGATCGAGGACGAGGCGGCGCGCACCCTCAAGCGTCATCTGGCGGCGCGGCGTGTGGTCGACCTGGAAGGCCCGCAGGGCCTGGCGGCCTCGGCGGTGGGAACCGGGCATGTGCGCCCGCTTGCCGGGCCTGGCGAGGGCATCGAGGCGGTGCAGCGGGAGGTGCAGGCGCTGGTCGAGCTGCGCGTGGGCTTCGAGCTAGCCCGCTCGGCGATCGACGATGTGGAGCGGGGGGCGCTCGACTCGGACTGGTCGCCGCTGAAGGAGGCGGCGCGCAAGCTGGCCTTTGCCGAGGATCGGGCGGTGTTCGACGGTTTTGCCGCGGCCGGGATCGGGGGCATCCGCCCGGGTCTCAGCAACCCGGCGCTGACGCTTCCGGCCCAGGTGAAGGCCTATCCGGACGTGGTGGCGCAGGCGGTGAGCCAGTTGCGGCTGGCGGGTGTGGAAGGTCCCTATGCGCTGGTGCTGGGGGGCGATGCCTATACGGCGGCGGCCGGCGGCAGCGATGACGGCTATCCGGTGTTCCACCATGTCGAGCGCCTGGTGGACGGGCCGGTGATCTGGGCCCCTGCGATCGAGGGCGGGCTGGTGCTGACGACACGGGGCGGGGATTTCGAACTCACCGTGGGCCAGGACATCTCCATCGGCTATGCCAGCCATTCGCCCGCCGCGGTGCAGCTCTACTTCCAGGAAAGCCTGACCTTCCGCCTGCTCACGGCCGAAGCCGCCGTCGCCCTCCTGCACGCCAAAAAATAG
>NZ_JBQEPH010000035.1:0-57447 GCF_052045555.1 Labrys sp. 22185 | reverse complement strand
CTTATAGCTTGAGGTCACATGAAAACCATTGACCTTGCCTACCGCACCATGTTCGCCGAATTGGTGCAGCGCAGCCTCGATGCATCGTTTGAGACCGATTTCTCGATTGCCGGCAACTTCGTGCGCGTACCCGTCAAGGGCAGGAACTATTGGTATTTCGAGCAGACGCAGCCAAAGAAAACCCGCAAATATGTGGGTCCAGCGGACGATCCCGATATTGCCAAAAGGGTCGAGGCCTTCCAGGAAATCAAAGGTGATCTGCGCGCCCGCCGCAGGCTTGTTTCCTCCTTGACCCGGGACGCTGGCCTGGCGGCACCCGATCGCTTCACCGGTGACATCGTGGAAGCAATGGGCAATGCCGGCATATTTCGTCTACGAGGACTGCTCGTCGGCACGGTTGCTTTTCAAACCTATGCCGGCCTGCTTGGCGTCCGCTTGCCTGGTGCGTCGTTGCAGACAGGTGATGCCGACTTCGCCCAGCACTATTCGGTGTCGTCGTCGCTCGAGGATACTCTTCCCCCTGTTCTCGATATTCTGAAGGCGATCGATCCCAGCTTTCGGGCGATCCCCCACCGGCTGGATCCGGCGCGTGTGACGCAATTCGAGAATGCCGCCCGTTACAAGGTGGAATTCCTGACACCGAACCGCGGATCTGATGACTACGCCGATCACGCCAGCCCGATGCCGGCTTTGGGAGGTGCGTCAGCCCAACCCTTGCGCTTTCTCGACTTCCTGATCCAGGAGCCGGTGCGGACCGTCATGCTCCACCGATCCGGCGTCCCGGTCGTCGTGCCGTCGCCGCAGCGATATGCGGTGCATAAATTGATTGTCGCCTCACGGCGGCAATCGGATGCCGGCAGTGCTGCAAAGCGTGAAAAAGACATCCAGCAGGCGAGCCTGCTGATCGAGGCCCTCGGCGAAACCCGCCGCGGGGACGATCTTGCCGAAGCCTTCACCGAGGCTTGGAATCGGGGTCCGAATTGGCGCGCAGCCATCCAGCAAGGCTTGAACGCGCTGCCAGAAAGGCAAAGAACGTCAGCCTTGTCGACGATCCAAGTCGGCCTGGCTTCGATCGGCGCAAAACCGGATGGCTTCAACGGGACGGGATCGACCGCAAAGACATGACAATGCCCTCGATAGTCGGGTGTGCGAGGGAAGCTGACGATTTAACTATCGATCGGAAAGCACTCGTCCGTCCTTTAGCCGATACCGGTGTCCTCCTGCATAAGGCGGCGCCGTAGCGCCCGTTAGAGTGAGAGAGTGGATGGGATTTTCGTGACGGGTTGAAGGTCGGGAGAGAGGTTTCCGGCGCCCGTCATGGAGATTGGTTCCATGACCATTGAGGTTCTTGATAGCCGTCGCGACGCAAGCGGTGGATATAAGGTCGATGTCAGCCGCGGTGAACGGATCGGCCGTGTGTCTTCCGAGTGGTTCTCGCGCCCCGGCGACGAGCGATATCTGTCGCTATCGGAACTCGGCCTTGCCGTTCGAGAGAGGACCGAGCGCAGCCGGACGCGGGTGGTAGAGAGCGCGCTGATCCAGGTTGAGGCAAGCCGAGAAGATCCCGAGCGGATGTCTCTCATCCTGCCAGGTGTGGATAGGCCCGTCGCACCCACCCATTGGAGCTTCGGCCAGCTTGCAAGCCAGGTCGGAGCACCGGCCGCCTATCTGCGTCAGCTCCCAGCGGCGCTCGCCGGCATCAATCTGCAATATGGTCTGACCTCGCATCGGACCGAGCAGATCAAGTCATTGGTAACCGACAATGGCCGGGTCGAGCTGCGGGCGGTGACGGGCCCGGACTATGGACGCATCTATGATCATGAACTGGTCGAGGCTGTGCAGCGCATTGCCGGCAACGGCACCGGTGATACGCGTTGGAAAGTGCCGGGCGTTCTCGACTGGTCGACGGGCATCTACAATCCGCGTGTCGACATCACCAAGGACACGACCACGCTCTATGCCTCCGATCGTGATGTCTTCCTCTTCCTGGTCGATGATCTCAACCCCATCCGAGCCGGCACATTGCCGGACGGATCGCCGGATCTCTATTTTCGCGGCTTTTACTGCTGGAATTCCGAAGTCGGGGCAAAGACGCTCGGGATGGCAAGCTTCTATCTCCGGGCCGTCTGCCAGAACCGCAATCTGTGGGGCGTGGAGGATTTCGAGGAAATCACCATCCGCCACTCCAAATATGCCGCCTCTCGTTTTGCCCACGAAGCCGCACCGGCACTGCTGAACTTCGCGAACTCTTCGCCGGCGCCTTTCGTCAATGGAATCAAGGCGGCACGCGAGCGGATCGTGGCAAGATCCGATGCGGATCGCTCGGATTTCCTGCGCAAGCGCGGTTTCTCCAAGGCCGAGACCGGCAGGATCATCGAGATGGTGTTGGCCGAGGAGGGGCGTCCGCCCGAAACGATCTTCGACTTCGTGGCCGGCATTACCGCCATTGCACGCGACAGGCCCCACCAGGATGCCCGGCTCGAACTCGAGGGCAAGGCCAAGAAGCTGCTCGAGCGAGCCAGCTAGGAGTTCCGCAAGGGCGGCGCCGCGGTGTTCCGTGCCCGGCCCAGCGTCTGGCGTCTTCTCGCTTCGGTTGTCGCCTGGCGCTGCCCTCCAGAGTTAGAGGGCGGCGCCTGGTTTCGTGACGGGTTTGATGCCGGAGAGAGGGTCTCTCGGCGCCCGTCGCGGAGTGAACATCATGGCCAATGCCGTTCGCAAGATCACCCTGTCGTCGTCGCGCGAAATCCCCTTCAACAAGCTGGTGCTGAGCCAGGCCAATATCCGGCGTGTCAAGGCTGGCGTCTCGATCGAGGACCTGGCCGAGTCCATCGTCCGACGGGGCCTGATCCAGAGCCTGCATGTGCGGCCGGTCGTTGATGCCGAGGGAGTGGAGACCGGCATATTCGAGGTGCCGGCTGGCGGCCGTCGTTACCGGGCCCTGGAATTGCTCATCAAACAGAAGCGCCTTGCAAAGACTGCGCCGGTGCCCTGCGTGGTCTCGGAGGCCGATAGCGGCATCCTGATCGACGAGGTGTCGCTGGCCGAGAATATTGAGCGCGCTCCCCTGCATCCCCTCGATCAGTTCCGTGCCTTCCTCGCCTTGCGCGACAAGGGCATGAGCGAAGAGGCGATCGCCGCCGCCTTCTTCGTGCCGGTGCAGGTGGTGAAGCAGCGCCTGCGCCTGGCAGCAGTCTCGCCGGTGTTGCTCGAGGTCTATGCCGAGGATGGCATGACGCTGGAGATGCTGATGGCTTTCACGGTCTGCGAAGATCATGAGCGCCAGGAACAGGTCTGGAATGCCATCCGCAACAGCTGGCAGAAGGACCCCTATCATATCCGGCGCCTTCTCACGGAAACCACGGTGCGCGCCGGTGACAAGCGGGCGGTGTTCGTCGGCATCGAGCAATATGAAGCTGCCGGCGGCATCGTGTTGCGCGACCTGTTCCAGTCGGACGATGGTTGTTGGTTGCAGGATGTCGGCCTGCTCGATCGGCTGGTGATGGAGAAGCTGAAGGCTGCGGCGGACGAGATTGCCAGGGAAGGCTGGAAGTGGGTCGAAGTAGCCATCACCCACCCCTATGGTGCCAACCATGGCCTGCGCGAACTTGTCGGCACGATCATCGACCTGACCGATGAGGAGAAGGCGGCGCGGGCTGCCCTGCAGGCGGAATACAATTGCCTGTCGGACGAGCATGATGGCGTCGAGGAACTGCCGGACGCGGTCGATCGGCGCTTCGCCGAGTTGGAGGCGGCGATGGAAGCCCTCGACGATAGGCCAGTATCGTTTGCGCCCGCCGAGATCGCGATCGCCGGCGCTTTCGTCAGCGTCGCTACCGATGGCTCCCTCCTGGTCGATCGCGGCTATGTCCGCCCAGAGGATGAAGTGCCGGTCGCGGGAGGAGAGGGGGATGCGAACGAAGTCAATGGAGACGCCAATGATCCGGCCGCGCCTGCCTCTCAGCGTGTCGTCATTGCCATCGGCGGACAGCCCGTCCAAATCGAAGAGGAGGAAGAGGATGGCATCAGGCCGTTGCCCGAACGCCTTCTCGTTGAGCTGACGGCCCATCGCACCCTGGCGCTGCGTGATGCGGTTGCACAGCATCCTGAGGTCGCCATGACCATGCTGCTCCATAAGCTCGTCTGCGACACCTTCCAGCATCGTTCCACGACAGGCTGCCTGGAGGCCTCGATCCGGCATGTCTTCTTCCCGGCTCAGGCGGACGATCTCAAGGACAGCCCCTCGGCCAAGGCCATCGCCGAACGCCACCAGGGCTGGATACAGGAAATCCCAGACGGTGACGCTGCATTGTGGGACTGGCTCGCCGGGCTCGACGAGGCCAGCCGCATGGCCTTGCTCGCTCATTGCGTCAGCTATGGGGTGAACGCCCTCCATGAGAAGCCGAACCCCTATGGCGGCAGTGGGGTCAGTGAGCACGGTCTCAAGCTTCGCCTTGGCCAGGCCGACCGACTGGCGCGGGCGACCGGGCTCGACATGGCGGAGGCCGGCTGGCGACCGATGGCCTGCAACTATCTTGGCCGCATCACCAAGGCCCGCATCCTGCAGGCTGTGGCAGAAGGGAAGGGGCAACCTGCCGCCGACCGGATCGCTCTTCTCAAGAAAGGCGAGATGGCAAGCGAAGCCGAAACCCTGCTCGCCGACACCGGCTGGCTGCCCGAACCGCTGCGCCTGCCGGCGGTCGAAGTGGGCGGCGAGGAAACGGCGGCGAAGGACGGCATAACGGCCATGGGCATCGAGGGCACCATCGACGATAGTGATGAGGCGATCGACACCCCTCACACGATCGCGGCAGCCTAACCCGTACTCCCACGGACTTGGCTCACCTGGCCTGCTGGCTCTGCCGGCGGGCTTTTTTCTTGAGGAGGCCACCATGACGGGGAAGGCACAAGATCTGGCGCGTCGGCTTGCCGAACGGGCCGAGGCGGTATGCCGTCACTATCTGTCCGCCGGCCGCCGCCAGGGCCGTTATTGGACCGTCGGCGACATCAGCAACACACCCGGCCGCTCGATGTTCGTGCGGCTGCAGGACTCGCCGAGGGGGCCAGCCGGCAAATGGACGGATGCCGCGACGGGCGAGCACGGCGATCTGCTTGACATCATCCGCGAGGTTCTCGGCCTCGTAGACTTCAAGGACGTGGCTGAGGAGGCCCGCCGATTCCTCTCGCTTCCGTCCCCGGAGCCGGGCGAGGGGCGGCCGGGCGGACATCAGCATCCTGTGCAGGCCGGCTCACCAGAGGCATCGCACCGTCTCTTCGCCATGGCGCAACCGATCGGCGGCTCCTTGGCGGAGGCCTATCTGCGTCATCGTGGCATCACGTATGTACACGGAACGAAAGCTCTGCGCTTCCATCCGCGCTGCTATTATCGGCCGGACGATAATTCGCCCAGACAGATCTGGCCGGCTATGATTGCCTCCGTCACCGATCTCGGTGGGCATCAGACCGGCGCGCATCGTACCTGGCTCGCGCGCGACGGTTTGGACAAGGCACCCGTCGAGACACCGCGGCGCGCGATGGGCGACCTCCTCGGGTATGGCGTCCGCTTCGGGATTGCCGACGATGTACTCATCGCCGGCGAGGGCATTGAGACCGTGCTATCTGCCCGTATGGCACTGCCCGACATGCCGATGCTGGCGGCCCTCTCGGCCGGGCATCTGGCTGCCATCCTGTTCCCGCCAATGTTGCGCAGGCTCTATGTGCTCAGGGATCGCGATCCGGCTGGGGACAGCGCACGCGATTACCTGATCGGCAGGGCATCGGATGTTGGCATTGAGGCGATAGACCTGTCGCCAGAGCGGGGGGACTTCAACGAGGATCTGTGCACAGCCGGTGCCGAGGCTCTTCGGCAGATCTTGCAGGATCAGCTTCGCCCGGAGGATGTTGCACGCTTCATGGCGGGGTAAGGGAGCCGGCAGGGGAGGGAACTGCTTGACGCTCTCCACCCGTGGTCTCCGCTTATCGTTGGATGCTTCCGAATGAGAGCCCGCGTCCACGGCCTTCTGGAGAGGGCGATCGGCCCATAGAGGGGCCGTGTGGGCAATGGCCGCTCTCCGGCTATTTTCCGCCGGCCGGCATGCCGGCCTTTGCAGCGCGAGACAAAATAGCCGGGTTTGGCCATCGAGGCCCTCGTCTGGGCGCGAGGGCTGCCAACCCGTCCAGTCTGTGGGCTTTCGACGCCTGTGAAGGCCGCGATGGGCGCGGCTTCCGATGAAGGAAGCATCCGATGATGTACGACGACGCCGATGCCGGTTTCGAGCCGATCCACACGACATCCCCCACCGATCATGTCCTCACTACCCTCCAACTCTATGGCTGGCATCCGTTTCAGGACGAGCCCGATCCCAGGCCGCTACCAGAGGGCAATACGATTGCCGGCGCTGTCACCGACATCTTCGATGCCCTGATTGCCACGCTCGGCGACACCCGCCTCGAACCGGACCTCGACGAATTGCTCTGGTCGACCGTCAACCTGTTCCATCGCGCCACCGGCCGTATCGAACGCGAACTGGACGACAATGAGCTGGCGCAACGCCGCTTGCAGAGCGAGCAGGACGGCAGTGAGGTGAAGTCCGTCGAGCTCGAGCGCCTGACCGCCGAGGGCCAGACCCTCATCGAGCGGCGCAACGGTATGGAGCTCTTCCGCGATGTCGCGGCCGAGCAGTTCGAGCACCACATCGGCTCCACCTGGCGGCCACGCACCGGCTCCATGGTCAACCATCGCAGTTTGACGGCCGCGATGATAGACAGCCGGGATTTTCTCAACGCGCTCCGCAGGGTCGAGGCCGAGGTAATGTTGCCGGCCGGCCCTAAGGTCGCCCTGACCGGTGGCCTGGACTTCGACGATCATCGCCTGATCTGGGACAGGCTCGACCGGGTCCATGCCAGGCATCCGGACATGGTGCTACTGCATGGCGGTTCGCCCCGCGGCGCCGAACTCATTGCCGCCAAATGGGCAGACACTCGCAAGATCAAGCAGATTGCCTTCAAGCCAGATTGGGCCAGGCACGGCAAATCCGCGCCCTTCAAGCGCAACGATGCCATGCTGGAAAGCTTGCCGATCGGTGTGCTGCTCTTTCCTGGTACTGGCATCCAGGAAAATCTCGGCGACAAGGCCCGAAAACTCGGCATCCCCGTCATGAAAATAGAGGGTAGCGCTTAGCCGAAGCCTTGCGAGGGGATCCGCAGTCTCGCGGATCCCATCTGCCGGCTGGGCTGCCCACGCTTCTGGTTTTGTAGTGGCGCACGCTTTCCGCAGCGCCGATCGTGTCGATCGTTACGGTTTCGTCGCACTGTCACTGTGGTCTTCGGCGTCCTGGCGCACGGCAAGCAGTTGCCTGAGCAAGTCCGGCAGCGCCACCTGCACGGTATCCCACACCACGTCGAGATTGATGTCGAAATAGCCATGGGCAATACGGTTGCGCATGCCGCGCATGCTGCGCCACGGCAACCCGGGATGGGCCGCGATGAAGGCGGCATAGCGATCCATGGCTTTGGTGGCGGCTTCGCCGATGATGACGAGGCTCATGACCACAGCCCGCTGGGTACGCTTGTCCGCCAGAAAGTCGTCCTTGGTCTGGCCTTCCACGAAGCCGCACGCCTCGGTGGCGGCTTGCTGCATATGGTCGAGATAGTCGGATAACCGGTTCTCGCTCATACCGGCAATGCTTCCGCCAGCACCTTGGCTCGGATCCTGGAGGGCAGGTCGGCCGGCGTGAGCAGGTCGACATGGACACCAAGCAGCGTTTCTAGTTCGTCCTGCAATCCGCCGAGATCGAACAATGTCGCGCCGGGCAGTGCGTCGACCAGGAGATCGATGTCGCTACCGTCCTTGTCGGTGCCGTGCAGGACTGAACCGAAGATGCGCGGGTTCGTCGCGCGAAAGCGGCCTGCCGCTTCACGCACTGCACTTCGCTTCATGTCGAGCATGACGGACGGTCGCACGGCCAGCCTTTCCCAAACAATTGTTCGAATGATGTGGAATCAAGAATGGAATTTCAAGGGATTGCTTTCATGGGCAGGGTGTTTCGCGATCAATCCCCATAGCGCACTGCCAGATTCCTGGCTCCGCATTCTCAAAGAGATAGCGGGGCCCAATGCCGATCGTCACCGCTCTCGGTTCACCTAGCCCGGCCAACGACAGGCTGCAATCGGCCGGATGATCCGCATGGAGATGGGCTATCGCTTCAGTGCCAATCCATCCCCTAGTGTCGTGAGTTCGGCGCCGGTTGCAGGTTCTTTAGGTCTTGTCTTCCACATTGCGAGGATCGCGCCTGAATGGCCCTGAAAGCGGTGGTGCAGCGCTGTTCGTCGGCGTGGACCCAGGTCGAGGTGTTCGTCCCGAATGGCGCAGTCTGCCGAGGGGGATACCATGGCGGATGAGGAAGCATGGAAGAGCTGCACCGATGTGTGGCGTCATCAAGCCTGGTGAAGGGCCATGCAGGCAAGGACGATGGTTCAGGTGTGCTCTTCTTCCCCGCTTCCGGTGGCGCCAATCCCTCCGACTGATCGATCCCCTAAGTCCGTTCTGTTTCCGTCGGCAACCCCCGCAGCTCCAGACCGTGTTGGCGCAAAGCGCCTGTCCGCACCACTCCGGGCCTTGGGGGCGAGCTGCCTGCATGCAGGCAGTTGCAGGCGTTTCCCGACGACCTTGGCCGCGTCTCATCGGAGGGAATGGCCCCTCCGGGAAGCAACGGAGAAACACCATGCAGAACATCGTCATTCTCGCCGGCAACATCGGTCAGGCTCCCGAAACCCGCACCACCAACGGTGGTACCAACATCACCCATTTCACCCTCGCCACCTCCCGTCCCCGCTATTCGGAAGGCCGGGTTGTACGGGACGACAAGGGCCAGCGGGTCCAGGATACCGAATGGCACCGCATCACCGCCTTCAACGGCCTCGGCAAGACGATCCAGCAATATTGCGAGGTGGGCATGAAGATCCTGGTTCGCGGCCGGATCCACTACACCAAGTGGACGGATCAAGAAGGCGTCGATCGCTATAGCTGCGAGATCATCGCCGAAACGGTCGACTTCCTGAACCGAGTCAAGCAGACCGAGAGCGGTGACGATTAGCAGGACGAGGACTCGGAAATCCCTTTCTGAACCGGATACCAAAATCTCGGCGGCGCAAGCCGCCGGGATCTTTCGTTGCACCGGAACGGCGCACTGGCCCGTCGTCGGCAGGATGAACTGTGCCGGTATTCGGGGCCGTTGCGGTCCAAGGTCAGGCCATCAAAGATGCCCTGCCGGCATGGTTGCCTGAACCGGGGATCGATCCCCGATTCAGGCAATTGCGCAGCGGATCGGTTGAGCCACTTTTTCTCTCTGAATTCCCATTCTACAGCCAGCTCAGCCCGCCTCAAGAACGAACGGCCCCCCCCCCAAATTCTGGCGAATTTCGGGGGTACCGTTCGCCGGCGTTTCCGGTCGCTACGCGATCCTTGACCCAGTCTTCGCTCGGCAGTGCCCGCCGCCCGTCGTCGAGACCAAGGAGGACAGCATGACCCACGACATCACCCTCGAACACCACATCGAAGAACTGCGTGCTGAATACAATGCTTGCTGCGAGCTGGCCGAGCGCGAGGCAATCTGGAACGCTTTGCGCCAAGCCCGTTCGGCCCTCGCCGCCAACGAGGCCAAAGGCTACTTGAGCGCCTTCCTCGCCCCCGCGGACAAAGCGCCGGCCGCAGCCCTGCCATTCCGAGTTTTGGGAGACAGGCACACGTCCCGCCTATTTCTCTTTCTGCGCCACAAAGCCCATAAAGGCGCATCGAGCGCCTGTATGGTCCTTGCGAAGGCAAAGGCTGCAGCCTCTCCCTTCCCGCTCCCTCTTTCTGGCGCTTTTCCCGATGGGGTGGCTTCGGCCTGCAAATACGGAAGCGAGGACGACACGATCATCAAAGTGATCGATCCGTTTGCCCGACCAAGGGGCCCGCGTGCTTCGCCATCCAACGCTGGAGCGTTGTGTCCCGAATGTCCAAATTTATCCGCGAGTGCTAAGTGGTCCGGCCGGTTGGACGAATGAATGGCACCGGCCGGACCTTGCCAGCGCCTCCAGTGGTGAAACGAAGAGCTGACCGAGCTTGTTTAGCACCGATTGTCAGTGATGTAGAATAATCATTGAGTTCACTCGACTTTCCGCGTGGCACATTATTTGCATCAATCAGCAAATCTCATGATTCCGGCCCAACCTCAGAAGAGTTACGCCAGGCCACCTGGGACGAGGCTAGCAAGATTAAGATGGTTCTGGATCCTGCCCAACCCGAAATCGAAGGTTGGCTTACTATGCCTTTCACGTTAGCGTTCGGCTGTCTCGTTTGCGGAGGGACGCTTGGATGCCGACTGGTACCGTCAAATGGTTCAACTGTGCGAAGGGGGTACGGCTTCATCAAGCAAGATGAGGGGAGCGACGATGTCTTCCTTCATATCAGCGAGATTGAAAAGGCAGGCCTCGATCATGTCCACGAAGAACAAAAGATCACTTATGAATTTGTGGCTGATCGCAAGACAGGCAATGCCAAGGCCGGGAATCTGAGGGTCGTGTGAGCATGTCCTGCCTCACATACTACGTCGTCTTGCCTTTCTCCCGCACACAGGACGGTGCGTTGTTGGCTCTCGATGGCGAGGAGACGACCTCAAGGGACATCGCCCGTGCTCAGGCTGCAGCCATCATTGGCCATTGGCGGGGCGACGATGAGATTGTCGGTGCCATTGCCTTCTCGCGTCGCGGCAATCCGGGCTCGGGCCACTTTGATGAAGCTGAGATTCTCGCCCGGTATGGCGAGACGCCGGACGATTTGTTCGGCATGGAGTAATCGCCGAGAATTGCCGCGATCAATCCGGTGCGCCGGCCACAAGTCTCTTGATCCGAGCTCTGGCGAGACACTGCAACACCTCAAGAGAAGGTTCCAGTGATCGCGATTCCCGATCAAGGTATCGCAACATCCAGCCTTCAAAAGTGATCGCGGGTCGACAAACCTCCTGTCAGTGGCCGCCCTTCGCCGGCTCAAAGCAAGAGGTGATATGATGTTGCGTATCGGTTGGCGTTCGTCCGTAGCCTATCGGCACATGGACGGTGTTTCCGCCGCCAGTTTTGCCTGGCAGTATGTTCGACGCGACGAGGAGTATCGCCGCGATTTCCAAAACTTAAAGCATAGCGCCGCCTCTCAGCTCGAGGCATTTTCGCAACGCTGGGGGTTGCGATTTCCCGCGTAATTCGAACCTTACGTATGATCGCGCGTCTTTGTTCTGGCTGCCAATCGTTACCCCATCAATCATATGGCTCGCCACGACGAAACAAAGCACAAGCCGATGCCTTAGGTGATGCGGACCCCGTTTAGATGTCTACCCCTCCTATTTACCGCCGATGGCCATCGATCCCCGCACCGGCCCAGATAGTTGTTGAATCAACCTAATTCAGGGCTCTTTTAATCGTCCCCGTTCGGGGAACGATCTGTCGCCTCCCCGCGGAAACGGGGACGACATGGCATCCACCCATCTCAGGCCGGAGGCGATCCAGCGCGGCGCGCGCATGTTGCGCACCGCGCTCGGTCCGGCCATCGCTCGCTTCCTGGAAGAGCCCGCCGTCGTCGAGGTGATGCTGAACCCCGACGGCCGCATCTGGGTTGATCGTCTTTCTGAAGGATTGGCCGATACGGGCAAGACATTATCGGCCGCCGATGGCGAGCGCATCGTGCGCCTGGTCGCCCATCACGTCGGTGCGGAAGTTCATGCGCGCGCACCGCGCGTCTCCGCTGAACTCCCCGAGACTGGCGAGCGCTTCGAAGGCTTGCTTCCTCCCGTTGTCGCGGCGCCGACCTTTGCCATCCGCAAGCCCGCGGTCGCCGTCTTCACCCTTGCCGACTATGTGACCGCCGGCATCATGACTGCCCGTCAGGCAGCGACCTTGCGCGCGGCTGTTGTATCGCGCGCCAATATCCTGGTTGCAGGCGGGACCTCGACGGGCAAGACCACGCTCACCAACGCCTTGCTCGCCGAAGTCGCGAACAGCACCGATCGTGTCGTCATCATCGAGGACACGCGCGAGCTGCAATGCGCGGCGCCCAATCTGGTTGCCATGCGCACCAAGGACGGCGTTGCCACTTTGTCCGATCTCGTGCGCTCATCGCTGCGCCTGCGGCCAGACCGCATCCCCATTGGCGAGGTTCGTGGTGCGGAAGCCCTCGATCTCCTGAAAGCCTGGGGCACAGGCCATCCGGGCGGCATCGGCACCATCCATGCCGGATCCGGCATCGGCGCATTGCGCCGGCTCGAACAGCTCATTCAGGAGGCGGTCGTCACCGTTCCCCGTGCCCTGATCGCCGAGACCATCGATCTCGTCGCCGTCTTGTCCGGCCGCGGCGCTGCAAGGCGATTGACCGAACTCGCTTTCGTCGAAGGCCTCGGCCCGGACGGCGATTACCGCATCAAGCAGGACACCTCGAACACTGGAGATTTCTCATGATCCGCGCCACTGCCATGCGCGTCCGCCACACGGTCGCGACTGTTGCAGCCTTCACCTATGTCAATCTTGCCCTCGTTTCCGCCGCCCATGCCTCCGGCTCGTCGATGCCATGGGAACAGCCACTTCAAAAAATCCTGCAGTCGATTGAGGGGCCGGTCGCCAAGATCGTTGCCGTCATCATCATCATCGCAACCGGCCTCGCGCTTGCCTTCGGCGATACTTCAGGCGGTTTTCGCCGCCTGATCCAGATCGTGTTTGGTCTCAGCATTGCCTTCGCAGCCTCGAGCTTCTTCCTGTCCTTCTTCTCCTTCGGCGGTGGAGCACTGGTTTGATGGCGATGGCTTTTGAACAGCTCGATGCCGTACCCGGGTTCACGGTCCCGGTTCATCGTGCGCTGACTGAGCACATCCTGCTTGGTGGTGCACCGCGCGCCATCGCCATCGTGAACGGCACATTGGCCGGAGCCGTCGGCCTTGGCCTGCGTCTGTGGCTGGTGGGGCTCGTCATCTGGGCCGTCGGGCATTTTGCGGCGGTCTGGGCCGCAAAGCGCGATCCGCTCTTCGTCGAGGTAGGGCGCCGGCATCTGCGCATTCCCGGTCATCTGTCGGTGTGAGGGATGCCGTCATGATGAACCTTGCCGAATATCGCCGCTCCGCCGCGCGCCTGGCCGACTATCTGCCCTGGGCCGCGCTCGTCGCCGAGGGCATCGTGCTCAACAAGGATGGCTCGTTTCAGCGCACCGCACGCTTTCGCGGTCCAGATCTGGACTCTGCCGTTGCAGCTGAACTGGTCGGTGTGGCAAGTCGCATCAACAACGCCTTCCGTCGCCTCGGCTCAGGCTGGAGCATCTTCGTCGAAGCGCAGCGGCATGAAGCAGCGACCTATCCCGACAGCGTATTTCCCGATCCGGCCTCCGGCCTTGTCGATGCCGAGCGCAAGGCTGATTTCGAGGAGCAGGGCGTCCATTTCATCTCGAGCTATTTCCTCACTCTGCTCTATCTGCCACCGGCCGAGGAGGCGGCACGCGCCGAGACATGGCTCTATGAGGGCAAGGAACGCGCCGGGGTGGATCCGTCTGAGACCTTGCGCGGCTTTACCGACCGCACCGATCGCATTCTAGCCCTGCTCGATGGCTTCATGCCGGAATGCGCCTGGCTCGATGACACTGAGGCGCTGACCTATCTGCATTCGTGCGTGTCCACCAAGCGCCATCGCGTCCGTGCCCCCGAAACGCCGATCTATCTCGACGCATTGCTGGCCGATCAGCCGCTGACCTGTGGGCTTGAGCCCTGCCTTGGCGACCAGCATTTGCGCATCCTCACGATCATCGGTTTTCCGACCGCGACCACACCAGGCCTGCTCGACGACCTCAACCGACTGGCTTTTCCCTATCGCTGGTCGACCCGTGCCATCCTGCTCGACAAGACCGATGCCACGAGGTTGCTGACCAGGATCAGGCGGCAATGGTTTGCCAAGCGCAAGTCCATCGCCGCGATCCTCAAGGAGGTCATGACCAACGAGGCATCCGTGCTCGTGGACACGGATGCGGCGAACAAGGCTGGTGATGCCGACCTCGCCTTGCAGGAACTCGGACAAGACCTTGCCGGCATGGCTTATGTCACAGCCACGATCGCGGTCTGGGATGGCGACCCCCGCCTTGCCGACGAAAAGCTCCGCCTGGTCGAGAAGGTCATCCAGGGCCGCGACTTCACGGCCATGATCGAGACCGTCAATGCCGTCGACGCCTGGCTCGGCTCCTTGCCCGGACACGCTTATGCCAATGTCCGCCAGCCGCCGATCTCGACGCTCAATCTCGCCCACATGATCCCCCTCAGCGCCGTGTGGGCGGGGCCGGAACGGGACGAGCATTTCGATGCGCCCCCGCTGCTTTACGGCAGAACGGAAGGCTCGACCCCGTTCCGGCTCTCCCTTCATGTCGGCGATGTCGGCCATACGCTCGTTGTCGGCCCGACCGGTGCCGGCAAATCCGTATTGCTCGCTCTGATGGCCCTGCAGTTTCGCCGCTACGAACGATCCCAGGTCTTCGCCTTCGATTTCGGCGGGTCCATCCGGGCAGCGACACTCGCCATGGGCGGCGATTGGCATGATCTCGGCGGCGGCTTGACGGAAGGGGCCGATGCCTCCGTCGCGCTTCAGCCGCTGGGTCGCATCCATGATACCTATGAACGCGCCTGGGCGGCTGACTGGCTCGCCGCGATCCTGGCGCGCGAAGGTGTACCCGTAACGCCGGAGGTCAAGGATCATATCTGGACCGCACTGACCTCGCTCGCCTCGGCCCCCATCGAAGAGCGTACCATCACGGGCCTGGCGGTCCTGCTCCAGTCCAACAGCATCAAGCAGGCGCTCCGACCCTATTACGTCGGCGGCCCCTATGGCCGGCTGCTTGATGCCGAAGCCGAACATCTCGGCATCGCCGATGTGCAAGCCTTCGAGATCGAGGGCTTGGTCGGCACGGGAGCGGCACCCGCAGTGCTGTCTTATCTGTTTCATCGTATCGGCGACCGGCTCGATGGGCGGCCCACCTTGCTCATCATCGACGAGGGCTGGCTGGCGCTGGACGATGAGGGGTTTGCCGGCCAGCTTCGCGAATGGCTGAAGACGCTGCGCAAGAAGAACGCCAGCGTCATCTTCGCAACGCAGTCACTGTCCGACATCGACAATTCGGCGATCGCGCCGGCCATCATCGAAAGCTGCCCGACCCGGCTTCTCCTGCCGAACGAGCGCGCGATCGAGCCGCAGATCACGGCGATCTATCGCCGGTTCGGGCTGAATGACCGGCAGATCGAGATCCTAGCGCGAGCAACACCCAAGCGCGATTACTACTGCCAGTCGCGGCGCGGCAATCGTCTCTTCGAGCTCGGCCTTTCAGAGGTGGGCCTCGCGTTGTGCGCAACATCCTCCAAATCCGATCAGACGCTCATTGCCAAGCTATTCGCCGACCACGGCCGCGAGTGCTTTCTCAAAGCCTGGCTCGAGGCCCGCAATGCCGGCTGGGCGGTTGATCTCATTCCGACACTCCACCTCCCCATTCCCCAAGTCGAACAGGAGGCTCACTCATGAGAACTCTCCATCTCCGACCGCACGCTGCCGTTCTGGCGGCGACCTTGTTCTCTGCGCCACTGGTATTGGCGCCGGTCATGGCGCCGCCGGCTTGCGCGGATATTGTGTTCGATCCATCGAACTACACGCAAAACGTGCTGACGGCGGCGCGCTCCCTGCAGCAGATTACCAATCAGATCACCGGCCTGCAGAACCAGGCACAGATGCTGATCAATCAGGCCCGCAATCTTACCAGCCTGCCGTTCTCCTCGCTTCAGCAGATCCAGCAGTCAGTCCAGAGGACCCAGCAACTTCTCGGCCAAGCGCAGAACATTGCCTTCGATGTCCAGAAGGTCAACCAGATCTTCAGCCAAAAATACGCGAATATCCCGCTGTCTGCGAGCGACCGGCAACTCGTCGCCGACGCCCGCTCGCGCTGGCAGAACACGGTTGGCGGCCTCCAGGACGCCATGCGGGTACAGGCCGGTGTCGTCGGCAATATCGATGCGAACCGGACGCAGATGTCGACCCTGGTCAGCCAGAGCCAGGGCGCGACCGGTGCGCTGCAGGCAACCCAAGCCGGCAATCAGATTCTGGCTCTGCAATCCCAGCAGTTGTCGGATCTGCTCGCGCTGCTCGCTGCCAATGGTCGGGCAAGCGCACTGACCGATGCGGAGCGTGCTGCCGCGGCCGAACAGGGGCGCGAGCAGCGTCGTCGCTTCCTCGCGCCAGGCTCGGCCTATCAACCGGGCAATGCCCGGATGTTCAACAGCGGCAACTGAGGTGGGGAACATCGCCATGGACGGCAAGACGTTTGCGCGCCTGGGCGCGATCGTGTTCGTCGCTGTCGCCCTGACGGTGACGGTGATTGAGTTGACCGATAGGCAGGAAAGGCCGCTGAGTTCGCCTGTGCGCCTGATCCCATCCGACGGCGATCTGCTGCGTGAAGGCCAGCGCCGTTGCCAGCAGCTTGGACAAAAGGCGGTCGAGGATGCCGAGTGCTTGCGTGTATGGGGCCAGACCCGCGATCGCTTCCTTGGCCGGACATCGGAGCCGTTCGCGCCGCCATCCAGCGAAGGACGGTGACGCATGGGGGGCAGCGGCGTCATCGACAATTTCCTCGGGGTGTTCACCCGCTATATCGACTCCGGCTTCGGGCTGCTCGGTGGCGAAGTCGGCTTCATTGCATCCACACTGATCGTCATAGACGTGACGCTGGCGGCGCTTTTCTGGAGCTGGGGTGCGGATGAGGACATCATCGCCAGGCTGGTGAAAAAGACGCTGTTCGTCGGCGCCTTTGCCTATCTCATCTCCAATTGGAACAATCTGGCCAAGATCGTCTTCGACAGCTTCGCAGGCCTCGGCCTCAAGGCCAGTGGCACAGGCTTTTCGACGGCCGATTTGATGCGGCCCGGCAAGGTCGCGCAAACCGGCCTCGACGCCGCTCGCCCCCTGCTCGAATCCATCTCCGACCTCATGGGCTGGGTGGCGTTCTTCGAGAACTTCATCCAGATCGCCTGCCTGCTCTTTGCCTGGGCCTTGGTGATCCTCGCTTTCTTCATCCTGGCGATCCAGCTCTTCGTCACATTGATCGAATTCAAGCTCGCCACGCTGGCCGGCTTCGTGCTGATTCCCTTTGGCCTGTTCGGCAAGACCGCCTTCATGGCCGAGCGTGTGCTCGGCAATGTGATCTCCTCTGGCATCAAGGTCCTGGTGCTCGCTGTCGTCATCGGCATCGGCTCGACCCTGTTCGATGAGTTCACCCGCGGCTTTGGCGGGCAGACGCCGACCATTGACGACGCCATGGCTGTCGTCCTCGCCGCGTTGTCGCTCCTCGGCCTTGGCATTTTCGGTCCCGGCATCGCTAATGGCCTGGTCTCCGGTGGACCGCAGCTTGGCGCTGGCGCAGCCGTCGGTACGGGGCTCGTTGCCGGTGGGGCCGCCCTCGCCGTTGGCGGTGGCGCCATGTTGGCCGCAAGGGGAGGGGCTGCGGCGCTGGCTGGCGGTGCCTCTGCCATCCGCGCCGGCGCGACCGCAGCCGGCTCTGCGAGCTCAGCCTATTCCCTGGGCGCCTTGGGAAAGTCTGGCACGGCTGGCATCGCCTCCGGTCTCAGTGGTGTGGGACGGGCAGCGGCAGGGGCTGCCGGCAGCACCATGGTTTCCCCTCTTCGCAGGGCTGTTGCGGCTGGGAAATCCAGCTTTGCCGAAGGCATAAAATCCGGCTTCTCCGCGACTGGCGGTTCCTCGACCAAGGGGACGATTGGCGAGGCGACGGAGCCATCGCCCGGACAGGCCCGGCCCGTGGATGCAGCACCAGGCCGGGCGCAGCGTCTTCGCCGATCCATCCACACGGGCCATGCAGTCCAGACGGCCGCCCATGCCATTCGTTCCGGCGACGGCCATGGCACCGGCTCTTCCGTCAATCTCTCCGAAAGTGACCGCTCATGAATCTTTTCCGGCGACATACCGCGCATTACGGCAAAACTCCTGAGCCCGCGACCCCCTACCAGAAGGCCGCGCAGGTCTGGGACGAGCGTATCGGTTCGGCCCGGCTGCAGGCCAGGAACTGGCGCTACATGGCCTTCGGTTCGTTGGCCCTGTCGACAGGTTTCGCCGCTTCGCTGATCTGGCAATCGGCCAACGGCACGGTCGTGCCATGGGTAGTCCAGGTCGATAAGCTCGGCCAGGCGCAGGCGGTTGCGCCCGCTGTGGCCGACTATCGCCCGACCGATCCGCAGATTGCCTGGCATCTTGCTCGTTTTATCGAGCAGGTTCGTTCCATTCCCGCCGATCCGGTCATCGTGCGCCAGAACTGGCTACGCGCCTATGAATGGACGACGGATCGCGGCGCCGGGGTACTCAACGACTATGCCCGCGCCAACGATCCTTTCACCAAGGTCGGCAAGCAGCAGATCGCCGTCGAGGCGTCGTCGGTCATCCGCGCCTCACCGGATTCCTTCCGTGTTGCCTGGATGGAGCGCCGCTATGAGGACGGTAAGCTGTCGGCGACCGAACGCTGGACCGCGATCCTGACCATCGCCGTCCAGCCGCCACGCGATGCCGACCGCCTCAAGGCCAATCCACTCGGGATCTACGTCAATGCCATCAACTGGTCGCGAGAGATGAGCCAATGAGCTGGCTAAGCACCCATAAAGACGGCAATACGATTTTCCGCAAATCCGCAATAGCGGTCGTTCTGTTCTCCGGCGCCATGTTGGCAGGCTGCGCGACGCCGCAAAAGCCCCCTGAGATCCGCTATGACAGGGACGTGCCGCCGCTTCCGACCGTGCCGCCCGCAGCCATCGGCGACCGGGCGCGACCGTTACACACTCCCCCGGCCTGGTCACCGGGTCGCGGCGGGGCGGCTACGACGGTGCCGACCGCTCGTGTCGAGAATGCCAACGCCGCCGCTCGCGTCCAGCCGCGTCGCGAAGGCTATTACAACGCCATCCAGGTTTATCCCTGGTCGGAAGGCGCGCTCTATCAGGTCTATGCCGCCCCCGGCCAGATCAGCGATATTGCGCTCGAGCCTGGCGAGAGCCTGACCGGCGCGGGACCGATCGCCGCCGGCGACACCGCCCGCTGGATCATCGGTGACACCGAGAGCGGATCGGGCGTGACGCGACGCGTCCATGTCCTGGTGAAGCCCAGCCGCACGGGTATCGTCACCAATCTCGTCATCACCACCGACCGCCGTACCTATATGCTGGAGCTCCGCTCGGGCGAAAAGCCCTATATGCCGGCGGTTTCCTGGGCCTATCCCCGATCAGCCGATGGACAGCGCCAGGCGGTGCCACCCGTTCCGGCGATCCCTGCGGTTGCAGCGCGCAATTACCGCTATGGCCTCACCGGCGACAATCCGCCCTGGAAGCCCCTTGCCGTCTATGATGATGGCCGGCATGTCTATGTCGAATTCCCACGCGGTATCGTACAAGGCGAAATGCCGCCCCTCTTCGTCATCGGCTCGGATGGCGAGGCCCAGATCGTCAACAGCCGCACCTACCGGCACATCCTGATCGTCGATCGCCTGTTCGGCGCCGCCGAACTGCGTCTTGGCAGCGGCGATCGCCAGCAGACCGTCAGGATCGTGCGCACCGATGCGAGGCCTTCATCATGACCGAGAACGACAATGCCGCGGCCATGCGTCTGCGTGCCGAGCCACCGCGCGTCACCCGGCTGTCGCGCAAGGTGCTGGTCGGCATGGGTGTCGTCGCCTCGCTCGGTATCGGCGGGGCGCTGATCTATGCTCTTCAAGGACCCGGCGGCGGATCGGCCGGAGAAGAGCTCTATTCCACCGCCAACCGGCAGCCTGCCGATGGCCTTGCTGGTCTGCCGCGTGACTATACAGGCCCGATCCTCGGGCCGGCGCTACCTGGTGATCTCGGCCGTCCGATCCTGGACGCGCAGAACAAGGGCCAACCTGTCGCGTCGCCGATCGTTCCCACGCCGGGCATCGATGAGGCTGAGCAGCGGCGGCGGGCCGAGGAAGAGGCGGCCCGCACCAGCACCGTCTTCTTCCAAGCACGGGCGGGATCGGCGGCGGCAGGGATGGCAGGCGGGCCGACGCCCGGTATTGCAGGGCTTGATCTCGCCGGTCAGGGCGGTACCCCAACCGCGCAGGACAAGCAACTGGCTTTCCTCAATGCGGCCGCTGATCGGCGCACCTTTGCGCCCGATCGCGTCACACCTCCGGCATCGCCCTATGTGCTGCAGGCCGGCGCTGTCATCCCGGCCGCGCTCATCACCGGGATCCGCTCGGATCTGCCTGGTCAGATCACAGCGCAGGTCACGGAAAACATCTATGACAGCCCGACAGGCCGCATCCTGCTCGTGCCGCAGGGAACCCGGATCATCGGCCAATATGACAACAACGTGCAGTTTGGCCAGCGCCGGGTGTTGCTCGTTTGGAACCGGCTCATCCTGCCGAACGGTCGCTCTATCGTCCTGGAACGCCAGCCTGGTGCCGATACGCAAGGCTATGCCGGCCTTGAGGATGGTGTCGATTACCACTGGTGGGACCTCGCCAAGGCGGCGGGGCTATCGACGCTGCTCGCGGTCGGGGCTGAACTGGCCGTCGATGATCAGAACCGGCTTTTGCGCGCGATCCGCAATGGCACGCAGGACACCATCAACGAGGCTGGACAGCAGATCATCCGACGCCAGCTCAACGTTGCGCCGACGCTGACCATTCGCCCGGGGTTCCCGGTGCGCGTCATCGTCACACGCGACCTCGTCTTCGAACCCTACAGAGGATGACCATGACCAAGCTGAAACTCGGACCGATCGCCGACGACAAACCGGTGAAGGTGACGCTGGATCTTCCGGCCGGCCTTCATCGCGATCTTGTTGCCTATGCCGAAATCCTGGGTCGTGAGAGCGCTGGCAAGCCTCCGGACGCAATCAGGCTGATCGTCCCCATGCTGGAACGGTTCATGGCAACCGATCGCGGATTTGCCAAGGCCAGAAGTGCGGGCAAGCCTGGGTCTATGTAGGCTCGGCGACAACCAATGCGACTATGTCCTGCCGTGGGTGCCGGCATCGAAGCAACCAGGTGGCGCGAGCGGAGGTCGGCCGTAGGAAGCCTGCCGCACGAACGTGAGTGATCGGGCGATCTGGAGAAAGTTGCGCAAGGCAGGCTTGTTGTTATCGGACAGACAGATCGCACTGAAGGTCAGTGGGCAGAAGAGCTTTGCGATCGGGCGAAACGTCAACCCCGGAAACGACATAGCGGTGGCCGCCTCACCGCACAGACCAAGGCGTCGCCCCAGCGCTATCTGGCTCAAGAGGGCAAGCCGACCCTGGTCACAAACCTCTATTGGTATAGGCGTGGCCGCCTCCCTATCGCGCCATCGCAGAGCGTCGATGATCTGACTGGCCGGCTCGTCCTTGCTAATCGAAAGGGAATACTGGAGGAGATCAGCAATGCCGATCGAAGGGAGAGTCGCCAGGCGATGGTCTGCAGGCACGATGACGAAGACGTCCTCGTGCCACAGAGGTATCGATTGGTAGTGCGACGGGGGGCTCTTGGCCGCGGCGATTGCGACATCCAGTCGGCCGCGGAGCACTAACGCCATATTCTCTTCTTCCTCGCTTTCGAACAGGGCCTCTTGGATTGCCGGATATTGGGATCCGAGCGTGTCCAGCAAGATATGAAGCAGCCGTGGATTGGTGGCTGGAGATATGCCGATGCGCAATGTCTCACAGGCTTCTGTCGAGATCGCCATCGTGGCAGCGTCCAGCTCCTCCAACACGGATTGGGCGCGTTCGAGAAATTCGCGGCCCTGCTTGGTAATCTCGACACCGGTGGATGATCGTATGAAAAGCGCTGTCCCAAGACGAAATTCAAGGTCCCGGATACGGCGGCTGATCGCGGAAGGCTGGATATTTAGCGATGCCGCCGCGCGCCGGAAGCTGTGATGCTTGGCCGCCAGGATGATATAGCGAAGCTGGCGCAGATCGATCGAATTCTGCCCGGATCGCCATCGCTCGAGAAAGACTGTCGACCGTCGATCGTGCATTCCCCGCCCTACCTGCCAATATCCGTTCGGGAGCGCTCCAATAGGGTGAGGTTGTCCCTGATCCTTTGAGATGCCTGCGATTTTGAAGCAAATTGCACGATGCATCCGCATTCATCAGCCCGCGCCGAACGCATGATGGCAAGTTATATTGTCGAATGGATTCGATTGGCTCTGCGGACTCAGCGTCGTTTGTTGGCTGTTCTTGCCGTCACCGGAGCGGCCGAACGCTTCCTTTGCACAATCCTGACAGTTGGCGATTACCGGCCGAGTGCCGACAACTCTGCGAGGAGCGGCTGTAGTCCTATGGCCTCGATCCCAGGCTTGAGTGGAAAACGCTCGTCACCGGCATAAACCACGAATGATCGAGCGGGTTGAATGTCCTCGATCGCCTGATGGAAGCCCTTGCTGATAGTGGGCGCCAGGCTGCGCTTGATTTCGACGGCGATCAGCCCCTTGGGACCGTCGAGAACCAGGTCGATCTCGGCTCCCGCCGAGGTTCGGTAGAAGTTGGGTTGCGCGAACGAGGAAACCACTGCCAAAATGTTCTCGATGGCAAATCCTTCCCAGCTGAGACCGGCGACAGGATGGCCCGCCAGCGCATTGGCGTTTTCGATATCGAGCAGGGCATGCACGATGCCGCTGTCGCGGACATAGACTTTCGGCGATTTGACCAGACGCTTGCCAATATTGGCATGAAAGGGTTGCAGCCGGCGAACCAATAGGAGGTCAACCAGGAGATCGACATAGGAACTGACGGTCGGGGCGCTGATCGACAAGCTTGCGGCAAGCCGGGATGCATTGAGCAAGCCACCCTGGTTGTGCGCCAGCATCGTCCACAGGCGCTCTAGGGTTACGGCTGGAATTCGGGGGCCGAATTGCGGGACGTCACGCTCCAGATAAGTGCGGATGAAATTGCGCCTGAAGGCAAGGCTGTCAGCATCGGAGCTTGCCAGAAAACTGTCGGGAAAGCCGCCGCGGAGCCATAGCCGCTCGTTCGCGGCCGAAGAGGGTGGCGAACCCGCAACTTCGGAAACGTCGAGCGGCGTCATTTCGATATATTCGATGCGACCGGCCAGGCTTTCGTCAGACTGGCGCAGCAAGTCGATCGATGCCGATCCCAGGAGAAGGAAGCGGCCATTGCGATGTCCGCGGCGACGGCCCTGGTCAATGAGCCCGCGCAGTTCCTGGAAGATCTCGGGGGCACGATGGATTTCATCGAGAATGACCAGCTTGTCCTCATGGGTTTTCAGGAACAAGGCGGGATCGGTTAGCTTGGCCCGGTCGGCGCGCAACTCCAAATCGAGGTAGAGGGCGCCGGTTTCCTCGGCGATCTCCAGAGCCAGTGTCGTCTTGCCTACTTGTCGGGGGCCGATGAGGGCGACCGCGGCTTGACGACCAAGGGCCTGGCGAACGACAGGATGGATGCGACGATTCAGCATCCTTGCAAATTAAAACAGGATTTTTTGATTTGCAAGGATCGATGCGCCTAGCTTAGCCGATCCGCTCTGCAACTGGTGCGATCATTTCGCATCGTGTTTTCTGCGCACTTCCATGTCGGGAGGCAGGAAGAGTTCGATATCAGGGACGTCAAAGGCTTTTGCGAGTTTTGCGATCGACTTCAGGGTGACGTTCTGAGAGCCTCGCTCGATCTTGCTGATCTGCTGCTGGCTCAGCTTGGCTTGCGCGGCAAAATTTGCCTGATTCAGCCTTAACGCCTTTCTCATGCGCCGTGCATTCTGGCCAAGAATCTTGCTCAGTTCCATAGAACCGAGCATCCGCAAAGCAATCGTCGATGTGAATCACTTATAACATGTAAATGCGCCTAGATCTGCGGGTACCAGTTTCCGCGCGCGTGCTCGACGCGCAACAGACCAAAGGCAATGTGATTGCGTTGAATATAGCCGACCGCCCGTACGTCGCCGGTGGCAAGAGCGCGCGCCGTTTCCTCAAGTTCGCTGGCAAAGTCCTCCAACTGTTCACTCAGGAACGAATGAATGACGCTGTACCAAATCCGTGAGGCTTGAAAGTAGTAGCGCTCATGGGTTTCGCGCAGGGCCTTGTTTGCGATCAGGCGGTTGGTCGCATGGTGAAGACCGTGATTGAGCGACCAGAAGACCTCTAGTTCCCGGTTTTTCTCGAGACATTGCAGGCGCTGGCGCAGGAGGTTCACATCACTAAGCGCGCCCGGAATCTCACCTTCGTCAGGGAAATCTCCGATCATCTCGCTGAGCCGAAGGCGAAACCGGTAGATCTCCTGGAAAGCAAGATCGTCCAATCCCGTGACGATGGTACCCACGCCGTTGCGGGCGGTGGTCAAGCCGTCATATTCGAGCCGTTGAAGAGCCTGGCGTATCGGCGTGCGGCTGACAGCGAATTCAATGGCGAGTTCGTGTTCGCTCAGTCGCATGCCCGGCGGATAGCGCAACAGGCAAATGCGCTCTCGCAAGACGCGGTAGATATCCGGAGCCTGCCCCCGCGGGGCGGGAAGGGCAGGTGTCACTGCGCTCTTGTCTGCAGGCTCCATCGCTCGCCCTAATGATCCTGGAACAGCCTTCCACAATCGGTACGACGGTCGGTAACGCCGGCCAGCCGAAGGCAATCCCACATCATAGCCTGATTACTGGTTATAACGGGTTTGCCCAACCTTACCTCCAGTTCGGTTATGATGTCGATGGAGCGCAAGGCTCCGCAGCTGATGAATACAGCCTCTGCTTGTGGATGGTCGACCGATTCGGCGAATTCGAGAATGGTGCGGGGCGCAACCTTGACCATGTCCGCATCATTTTCGATGCTCAGTCCTTGCATGTTGACAATCTCGAAGCCTCGCGCGGCCATGTAGGCTTTTTCGATTGCATTGACCTCCGCCAAATATGGTGTGGCGATCGCGATGCGGCGCGCTCTGAGCGTCTTCAGGGCGCGCATCACCGATGAGATCAAACATGTTGTCTTGGCCATGGGTTTGCCGCGTTTGAGTTCGGCGAATACGCGCTCCTCGCCGATGACCACACTGCCTGATGTGCAGGCATAGCAAACGACATCGAGATCCTCGTCGGGTAACAGATGGGTGGCTGCATCCCCGATGCCGACTGCCATTGCACCGAGCGTGGCGACGCTGATCCGATTGGTCATGGGCGCCCTCGAAAAGTGGATGCCCACGCCAGGAGGACACAAACGAAACATGTCGTCCTCGATCGTCTGCTCCATGGCCAACAGCACGAATCCGATCTTTGCCCGGTCGTGCCGCCCGCGATCGAATTCGATCTTCACGGGCCCGGGCCACTTTGCTGTATGCAGCAATCCTTTTCCTTCACTATTTCGTGAGCAATTTTCAGGGCTTGACATGGATTTACCTTCATCCTTAATGACTATATCGCCTAAGCTGCATACAGGTTGAAAAATGAGAAGTCCATATGCTCGACGCGTATCCGCCCTTTGCGAGGCGATAGCGGCTGCGAAAATCGACGCCGCGATCCTGACCCATCCCGACGCGATCGCTTACTTTGCTGGCTATTGGAATTATCTCGGCATGGAGTTCGGCCGGCCGACGATACTGGTCGTGAAACCCGGTTCCACACCGACGATAATCACCCCGCTCATGGAAGCCGAAATGTGCGCTTCAATGAGTTGGACCGAAGACATCCGGCCCTGGACGGATGGTGGCGAGGAATGGCGACGGCCGCTCAGGGATCTGCTCACGAATGCCGACCGAGCGCGCATCGGTGTGGAGGAACGTTTCATTCCCAATATCGTGTCTGCTGAGCTGCGGAATTTCCTAGCCCAAAGCCAGTTCGAGGACATCGGTCCGGTCGTCGGCGCCCTGCGCCAGATCAAGTCACCGCAGGAGATCGCAACCATGCGCCAGGCCGGTGAGGTTGCCGTCGCGATGATGGAAGGCGCCCGGCGAGCGATCGGACCTGGAGTACCGGAATATGAAATTGCGCTGGCAGCAATGGCGGCTGGCACGCGCAAGGCAGCTGGCCTGCTTCAAGAGACGGGCGATCGGTTCGTGTCCCCGCTCATTCACGATCTGCAGATTCTGCAATCAGGCCGCGACACCTGCATGGTCCATCGTCGGGCCTCTACCCGCCGGCTGGAGAGCGGTGATCCGGTCTATCTTTGTTTTTGCGGCATGGTCCGTTTTCGCAATTACAAACTCGGCTTCGATCGCCAATTCTTTGTCGGTCAGGCGAGTGACGAGCAGCTCTATGTACAGGAAGCAGCCGTGAAGGCTCAGAAGGCGGCCTTGGGAACGATCCGCCCAGGTGTGACTTGTGAAGCGGTGAACCAGGCCGCCGAGGAAGCCTATGCTCAAGCAGGCTTTGAGCCCGGCTATCGAACCGGACGCGCCATCGGCCTCTCGCTTCTGGAGGCTCCAGAGCTCAAACGCGGTGAAAGCGCCTTGATCGAAGCAGGCATGACTTTCGCCGTTGATGGCGGCATCACATTGCCCGGAAAAGGAGGGGGACGGATTGGAGATTCGATCGTCGTCACGCAAGAAGGATACGATTGGCTCACCCCCTATCCGCGCGATAATTCCATTGTTTGACGGATTGTAGTGAATGAATAACTGGACTGCCGTGCCCCATGCGCCAATGGCGAATGGGGTCGTCGGGGGCAAACGCCGAACCAGCGTCTACTCGACACTCAGGACCCATGCTCTGCATTGTCGCTTCAAGCCGGGTCAGCACCTTCCGATCAGTGTGATTGCCCAACTTCTGGGAGTATCAAACACACCGGTCCGAGAGGCGTTGATGCGGCTCCACGCAGAGGGGCTGGTTGACGCCGTACCCGCTAAGGGGTTCTTTGCCCGAGAAATACGCCTTCAGGACATGGTCGAGTTCAACGAGATGCTCTGCGTCATCGCTCGGTATTGTCTTGAAGGAGCCGATCTCGATCTTTGCTTGGCTCCGCGGCGGGAAGCCGATGGGGCGACACCACCTCTCCAGTTCAAGACACGCGGCACGGCTTTGAGTCTGGCCCGCGAGACCGAAATGTTGTTCGAGGCGCTCGGCCGCGCAACGGGCGAGAAGACAATTCCAATATGCATCCATCGTCTTTGCGAGCAGACCCATCATATTCGCCTGCGCGCCTTTGAAAGTCGGCGCATCGGCAGCAGGCTGCGCCATGCTTTGGCGGAGCTGGTCGCGGCATTGCGTAGACGCGATCGCGAGGTGGCTATAGACAAGCTCGTTGGGTTTTCGCAGCTGTTTGCGCAGGCCTTGCCCCACCTTGTAAGCCACGCGTTGGCTGCCGCCTATGCGGCCGAACTGACGGATCTGGCCAATTGGGTCATAAGGCAGGAAGAAGCGGCGTGACGGGCCGTCTGGCCGTTATGCCTCATCGCGAAGAGACGGCGACCGCCATCGCACCACCCCGATCCTTTCGAGCAAATGACCGATCGACAGCAGCCTCCTATCCTCAAACGGACGGCCAACCATTTGCAGACCGATAGGTAGCCTTGTGGAATGCCGGCCGATGGGGACAGACAAGGCCGGATGGCCGGTCAGGTTGAACAAGCAAGTGAAGCGAGCCAAGGCGTTGCCGACAGGTTCTTCGATCTCTCCGAAGACCACCGACCGTGCCCCTAACCGTGGGGCCACGATGGGCGTCGTCGGCGTGATCATGATGTCGGTGCTGCGAAACAGGCGATCGAGCTCGAGCCTCTTGGCCTCCATGAAACGCAGGGCCTGCACATAGTGCTCGGCGAGCACGAACTGACCCTGCAACAAGCCGTCGCGAACATCCGGGCCATAAAGCGATGTGTGGGTCTTCAAACGAGGCTTGTGCCAGGCGAAAGCTTCCACGAGCTGAATGGCGAGCGAAGCGGTGCGGACATGGTCCATGTCGAGCACAGGCAAAGGGACGAGACGCGCGCCCAAATCCTGACAGCGTATCAACACCCGATCGACGGCGGTGATGATCTCGGGATCGGCGTTGTCGAAGAAATAGGGGCGTGGAACGCCAATCCGCAGACCGTTCAGCGCGTTGGCCTCATGACTACGGCCTGCCGTCGCCCATGGTTCGGCGGGCTGTGGGACGATTCCTTGCCTTTGTGCTAACACCTCGAGCACGTCCGATGCGTCGATACAGGAGCGGGTAATCAGGCCGATATGATCGAGGGACCAGCAAAAGGGGATGGCGCCCTGGGTGTCGATCAGGCCCATTGTCGGCTTCAATCCAACCAGGCCGCACAAGGCGGCAGGCACGCGCACCGATCCGCCTGTATCGGTTCCCAGCGCGAAAACCGCGCTTCCTTGCGCAACCGCGACCGCTGACCCGCTGCTCGATCCACCAGCGATGCAGCTCTCGTCATGCGGGTTGGGCGGTGTTCCGAACACGCTATTCTCGCCGGTGATGCCATAGCTGAATTCGTGCAGGTTGGTTTTGCCGATGAGAACAGCTCCCGCTTCGCGTAGACGCCGGATAGCGCTGGCGTCATCGCGTGCGTGATAGTCCAACATTGCTCGCGAGCCCGCGGTCGTCGGCAGATCGATCGTATCGAAGACATCCTTGCAGGCGTAGGGAATACCGGCAAGCGGGCCAGGTTGCTCGCAATGCTCCAGCGCCCTGGCGTGCCTGAGAGCGGTATCGTTCGCGAGGGCGATGTAAGCATGGCTACATCGGCGCAACCGACGAGCCCGGCGCAAGCAGGTTTCCGCAAGATCGATGGGGCGGACGATGCCGGACATCATGTTCTTGCGCATGGCACGCAGTGAAGAGGGGACAGAACCGTTTGTCATTTGGACTCGCAAACGCAGAAGACGGAACGCCGTGGAATGGCCACGGCGCCAAAATCGAGGTCGGACAGGGTCTGCAAGGCAAGAAGAAGGTCCTGGGTGGGAGAAACCAGGCCACTGCCGGCCACGGCCGTCAATTGGGCCAGATCCGCTCGTTCCCATGCATAGCCAGCAAAGATGAGCGATACCGACTCCAGAAAATCAAGTTGCAGAGGCGAAGGTGAGGTGGTCATCGTGCCCTCATGGGCGAGAGGGTGCTGCGGACGATGGCAATCACGGCCATGGCGGTCGCCACCACGACGATCAGCACCGTCGCCGCAGCCAGGACGGCGGGACTGAGCTGGTCGCGCATGCCCGACCACATCTGCAGGGGCACCGTCCTCTGATCATAGCCGGCGAGGAAAAGGGCAACGACCGCCTCGTCGAAGGAGGTGATGAAAGCAAAAAGCGCACCGGCGATGATGCCCGGAGCCATCAGGGGTGCTGTCACCTTGCAAAATGCCGACAGCGGATGCGAGCCGAGGATGGAAGCCGCACGTAGCAGCCGCTCGTCGAAGGTCGCCAGAGCGCCTCCGACGGTGACGACGACATAGGGTGCTGCCAGTGCGGTATGGGCGAGGACGATGCCGGTGAAAGATTGCGTTAGCCCCAGGGGCGCCAGAAACAAATAGCTACCCGTCGCGAAGATGATGATGGGAACGATCAAGGGGGACGAAAGCACGATGGCCACCATGCTCCTTTGCCGGGCCGGCAGGCGCCGCAGGCCGAAGGCTGCCAGCGTCCCCAGGAGCGTTGCCGTGGGCGTGACGATGGCCGCTATGATCAGGCTGTTGCGGAACGCCAACTGCCATTGCGGATTGAGAGCGATCTCTCGGTACCAGCGCAGCGACCAGCCAGCCGGATCCAATGTGACCATCTGCCTCGTGAACGAGAAATAGGGCTCGGGATTGAAGGACAGGGGAATTACGACCAGCACGGGTCCGATCAGAAAAGCGCAGATGGCACCGCAGAAAGTCCAAAAGACGATAGATCCCAGACGGCTCATGCCCGCAATCCTCCTCGTTGGGGCAGGCGGGGCAGGATCAGCGCAATCGCCACGACAATGGTAAGCAGTATGCTGCCGAGTGCCGCGGCCAAGCCCCAGTTCAAGCTCTTTTGCATGTGGAAGGCGATTTGATTGGAAATGAGCTGGCCCGTCCGCCCGCCCACCAGGGCCGGCGTGACGTAGTAGCCAAGCGACAGGACGAAGACGAGAACCGAGCCCGATGCAATGCCCGGATAAGTCAAGGGCAGGTAGACGCGCCAGAACGTATAGAAGGGGCGCGCGCCCAGGCTTGCGGAAGCTCGAACATAGGCGCCCGGCAGTCCCGTCATCACCGAGTACAGGGGCAGGACGAAGAAGGGCAGCAACACATGCACCATGACGATGACGGTGCCGGTCAGGTTATACATCAGCGCGAGCCTCTGATTGTCGCCAAGGAGCCCGCTGGCCACGAGGGCTTCGTTGAGAACACCCCTGCGCTGAAGAAGTACGATCCATGCGGTTGCCCGCACCAGGAGGGAGGTCCAGAACGGCAACATGACTACAAACAGCAGGACCAGGCGCAGGCGTGGTCCGGATCGGGCGATCGCATGGGCGAGAGGATAGCCCAGCAATGCACAGAAAATCGTCACGATTGCCGCGACGCTGAGTGTGCGTACGAACAGCTCCACATAGATCCGCCGGCTTTTGTCCTGAAATTCGATGCCGCCGCCTGCTGCGATCTTGAGATCGAGCGCGTTGAGAAAATGCGATGCGGTGAAGGGTTGCGTCCCGCTGGCGAGGATCTGCCAGATCGCCGGCGCCCCCCACCGCGGATCAAGGTCGGCCAGCCGTGCGGTCGGTTGCAGGCTCAAGGCCGTTGTGGTCCGGTCGATCAGCGAACCAAAGCCAGACTGTTCCCGGTTGAGGCGCAGCGCAAGGCGTCCCGCACGGCCCTGTTGGACGGCCGCTCTCAGATCGGCTTGGGTGCTGTCGAAAGCAGAGGCTGGTGGCATGCCATCCCCATTCCAGGTCGACAGGGCCGTCCGTGTTCGCGGCATCAGCTCGGCGAGCTCGGGGTCATAGACGCTGCGGGCGAGCATCAGCGCGATCGGGCCGATGAAGGCAACGATGATGAAGGCGAAGAGGGGTAGGACCAATAGCCAGCCCGTTCGCGTGGTGCGGGCGATCATCATTGCGACAGCCAGGCGGCATAGCGCTCATTGACGGCATCGGCGTGCTCCATCCACCATTTGGCATCGAAGGCGAGTGCGCTTTGAAAATTGCCGGGAGCGGTGGGTAAGCTGGGAGCCAGCGAGGGATCCACCAGAGCCTGTGCCGAACGACGCACAGGGCCGTAGCTCAGATAGCGTGTTTGCATGGCAAGCGGTTGCGTGCCGGTCGCAAACGCGATGAAGGCTTTGGCAATGTCCTGTCTTTTGGTGCCGGCGACGATCGCATAATAGTCGGCGTTCCAGATCTGGCGGTCCCAGATGATGGCAAGGGGTTTCTTGTCGTCTGTGATCGCCCCTTGAATGCGCCCGTTATAGGCCGCCGAAATGGCCACCTCGCCATCGGCCAGAAGCTGGATCATCTGGGCGCCGGTTTCCCAGAACACGGCCTGATCCTTGATAGTCTCGAGTTTGGCGAAGGCGCGATCCAGGCCTTCAGGCGTGCTCAAGATCGCATAGACGTCCTTGGCCGCCACACCATCGGCCATCAATGCCCATTCGAGCAGGGCGTTGGGTCGTTTAGGCAGGCCGCGCTTGCCGGGAAAGGCCTTGAGGTCGAAAAAGTCCTCGAGTGTCTTGGGCTTTGCTCCGGGGAAGGCGGTCTGATTGAAGGCGATGACGTTGGACCACACCACTGAACCGACGCCGCACGGTTGCAGCGCCCCCGGAAGGAAGTCTGCTTTCGCCGGCGCGCCGTCGCTTCCGGCTGGCAGGCTGGTCGGATCGACTTTGACGAACAGGCCATCCGCGCAACCCCGCTCGAGATCTTGCTGCTCGACGTCGACCACGTCCCAACTGACCGTTCCCGATCGTACCTGCGCGATCAGTTCGGCCAGGCCTCCATTGTAGTCGACCGATTGAATGCCAATCCCGGTTTTCGCCGTGAAGGGCTCGTATTGCGCCTTGGCCTGGCTCGCGGTGTATTGGCCGCCATAGGAGACGACGGTTAGGGCCTCGGCGGCTCGCGCCGGCACAGTCGTGGTGAGGAGCATCAGACAATAGGACGCGCATGCTGTCAGACGACAGTTCATTTCGACCTCCGGATGGATGGAATGAGTGTCAGGAACGAGGGGCTGGAAAGGCCCGGGCGTCCTGTGTGTTCCAGCCCAGTCTTATTGTTTCACCCTGTGAGGGCAGGGGCTGGCTGCCGCAATTGGGGAGTTTCCAGATGATCTCAGCGCCATCGCTCGTGCGCAGGCGTACTCGGTGCACGTCACCAAGATAGGTTGCATCGATCACTTCAGCCTGGAGAGCGTTGCAGCCACCCTCCTGGACGGTTCTTATGCGCTCCGGTCTGATGGCGACACAAACCGGTTCGCCGTAGTGGGCATTGCCCATGTTGAGTGCGCAAACGACTTCGCCACCGGTGAGCCGTATGTGGCAGCAGTCCCCATCCGATGATAGAAACGTGCCGGAGATGGCGTTGTTTTCTCCAAGAAAGCCCGCCACGAAGGAGCTGGCCGGGGCCTCATAGAGGTCGGTAGGCGTGCCGACCTGGGCGATGCGTCCGCCCTCGAAGACGCAGACCCGATCTGACAAGGACAAGGCCTCGCCCTGGTCGTGGGTCACATAGATGATGGTCGGCCTCAGGTCACGATGAATGCGGGTGATTTCGTCCTGCATCTGATCGCGCAGCTGCTTGTCGAGCGCGCCCAAGGGTTCGTCCATCAGCACCAGCTGTGGATTGTAGATGAGCGCTCGGGCAAGCGCGATGCGTTGTTGCTGTCCACCCGACAATTGCGCGGGATAGCGCTCCCCCATGTCACCCAGACGAACCAGGGAAAGCGCCCAGCCGACACGCTCGCTGACGTCTACGCGCGGCCATCTGCGGGCTTGCAGGGGATAAGCGAGATTTTGGGCGATGGTCAGGTGCGGAAACAAGGCATAATGCTGAAACACCATGCCGATATTGCGCCGATAGGGCGGCAGGTGCGAAACGTCCCTGTCCCCGATGCGGATCGAACCGGCGCTGGGCTGCTCGAAGCCGGCCAGCATCATCAAGATGCTGGTCTTGCCCGACCCGGATGGTCCCAGGATGGTGAGAAACTCGCCGGCGCCAACTTCGAGATTGAGCCCCTCGACAACATTCGATGAGCCATCATAGCTCTTGTCGACATCATGCAAAAAGACGGCTTCGGCCTGGAGTGGGGTGCGGCTCTGGTTGGAAATGGCGACATTCGCTGTCATCCGGTTCTCCTCCATCAATCCCGTTCACCGAGCATGAAGCTGGTAATGCGGTTGAGAGTGCGAGCGATGTGGTTGCGTCGGATGAAGCCGACGGCCTTGACGTCACAGGCCTCCAGCGAGGCGATGATCTCGCCGATCTCCTCGGCTTGGGAGAGGATCTCCGGGGACCAGTTGAGTTCGGGCAGGATCTGTAGATAGGCCCGGATCGTCTTGTAGTAGAGAACTTCGGAAATGATCCGGTATTCGGCGTTGCCGGACAATTGCAGGATTTCATCCTGCAGCCTGTGGCTGATCTGAGCCAGTGCCCGAACGTCATGGTCCACCACCAAGGGGGTGCACTCGGCAGCCAGTTCACGCAGCGTTGCAATCGTGCGGGTGAACGTCGTCGCAGGGCTGAGCTCGCCGAGCAACTCAGCAAGCTTGATGCGCAGTGAATAGGCATCGCGCAGCGCTCGCAGGTCGACGGCCGTGACCATGGAGCCGACACTCGGCGTGGTCTCGATCAGTCCTTCGTTCTCCAATGCCTGCATCACTCGCCGCATCGGCGTTCGGCTGACCCCGAATTCGCGCGCTAACTCCGCCTCGCTGAGCGCCGCCCCGGGTGGATAGATCAACAGGCATATCCGATTGCGCAACGTCTGGTGAATGGCGGCAAAACGCTGCCGTGGCGATGGCGCCTGATGTTCGATGCTCAACGGCATGAAACAACCTCCCGATATATCGCTTTTACATATTATAATATGTATTGTCAACGGTGGGATACCGATTACCTAAGCCGGTATACCGGTTGCCGAATTGAGGCTAACCAATTGGTATGTCGAATATATTCTGCAATGTAGTTTGCAAACCCACCTGGCGGCGCACAAGCTGAAGTCGAGAAATGGCACGCAGGGAGATTCCTGATGATCAAGACCGGCCCGAGCTCTCCAGATGGTATCCGGATGGTGAAGCATGACTTTTCGGCCAGCTATAATCGGGACTGGCCGCACAGCTATCTGAAGGCGCATCTGGCGCTGGATTACATCATTCCCGATCGAGCCAAGCCCGTCTTTCTGTCGATCTTCGATCGCTACAGGTCGCTGCGCCAAAAGGATCGGCTCAAGATCATCGATATCGGCTGTTCCTACGGCATCAATGCCGCGCTCCTACGTACCGACATGAGCCTTGATGACCTCTACGCGGCCTATGCCGCCGAGGACGGACCTCTGGCCGGTCGGCGCAGCGTCGACCATCGTGCCTTCTTTGAAAGCCGGAGTGTGGGAGCCGACCTTCATATTGTCGGCGTCGACCCCAGCGAACGGGCTGCCCGCTACGCCCGGTCCGTTGGATTGGTCGATGCCATCGTCACCACCGACCTGGAGCGCACCGAGCCTACCGTCCCCGAAAAACGGGCGCTGGAAGGAGCTGACATCATCATTTCGACGGGAAGTGTCGGCTATGCCACCGAGCGTACCTTCGCGCGAATATACGCGGCAGCCAGGATATCTCGTCCATGGGTGGCAGCCTTCGTCATGCATCCTTATTCCTACACCGACATAGCCACCATGCTGGCATCCCATGGTTTGCAGTCCAGGGAGGTTCTGGCTGCTCGTCAGCGTCGGTTTTCCACGGCCAGCGAGCAACATGGCCTCCTTGAGGTGATGCAGGAGCGGGGCTTTGAAACTCGTCTCGAACGTACGACCGGCTACATCTATGCATCGTTTCATCTTTCGGCCCTGCCAGACGAAATGCCTGATCAGCGGCATCGGCCGTGATCATTGCCGGAACAGGAGCGCGGTGCCTTAAGGTCCGTCTCAGATTTGGACTGCTCAAGATGAATTACCCGCGAAAAGTCTGGGGGCATAACAGCGATTGATGCCGCTCTCCACCCGGCATCCACGCCTTTAGATTGTTCGGGATGGATCGCATTTACATATTATAGTTGATACACATACGCGCCGCCTTACGCCAACCATTGGCGCATGGATATGCGCAAGCTGGTAGGGCAGAACTTCGCTCGCCTGCGACAGGAAAGAGGCCTGACGCAGGAAGAGGTCGAGGCGCGCTCGGGCTTCAGCCAGCAATATCTCTCCAACCTGGAGCGGGGTAAGCGTAACCCAACCATCATTACGCTCTATGAATTGGCACAGGCCCTTGAGGTCAGTCATGTCGAGCTCCTTCTTCCTCCTGGCGAAGAGGCATAAGCCCTAGAAGCTGCGGACGTCGGCACGTACCCAAGTATCCCTCCAGTCAGGTGTTGCTTGACTGACTGAGCATGTTGCCGGTCTCGACTTTGGCACGATGTGGAAGGCGGTCGAGCGCCTCGGCGTTGGACGGGGATTTCGGGGAACCGGGCGTATCATCGCGGCCGGCAAGGACGTGGGTTTTGCTGTATGTCCCCGAGGTCGCGCTTGCGAAAGCACCAATCCCTCCGACTGACAGATCCCCTAAGTCCGTTCGAGATTCTCCAGCAACCCCCGCGGTTCCGCACCGTGTGGGCGCAAGCGCCTGCCCGCACCACTGCGGACCTTAGGGGTCAGGTTGCCGCCTGAGGCGGCAATGCAGGCCTCTCTCGACGGCCTCGGCCGGGTCTCGTCGGAGGGAATGGTCCCTTCGAGAAGCAACGGAGACCCACAATGCAGAACATCGTCATTCTCGCCGGCAACATCGGCCAGGCCCCGGAAACTCGCACCACCCAGAACGGCACTACCATCACCCACTTCACGCTTGCTACCTCGCGTCCCCGCTACACCGAAGGCAAGGTCATTCGTGACAAGGACGGCTACCGGGTTCAGGACACCGAATGGCACCGCATCACCGCCTTCAACGGACTCGGCAAGACGATCCGGCAGCATTGCGAGGCAGGTATGAAGGTTCTGGTTCGCGGCCGCATTCACTACACCAAATGGACCGACCAGGACGGCGTCGAGCGCTATGGCTGCGAGATCATCGCCGAGACGGTCGACTTCCTGAGCCGGGCTAAACAGACCGAAAACGGCGAGGATCGGCAGGACGACGACTCGGGTATCCCATTCTAAGCCGAGTATCAGGAGCCCGGTGGCGCAAGCCACCGGGTTCTTGCGATCATCGCGTCCAACACTCCGGCTTGCCAGCCGGAACGGAGCGGCCCCGCGCCTGCCGGCGCTGATGGGGCCGCGCTCCCTTTCTCTCTCGGACATCCAAGTCTACGGCTCGCTCAGCCAGCCTCAAGGACGAGCGGTTCCCCCAAAATTCTGGCGAATTTCGGCTCCCCCACTCGCCGACTCCGTCGGTCGCTGCGCGCTCCTCGACCCTGTCTTCGCTGCGACCGTGCCCGCCTCCGGTCATCGAGACCAAGGAGGACACCATGACCTACGAATTTAGCCTCGAGCAGCACATCGAAGAATTGCGTGCCGAATACAAAACCTGCCTCGATCCCATTGAACGCGAGGCGATCGGGAACGCCTTGCAGGAAGCCCGCAAGGCCCTCGCTGCCGAGGAAGCCGATAGCTTCTGGGCTACCTTCCTCGCTCCGACCGAACCGGTCCCGGCCGCAGCCATCCCGTTCTGAGGCTTCGAGAGGCAGGTGCGGATGCGCCTGTCTCTCTTCTCCTTGTGCACAGCGCCGCTCGTGGGCATCGAGCCCATTCGCGGCGCACCAAAATCCTTGCTGGCGTACCATGCCGCCTCAGGTTAGCGTTCGCTGCTCTTTTTTTGTGGAGGGATCTTTGGATGGCCACTGGTACCGTCAAATGGTTCAACGCCCAGAAGGGATATGGCTTCATTCAGCCCGATGACGGAGGTGGCGATGTTTTCCTCCATGTCAGCGAGATTGAGAAGGCAGGCCTTGATGATGTCCACGAGGGACAGAAGGTTGCCTATGAACTTGTGACCGACCGCAAGACGGGCAAGGCCAAGGCCGGGAATCTGAAGGTTGTGTGATCATGGCCCGTCTCACCTACTACGTCGTTCCGGCCCGTCGCACGCGCTCAGGGAAAGCCGCGCGGCAAGCCCCCAAGCTAAAAGACTGCAGACAAAAAAAGTTATGTCGCATGCATAGGGCGGGCGAGTATTCCACAAGCGATATCGCAGATTTCTTTTATATATTACAGAAAAATATCTATCTGAGTTTGAATTTCCAAGATCAGGCGGAGTTTATTTCTGAAATAAATTTAGGTCACAACACGACTAAGTTCCGGTAGAGGATTTGCCCATGCTAATTGGTTATGCGTATACCTACGGCAAAACTTCAGCCGGCAATCAGGATCTAAGTCGCCAACGTTCTGCACTGACGGCAGCCGGCTGTACCTCGATTTATGAGGATCGGCTCACAATGGGCAATCCCCGACCGAAACGAAAACGCGTATTTGATGAGCTTCGTGAAGGTGACACTCTTGTTGTCACCCAACTTGATCGGCTGGCGGATCCTCACGGAAAACATGAACTGACAATGATCGCGAGCCTTCTCAGTGAGCGCAAAGTTGGGCTGCGTTCACTTACCGAGGCCTGGGCCGATGCGAATAACATAATCACGAATTACCTTGATTATCAGAAATATCAGAAGAATCCACTCACATTAAAGCCTATATATGAGGAATTTGTTCGTATCGTTCTTGAAAGCGGAGACGATTATAAAATTGATTACCCATGGTGTTTGACATTTGGCTATCAAGGTGGCTCGTCGATTGAGCGCTGGGGGATTGGCAATGATCATCTTTTAGAAATATTTCTTTATTTTCAGGATAAAGAGGGGTTTAGCTACGAAAAATCTAAAAACTTTTGTGAAAAGTTGCGTAAAATCGGAAGATGGCATGAGTTAAAGCCAAAATTAGACGAGTGGCTTCAACGCGCTCACGAGAAATTGATCGTAGGAGAGGTCGAATATAATATCGCACATTTCGCGTGCTATATTGCTATTTGTAATATAAAATATGGAGCAAGTTGGGACTACTTCACTGCAGAAGAAATATTCAGAAAGATGACTGCCCTGGGGTCTAAATTGCCATCTCAACTAAAGCAGTACGGAAGTGGCGAGCTGCCAAAAGCTATCACGGACTACAAAGATGAAGATTTAACGTTTAAAGCAAACGATGCCTTCGCCACGATCCGGATGGCCATCAAGATTGAGAGCGAGGAGAATTATCGAAAAATTCTCGACCACCTTGCCGATGTATTAGAAGCAGAGTTTCCCCGAAGCTACGCCATTGAGTTCCGTAGCCCGAACAAAATGTTCCTACCAATCGGCGGATTGCCAAAAAAGGGTGTCAATCAACTATTTGCTAATGCCGCAATCTACCCCGCCCTCTGGCCGCTGATCGAGCGGTATGCTCGTCTGGCCATGCGCGAGTTCGAATGGTATTCGAACTCGCCGGAGGAGAACCCGGTGATGCCGGGCACATTCGCTGTGTTTGCTTTGACTCTGGCTGATAAGTCCTATGGTGGCCTCGCTTTAGACTATCTGCGCATCTGTGATGGAGAACATCAGTCGGCTCATGCCAACCTGGTCCATGCTTATATCGCGAAATACGGTTTCACACGTGATGCGATCCGCCTGCTGATTGCCTCTGCCGAAAACATTCAGCACATGACCGCTCGCAAGATCTATCCAGCGCTGATCGCGAATAAGAATAGCCTGGCTCTCCTCGTTCAAGCCCGAAAAGGCGAGATGAGCGAAACGCTTGTTGAGGAGCCTAGAAAAAGTACCTTGTGGGCTAGAGACCCGGATCGCGCTTGGCGAAATGTTCTAGCAACTATCTGGGGTGACGCAGCCATAGATCGGCCGGATGAGATCGTGGAAGCGGCGCCGGAGGAATTGCGAAGCCTGTATCGAACAATCTTGGGAATGGATAGAGACATCTCGGCATAAGTCGGACGTATCTAGGCGATCAATCGGAAAGAAATTTTGTTCTTGATAGGTCCAACCATAGGCATGTTGGCGATAAGTTCCCAGGGTAACCTCAAAAATTGGCCGAATGATCACGCTCCGTCCTTGCAAAGGCATAGGGTCAAGCCTGGTTACAGACAACGTGATGCCGAAACGGCAACACCTGTTGCCCATTCTCTGACTCCCCGTGAGCCGTCGATCCCGGAATCCTAGTTCTGCCTCATTGAGGAGGCGGATTGGGGGAACGATGGGACCAGATGCATCCCGGTGGCGCACCGCCGCGCACTACGATCATATCAATGAGCTGACAGCTTCCGATCTGGCCTGGGAGTGGCTGCGCCGCAACGAGGCTTATCGCCGGGACTATGTCGCATTTGCCACGACCGGCGTCGACCGCCATTCGCTTGGCAACCGGATCCGCGAACGCTGGAGGTTGCAATTTCCCGGCCGATCCTTCGCATGATCGACCCGCTATCTTCTGGTCCCCGCTCGAAGACACGAGCACGGTCCTGCTGGCGCCGACCCCGGGTGGGCTGATCGATTCCAGCGATATTCGGGCACAGCTCGCGGGACAGGTGACGCGAACCGATGAGCTGGGAACGCACGTCCTTTTTGAGCTCGGCACACAACGGCGCACGCAACTCCTCTGTCACGGGCATAGCGAGCGCGCAGGGGCGCTGGCGGCCCTTGTGCCACTTGGCCTCGAGGGCTTTGATCGTCTCGAAGCGCTCTATCGTTTCCTGGCCGCCTTGCATCGCCGGCGCGTACCGCCCGATAGCCGCCTGACACCCCAGCAACGGGCCCGTGCTCGCCGTATGCTGCAGGCCTGGGACGGTTCGCGCCACGGCGCCACCCAGCAGGATATCGCCCAGGTCGTGTTGCGACAGGAGCCACTTGCTCGCGACGACTGGCAGGTCGCCTCGACCCGCTTTGTCGTCATGGCCCTGCTGCGTGAGGCCCGCGCCATGATTGCTGGCGGCTATCGCAAACTGCTTCGTCATCGCCGTAGATCCTAGCCGCATCCGCCGTCGATGCCGGTGTGCGATTTTGGGTACCCCTAAATTCGCACTGCATCTCGACACCCTCACTTCGCCATCGTGGTCTCGTGCTCGCCGCTGGTCGTCAGTGGTGATCCAAACGCCACGAAAGGCCCATTCCATGCGATCAGATTTAGCTGCCCTGCCGCCGAAGTTCCTGCGTACCAAGGAAGCCGCCCACTTCCTCAGCCTCTCCGCCCGCACGCTGGAAAAGCATCGCACCTACGGAACCGGCCCGGCCTATCGCAAGCTCGGCGGGCGGGTCGTCTACGCCATCGACGAGCTTCTCGCCTGGACTGACCGCGGCGCCGTCACCTCGACCAGCGATCCGCGCGGATCGGTCCTGCCGGCCAAGCGGCATGCCTCGCCGCTCCACGCCAGTCGTTTTCCCCGCTGACCGGCGGCCCGTTCATGACGGCGCGGCGTCGACCCTCCTCGGAACGCGGACAGCTCGACCTGTTCCAGTCCCGACCCGGCGACATCGCGCCCCGAGACGCGCAGGACCTCATGGCCTATCCCTTCTTTTCCCTCGCCAAGTCGCATCGGGTCACGCCGATCGATTTCCGCGCCGGTGATGTCTCGATCCGGGTCGAAGCCGTGCCTGAACATGGCATGGCCACGATCTGGGATGCCGATATCCTGATCTGGGCGGCAAGCCAGATCATCGAGGCTCGCGATTCCGGGCTGGGCACGTCGCGGCTCATGGCCGCCACGCCCTACGAGATCCTCAGATTCATCGGGCGGGGCACCAGTCTGCGCGACTATCAGCGTCTCAAGGCCGCGTTCGATCGCCTGCAATCGACCACCGTATGCACCTCAATCCGGCAGCCGGTAGAGGGCAGGCGGCACCGTTTCTCCTGGATCAATGAGTGGCAGGAGTGCACCGATCAGCGCGGGCGGCCCCTCGGCCTCGAACTGATCCTGCCCGACTGGTTTTACCGCGCCGTGGTCGACGATGCCTTCGTGCTCACCATCGACAGGGCTTATTTTGGGCTGACCGGTGGGCTCGAGCGCTGGCTCTATCGCCTGGTACGCAAGCATGGCGGCCGCCAGGAATATGGCTGGAGCTTCGATTTCGTTCAGCTCCATCGCAAATCCGGCAGCCTCTCGTCCCTCAAGCATTTCGCCTACGACCTGCGCGACATCGTCCGCCGGCAGGCTTTGCCCGGCTATCGGCTGAGCCTGGACCACGGCGCGAGCGGTTCGCAAACCCTGTCCTTTACTCCTGTCGATCCCATGTCGTTCGCCCGGCGGCGCCGCCTGCGACCAGCTCTGACCTCTGTGGATAAGCTGTGAATAGTCTCGTGCCATCAAGGACCCGACCTGACGTGCCATCGAGGACCCGATCCGCGTGCCATCGGGGACCGGAATCGTCGTTCCCTCCCGTCATTTCAAAGGCTTACAGCGCTCGTAACTTATATAACTTAGATTCCTTCGGAATCTTTCTAACGGATCAGCGCTTCTGCCAGCCTGAGGATAACCTATCGGGTTCTCTCAAAGCGCAGACCCGCTTCCCTCCGATCGTCGCATCGAGCAAAGGCCGGTCTTCTCTTCGTCCAGGGCTTGGGCTGCCTTCTTGGTCCCCAACGCAGGCGGAGCCTTCGCTCAACCTCGCCCATGGCATCGATATAGATGCTCCAAGCTGTCACCTTGGCAGTGCGATCCGGGCGCTGCCGTTCGGCGGTGAAGCCGTGATCCAGCCGATCAGCTCCCTGATCTCGTACCAGTGCGCGACGTCCCGTGAACCGGGGCACGAGTTCGCGGATATGACATGGAATTCGCGCGCCAAATGCTCTGTGGCTGATACCTCGCCGCGCAACGGCGATGTTGCCGACCTTGTTTGCCGGCTGACCATAGTTCTGAAGCCCAGCCAATGTGGCGGGTCCGAGAGCGCAACAGTTCGGCGCAGTGCAGCTGTCGCCAACAGGCGGTGCTTCGTGCCCGCGCGGCCATTTCCATTCCACCTCGGAGAACCAGCATGACCGGCGCAGCTTGTCACGGCCTGCGCGGCGATCTTCGGCCGACCGCGCGAGAAGACGCTCTCACGCATGTCGAGCTGACCTGGATCGACCGACGCATGTCGAACTGGATCCGCTTCGGCCATGCGGCGCAGGAGCAGGCAATCGACCGGCAGCGGCGCATTCTCTCGTTCCGTCCGGGCAGCATCTTTGCCTTCCTGCGCTGGGCCGCCAACGACTATGGGACGATCCTGTCCTGCATCGACATTGTGCGGGCTGTCGAGCAAGGCGAGCCCTATCAGACTCTGCCATTCGTGCGGCCGGGTGCCGACATCCTGCTCCGGATCGAGGGCTGGCCGAAGGTCGAGCAGGTGCTCCGGCATATCGATGCGATCGAAGCGCTCGACATCGATCTGGCCGAGGTCGCGCCCGACCATTGGCGGCATGTTCACAACCGCATGAACGTCGGGTTGTCGCCACGTCCCTACACGATTGGCCGTCACCAAGCCTGGCTCAAACGGCGGGAGATCGAACGATGACCCGTCGAAGTTATGTCATCGCGACGACGCTCGCGGTGGTCGGCACCGCCATCCCGACCATTGTGCCGATGCCCCTCCGGCTCGTCTGGAACGCCTCGGCCAGCACGCCGATCGGTCTGTATTTGGTCACATCGGCGGACGCTCTCGATACCGACGACCTTATCGCGGTTCTCCCGCTCGAGCCGGTTGTCCACTTCATGGTCGAGCGCGGCTATGTCGGGCAAGGCGTGCCACTCCTCAAATATGTCGCTGCGCGAACAGGGCAGGTGGTGTGCCGTCGCGAGCGCAGCATCCGGGTCGATGGAGCGTTGGTCGGCGACGCGCTCGATCGCGACCGGCAGGGCCGCGCCCTGCCGGTCTGGCAAGGCTGCCGTCGGCTGTCCGATGGCGAGATCTTCGTCATGAACCGGGCCGTCCGCGACAGCTTCGACGGCCGCTATTTCGGTGTGCTGCCGGCAAGCAGCGTGATCGGCCGGGCCATCCCCTTGTTCACCGACGAAGCCGGCGAGGGCCGGTTTCGATGGCGCGCGCCGACGCGCTGAACGCTCGCCGGCGGCCTACCTGCCGTCATCGTTCTCATCACTGAACCACCATGACATGGAGCTAGACATGGCACAGATCGGACAGTTCACGCGCGAGAGGAAGGGGTTCTTCGGACGCATTCATACGCTGTTCCTCAACACGGAGTTGGCCCTTCTTCCGGCCGAACCGAACGAAGCCGAGAATACGCCCGACTACCGGTTGCATGTCGGTGGTGAAGAAGGCCCCGAGATCGGTGCCGGATGGCAACGCACCAGCGAGAAGGCTGGGGCCTTCATCTCCCTGGTCATCGACGATCCGGCCCTGCCGCAACCGATCCGCGCCAATTTGTTCCAGGACGGCGGCGACAAAACCTCCTGGTCACTGCACTGGAGCCGCCCGCGCGATCGCACGGAGAAGGACTGAGCAATGGCATCGCACTGTTCCCCGGTGAGCAACCCGGCGGTGCCTTGGTTGCACCGTACTGCACGGCGCGTGGTCCTCCTTTCCCTTGCCGGCCTGATTGTTGTGATCGTGCCTCCTGGCGCAGCCATTGCCCAACCAGCCGTCGTCGATCGTCTCTCGCCAAGGGATCCCTATGCCAGGCACATTGCCGATGCCGCACAGCGCTTCCGTCTGCCGTCGGCCTGGATCCGGGCTGTCATGCGTGCCGAGAGTGACAGCGAGATTGCTGCCGTCTCGCGCAAGGGCGCCCGCGGCCTGATGCAGATCATGCCGGCGACCTGGCTCGATCTGCGTGCTCGGCATCGCCTCGGCCCCGATCCCTTCGATCCGCGCGACAACATCCTGGCGGGCACCGCCTATCTGCGCGAGCTCTACGACCGGTACGGCTCGCCCGGCTTCCTGGCCGCCTACAATGCCGGTCCGGCGCGCTATGAAGCCTATCTCGCCGGGCGTCCTTTGCCGGCCGAGACCCGCGCCTATGTCGCAATGCTCGCGCCGATCATGGGCGTCGACAAACGATTGCGCCCTTTCGTTCTTGCGGCGGTCGATCCCAAGGCTTGGAAGCGCGCACCGCTCTTCATCGCCCAACTGGACGGCCGACCGGGTGCAGCGGGACTGCTGGTCGATCGTCGGTCAAATGACAGCGCGATGGCAGCCAAGGCGCGCAGCGTCGCAGTCATCGTGCCGCATTCGGAGAGCTTGTTCGCAATGCACGCAGGTGGAAGGAGGGTGCCATGAGGACGCTGAGCGAGCCGATGCTGTTTCGCGCTGTCTCGGGTTCTGGCGTGGTCTGGAGGGAGCGCAGGGGGAAGCCAGGGGAGGCGACCGTAAGCGTCCGGCGCCGGCACATGGCCCTATCTATTGACAGGATTTGCAGCCTTCCACGCCCAGGGCAAGAGTTCATCGAGCCGGTTGACGGGGTGACCGTCGACCATGCGTTGGAGGATATCGGCGAGATAGGCATAGGGCTCGACGTTGTTGAGCTTTGCCGTCTCGATCAGCGAGCACAGGATCGCCCAGCGCTCGCCACCGGCGTCGCTGCCGGCAAACAGATGGTTCTTGCGTCCGAGCTTCACGGGGCGGATCGCTCGCTCGACCGGATTGGTGTCGAGCTCGATGCGGCCATCGTGGAGGAAGCGGGTCAATTCGTCCCAGCGCGACAGCGCATACCGGATCGCATCGGCGAGTGTGCTACGGCCAGAGATGCGCTTGAGCTGTGCGCCCAGCCAGGCATGCAGTTGGTCGACCAGTGGCCGCGATCGTCTCCGTCGGGCGGCCAGCCGGTGGGGTGGAGATTGGCCGCGAAGCTGCGCTTCCACAGCATAGATCTCGCCGATCCGGCGCAAAGCCTCGTCTGCTACCGGCGATCCCGTGGTTTGGGACACATCGTAAAAATTGCGCCGCGTATGAGCCCAGCAGGCGGCCAACATAATCTCGCCCTTGGCGGTGAGCTGCTCGAAGCCGGCATAGCCATCGACATGCAGCACGCCCTTGAAGTGCTGGAGATGCGATACGGGACGTTCGGCCCTGCGATCCGGAGCGTACAGATAGACCGCGGCCGGCGGCTCAGGACCGGACCAGGCCCGTTGCTCACGGGCATAGACCCAAAGCCTGCCGGTCTTGGTGCGGCCACGGCCAGGATCGAGCACCGGGATCGACGTGTCGTCGGCGAACAGATTGCCGGAAGCGAATACGTTGCGGCACAGCCTTTCGTGCAGGGCTTCGAGCCACCAGCAGGCACCGCCGACCCACCCGGCCAAGGTGGAACGCGCCAGCTCGACACCGTGCCGGGCGAAGATCTGCGACTGCCGGTAGAGCGGTGTGTGGTCGCAATATTTGCTCACCAACACATGGGCAATCAGCGCCGGCGTTGCCGTGCCGCCGGCGATCAACCGCTCCGGCGCTGGAGCTTGCGCCACCGTCTCGCAGGTCCGGCAGGCATATTTGGGACGAACGGTGCGGATCACGCGAAGTTGAGCTGGGATCCAGTCCAGCATCTCGCTGGCGCTTTCGCCGATTGCATGCAACGCGCCGCCACAGTCCGTGCAGACGGCACTATCGATATCGATCCGCACGTCTTCGCGCGGCAGATGATCGGGCAAGGATTTGCGACGGGATGGTTGATCGGAGGGTCTCCTTACGGCAGCAGGATGGCTCTCGCGAATGCGGGCAATGTCGCTATCGAGATCTTCCAGAGCGAGTGCCAGTTGGTCGGCGTCGAGACGCTCGGAGCGGCGGCCGAACTGCGCCCGCTGAAGCTTCTTGATGATCGACTGCAGGCGTTCGATCTCGCCGTCGCGGCTCTCGACGACACCAGCCATCTCGCGCACGAGCTGGTGCAGGAGGCTGACATCGGAAGGCAGATTGTCGAGATCGATCAACATGATCGACTCTATCATGACGTGCCCCAAACCCCAAGGATTCCGGGCATTTACGTGCTGTTTGGCGGTGGATTCTCAGCCCGCCCGAGCAGGCTTCCACACCCGTTCGGGTGCGCGCCAGTCGATACCCTCGATCAGCATGGCAAGCTGCGCCGGCGTCAGCGTGATCGAGCCATCGAAGCCGGCCATTACCGGCCAGGCGAAGCTGCCCTGATCGAGCCGCTTGGTGAACAGGCACAACCCGTTCCCATCCCAGAACAGGATCTTGAGCATCGAGGCTTTCCTGCCCCGGAAGGCGAACAGATGGCCCGAGAACGGATCCTGCTTCAGCGTCTCCTGCACCAACATGGCAAGCCCATCCAGGCCCTTGCGCATGTCGGTGTAGCCCAAAGCCAAATGCACTTTCACGCCGGCCGGGACCATCATCATGGTGCGGTCCCTCCGCTACCCGCTTGCGCACGCACCGCAGCGGGATCGCTGCCTGCCGGCGCGAAGACGCGTCGCCCGTCCGGCAGATCGACAGCCTCCATTCCGCTCGGTGGCTGCACAAGCTTCCGCAACGCGCGTGTTGTCGCTGCGTCGTCAGCCAACGGCACGGTCGCCAGCCGCGCGCGCTTCTTCTGCGCCACGCCGAACTGCACACGCCAGCGGAACAGCATTCCCGTGACGATCCCGTGCTTGCGCGCGACCTGCGAGACGCTGACGCCTGTCTGGTCACTTTCCAGCGCGATGGCTCGCTTATCTTCGTCGCTGAAGAAGCGCCGGGACGGCTCACTCTTCACAACGTCTGTCAAGCCGGTTTCCGGCGTCATAGCGTTAGCACTAGTGCTAACGACCGGTCGAGCGGAGGGATGAAGATGCGCCCGCCAGTCGATTTCCACCTCGCCGCTCTCCAGCAGAAGGCACCATCGGCGCAGCGTACGCGGCGACAAATGCAGCGAGCCGGCGTAGTCGCGGATGCTCATCCCGCTCCAGTTCATCGCCTCCACATGCATTGCCCAGAACGCTTGAAGCGCCCTGTTGCGGGTGTCCGTGCTGACAGCAAAGTGCCGCCGGACACCGTTCCCTCGGCGCTTCTCGCGCTCAGCCAATCTCTTCTCGCGGCGCAATTGTGCCTGATATTCCGCATGTTTACGAGCGGCGTCCGCGCCAAGAAGGTACTCGAGCCAGCGGTCGAACGTGCCCTTCGTCAGGCGATGCTTGCGACAATATTCCGTCCTGGTCACACCGCTGCGGCGCCAGGCATCGATGTGAATCAGCCGGTAGGACTGGCGTACCTTGTTCCCATAATGTCTCAAATTCATCGCAGATCCTCCTTACTGCGAAGGAACCCGACATGTTGCGATATTGCACGGGGGAAAGAGCGTGCAAGCGGGGCACGCTTACAGGCGACCGGAGTATGGCGAGATAAAAGCGCCTGCCCGGAATGCGCCAAGCCACTGACGTGGCTCGTTTTTTCCAGTGCAGGCCGGTCGGTCGCGGGCATGCTGCCCGGTTTTTGTGAGAGTTTTCAATGCTCCCGCATGCACAGCCCGCTGGAGGCCTTGCCATGAGCGGGCGGGACAGCGACCTTTGCATCCGGCCTGGCCGTATCCGCTCCACCCGTGCGCCCAAGCCCAAGAGCTTCATCAACAGGGTGCTGCGAGCCGCGCAGAGGGCCGGACACATCGCCGGCACCCGATCCGCAAGAACGACGGGCGGCCGGCCTGGCCATTCCACCTTCGGGCGCGGGCGCACCGCCTTCGGCCGCTCACGCCTATTCGCCCCCACGCGCCGCGTCGTGGTCAAGGCCCGCATCGCCCGCCACAAGGGACAGGCCTTCCGCTCGGCGCCGGTCTCGGCGCACCTGTCCTACCTCAAGCGCGAGGGCGTCAGCCGCGAGGGGGGCAGGGGCGTGATGTTCGACGCTGCCACCGATCGCGCCGACGATCTCGCCTTTGCCGAGCGCTGCCGGGACGACCGCCATCACTTCCGCTTCATTGTCTCGCCCGAGGACGCTGCCGAGATGAGCGACCTCAAAGCCTTTACCCGCGATCTTGCCCGGCAGATGGAAGCCGATCTCGGCACCCGCCTAGACTGGGTCGCCGCCGATCACTGGAACACCGACAATCCGCATGTGCATCTCATCGTACGCGGCGTCGACGACACCGGCGCGGATCTGGTGATTGCGCGTGACTATGTCAGCCGGGGCCAGCGCTCGCGCGCCGAGGACCTGATCTGCCTCGAACTCGGCCCCAGACCCGAGCATGAGATCCGCAATGCGCTCGAGAAGGAGATCACGGCCGAACGCTGGACCCGCCTCGACGCCGAGATCCAGCACACCGCCGATGAGGCAGGCTATATCGACCTGCGCCCTGGCAATACCGGCCTTGCCGATCCCGAGCTGCGGCGCCTGATGGTCGGGCGCCTCCAGCATCTGGAGAAGATGGGCCTCGCCGTTCAATCAGCATCAGGCGAATGGTTGGTCGGCCTCGAAGCCGAGCGCACGCTGCGCGATCTGGGGGAACGCAGCGACATCATCAAGACCATGCACCGCGCCTTTGCCGAGCGGGGAGGGGAGCGTGGCGTGGCCGACTATGTCATCGATGATGTCGGCAGTGGTTCGCCGATCATCGGCCGTCTCGTCGACAGAGGCTTGCACGACGAGCTGACCGGTGAAGCCTATGCCGTCATCGACGGCACGGATGGCCGGGCCCATCATGTCCGCTTCCAGGGCATCGAAGCCTTCGAACAGGCGCCGCCCGATGGCGGCATCGTTGAGGTGCGCCGCTTTGGTGGAACGGACGACCGGCGACCGACCCTCGTTCTTGCCCTGCGCTCCGATCTCGATCTTACGGCCCAGGTCAGCGCTCCCGGCTCCACCTGGCTCGATCATCGCCTGGTCGAGCGTGAGCCTATGGCGATGGCTCAGACCGGCTTCGGCCAGGAGGTGCGGGAGGCCATGCTGGCGCGGGCGGAGCATCTGGCCGGTCAGGGGCTGGCACAACGCGACGGCCAGCGCCTGGTGCTGCAGCGCAACCTGCTCTCGACTTTGCGGCGTCGCGAGCTCGAAACGGTCGGCAATCAGCTCTCGGCCGAGACCGGTCTGCCGCACCTGAAGGCTGAGGCAGGCGCCTCCATTGCCGGCACGCTGCGCCAGCGCCTCAGCCTCTCCTCTGGCCGCTTTGCCGTGATCGACAATGGTCTTGGCTTCCAGCTGGTGCCCTGGTCGCGCGAGCTTGATCGCAAGCTTGGCCAGCACGTTGCCGGCATTGCCAGGGAAGGCGGTGGTATCGAATGGAGCCTTGGCCGCAAGCGCGACCTCGGGCTCGGCCTCTGACGTGCGCATAGCCCCAACACCCACGAGCAGAAAGGACCTTGCCATGTCCGCGACCCGGATCCTGTGGGGGCCGATCACAGTGGTCTTTCTTATCGTCCTCGCGACCATCTGGGTCGCCACCCAATATGTCGCCTGGCAGCTCGGCTTCCAGAGTCAGTTGGGAGCGCCGTGGTTCGACTTGCTAGGCTTGCCCGTCTATTACCCGCCAGCCTTTTTCTGGTGGTGGTATTTCTATGATGCCTATGCGCCAGCGATCTTCAACCAAGGCGCGTTCATCGCAGCCTCTGGCGGCTTTCTGTCCATCATGGTTGCCATCGCCATGTCGGTGTGGCGGGCACGCGAGGTGAAGAAGGTTGAGACCTATGGCTCGGCACGCTGGGCCGACTTGAGGGAGATTGCCGCCGCCGGTCTGTTCGGCGCCGATGGCGTCATCCTCGGCCGGCATGAGCGTGCCTATCTGCGCCATGACGGAGCTGAACATGTCCTGTGCTTTGCCCCGACCCGTTCGGGCAAGGGCGTTGGCCTGGTGGTGCCCACATTGCTGACCTGGCCGGGGTCGGCCATCGTCCATGACATCAAGGGCGAGAACTGGCGGCTCACCGCCGGCTTCCGCGCCCGGCACGGTCGCGTCCTTTTGTTCGATCCCACCAACTCGGACTCTGCCGCTTACAATCCCTTGCTCGAGGTGCGCCAGGGCGACTGGGAGGTCAGGGACGTGCAGAACGTCGCCGATGTGCTGGTCGATCCCGAAGGCTCGCTCGAGCGGCGCAATCATTGGGAGAAAACCAGCCATGCACTCCTGGTTGGCGCAATCCTCCATGTTCTCTATGCCGAGAAGGACAAGACGCTGGCCGGCGTCGCCGCCTTCCTTTCCGACCCGCAGCGCTCCATCGAGGCGACACTGCTGGCGATGATGACGACGAAGCACCTGGGCGAAAGGGGACCCCATCCCGTCGTCGCCTCGACCGCGCGCGAACTCCTCAACAAATCAGGCAATGAGCGCTCGGGCGTGCTCTCGACCGCCATGTCCTTCCTCGGCCTCTACCGCGATCCCGTCGTCGCCGCGGTGACCAGCCGCTGCGACTGGCGTATCGCCGACCTGACAGCCGATCTGCGTCCCGCCACACTCTATCTGGTCGTGCCGCCCTCCGACATCTCGCGTACCAAGCCGCTGATCCGCCTCGTGCTCAACCAGATCGGCCGGCGCCTGACCGAGGACCTTGATGCCACGAGCGAGCGCCACCGCCTGCTGATGATGCTGGACGAATTCCCGGCGCTCGGACGGCTCGACTTCTTCGAGTCGGCACTCGCGTTCATGGCCGGCTACGGCATCAAGAGCTTCCTGATCGCCCAGAGCCTCAACCAGATCGAGAAGGCCTATGGCGCCAACAATTCGATCCTGGATAACTGTCATGTCCGGGTGAGCTTCGCCACCAATGACGAGCGCACGGCCAAGCGCGTCTCGGACGCGCTCGGCACCGCAACCGAGATGAAGGCGATGAAGAACTATGCCGGACATCGTCTCTCGCCCTGGCTCGGACACCTCATGGTCTCCCGCTCGGAAACGGCCCGGCCTTTGCTTACGCCGGGCGAGGTGATGCAGCTGCCGCCGGACGAGGAGATCGTCATGCTCGCCGGCACGCCGCCGATCCGGGCGCGGAAAGCACGCTACTATGAGGACGATCGCTTCCGCGGGCGTCTGGTGGACGCGCCTGATCCTCGCCGGTTCGAACGAACCGAAGCTGTCGATGCCTGGTCGAAACGAGAGCCCCAGATGCCCGACCCGATGCTGAAGGCGGCAGCCGTAGCCAATCTGGACGAGGCCAATGCCGGGCTGCGCCGCGAGCCGGACCTGGCGGACCACGTCGCGATCGTCAAGGAAACGCAGGAGGAGAAACCCGCCAAGGAGTTCACCGCCTTGCTCGACGACGAGCCGGAGACCCTTGCTCGCCAGCGTCAGGCATTGCGCCGGAAGACAACGGGCCTGGCGCGACAGGTCTCGCTCGATCCCGATGATGGCATGGAGCTTTGAGCCATGCGCGACCGTCTCAATCTGAGCCTGCCCACCGAGTTGATCGGTCGGATCAACGAGCTTGCCGAGCGCAAGCGCTTGGCGCGCTCCGCTATCGTGGAGGCAGCTGTGGGCTCCTTCCTCTCGCCCGACAATGCCGACCTGCGGGAAGCGGCATTCACCCGCCGCCTCGACCGGCTCACTCGTCAGCTGCAGCGCATCGAGCGCGATGTCGGCGTCACGGCCGAGACTTTGGCCCTGTTCGTTCGCTTCTGGCTCTCGATCACACCGCCGCTGCCGGCGGAGGTGCAGGCTGCTTCCCAGGCCAAAGGACGCGAACGTTTCGAGGGCTTTGTCGAGATCCTCGGCAGGCGACTGCAAAAAGGGCAGAGTTTTCTGCGTGAGATTCCGGACGATGTCGGTGATGATATCTCATCAGGGCAATCCGAGGGCGAGAAATGATATAAGAACGAAGACCGGTGGGCTATCAGAAGATTGTCTCGCCCTAGGATATGTTTTCTGACGCCAAGAATGTTTTTGGGCACCTTCAGCCTGTCGGTGATGTGCCATCCGGCGCGGTCGAGGATAAGGGCGGCATGGGCGCCCTTTACCACCTTGCGACTGGCCTCATCGAGATGGACCTGCATGGCGTCGGTGTCGGCATAGGGCATGGCCAAGCCTGTACCGACGCCACGTGCGGGACAGACGGCACCGAACAGGTAGGCGCTCTGGTAGCGCTGGTCCGCCGGCTGGCGGGGACGTGTACCGCGCCTGGCCCATTGGCGCACAACGCCATTCTTCTGGCCAATGCGAGCTTCATCTGCCGCTGGACGATCGCCCGTATGCGTTGCAGCGGCCGGTCCCGCACCTGACGCGCTCCAGCCTGCATCGCTGCTTGCAGAGCCATGGTATCTCACGCCTGGCGGATGTGGGAGGCGACAAGCCGGTCAAAGCCAAATTCAAGCACTACCCGCTTGGCTACTTCCATATCGACATTGCCGAGGTGCACACCCAAGAAGGCAAGCTCTACCTGCCTGTGGCCATAGATCGGGCTTCCAAGTTCGCGTTTGCCGAACTGCACCAGAAAGCCACGCGACGTGTCGCCGGCAACTTCCTGCGAGCCCTTGCCGCCGCGGTTCCTTACACGACCCACACAGTGCTCACCGACAATGGGACGCACTTCACCGATCCTTCAGGCGATGGCTGGACGCCGCGGGACATTAAGACGATGCGGGCCCTGGGCATGCTCTTCCGCTGCCACTCCTTTGAGGCTGCTTGCGCCGGTCTCGACATCGAGCATCGCCTGACCAAGGCTCGCCATCCTTGGACCAATGGCCAAGTGGAGAGAATGAACCGCACCATCAAGGACGCGACCGTCAGGCGCTTCCACTACGAAAGCCACGACCAACTGCGCCAGCACCTCGCCGACTTCGCCGCGGCCTATATCTTTGCTCGCCGCCTCAAGACCTTATGCGGCCTCACGCCCTACGAAGCAATCTGCAAAGCATGGGCAGGCGAGCCGGCCAAATTCATCAATAACCCGCACCATCAATTGCCGGGACCAAACAATTCTACAATCCAATCTTTCTAAAAATGGGAGAATTGCCGGGGGATGCTTCAGACTGAGGAGTAAGTCTTCGCGCCCCCCGATTTCTCCAATTAATTAATTCGGAAACTGAGTAGTCGGTGGTAAAATAATACGGCTAATGCCAATATCCTTTAAGTGATATCTTTCATTAGATTCAATCATTCCACTGTTGTTTTGGTCATAACCTATAACAATCTCATACCATTTAGCGTCGTTGGCATCAAGGAAGCCATTTTTATCACTGTCGTATTTAGCCAAACTCCGACTTTGTGACTCGCCAAGGGTCCATTCTTTTTGAGGCCCGACAATCTCCGCCTGAGGCATGACTGTAGAAGAATTATTCCCCAAATGTTCACCGTTAACCGCTAACCGGGCTCCAGGCGTATGCGAAATCAACTCTCTTACATCTTCACAAACTTCGCCGGGATCGCATTTGTCTTTCGTTAGCCCAGGCTGACCATATAGATAATCTGCATCTTTTAAGTTAATGTTGCCGTATATGAGTCCATCAATACCGTAATCAAGACGTTCTTTGGCAATATCTTGGTAGCCATCTGGGATGGTCCAGGTAAATACCGCGCTGACCTCTCCTTTTTGCCTGAGGGCGATTGCCTCTTTAACATGCTCGTTAGATGCCAAGAGCATCGTACCACTAGTCCCCCCGGGGACCAATATCCTGTGTTCAGGAGATATTCCCATTTTTTTGAAAAATTCTATACCATCAGCCGGATCGTCCCAACCTGCCGCAACATATTCCCGTTCGGAAAGGTCATTGAAAAGTATCTTAGCTGCAATATTATTGGAATTCTGATAAGATTCGTAAATAACATTTATACCTTGTTCGGTTAATTTTTTTGCCAAGTCCTTCATTTTGTACGCAGCGATTTCGGTTAATGTGTTGTCCTCCAGTTCTTTAATATCAAACCATATCGAGTTTACGTTATGAGTTTTTGCTAGTTCTAAATATTTATTCAATATCTTTTCTAGAGGGTCGCGCTGAGAGTCTCCATTTGGTCTATTGTCATGATCGGCTACCCACTCGTCATTTTTATAGCGCAGATCTATCTCGATACCATTAGCCCCATCATTAATTGCCCGTTCTGCGGCATCCGCTGTGAGCACCTGGTGCGCAAAAGCAAGGATTGGCCGCTCTGTGCCATTTTTTACAACAACATTGACCTTAATTTCGGAATAATTTTCTTCAGTTTTTGGCAATATAAGTGCATACACATTCTCAACCCGCGAGGATGAGCTGTCCGATGCCGCATCAGGAATTCGGCCAATAATTGACCTAGCTAAATTACCTAATATGGGAATAATTGCCTCTGAAACGGAGCTTGCCGTTGCTGATGCCTTCGATATAGTATCCAATATTAAAGTAATTAAGTTTCCTTTTCCCAGTACATTTTCAGCCTCCTTGGTAATAAATGAGATAGAATTGTTGCCTATGTTTATACATTCTGATATAATATTTTGACAAATACTTGTAATATACTTAGAAATGCTTGCTGATGCGTCAAGAACTCCTAATATTGGAGTCTTTATTCCTGGTATGACTTTATCCAGGTTGCCTATCAAATTACCAATAAACTTCCCGGAGATGTTTGATAGATCGTATACCAATCTAGAAGAACTTCCGAGGAACTGCGTAACGGCATCTACAATACCATTAAGATAATCTCCAGAAAAGAATCTTTTGGCACCGTCTGTCACTGCGCTGGTAATTCCGGCAAGAAAATTCATACTTGCATTAATACTGCCTATCGTAAGGTTTGATGCCACATTTACAAGATCCGCGCCAGCAACGAAAGGTATACTTATTAAATTAGAAGCTGCTTTTATGGTGCCGGCTAAAACTTTTTTTGTCGGTTCGATAATGCTCTTGCTGACAAGGTTGCCGACGCTGCTGACAGCCGACGCAACCCACCCAAAAATACTCATCCTGGATAGCCTTCTTTTGTATTTTTTGTTCCTAACGGTCCCGCGTATCGTCATCGCCAAGATAAGCGCGGGCCCCAGTTTCATTAATCTAGATTACTTTTCCTGTTTCGGTGCACCCTTCTTTTGCTTCGTCGTTCACTTATCTCACGGAGGTAATAGGGCGACTTGAACCAATTTCCCGTGGTAATCCTCCAATTTACATTGGGCCTCAGCTCCCCGGTACTCATTGTCCTGAAGAACAAGGACCGCGAAGACCTTGGCCTTCGCACGGGCTGTCATAGATGTATCAAGTGCCACCCGTTATTGTATCGGGCAGTGGCGAGAAGAGTGCGTTGCTCTCGTCTGCCATCTTTGACGCCCCATTGTCATGGCATCCTGTCAACTGCACAAGGCAACGGCGAGCTAGCATTTTTTGTTGCACCCCCCTTCCTCTGATGTGTGCAACGGGCGATAGCATTATAGTTTCGCAGAAAACCTAACATGTCAATATTGTGACGATCAAAAACTGAATAACGAATTTATTTACATAAATATTATAGAACAATATATTTTTAAATATGTTTATTCTTGAATTAAATTCTTAAATCAAAGTATAATTACTTTAGGTGCGATTTCGCAGGCAGGCGCCGGTACGGCGGCCGTCGGAGACCCGAGGCCTTGGTCTGACGCTGATGATTTCAGGATAGAGTTGTAGAGAGCGGCACCGTTGAGGCGCTTGGCACTGACGGCGGCTCGCATATCAGCCTCGCGGCGAGTAGCCCAATATGCTCAATAGTCGTTGGTGACCTCGCGCTGGATGACCGCTGGCCTGTTCCTAGATATCGCCATTTATCTCTCCTTCAAGGCCTCGCTTGCGACCTCGACGATCGGCGAGAACACATATTCGAGAATCCTTCGGCTATCGGTCTTGATCTCGACGGTAGCGGCCATGCCGGGGGTAAGCGTGACGCGATGACCATCGGCATCCATCACTTCCCGATCAGGTGTAAGCGTGACTGGGAAGACGAGGTTCTGGGTACGCTCAGCCCCGGCAAAGGTGGATTTTGCGATCTGCGCGGCCGGATTGCCCTCGAGCTGCGCGGCATCGGCCTCGGGAATGGCATCGGTGGCGACCCGGCTCACCGTGGCATTGATAGTGCCATAGCGGGTGAAGGGGAAGGACTGGATCTTCACCACCGCTTGCTGCCCCGGCCTGACGAAGCCGATGTCCGTGTTGAGAACATAGACCTGGAGCTGAAGCTTGGAGTCATCCGGCACGATGCGCATGACCTCCTGGCCGGGAACGACCACCTGGCCGATGGTGCCGATGACGGAAGCCTGCACCGTGCCGGAGATCGGCGCGAGGATGGTCTTGCGTTCGCGCTGCGCCGTGGCCTTGGCAAGCTTCTGGGTGAGATCGTCGACCTGGCGCTCGGCATCCCCGAGCTTGACCGCATTGTCGGAGACGAAGGTCTCGACCGTCTTGTCGATCTCGCGCGCCAGTACCTCAGCGCCGGACTCGGCCTCCGCCAGTGCACCCTGATGGATGCTCAGCTGGGTGATCTGATACTTCAAGGTCTCGGTGGCATCGATGACGCTGGCCTTGGTCACCGCCTGCTTGGTCTCGGCTGTCGAGCGCATGGCGACACGTTCCTGCAGCGTCGCAATCAGCGATTTCTGGGTCTCGACTGTCTGTTGGCTACGATCCCGCGCGATCAGCTTGGCCTGGCGCTGGGCCTGCAGCGAGGCGAGGCTCGAGCCAAGCTGACTCAGATCGGAATTGAGGATGTGCTGTTCGCGGCTGCGGAGCAACTCGGGAATGTCGTCAGCCCAGGCGATGGAAGGTGGCGGCGTCAGCTTGCGCTGATGGGCGGCATCGATGGCCGCCCGTCGCCGTGCCGCTTCGGCCTTGAAGGAGGCGAGGCTGCGGGTGAGCCCTGCCTCTTCCGCCAATTCCTCGGTGGCGTCGAGCGCGAGGACCACCTCGCCCCGTTTGACATGGCTGCCGTCGACGGGGGGCAGGCTTTTGACTTTGCCTGCCTCTAACGGCTGGATGATCTTGACCTTGCCCGCCGGCTCGAACTTGCCCTGCGCCACCGCGATGATGTCGATGCGCCCGAAGTAGGACCAGAGCAGGGAAACCACCACGAAGGCGCAGATGATCACGATCAGGGCCATGCGCACCGGCGACGGCGGCGTCTCCAGGATCTCCAGGGCCGGCGCCAGGAACTCCTGGTCCGAGCGGCGCGGCTTGAGGCGTTTGGGCGGCCTGGGAATGGGCCGGCCGGCATTGGGCGGTGGGGATTGCGCGTTCATGATGAGGCCGCCTCCATCCTGTCGTTCTGCAGGGCCCAGAGCCGGGCATAGACACCGTCTGGCCTGGCCAGCAGCTCGGCATGGCTGCCGATCTCGACGATGCGGCCATCCGCCATGCCGACGATGCGGTTGCAGGGCCGGACCGCGGCAAGGCGATGGGCGATGATGATCACGGTGCGCCCCTGGACGATCTGGCGCATATTGGTCTGGATCACCCGCTCGCTCTCATAATCGAGCGCCGAGGTCGCCTCGTCGAAGATCAGGATCGGCGGATTGGTGGCAAGGGCTCTGGCAATGGCGATGCGCTGGCGCTG
>NZ_JBQEPH010000034.1:0-58500 GCF_052045555.1 Labrys sp. 22185 | reverse complement strand
ATGACGCCGCCGGCCTAGCCGGCTCTGACATGATCCTGTGCTGGTCTTCGGCCAGGCGGCGAATTCGCCGCGGCCGAAGGGCAGGGGAGAAAGAGGCGCCGCCTCTCTCTCCCCATGCAAGGCCCGCTGCGCTCATGGGCCGGTATCCCCGGTTCTCGCTTCGCTGCGAACGCGGCGCCGATCGGCGCCGCCCCTACGGGCGGGTGATCCCCCTCCGGCCCATGGCCTTGCCCCCCTCTCTCTCTGCTGCTCCGCGCGAACTCGGGAAGCAGGACGGGCCTGCTTCGCCGTTCAAAAGGAGAGAGAATTCAATGTCTTGTGTGGTTGTTGCCAATGAGATTGTCGATATCGTGATCAGCGCGGCCATCGACGCCGGCCTTGAAGCTCGCTTGGACGGAACCGTACCCCAGCGGGTGACGGTCGATAACGCTACGACGTTCGGCCGGGCGCTGGTTGCCGAGAATGTCCGCAGTGTGCTCGCCCTTTATCCCTACCTGCCGGCCGGGCAGGTGCAAGAGCTGCAGGGGCGCGCATCCCGTTATGCCTTCACCTATGTGGCGGGGGTTCGCCCGGAAGCGCTGCCACGGCTCGTCGAGTTTCTCGATTACCATTCTTGCGAGACGGATGCCTACAAGTCGAGCGCCGCTTGCGACTTCTATCGCTGCGTTGCTCTGCACTGGATCATCAACGGCCGTGAAGACCGGATCGGCGTGTTCAAAACACTGCCGTGGGGGATCGCTTCCAAAGCGGAACGTCAGCTCTTCGTCGGCACGGTGCAGTGAGGCACCGATGCGCGCCCGCATTTCAATTGCACTCGGAACCGGCGCGGAGGCAATCGCGCTGGCCCTTTTCATCGGCGGGCTCTTGGCCGTCGCCGCGATCTTCAGCGCTTAAGCCCCTTCGGAGAGACGTCATGACCAATGCTGAAATCCAGAACATCGCTCTCGACAAGCTCATTCCCAGCCCCGCCAATGTCCGCAAAACCGGTACCGACGAGGGGATCGAAGAATTGGCGGCGAGCATTGCTTCACATGGCCTGTTACAGAACCTTGGGGCTCGCAAGGGCGAAAAGGGCAAGTTCGAAGTCGTCGCGGGTGGTCGTCGCCTTGCCGCGCTCCGCCTTCTCGCGAAGCGCAAGCAGATCGCCAAGGACTTCCCGGTGCCAGTGAAGCTGATCGAGGCAGAGGGCGAAACCGAGGTTTCCCTTGCTGAGAATGTCGTGCGTGTCCGGATGACGGATGCCGACATGATCGAAGCCTTTGGCAGGTTGAACGCCGAGCAGGGGCTGAGCACTGACGAAATTGCCGGTCGTTTTGGCATCTCGCCTCTCGTGGTTTCGCGGCGGATCAAGCTGGCCGGCCTGTCGCCGCGCATTTTCGCGGCATTCCGCAGCGGCGAGGCGACGTTGCAGCAGCTTCAAGCCCTAGCGATTACGGACGACCACGCCCGTCAGGAGGCGGCGTTTTTCGACGTCAGTCAATGGGAGCGCGAACCCTATCGCATCAAGCAGCGCCTATCCGAAGGGGTTGCCAAGGCTGATAGCAGCATGGCGCGGTTTGTCGGCCTCGATGTCTACAAGGCGGCTGGCGGTACGATGCAGACCGACTTGTTTGCTGATGGCAACAGTGGCCTGCTTACGGATTTGGCTTTGCTGACCCGTCTGGCGAACGAGAAATTGGAAGCGGCCGCCGAGGAGGAGAGAGCGCAGGGTTGGGCATGGGTGACGGTCGATCCCAAGCTTGACGGTGTGCATAGCTATGGTCGCGTTTATGCCAAGCAGACCCCCCTGAGTGACCAGCAGCAGGCAGAACTTGCCGCCTTGCAGGAGCGCTACGAGGCCCTTGAAGGCGAGATCGAGGGCCGAGAGGATGACGACAGCGACGAGTTTCAGGCCCTGTCCGACGAGATCGACCGCATCGGGATTGCGATCGATGCGATCCAGCCACAACGCGAATTCCTGCCGGGTGACATCGCCCGTGCCGGAGCAATGATCGGCATTGGCTACAATGGGGAACTGCGGGTAGAGCGCGGCCTGATCGAGCGCGAGACCGGCACCAGCAAAGCGAAGGCTAAGAAAGGCCGTGCGGACGGTGACGCCCAGGGCGGAAACGAGGTTGTGCTTGCCGGCGCGTTGGTCGAGGAACTGACGGCGATCAGGACGGCGGCGCTTCGGGTTGAGGTCAGCCGCAATCCCAAGGTCGCGCTTGCCGCCATGGTCTACCGTCTTGCCTTGCGTCAGTTCTATGACATGCCGTCCTACAAGCTTCCGGGGTCTGCCCTCGAAATCGACGGCGAATGGTGCGACCTGTCGAAGTCGGTCAAAGAGGCTGAGGAAGACCCGACGCTGAAGGCTTGGCAAGATGTCCTCGCGGAGGCAGGTGCTCAAGTTCCGACCAATGCCGGCGATCTCTGGAATTGGGTGATAGAGCAGGACGAAACCACGCTGATGAAGCTGATGGCCGTTCTGGTCTCGGCCAATCTCAACGCCAAACAATTTGCATTTGAGAACAAGCGTTCCAGCCGAGTCGAACATGCCGACCGACTGGCGGAGGCCGTTGGTCTCGATATGAATGTGTGGTGGTGCCCCAAGCGGCGCTTCCTTGGTCGTCTATCTAAGGCGGGCATTGCAGGTGTGATGCGCGAGGCTGGCTTGTCGGAGGACGCAGCCAAGGCGATCATGAGCAAGCCCAAGAGCGAGGCCGTTGACCGGGCTGAGGATGACCTTGCGGGAAACACGTGGCTTCCCGCCCCTTTAAGGACATATCCCGCGCCGGCGCGGTCGGAATCGACTGACGACGGGGCTGATTTCGAGGAAGGCGGCGACGAAGACGCGGACGACGCCTTTGACGAGGCCGCTGAGTGATACAAGATTGGCCCGGCATTGCTGGGCCATCCATCCTTGCCGCCCTGTCTCTCTCCCAGGACGGCAAGGATCTGCGACGGGCGCCGGCCAGTTGCGGCCGGCGCCCGAGAGGGCGACAGCCCGCCCTCTCGGGCTCTCCCCGGCTCTCCCTCTGGCACCAGTCTTGGCGGCCTAAGTGCCCGTTTCGGTTCGACTTTCCGTCGTCAATGTGCTAATTTCAGAGCTGAAAGGTAGGTTCCAATGGTTGTCGAGGCGCTGCGTAAGACTGCTGTCCGGGTCGATGCTCACTTGAGCACGGCCGAGCGCGTGCGCAGGCTCGCGCGGCAGCATGGCGTCACCTACACGCCTGGCCCGCGCGATGCTTGGGCTGGCAAGGTGACGGAGCTGGCTGGCGACGCGATCGAGCCTGACGAGATCCGCGATCTCATTCTTGCTCTGCAGCGCGCGGAAGTGGTGACGCAGGCCGAGGCGATGCAGCTGAATATCGCCTACTACCACGAAAAATAACCGTGGCGTTCGATGTATTCGGTGACGCCGCCACGCGCGGCTACCTGCGTAATGTCGCGGGTACGAACGATATGCAGCTCGTCAAGATCCTCGAGCACGAGTCTTTCAGGGCCAATGTCGACAAAGCCTTGGGCGATCTAGCCAAAGCCAAAGTGATCACCTACGATCACATCCTGCAAACACACAAGACGTTGTTCTCGCCAGTCTATCCATGGGCTGGTGAGGACCGCACCAAGAACCTGCCCGATCGCGCAGTCACTAAGGGCGGGAAGCACTTTTTTGCGGATCCTCACGAAATCCCAGTCTCCGTCGGCTATGCCCTTCGACAGGGCAATGACAAGGCGTTCATGGCGAACAAGCCAGGCGAGGTGATGGGTTCGCTGGCCTATGCGCACCCGTTTCTTGACGGAAACGGACGCACGATCATGGTTGTGCATACCGAGATGGCCCGACGTGCCGGCATCCAGGTGGACTGGCAGCGCACCGACAAAACTGCCTATCTCGATGCCTTGACCCGCGAACTCGACCAGCCCGGAAAGGGCCACCTCGACGGCTATCTCAAGCCTTTCGTCAGCAAGCTGCAGGAGCAGCACAACGCCGGCGACACCTTGCGGAACTTGCCAGGGCTGGGCCCAACGTTTCAGCCAGTGCAACCAACCATTTCACCCACACAGGGCAGGGGTGATAAAGCTCCGGTGCAGGCGGCACCTGAAGCGGCGCAAGGTCCAGCCAAAAGTGAGAGGCGGTCGCCTTCAGAATCCGACGACGACAAGCCAAAACCTCGTCACCGCATGCGCTGACGAGCGCAAGAAATTGCCCTTATTCGCCAAAGGGACGGCTACTTAAACCGTTGAGTGTCGGCGCATTTTGAGGCATCGACCACTTTCCCATCTAGGGTCTGAAGGCATATCTGTGCATCAGGGTGGTTCAGGTGAACGGTAGTCCCAGCTGCATCGCTCAGGGCCGAATTCCAATGGATGGCGGTTATGCCCAACCCTAGAAGGGCCACCCCCCCGATCCAGAAGGCCGGGCTCGCAATGAGCTTGCGCACAAATCTCGCCTCAGACTGGATGCGGGCTCGCCACTCCATCATCCGCCCTTCCTAGTTGGTTTACTGCATCATTGCACGGCACGCCCTATGGCCAACCAACCCGGCCGCAGCCCCACAATGTAATCACCCGCGACACGAATGAATACTGACGGTCTGGTAATCTTTGGCTTAGCCATCCCTCAGCCAGGTTTATGCAGGTAGCGGTCGATCCAGCCACGATCAGCGTATATCAGAAAGGTAGGTGTCGACCAACGCCTCTCGCTCTCGATACTTATCTTCGCCATTACGCAAGATTGCCAGTACCTGTCGAACAGCCTTAACGTCGAACCCATCACCCTTGATCTCTTTAAATATCTCTGCCTTTTCGTCGTTTAGTTCTTTGATCTCCGCTTCCTTGTTTTGAAGCCTTTCTATGTACGCTTTCAGTTTTCTGTTCGTGCTCATTCGAGTGCCTATCTAATGTTATCTGGACGGGTCTTTGTTTTGCTCGGCTCCTGCTCCGCTCGGCCGAGATACGCCTCGATGGCAGCTGCTACGACTTCTCCAATGCGCAGATCCCTATCGATACAATGATGCTGCATTCGCCGAAGTAGCGGCGCATCGACCTGCAATCGAAGCAGCTTTCTCCCCTTTTCGGCAGCGGGGACGATCTCTCCGTCTGTCCTGCTTAGCTTTGCCATTTAACCAGCCTGTATGGAGCTCCCTCGCGTGCGTGCGCGTGCACGCGCGCGAGGCCCAAATTCAGATAGCGCGTTTGAGGTATTGCTCGAGCGCGCGTTCGACCAGGTCGCTGAAGTGCGCCGACTCGTCCACGCAGCGGTGACGCGCTCGAGCAATCAGATCGATGCTTAGGCGCAAACGCATCTCGCGCCGGTCTGTCCGTTTTTTCTTAGGGGCCGCCTCACGTTTTTGCGTGGCCTGACGGCGAGGAGTTACCTCCGCGGACCGTGGTTCTGCTGCCACGTCGGTTCCACTGACGATCGTGGGCACATCGACGCCCATCTCCTGGCCAGCTATTTTCGCTGACGCCAGCATCTCGCTGAGGTTTCCAATACCTGGCCGGTTCTTTGGAATTTTGAACGTCTTGTTGGTTGCACCATCTTCCCGATCGCTCATTGCCGGATTCCAGTGTGCGCGAAAATTTCTTCGATCAGGCGCGCGATGTTTGCCTTAGCCCGTTGGATCTGATCGCCTTTTCCTGGACCGGTATTGAGTTGGTCCAGCGTGCCGGCATCGTTCGAGAACTGGGCGTAAACGGCGCGATTCTGAATGACCGTATCGAAGTAGGGGATCTTGTTTCGCACAAGATGCCCGACCGCCTCCTTGAAGGCGCCTGTCTTTTGATCGATGCCCTTCACGTCGTTCAGAACCAACCGCATGTTGGCGTTCTTCAATTTGGCCCCGAAATCAAAGACGCGCTTGGCTTCCACTGCGTCCATGTACGACGCCTTGCACGGTGCCACCGCCAAGTCGGCGGCCATGATCGCCACCGCCAGGACGGCATTTAGCGCTCCCTGGGGATCGATTAGTATGATGTCGTGGTCATCCGATCCCTTGAGCTGCTGCTCAAGCTCATTCTCGTCGTCTACCCTTTCCACCGTAAGATTGTCCGGAAGTCGGCCGACAGCGGCACATCGCTCTGCCCACTTCCACGACGAGTGCTGAGGATCGGCGCACAAGATCCGCGTCTTCAGGCCCATCTGGGCCAGCTCCGACCCGATCAAAATGCACAATGTTGATTTGCCCGACCCTCCTTTGGAGGCGGCGAGGGAAACAGTGACCGTCACTGGCGATGCAAGCTCCATTGGAATTATTCACCTATGGATAGGTGCAATTATTCAAATGGTCAATGCGCAACTGCCCTTGTGCGCAACTGCCTGACAGGCACAACCCGGCTTACTGGATGTGCCGGCAGTGCTGTCGGTACCGTCGCCACTGGCTATACGGGCTACAGCGGCTGTACCGGCCCTTCATCCTTCTATGGCGGTTCAGCCAGTCGCGGCGGTTACCGCCGGAGTGGCTCTACTGACACTACAGCCGGTGTTGGCTGCTGTGTCTCTCTGCGCATTGCAGCCAGTGCAGCCGCCAGCGGCTTTTCTGGCTGATCCGCCACCACAGCCGCTCCCTCCATCGCTGGCTATTGCGGCGGTTGTGGCTTAGCTGGCTGCGCCGGCTGTAGTGGCACTCTAAAGGAAAGCGCGGCAGATCCGTGGGGAGGGTCTTGCAGCGTTGTAGGGTTTTTTATAGAGTATGAATGGCAGGATAGCAAATAATGTGGTACATGATTTGCGGGTCGCATCGGCTAGCCGATGCGAGTGCCCTACCCGGGCGGGGTTTATGGTGGCGCCGGCAGTCCCGCAGGGGCGGTCCCGGCGCCACGAAATCGAAGAGTTGAGTTGAACGTTGTGGCGGTCGCCTCTCGAAAATCGCAGGTCGTTCGGCTCCGTATCAGCGAGCAAGAGCACGCGGAACTGGCTGCCTTTGCCGAGGAGCGCGGACTATCGATGAGCGAGCTCCTTCGCCGGGGAGCCAGGCTCGCGGCCGGTTTTGGGCCAGCCTTTGACGGCGAATTTCGTGGCCAAATTGTCGACCTGGTCCGCCAGGTGAGGGGCGTTTCGACCAATATCAACCAGATGACCAAGGCGATGAACAGCGGCAGGGTTCCGCCCAATGCTCAACTGTCTGAGGGGTTTGGGATGCTCACTACGCTACTGGCCGAGTGCCAGGACGCCTATCTCTCGTTATGCGCCAAGGCTCAAGCGCAGGTGATAAGCACTGCTGATGAGGGCGAGCATGGCAGGGATAGATGATCTCTTTCCGGGCCTTTCGGCGCTCACCAGCGACTCTTACAACGCTGTCCGCAAACGTTCTGCCAAGCTAAATCTGATCCTGCAGGATCAGGAGATCAATCAGCTGGCGAAGGGCAGGGGAAGGCGCAAACCGAAGCCATTGCCCTTGCTTGCGCCGAAGACAGGCAAGCCCAGACACCGCAAGAAAAACCGGCAAGGTGGCGACATTGCAGTCGAGGACGAATGGCGACGTCGTAAGCCAGGGCGCACTGTCGCCGGCGCCGATGCCGGCGTACTGCCCGGATCGCGCGCCAAGAAGGCCTCACCGAGGCCGGTGGGTTCGCCCGCGCCGTCGGCCCTGAAAGAAGGAGCCGCAAATTCCCCGGTCGGGGCCCGGGCCAACGCCGCGGTCAAAGCGGGCATAGCCGGGGGATCCCAGGCAGCCGTCGTGAAGCTAGCCTCGTTTGCAAGCGGCGGCTCGCGTGTCGGTGCGCTGATGAACTATCAGAGCCACGAGGGCGAGATAGCGCTCGAGGCGTCCGATGGCTCTAAGGTTTCGGGCGTATCCGATATTCGGGGCCTGGCCGACGCCTGGGCCTCCGATGCCCCGGCCCGGGAGGTCAGCAAAGACATTTTGATGTTCACGGTGGACGTCGCCGGCGATCGTGGGGACGAGGCAATTCGCAACATTCTGTCAGCGAATTTGGCGGGGCATCAGTATGCCTGGCGCGCTGAGCGTGATGGTGCTGGCGTCCACATTGAAGTGGTGATGACGGCAGCGAGTCGGGCTCGGGACGAAAAAGGAAAGGCCGTCCGGGTATATGACAACGAAAAATCCATTTCCGCTTTTGGCGGTCGAATCTCGACGGCTTTCGGGGAGGGGGCTTCGTTCGATGATCGTGGCTTCACCCACGGCGTAGATGGTGCGGCGCGCTACCTGTCGCGGCTGACCCGGGGGGGACAGATCTCCGCCGAGCTCGGGAACGGTCGGCGCCTTTCCGGACACGAGGCCAACCTGTCCGTCGCAAAGAGCTGGAAGCGCGAGATGCGGTCGCGCGAGCAGCGCGACGTAGCCCATATCATCCTCAGCGCCAAGCCGGGGACCGATAAGGAGGCTTTCGTCGCGGCCGCGCGGGCGACCCTCGAGCGGGAATTTTCAGGACATGAATTTGTGTTTGCCCTGCATGAAAACCGGGCGCATTTGCATGTCCATGCCGTCGTGAAAATGCAGCGCGAAGACGGCACGCGCATGCATCCGAGGATACAGGACTTCAAACGTTGGCGGGCGACACTTGCGGAAGAGGCCCGGCAACGCAATGTCCCAATGGAAGCGGCCAGCCGCTTCGAGCAGGCCAATCCGCCCGGATACAAGCTCAAGGACATTCGCCGCGTCGAGCGCGGCCAGGCCAGCGAAGGTGTTCGCCGCCGTGTCGAAGCCGTCCGAACAAGAGCGATCCATGTTCCCACAAGGCCCGAGGGGCGGGAGCGCGCCAAGGCCGTTGCCGGTCAATGGCAGCGGTTCGCGCCGGCAGAGCCGCCTGTCGCCGAAGGCATGATGCGACTATACCGCGCCGATCGTCCCGGCGCGGCGTTGACGAGTGCGCCGTTGTTCGCCCGAGATCGGTCAGTAGCCGAGGCGATGGCGGCCGCGCCCGGTAGTGTTGTCTCCTACGTCGACCTACCGAAGGATAGGGCAGGGGCGTTGAAGGCCTCCAGGACCTCGCCAGACAGCCTCGTTGTGGTCCCCATCGCCTTGGCCCAGGAGCGCAAGCCGATCGTCGCCGGCGGCGGCGAAACGTTGGCAGCTTCCCCGGAAGGATCCCGCATCATTGAATTACGCCAGCGGACGCGACTTGCCGCCGACCGCGCGATCGCGCGAGAAGGAATGGGCCAGGATCCTACAAGGTTGCCGAATTATTCAAATTCAAGCAAACTGTCGCAAGAGCCCGGTGCCGCATCGACAGGGCCGGAGGAACAGAACAGGGAACAGTCTGCAATGCCCGATCTCGAAACCATGCAGCGGGTCCGTCCGGACCTGATCCGAAATCTCAACGACCTGGTCGACAATGCGCCGACGGATCGTGTCGACGAAGTGAAACGTCATCGTCAAACCATGATCGACAATTGGGATCGGGGCATTGAACTCCAGACCAAGGTCGAAGGCAGCGTGCGGATCGAGGGCGATAAATATGTCCAACCGCAACCGCGCCAGTTCGACAACTTCTCTGCCTATGTCCAGGAGCAGCGTGGGGAGGCTATCCGCTACGCTCACAAATATGATGACGGCAGCGCCGGCAAAGTTGCCTTTACCGATACCGGCAAACGCGTCGAGGTCAACGATTGGAAGGACCGGGAAGCCACGCTCGCCGCAATGCAGCTCGCATCGGAAAAGTGGGGTGAGCTGACGGTCAAGGGACCTGAGCGCTACAAGAATATGGTGATCGAGCTTGCCGCGGAGCACGGTTTCAAGATCGCAAATCCCGAGCTGCAGGATCGGCTTAAAGCTGAGCAAGCCCGGGTCGAGGCCGAGCGTGCCAATCGACCGGGATTCGAAGGGCCTGCTGTGCCCAAACAGACCGAGGGCGATGCCGGCAAGGGCGAGACGACCAAGCTATTTGAAACCTATCCAGGCATGCCGGCCGGAAGGCCACGCGAGGGCATCGGGGAAACCTCTCCCGCCATGCCTGCCGGCAAGCAACGCGACGAGGCCTCCACGGTCAAGCCAGACGATGAAACCTATTCCAACGCCTATCGGGCAATGACCGCTTTCAAGTCGGCCGACGTCGATCGCCTCGTCGACGTGTTGCGGGAAACTCGCTACCGCGAGGGGGAGGAAGGTCACGCCTACGAGAAGCGCGAGGCTGCGGTCATCGCCATCGCCATGGCAAACGAGCATGCAGCCCGGTCGCTTCCTGCGGAGGACCAGGCTCGCTTTCGACAGGCATCATCTGCATTCATCGAAACCAACAACGGGGTCGACGGCCGTGAATTGCACGAAGGCCTACGGCGCGGCGAGCAGCAAGCCGCCGAGCGGGCAGGGGGCGATACGAAGAAGCTTTACGACCAAGTCGCCGCGCTGCGCGCCCAGGTCGTCGAAGATCAGCGTTCCGACAGCCACGATTCCGGGCGCCGCAACGCGCAAAGCCTGGTTGTCGCCGAGGGACAGCTTTGGGACAAACTCAAGCAGTCGGCATCCGAGACGGCCGCCGAAGGCAACGAGCCGGCGCGACAACATTCGAAACAGCCCAGTCATGTCGCCGGCGTCTTCCTCGGCCGTGGCCAGTCTCCCTATGCCAATGAGAAGAATGCCGAGCCGACGCCGCACGTGGATGTCCAGACTGCCAAGGGAACGGTGCGCGTTTGGGGCGTCGGCCTGCCCGATGCTATGAGCGAGGCGGGCGTTCAAAAAGGCGATACCATCGACTTGGCCGTCGTCGGCCGCGAGCGCGTGACCAAAGATATCCGCGTCCAAGATCCGGAGACCAAGGAGACACGTATCGAGTCTCAGCTGGTCTGGCGCAACAAGTGGTCCGCTACCATCAAGGAGAGCGCGCCCACGCAGAGGGAGCTCCAATCTGACAGCCCGCTGGCAAAGCCTGTCCGAACCGATGCTGAGCGCAATTATGAGCTCGAGCGGATCCAGCGCCGCGTCGACACCGAGGCGCACAAGGAAACGCGCCAGGCCAACGAGACGAGCGCGCTGCATGAAAAGCCCGGCGATCCGGGCTATCGTTCCCAAGGCGAGGCTGCTGCCGCCAGGGCGGCAGACAAGACTGTCGAGGTCAACAGGAAGGCGAATATTCCGGTTACGCTCGAAACCTCGCCTGAAATTCACAAGCTTGCCGATCAGCAGCAGGCAGTGAAAGCGGAGGCGATTCAGGCGGACAGAAACAAGGAGCAGCCCCAGCTGCCGAAGCATCGGCCACGCGGCCAGCGACCGTAAACGTCGGCCCGCGCCGGGAGGCTCGAACCATGATCGATACGCAGCAATTGGCATCGAAGGTGACACGTCTGCTCGATGCCTCCGATCACGATCTGCAGCGCGCCTTGGAATTGGCTTGCGCCGAGATCCTGGCGCTACAGCGCCTTGCCGGCGCCGGCATTCGGCGCAACTCGCCGGCGCATCTCGATCTCGATGCGGTCCCTCGCCTTACCTGGAGCCGCGTGACCGCGACTGGCCCAGACGCCCATTCATGATCGCGGCACAGTCGGCCGTCGTGCCTTTGGAGTTTCTCACTATGAATATCGGTTCAGCAGGAGCAGCTTGTGTCGTGTTTCTCGCCGTCGGCTTCGTCGGCGGCTATATCGCCCGTCCGCTCGTAGACGGCGAAACGCCCGCTTTGGCCATCATCAAACCGACGTTGCCGACCGACGAGCAAGCGACTGCCGCGGTGCGACGCCACAAGGATTTTTTCGGCAGCTTTCCGAATGCCGGCGTCAAGCTCGGGGATTGCGGTCCTAACAATATGGGCCCTGGAACAATGTGCATGACCTCCTTCACGAAGGACGTGACGGCGTCCAATGCAAAGCCAATGAATCGACCGATAGGCTTTGCTCGCGTCAACGACCAATGGGAGGTTTCGACCTGGTGATAGGTACATGCGCAAATGTCTGCGGCGTCGGTGATCGCTGACCAAACTAGCCAGGAAACTTAGGGCTCTGCCCATCGGCGCGCTCCAAGCACCTTCCGCCCAGCTTCGGTCGCTGCGCTCCCTGCAGCCGGTTCCCCGCGAAGGCGCTTTCCGCTTGCACACCCGCTGTTCCGCACGAGCTCGGGAAGCAGGCGGGGCCTGCTTCGCTATCCGAAAACAAAGGGGAAAATCATGAGCCGGTATAATGTGACGCTGAGGCATGGTGAGCGGCTGGATTTCGACGCTGTCCTTGGTTTTGATCCTCCCCTTCGAACATTCTTCCTTCAGGGTTTCCTGTACGAGTCAGATGATTGCGAGGATTTCGAAATCTGGCTCGGCATTACGCTGGACGAGTTTCCAACTCTTGAGGCCCTGGTCGAAACGGCTCGTGCGCGCGGGTATGTCGTTGAAGGGCTCGCTGCGAGTGCGATCGTCGAGATGATGGCAGAGTCCGGACTGGAAACGTCCAAATCGGTCGGTGAGCGCGGCGGCCTTGTTATAAGTGGGTTCAATCGTTCGGAAGGATCGCGATAATGGCCACCTTTACCGTCGAGAGGACGTATCTAGTCCCAGTTTTTCAACACGTTGTTGTCGAGGCTACCAGTGCCGAGGAAGCCATGCGCGTCGCGCTGGATGATGACAACTGGGACAGTTCAAAGCTGGACTACAATGCCTGTAGGGCCGAGTTCGTTTCGGGCGCGTGGGAGGGCGGCGTAGCATATGGAGGCCGGGCCCTGCCGGTGCCGACCGAGTTTCAGGAAGCTTCCAGATCGGGAGACGCAGATGGCCTCTAATCACCCTCCCAAGCCCGTGGCCTGCTCGCCCGCCATGGCGCGGGTGCTGGTCAACCTCTACCGAGGCCGGTTCGCTTGGGAGCATTTGCGAGGGCGGTCGATGTACGGCGCAGCGGGGCAGACGGAACGCGCTTTGCGCATTCGTGGGTGGATCGTCGTCGGAGATGGCGGAGAGGCTTTCCTGACAGAGGCGGGCCGCGAGCGAGCGGCCGACCTAGTGTCGACTTAGGAGCGAAAAATGGACATGACTGAAAGAGTTTGCCGGGTGCTTTGCAGAGAGAGGCACGAGGATCCGGACCAACTGACGGATGGTCTGCCTCGTTGGCATCAGCACAGGAAGACAGTGTTTTATGTCCTAGACGCCCTTCGGGAGGGCGACGCTCTCCCGGGCGGGAGAAAGGTTGTCAGTGAAGGAACGGACTACATGCGTGGATACCCCAATCCGGTCGATCCGAACTGACTGTCTATGAATGTTCCATAACGAATGTTCTGCGAAATTCTCTTTTGTTATCAATTGGTTAGAATTAAAGGGGCAACTTCATGCCTATGACCGAGGACCGTCGTGATCGCCTCCATGCGGCGCTTGAAAAGGCACTCACCGAGTGCGAAGCGGCACTCAAGCCAGTTTTTGATGCTGGTGCTTACCATCTTCCGGCTGACGAGCTCGAATTGCTCCACGAGGTTTCCTTCAAGTTAGGGATACTTCGGAGCGTGGTGCTTCACCGTGACATATCGCCGGCCGAAGCCGAGAAACATTGGCAAGAGGACAAGGCGCGTCGAGCGCGTGCCTTGTCCAGATGACGCCCATCTGAGGAAACCATGCCCGTCACAGATCCCGAGCTTGATATTGTCGAAATCCGCGATTTGGCGTGGAGGCTTCATAAGGAGGTCAACAACCCCAAGACCTCCTCCAGCTTGTCGGCGCTCCTGGACGACATTGCGGCATCGCATGCACTCAAAGGTGCCGTGCTGAAGTTGATGACAGGCGAGGTTCCTGGGCGGCACTGGACCGCCCTGAAGGATAGCGCGCAGGGCCAGGCCCTTATTCAACAGCTGGCCGAAATAGCCGGTCAGCGCAGTCCCGGCACGTCCGGGCCCGGATAACGTCGCGGAGCTTAAAAATGAACGGCAAGCCCGCGCCTTCGCGGGTAACGATCGCCAATTGGAGGGTCATTCTTAGGAGATGTGATACGGTATTCGGATTAAGATGAAACACCATGTATCGAAATAGGCATCGCAGGCCAAAAGCCGGTGAGTGCGAGGTGAATTTTACATAAGGCGAGCTCGATGGAGTGGATATCAGCAATGAACCGCGCATTGCAAAATGGATACCGAACAGGTGTTCGTGTCCGGCATCTCGGTGTAGCAATATTGGTTTGCGGCGCAATCTTCTTTGTTACCAATATATACGTTTTAAAATCCGATTCATTTGCAGATCAAATGGTATCGTATACAATGGCATGGTTGTCGCTTGTGCTTATATTAGTCGGTGATGCCTTGAACGTTAGATCATTACCCAACAGCGACCTAGCAGAGCTCCTTGCACAAGGTCCAGGTAACTTTGGCATATTGGATTGGGATTATCAGTATGCCAAATTTGAATTTTCTCGGCGGCAACGTCGATAGGGCGGATGTTATGAAGGGTGACGCTACCTCTAAGTAGCGACAGAAAGTGAGAGGCAGGTATATCGCAGATTCGGTCGCAATTAATTCGATCGAGTCGCATCTATTTCAAGCAATGGCACGAATCTTCGAAAAATACCTCAGTCAAACTGCGATCTCGTTCCCAGATGCCGCGTTCACTTAAGAGAAAGTTCCGGCAGAAGGACATAATTTTCTGCCTGCCGGCGAGTATAATTGGCATGCTGGTGACATAGCAGCGTCCTACCGCTGCCGCAGCCTTCGTGTAACCTGAAGTGGAAAGGAAGAGCCCGCCCGCGGCCCGTTCGGCAAGGACTACTTCCGCAAATCTCTGTATAGTTCCTTCTCCTACACGGCTGGGGGCACTCCAGTGCTTTACTTCGACGAGATATCGTTTGCCTTCGATTTCTACCTCTAGATCGTAGCCGCCGTCTTTGGACGACGGTGTCAGTCGGACTGAATAGCCCAAGCCGAACAGAGCCTCGTACAGCGTCCGTTCTAGATCCCGCCACTCCATATCCAGCAACTCATCTGGATCTTCTGCGATTCTGCGAATAAGTCTCCTCATCGCATCCCGCATAATGTAGGCGACCCCGGGAAGCTGATCATCTTCCTCGGGTGGGTATAGGTCTTCGAATAGCCAGTGGAGCACGGTCTCAAACCGCGGTGCTTCTACCGGGGCCGCAGATAGCGGCTGGACGTTCACGGCGGTATAGCCGCCGACGTCCCAACGACAAGCCCCGGCCGCCGCGGTGCAGGCTTGCTCGTAACTTGGGAAGACGACCCAATGTTGCCCACTTTTATCGGTGTACCCCACGGCGCACGGACCGCCGTGGCCTGGTGGAACGCTCGACGAATATCCCTCACCGAGGAAGCCACCACCATCAATCCACTCTGGTGGATCCAGTAGACGCAGAACCATGCCAATTACCCAGGTGTGAGCTAATCTGGCGACCTTTGTTGAAGCGATCTCGAATAATGATCTTCTGCGATTTTCAACAATCGATCGAGATCCGAGGAACTATGCTCCATATTGTTGTAGACCTCTTGGAAATTGTACCACGGTCCATCTTCGATTATTTGTTGAACGCCAAGCTTAAACAGTTCTGAGCGGATTGGTTGGACTCGCAAATTGAGCCCAGTCTTCAGCGTTTTTGTTTGAAACAAAATTGCTAAAATGGCATACCAACGGACGGTATCTGGCGAGTTCTTTGTAAATGATTCCGAGATAACTACAGTCGCGGTTGTCGGAAGCCCGTCAGATGTAAACCTAACCGCGACATTGTCGCGACCATTCATATAGGGCTTAAGAAGTGAAACGAGATCGTCACTTACGTGCAGGGCCCCGCTCGTATCACACGGAATTTCATCCACCTCTACCATCGGGCCGCCGTGGAGTGTTTCTGAAACACTTAGAACGCGCATTTGTAGCAACTCCGAATTGACCGGCGCAGTTTCGCGTCGATCGTTTTTGCATAGAGTGGCACTATGGCAGAGCCGCCAAAACTAGTTAAGCTATGAGACGGGGGAAAGGCCAGCGTCCGCCTTCTATGATGAAGCACAGGAGAACTTACATGTCCGCGCGAGATAGATTTACGGAAAAGCTTTCGTGCCCCCGATGCCGGGCCGAAGCGAAAATCGAATTCACTCAGCTGGACGGGTATAGCTTCATGAGCGAAGGCGACATCCACCAAACAGATATCGGCGGGGTATCTCCGGGGTTTTCAATTGTAGGTCAGGCCGCTCCTTTTGTGAAGGGAGACCGACGTTACGACGCGGACGTTGTATGTGACGCCTGCCGGATTTCAATCCTTTGACATTACATTGAGATTACAAATTGATCTTCGAACAGTGGACTTGCGTCACCCGTAAGGACTATCAGGTTTTACATCTTCATCGAGGGCGGTTCTACTGCTGATATATAGAAACCAGACCGAGATTACGGTAAATTCGACTATATTGCGGTCTGGTTGAATTAACCGAAAACCGATCTCTTCGCGCATCCAAATGTTCTGCCCGCCGCTGTCGAGCAAGGCACCTAAACCTCTAAGATAGTTCATGGCCCCCTCTTCATCTTGGAAGGCCATCCGCTGAAGGTCGAGTGGTGGCCAAAGCTCGCCAAGCAGGCTTTCGACGATGTACACCATTGATCACGCAGTCCATCGAAACCAGTGCCGCTACAGGCCCGTCGATCTATTCCGAACCGCCAGTCGCAGTGAATTCGGCAAATGACAATACCGGTTAGTGCCAATAGAAAGGCCCGTATGATGCCCGCCGCCGACGAGGATCGCATCTTCAAATCGCTTGAGAAGCTGATCCAGGCCTTTTTTGAGGGGCACGATGTCCCTCCCCTGCAGCAGAGTGCCTACCTGGTGCGGATTACCAAGGCGGTAATGCCCGAGGAGCCCAAGCCCGCGAGGAAGGGCAAGCCGGCGCCCTCGCGGGTCGCGATCGCCAGTCAGAGGGACATTAATCGCATGTGGGCCAATCACGAGAAGGCAAACCGTAAATGAAAGATGGCAATCCGCGATCATTGTGAACGAGTCCTCACGTTGAGCCGCAGATAATTCGTTCGGTTTTGAAGCCAGTCGCAGCTATTTCGAGAATTTCTGAGCTGGCTCGTCAGCGAGAGTTTCGCATCGATCGCTATAAATTTGCACTAAACGATGTGCGGTAGCACGAAAAAACACCGATAAATGCGAATTCTCCGCATGCTGCACGCCGGAAAATGCGAATGCGACCTTCCCAATCCAGTCGCAGCTATTTCGATTCGCCGGTCGCAATTAATTCGATCGAGTCGCATCTATTTCGAGAAATGACATCTTTGATGCTGGCGCTTACCATCTTCCGGCCGACGAGCTCGAACTGCTCCACGAGGTCGACTTCAAACTTGGAATGTTGCGCATCGTCATCCTGCATCGAGATCTGACACCGGCCGATGCTGAGCGGCAGTGGCAGGAGACTAAGGCGCGCCGCGCCGCAGCTTTCGCCAAGTATACCACCGGATAAGCGTTCGGACGCGGTGCGCGGCGTCATTCCAGTTTGTTCTACGGAGATAGATCGGCATTCCACCGGGCACCACGTCCTTGCACAAAGATGCAAGAGCTATCTTAATTTTTCGTTGTCACCGCCGAGCGAGCCACGGATGCCCCTCGCCCGCTGAGTCGCAGCTATTTCGATCGGGTCGCATTTATTTCGAGAAATGACATTACCGGTGGTCATCCCGAACGCGGCGGTGGCGCACTCGAAGGATGCGCTTGATTATTCCGCTCAGTTCCTCGGCAAAGCTATCCCGCGCTGTCTCTTGGTGAGCCGGACTTGCATGCGTCAATGCGCTGTCCATTTGCATGAGCGTCTCGTCCGAAAGCGGGCGCAGAAATATTTCTACCGGGAGTATTCTTCCGCAAATTGCGATCGCGAGCATGATTGCGGATACTGTCGTTTCATTCCGGTATCCGAGGATGATAAACCCGCCCAGTAGAATCGTTGCGACTGCCATTGCAGCAAGGACCACGTATCGGTACCAAAACAATACTTCGAAATATCGAACTTCGCGGTATTTTTGGACGCTCAAATTGTGCTCCTCTACTAAGATCTTTTCCTAGCCCAGGTCTGCTTTTACAAAAACAGTCCTCGTCGGTGATCGTGGGATCCTAGCATAGGCGGGGCCTGGCCGCGCGTTGCACACATCCCGGGCGGCTTTCGGAACGGAGTGCTAACGCATCCTCTCCGATTTCAATCGCGCTCCTCAGAAGCGTCCTTCAACTTGCCGGGCTGGCCACTTTTGGTCGAGCGCTCGCGGCGTTTGAGTTCACGTTCGACGGATTCCCGAACGAAATCTGTACGGTCCTCACCATCATCAAGCACGGCCGAAATTCTGGCAAAGGTTCCCTGAGGGAATCGCGCCTGCATATCTTCGGCCCATTGCTTCTTTCGACCCATGGCACTGGGCGTATCTGATACGAGGTTCAAAGTCAAAGCGCACCCATTTCTCATATGAGTTATTGACACGTAACACATATGAGATATAGGCTCAATCTCATATGAGATTGAGTTAGCTTTTCCCCTGGCGTTGCCAAAATCCCGGCACTCGCAAGACCCCTGCGCGGCCAGCGCAGGGCACGGGAACTCTTGTGCCCAGTTGACGGAGAACCGCCCATGCCGAGCCTTAAGCCGCCTGCCTCGATAGTCGCGTTGGCAGGAATTAGCGCCTTTACGAGTGCGGCCACGGCTGTACCGATCGTGTATTTTCTCGCTCCCCGGCCGCACGCGGCGAGCGACGCCGAGATTAAGCAGCTGCCGGTCAAAACCGTCGTGGCTTCCACAACTTCGCTGAATCCATTCCTTCTCAGGCCGGAATACGCAGCCGGCCAGGTCAAGGATCCTCTGCCCACGAAAGTGGCGACGACAGCGCCGACGCCGGAGCCCGCAGACGACGAGGAATATGCCGTCGCAAAGCTCGAGGTGGTGCCTGTCACTGTCGATCGCTTGCCCGATCTGGAACTTCCGCAGATGACGGCGAGCGACTTCATCGCTCCCCTACCCCCGCCACGTCCAAGCATTCGGGCGACCGTTCGAGCCCTTGGCGCAAAGGCGCAGCGAGCCATTCGGGTCGCCAGACGAGAGCCGGGCCGGCCGCTAGAGGCCCGGCTCAGCTATGGCGAACCGGTCGCCGTGTCCTCGCGCTATCTCAACCCCAGGAATTATCCTGCGCAGCTCCTGCCCGGCGGCAACAAGATCGCCGTGACGGCCCCCGTCGCGCCGGCGAAGCGAGAGGCACCCACCTCGTCGCCGGCTGTCATGCCGGTCAGCCAAGGGCCGACAGCGGTCTATGACATCAGTTCGGCCACATTGTATTTGCCGAACGGCGATCGGCTTGAGGCTCATTCGGGCCGCAAGCAAAACCGCGACAATGCAAAGGCCGTCCATTTGCGCAATGAGGGACCAACCCCGCCCGGTGAATACATATTGTCCATGCGTGAGAAGCCTTTCTATGGCGTCAACGCACTGCGGATGACCCCAACCCGGGCGAGCTACACGTTCGGCCGCGACGGCTTTCTCGCCCATAGCTATCTCGCCGGCCCCGGCGGCGATTCACATGGCTGCCTATCTGTGAAAAATTACGCGAAGCTCCTAAGGGCCTACCGTAACGGCCAGGTCAAACAGATCACCGTTGTGAAGCAGTATGGTCCGGTCAAGTCTTTGGCGGGCTCGATAAAACGCTGGTGGCTTGCGTCATCGCGCCGTTGAGGGAGTAGCACCATGAAAATCTGCCAACGTCGCAACCGGGAATGGTGCATGGAACACAACGGCGTGGAGGCGCCCTATGTCGTCGAGGTCGATATAGACGGTGCTTTCTCCGTCTATGACCTCGAGGACGAAGACCAGGTGAGGCCGATCGCGACCCGCCTCGACCGCGAAGCCGCCGAAGCATTGGCGCTCGCGCATTTCACAGCCTCTTCGCCCTCCCGCTCATGACAGCCCTTTGGATTCCGAAAATGGCCCATTGCCAGATTTGCGGACGGACTATTTCTCTCAGAAGGAAGGGGCTGATCGGCCACCATCACGCCAAAGGCGAGCGCTGCGAAGGCATAGGCTTTCCGCCGATTGAGCTATCGGACGCACGGCTCGCAGAGATCGCCTCGCTAGCACATGAAGATGCTCGCACCGCCAGGAGAGTGATCTCCGACCTGCTGGAGCGACGGGCGAACCAGATAGAGCCAGCGCTGATCGCATGCGCCACCAGGGCCGAAATTCGGGCCGAAAGGCTATCGCGTCGGCTCGCGCGGCATCGGGCTTGGCCGGCTCGCTTCGCCCGGCAGATGGCAACGCAGGGCTATGGCAGCCCTCCGCCAGCCTATCTGATTTCCGCCTAGCATTGAGAAGGACGCCGTTTATGCACGCATATTGCTACCGCAGTGGTGAAATCGCTTTCGGTCAAAAGGTCCCGTCGGGCGCAATTTTGCTTGTGACAGGAAAAGCTCGACTTGTGCGTGAAAGGGTTTCAGCCCGCGCCCGTCTTTCATACGACAATCGAACCCTATTGGTCCCCGGAATCCCGGAGGCCGAAGATGATGCCGCTGCCGAAGCTGCTCTGCTAGCTTTCAAGGCCTTTATCGGCCGCGGACCATCTCTAACCTGACTTACGGGTGCATCGCTGTGTGCTCGACGTTGCGGGTCATCCCACGATCGGGGTCAATTTCCTCCCTTTACCATCGCAGCTATCCGTTCGAGGTCTGCGCGAATGCTGCGTAACTGCGGCCACGGAGATTGATCGTCGGTGGGGCTTGGTTCCTCCATGGTGATCACCGAATGAAGCTTAGCGATGGCGCCGATGAGCGACCGGGCTGGAGTCGCGAAAAGATCGTCACCGAGCCGCTCCTCTACTTGGAAAGCTATCTCCTCGGCCGTCAGTGCGGCCGAGTATCCGAGCTGTCGGTCGGCCTGATCCCATCTGGCCTGGTGCGCCGCCAGGTCGGGCGCAACGGGGAAGCCTATCGTCTCCACCAAAATTGCTTCGAGCCGCTGCTGCCTTCGGCACATGGCGACCGCATGACGGTGAGCCGTGAACCAGCGATTCCAAGCTGCGATCGCAGGATCCGTCAACTGCACCTGCGATGCGCCAGCGTCTAGATTAAGTGCTGTTGCACCGGCGCCGGCCAATAACGCACAGAGCGCACCGCGCCGGTTCGGTCCTCGTATTGCTTGGTCATGGCCCATGTGCCTCTCCCTGTAGAGCTGACCAAGCATTGATCCAATGCTAAATGTTGTCCAGAGAGCGCAGTAAATACATTTGCGAATATATTCTCTCGCAATATAATCGTTCTTAGAATTCTTCGCGAAAAATGCTATACGTAGGAGAGAGGCAGGAGCTTGGTTTTCTTCAGGCGAAACTAGCTCTTCAATGTGGATTATTCCGTTGGCGGGCCAATTCACCACGGCCGCCCACAACGGCCCGGTCGGTAGGCCATTCACCTACACCGACCGGGCCACCCCCTCTCGATCTTGCAGGAATCGAGTGATCGCTTTCAGGATCTAACGTCGAAGTTCTGGGATTTACCGTGACCGCGCTGTGATAGCTGCGTTTGGCGCGAGCCGGTTCCGATTTATCGACCCCCTGCCTTGGCTGGGCGTTTCTGAAAATGCTGGTCCAAGAAGGCCTTTGCATCCCCGGCCGTCACTGCCTCGGGAAACCCCTTAGGTGCTTTGGCGCCGTCACCAACCAGCTTTTTTATCCATTCGAGTTGCTTCTGGCTGGCCAGCGACGGCGAAACACCGGCCTTGGCTTTGTCGATCCATTGGGACAAGGCCTTTCCACTACGCGTTGCATCTTCGGGTATTTCCAGCCCTGCCCTCGACGCAATTGAGCGGGCGAAGTTCAGCTGCGCTTCGCTCGGCGCCGGCGCCCCCTCATTCGCTCCGTCTTTCGGCCTATCCGGAAGAGGCCCTAGAAACTCCCTGCAGGCGTCATAGTGACGGATCACCTCGCCCGGCAGCCGTTTCCCCTCTCGCTTGGCCTTCGCCCTGGCCGCTTCCAGCATCTTTGGTGTGGGCGCTCGTTGAACGGCAATTTTGCTCGCGGCAGATGATGACGATATGATCGCCGTTGCCAGCCGATCAGTGTGATTGATGAATTCCTGCAGAACCTGGCCAACACTCGCGGTGCCTGTGACGACATCATCAAGGCGGGTCTCGAGGCGAGCAGTCGCCCCAGGATCGGTCAACTCCGGCGCGCCTTGTGTGACAATCTGGTACAGCCACATGCCGATTTGCGAAGGTTTGAGCTTACCCTTGTCCAGCTCCAGGAAGGCCTGCCTCTTCAGACCATCGATGACGGTATCGCGGGTGGAAGCGGTTCCGATCCCCTTGGCCTCCTTGAGGCGATCGCGCTCGGCTGGGTCTTCCAGGAACTTCCAGGCATTCTTCATGGCGTCGATGAGGTCGCCCTCCGTATAGCGCTGCGGCGCCTCCGTCTTCTTCGCGTCGACGCGAGCCTCCCTTCCCTCGACCAGGTCGCCGTCTTTGAATGGGGGCAACTGGTCGCCTCCTTCCTGTTCCCGGCTATCTTCGTCGTCGGATTCGCCGCGCAGGACAGTCTGCCAACCGGCCGCTGTCTCAACCCTGCCACGAACGCCAAACGGCACGCGCTCACCTTCGACCACCACGGCAATCTGCAGGGTGGTTTCGTCATACTCGTTGTCTGGCGAAATCGCTGCGAGCCAGCCTCGAGCGATGAGATCGAACAGCCGCTTTTCGTCGGGGGCGAGCTGAGGAACGGTCTCGGCAAACCGCTCGGCAAGATTCACATTGGGGATGATGGCATGATGCGAGGCGCCGGCTATGCCCTTGTCTGAGTATACGCCGGCCTTGCCGGTGCGAATTGTGACGCCGGTTGGGGCCAGCCCTGCATATTCATCTAGCGCTCTGAGTGCGTCGAGCAATGTTGGCGCCTGCGGAGCAAGGTTCTCGGGCAAATACCGTGTTTCAGCTCGCGGATAGGTGGTCAGCTTATACTTCTCATAGAGTGCCTGGGCGATCTCAAGGACCTTTTTGGCCGACCATCCCCATTTACCTGCTCGTTTCTGAAGCGACGGCAGATCATAGGGCTTGGGTGGCGAAGCCCGCTTATGCTCTTTTGTGACTTGGATCGGCCCACGATACTGTTCGGCGGCCGCTGCCAATGCATCGGCGCGACCGCGGTCGAATATCCGTGTTTCACCTCGCGGCCGATGCCATAAGGTAGCCATGTTCCGATCGTCCGCGACCTTCACGGCGATCTCGAAATAGTCGCGTGGCTTGAAGTTTCGGATCTCGAGTTCTCTGGAGCAAACGATGCCGAGCGTCGGTGTCTTCACCCGGCCGATGCCGATCGCCGATCGCCAGCCTTCGGGCTTAAGCGAATTGCTCGCGACCCGGGTCATTGTCAGATTGAAAATCTGATCGGCCTGCTGTCGCGCCACTGCGGAATCGTAGAGGGCGCGATATTTCGCGTTCGGCTCGAGCCTAGCAAATGACGTTTGCAGCGTCTTCTCATCCTCGGCCGTGAACATCGCCCTCAGCACCTCGCCCCGGAAGCCCAGGAAGCGGACCAACTCCTCGCCGATCGCCTGACCTTCTCGGTCGCAGTCCGTTGCGATGATGACGCGTGTCGCTCCCTGCATGGCTCTGCGGATCTCGGCAAGGCGAGAAGCTTTGCCATCCCCGCCATCAGGCCGATAGCCGTACAGCCCATTCGGCGGCGCCAACACGTCGTTGGTCCATTTTACCCATGCAGGGTTGACCTCTCCGGGTTCCTCGAGCCTCAATAGGTGGCCTTGTGCCGGCAACACAACGCCATATCGGGCACCGACGGCCGCCTTGATGTTGGCAGCTTGGGATGGCTTTTCGCAGATGACGATCGAGGTCGACATATCGTCTCACCTATATATTCGGGAGGTGGCGTCTACTCCGCGGCGCTCTTGGCGCGATGGAGCGGTTTGTCGAGAACCATAAGCACGGTCGCTCGACTTACTTGGTACTGCAGGGCAATCTGACCGACGGTTGCGCCCCGCTCATGAGCTTGCTTTATCCGCCGGCGTTGGTGGCCTGTAAGATCTACCAGCCCGGTCTTGTTCAGCGTCGGCCTTGGTCCTTTTGAGGCCGCAGGATCCACCCGCATGGACCTCAGCTGCTCGAGCGCCTGGGATACCTTCGCGCCAAGGGCCTCGAGCGCGCTAACCCGCCCTTCAAGGCCGACAACCCGGTCGACAGTTCTGGTGTGCATAAACTCTGGATCGCACTCTGGGTCGCCTTGCCCGGTCAGCAGCCACAGAGGATCCACGCCGAGATGCTCGACCAGGCGGGTCATCGCCGGCGCGGTCAATTCCTGTCGCCCATCTTCGATTCGAGCATAGGCGCCGCGCGGCAATCCAAGGATGGAAGCAATTGCGCCCATTGCGAGCCGGTGCCGTTTTCTAACGATGGCAAGGCGTTCTCCGATGGTGGTCGTCGACTCCATATCCGGCATGGTTCCTATTTGCCGCTCATTCAATTGGCGGCCTGGAATTCGCTAAAACGGGTATTGTCGCTGCGATCCCACATCTGTTCGAAATGATCATCGAAGCGGCGAGCTGCCGCCGGCGAGTAGATCAGCACCAGGTCATTGTCCTGCCGTCTTAGCCCGGACATGGAGAGGTTCGCGGATCCAGTTCTCAGCACGCTACCGCTTATGGAATAGCCTTTGAGGTGCATCAGGCCGGATCCCGATCGTTTCACCCGGACCTCGACATTGGCACTCGCGGCCAGTTGCCAGATCGGATGATCGGGGCCGAGGCTGAGGCGCTTCAGCTCCCCCGGATCGAGATACACACGGATCCATGCCCCTCGCGCAGCCGCTGCGATGAAGGCATTGATCACGCCATGATCGCTCAAAACATAGCCCGCCAAATTGATGACGTCGCCGGCGCCGACGTGAGCGATTAGCCCCGTGTCGACGGCTTGAAGATCCTGTTCCGGCGCATAGTAGCTATAGACCTGCGCCGGCATCGCCTGTTGCGCATGGGCAGGCGCAAGCCCCAAAATGACCATTATGGTCAGCGTCGGCAAAAGAAAGCGGGGTCTCACCATCCGGGCCTCGCTAGTCCGCGCGATAGCTCAATGTTTCCGCCCTTTAAGGCCCCACTGTCGGATGGCTCGAGCGCGGTTGGCGAGCCCTGTCCTGCCATGTAGAGGTCGACTCCCCTGCCCCGTTGCTTCCAGCCGGTCACCTTGGCGATCGGCGCGTCGCCGCATCCACTGGCCGTCGCCCGCTTCAGGTCCAAAAGGCCCTGGCTGGAAAGCCGGACAGAACACCCAGCCGGCGCGCCCACAACTCGCCATTTGCCCACGCTGGAATCCGCGTTCTTGCCGGCTTGTGGAGCCAGCTTTTCAGGCTCTGGGGGCTTACGACCAATGTCCCATTTCGAGTTTGGCTGGTAGCCAGGCTTCGACGGATCGTCGATGACGTGTGGGTATGAGAAATATTGCGGAGCGGCGCCGCGATAGCGACGCACGGGATGTGCGATGCGTCGACCGCGATAGCGCGGTCGTATGCAGGGGCAACCGGGCTGGCAATTATTTGCCGGGAGCACCTGGACGGGCGTCCGGGCCGTCAGCGGCTGCGTCACGATCGGGACCATTGGCCCCGAATACGTCGTCTGGCGCGACGAACTGCACCCCGCAGCTGCAAGTCCTATCAGCATCGCTGGCACTATTTTACGCCAGAACTCTCCTGCCGAACGATCGAATATCATTGGTTTCCACCCCAACTGTCCCGCACTAGGCGGCAATGCCCGTAAAATAGATCGTGTCCGCGGTGCCCTCAGCGATGACACCTCGAATGCGTTCCAGCGCTTGCTTGAAGCGCTGGACCTGGTCGCTGTCTTCGGGACGAGCCGAGGCTTCGTCGGCAATCGCGTCGAGTGTCGTTACCTCGTCGGCGCTGGCCGCGACCGATGCGATGTCGAACTCCAGTTCGGGCTCGGAATCCGGCTCCTCAACAGCACCCGAGAACGAGGCCGGCTCCGTCTCTTCGGCTTGCGCTACGGTGCCTGGTGCAGCGACGGCAGCAGCCGAAGCGGTTGCGGTCGCTGACCCGGTGTTTGCCGCCCGAAGGACCGCGAGCTCGGCTGCGTTCAGTTCCGCTTGTTCGGCCCGCTCGGCGATCTTGGCTCGGCGCTCAGCAACGATTACGTCCCGAAGGGCTGCAATGGCCTCAAGCTGCCCCGATGCACCGACGGGCCGGCGCAACAATCCCGCAGAGCCCGAGGCAGTCTCGCGCAAGGCCCCAAAGATTGCCGGCCGCTCCCGCAGACTGCGCAGCAGTTCGGTGCAGGGGCTGTTGTCGCTAGCGGCCAGGGCAAGCGCCACCTTTCCCAGGAACGCGTCTGGAGAGACGAATACCGCTTGAGCCCGCGCGATTATCGCTGTCGAAACTCGTGTTGGTGTACTGTCAAGTTTCGTGGCCGGGCGAGACGTGGCCCCTTCATTGCCTGCTTCACTGACCGCCGGCGGTTCGACCGCCGCACGGGCCGGATTTTGCTCGAATAGAGGCCACTCGAGGGCTTCCTTCAGCTCTGGCGCTGGCAGTTTCAGGTTCAAGGAGGCCACCTCGCGGCGACGCTTCAGAAACTCGGCGTCCGTGTAGAAATTCAGCTTGTTCAATACGGCTGCATAGGAGCCGCGGATCTGTAGGATGGTATGATCCTGATCCAGCCGCCGAACGGCGTCCGAGGTCATCAGCGGCACGGCCTCGTAGCGGCCGCCAGATGAGGATCGGGACGCAGACAGTCCCCTGCCCGCTTTCCAGCCCTCTCGCTCGACATAGTGCTTGCCCATGTTCTCTGAGACAAGGCGCGCCGTCGTCTCATCGCCGACGCCGATGTAGAGCTGGATGTCCATGTTGCCGAGCAGCGCGTCGCGCGTCTTCACGGTATAGCGTTCGTCAATCTGAGGAATGTTCTGTGCCACGAGGGCAATTGTCAGGCCGTAGCCCGCCACGAGCGGTGCCCGCTTGATGATTTCAGGCAATCGCTCGAACTGGTAGAACTCATCGAGCATAAGCAGGCACTTATGGGGCTCCTTGGCCTTGTCAGGCAGCTCGCGCAACATGATGTCGTGGATCTGCTGAATCAAAAGCCTGATGATCGGTTCGACCGTCCCGAAATCCGACACCGGAGCCGCGATGAACAATGAGAACGGCTTACTGCGCAGGGTACGAATGTCGAAATCGGAGGCCATGGTCGCCGAAGCCATCAACAGATTATTCCAGGCCTTCAGAGCGGTCTTAATATGCCCCTCGAAGCTCGGCCGCTGGTCCTCATCGTAGCCAAGATGGCCGTTCATCGCGTTGATGATGAAAGCGTTCAGCTCAGGCTCATCCTGGACGATACGCCGCAACACGCTCGAGAAATCCTGTCCCGTCAGGAAGAGGCGCAGCACCGAGCGCAGGTGCCGGCGCCCTTCCATGGTCTTGCTCTCCAGCACGTAGCCCATCAGTCCGGCGAACAGGGCTCGAGCGGTTTCGGCCCAATGGGCCTCCCCCTTTTCAGGGATAGTGATCAGGCTGGCCGCCAGATTACTCAGATCCGTTGCCCGTGCTGGCCAAGGCCTGACGAAATCGAGCGGATTCCAGCGGTGGCTTTCTTCCGATCCGGGCGCAAAGAGGAATACTTCCTGGCCCATGGCGAGGCGGGCGGCCCCTGTCAGATTGAAGTTTTCTTTCTTGACGTCCAGGACGATCGCGCTGCCGGACCATTCCAACAGATTGGTCATGACAAACCCGCGCCCTTTGCCGGAGCGGCTCGGCCCATTGACAAAGAAATGGCTGTCGCCGGAATAGCGGACCTGCTTGCCGTTGTACGTTCCAAGAAGGACGCTTTTGCCCGGACTACCCTTAAGAAGGTCGGCGGCCCGCAAATCGGCCGCGGTCGCCAGGCGGGAACCGTCAGCAGGTGGCTTCACCTGCCACGGCCGGGCGATAACTAGGAATGCCAAGATCCCCAGCAAGAAGGCTTCGACCGCCGTCATTGTCGAGCCGATCCGGACGATCCTGGAGACGTTGGCATTGTCCCAATACGCCCAGGCCTGATGATATGGGAGCATCAGCTGGCCGCTTCGAACCGACTGCATCATCGTCCACGATTTGACGACGAACCGATAGGCCAGTCCGTAATTGAAGGACCAGAGCACGAAGACGCCGGCGATGGCGATAATCGCGCCCGTCAGGGCGAGGATAAATTTGAAGGCCTTCATCCGCGACGCCTCCACTTGCTGAAATAGACCTCGGATACCCCTCGCCGCCCCGTCTTGGGATCGCGCGAGATCTGCACGATGACCGGAACGACCAGGCGCACGAAGTCGAGGATTTCGGCCTTGGTCAGGCCGAGGCCGGCCTGCAACGTCGCCATAGCGAGGCGCTCGAAAGCACCGCGCGGATGGTCAGCGTGCAGTGTCGACATCGAACCGGGATGACCAGTGTTGATGGCCTGCAGGAAAGAGAAGGCCTCAGAGCCACGGATCTCCCCCATAAAGATGCGATCGGGCCGCATGCGAAGGGCGACCTCAAGGCAGTCTTGGATAGTGACGCGAGCCATGCCCTGCCCGCCCTTGGATGCCACGACCGGCACCCAATTGGGCTGATGGGGTTTGAGCTCCCGCGTGTCCTCAATGGTGAAGAGACGCTCGTGACCGGGAACTTCTTTGAGCAATGCGTTGAAGAATGTTGTTTTGCCCGTCGACGTCCCGCCGCTAATCAGCATCGTGATGCGGTTCTGAACCGCAAATCGAAGCGCTGCCTGCACTCCCTCGGCGGTCCGCACCTCCAGCAGGTCGGCGAGCTCGCGATCGACATCGGACACAAGGTCCTCATCGACCTCGCGCGGGCCCGAGACCTTGACGCCGTCGAAACCACCCATGAGGCGGTAATCATCCAGCGTCATGTCATTGATGACCTGCTTTCGAATGGAAAAGGCACCGCCATTTGGCGCTGTCGGTGAGAGCACCGCCTGAAAGCGTTCGCCATGGGGCATGGCGGCCGACAACAACGGCGTTTCCGAGTTGACGTTCTGGTTGCTCTGCCCGGCGATTTGCACCGCCAGGCGCTCGATCACGACCTGCGTCAACGCGGCGACCGGATGGTATTCCATATGCGGCCGACCCACTGCCTCGACCCAGACACCGCCTGGGCCGTTGCAGGAGATTTCAATCACGTCAGGGTTTTGTAACCATTCCTTGATTGGAGCAGCAGCGAGCTGGAGGAACGTACCCAACCCCTCCCACATTGCCTGACGATCCGGTTCGCGCTTTGGGGTGACGTAATTCATACAAGGCCTCCTTGACCGGGTCCGGATAGAGCGCGCTGAAATCGAGATCGCGCTGCACGAAGATGACGATCCGGGTGCCCTGATCGACATGCAGGGTGGGAGGGATGTTGATCTCGTCCTTCAGCGCGGTGTTCGCCATGTCCGACATGGTCTGGCTGATGGTCTGCTGGGCCTGCGATGCGCCCTGCTGAGAGTAGTTGTTGTTGTTATTGTTGTTGCCGCTGCTGGATTGCGACTGCCCGTGAATGTTCAGACCGGCGATGAAGGAGCTCACCCCGCCCACCAGCGACAACACGGCCGCCGAGCCAAACCGCTGCAGGTAATGATTGTCGACCTCGCCAGTCAGACCCGAGCGGCCGAGATCGTCAGTGCCATAGGATCCCAGATCAACTGAGGTGCCGTCCGAGCGCATCGCGCGGGTCCAGATCACCAGCACCCGGGTTTGACCACGCTGCAGGCCTGAGCGATAGGTCCCGATCAGGATGCTGCCCTTGGGCATCAGGACCCGGCGTCCGTCGAACGACCACACATCCTCCGACGTGATGGCGCGGACCATACCTGGCAGGTCCGATTGGATCGCCGTTTCTAGGACGCCATGAATGAACATGCCGGCAGGGATGAGCGCATCCGTCCGCTTGTTCTGGACAGCCTGGACCATCTGCACGCTCTGCGAGCCGGCAGCTGCCGCGAAACGCCGGTTTGAATCGGTCTCTTGATATTGGTTGTCCGAGCCCCCGCCGCCATTGGGAATGGTATTGCCGTTAACGCCAGACGACGGACCCACGCTGGCGGCGCCGACACCGTTCCCTCCCGACACGATAATTTGTTCGGAGTTGAGCCGTTTCAGTCGCGCCTCTTGCTCCTCTTTCTGCCGGCGCAATGCATCCTCATCGACCGGCGCCGGCGCGGGCACCGCTTCTATCGGCGGAGGCGGAGCCACGACCGCCGGTTCAACGACTGCCGGCGGCGGCGGCGGCGGCGGCGGCGGTTGCAGCACTAAACGGTTGTCTGATTTCTGAGACGGTACGTCGAAAACAAGTCCTGGCGCTTGGCGTGCTGTGTTGAAGGTCTCCTCAGCCTGCTGCTTCGGCGTGGGCTGGCGGATATAGGTGTAATAATAAGCCCCGCCCAGCGCGATCGCAGCGCAGCCGATCAAAAGAACGGCCTGCGTTCGACTTGGCCGGTTGTTGCGCGCCCGGATCACCGATTCCTGCATCGGCATGCCGGCTTCGCGCTCGAAATCCTGGTTCGACATTTTTGTCACTCACGCCGCCCGGTCAGGGCGTTGCGCCCCTCTGGTTGAACACGCAGGTCGACACTTTGCCGTTGCGCAGCGTCCATTGCGGATTGACTTTGTCGACGACGATGTAATCGCCCTCTCTGCGGTAATTGATCAGGGTTTCGCTTCGATCCGACTTGACGGCGAAGATGCCGGGCACTTCCGAGCTGGCCGCGAATTTGAAGAAAGTCTTGGTGCCATCGTCAAAGGCTTCGATCGGCTTGTTCTGAGGATCCCCCTTGTAGCCGTAGGCGTAGTTCAGCTTGGACGGATCGGCGAGCGCCGCCTTCATATTGGGGTTGGCGGCCATTTCCTTCGCCTTTGCCGTGAGGCGGGCACCGGCATCGTCGTCGGGATAGCTGAAACGCAACTTGATCACCGCCCGGCGCGTGTCGCCCGGCGCGGCGCCGTGGAGGATGAAGTTATAGACCCGCTGTCCCGATCCCGAATTGGTCACCACGTTCATGTTGGTGACGGCATTTGGTTCGACGGGCTTCACGAACAGGAAATGTCGAGACTGGTCGGGTACCGCCTGCCAGGCGACTGTATCGCCCATCGTGACGGTCGCGATTTGCTCGTCATCCCGGAAAACGACCATGGTCGAAACGCCCATCATCGCTAGAAGCGAAACGACCTGGTCCTTTTGATAGATGACTGTCCGGATGCGCGGATCCGCGGACACGCTCCTGGGATTGCTCTCGGCCAGGGCCGGGGAGCAAGCACTCGCGAACAATCCCAAGCTGATAAGTGCAGGGGCAAGCTTCACGATGCATCCCCCTTCGTCGGCGTCACGGTTTCCTGGTCCTTGCGATATTCGAAGACCTGAAAGCCGAGAGGGTTGTCGAACCGCCAGTCCATCCGAATGGGCGACGACGTGTAGCGCCAGCGCACATTCGCCACCCAATTGTTGATTACGGTCCCCGTAGGCGCTTCCGTTGTTGTCGAGAAACGAACCGAGGCCGTGCGTTCGTTTAGGAAACTGATGCTCTTGATCTGCACGCTGATGGTTGTATTGGCGCCATAGACCTTGATCGGATTTTGAGGATTGCCACTCGCATAGTAGGCGATCAGGTCCTTGGCCGCTTCACCCGTGGAAAACAGCGAAGCCTTGTCGAAATTGTCCCTCAAGCCCTTCGGATCGTAGGTTTCGCGAGCCCGGATATACTGGACGATGTTTGAGGTTGTGACGGCCTCGTTCTGGGTGAGCTTCTTTCCAGCATCGGAAAGTGGCTGCATCACCTGCAGATAGCCGGTCTGTTTGTCGACCTCGAGCACGACAGTTTCCGTGCGCTGCAGCGGTATCATCAGCGCAATTGCGCCCAGCGCCACGAGCAGACAAAGCCCCAGGAAGAACGCGGCCATTCGCCAGAGAGCGGCCCTTGCCTGAACGAAACGGTGCGTCGACTTTTCCCAGGATGCGCCCTCTGTGTAGTACCGCGAATCCGGAGTGTAATCCGCCTGCGACGGCGAGTTGGTATCGGACATTGGTGCCCCTAAAACTTTGACTTTGATCAATCAGCCGCAGCCCCCGCGGCCGCGACCTCGTGCTTTGAGCCCGCTGGCTTCCCCAAGCCGGCGGGCTCAAGCCATCACGAGCGAGCCGACTTCACGGCTGCTTCCAGGGCGGCGTTGCGCCCAGTCCAAGCGTTGCGCGCTGCATTGACGCCATAACCGACGCCTCGCGCACCCTGCAGGGCGCCGGCAGCAATCCCGTATCCGGTGGCGTTGCGAGCCAGGGCGGCTGCTCGCAGCATCGGCGAAACGAGCCGGCCGGCCTCAAGCCGTGCGCCACCGACAATGCCAGCGGCGATATTGGGCGCTTGCAGCAACAGATAGGAGCTGACACCGCACATCAGCACGAACGGGGCGACAAGCGTCATGTCGACGGTCGCGCTGCCATCACTGATTTGTGCAGCGAGCTGATTCATGGTCGCATTGAGCGTCACCAGCATAATGCCGAGAATTCCGTAGACGACGACCGGAAGGACCAGGCCGTACTGGAACATCGTGGTCATCCAGCCGGTGAACATGCCTGATGTGAACTGAAACAGTGCCATGGCGATGAAAATTGGAGCCGTTGCCAGCATCAAGAACAGCGCCATCTTGCCCAGGATCAAAAGTGCGGCGGCGATCGCGAGCAATAGGCCAACAATCACCAGGATGACGATGCCAAGGATCATCAGCCCGACGCCCGTCCATCCGCCGGCGGCAGTGATGTTCCTGGACGCTTGCTGCGCGGTAGCCCAGATATTGCTCAGCGCCTGAGACATCGAACTCGAGCTTTGATCGCAGCCGGTAGCCTGCACCGCGCTGCAAACGGTTGCGGCAACGCCGTTCGGCGTCTGGATCATCACGTCTGCAACGAGCGGCGAGAAGTTGGTCCAGGAGAACGCCATCATATAAATCAGCGCAATTCGCCCGACACGCCAGGCGAACACGCTGCCCGACAGACCGACCCGGCCGGCGATCATTTCATAACCCCACCACACGACGGCGATGGCGGCAAAGGCCCAAAAGATTGGGGCGAGAGATTGCGTGAGCGCCTGATAGAGCTGCTGGACCATGGAATTGCCCAACGAGTCGATCCGGCCAAACAGCGCCCCGAAGATATCAGCTGCGTTCATTCGAAGTCTCCAACCGCAATGCGGGGCGTCAGTTGACCGATCGCATCGGGCCGCATTTGGTCGCGGCATAGGCGGTGCTCGACCACCAGTCGGCGGCCGCCGAGCACGGCGCCATCAAGTCCTTGTGTCCGGCACAGGCCACCAGCAGGAGGCCTGCACCGGCAAGCAGAACGGACAGGGCGAGTTTCCTCGCCATGCCCTTGGATCGATTGGCTTGCCGGCCCATTACTGGCCCTCCCCCAGGAAGGTTGCCTTGCTCGGGTCGTAGGACATGACCGATGCTGCCTTCGCCTGAGCCGCGAGCTCGACCTGCTGCTGGGCATTCAGCGCAGCATTGTTGGCATTCATCACGCCGATCAGCTCGTTGACGGTTTGTCCGTTCTGGATTTGCAGCTGACTGTTTTGATCGATCGACCCCTTAATATCCTGAGCCGTGCCGATCTGAGCCGACGCTGCGGTGAAAGCTTGGGTGCGCGACATCGCGCTTTGCTGAGTGCCCTGCACCATTCCGGTCAGGGCCGCTGCCGTATTCACCGCGCCCTGATAGGCCCGATCGGGACCGCTCAGGTTGGCCATGTTGGTATTGCCCGAAATGGTCTTCACCAGCTTCAGGCCGTTGAGCACTTGAGTGGCGACGTTCGCCAGAGAACCCAGATTTCCCCAGCTCATCTGCCCGCTCGACAACAGCGAGCTCATGTCCGGCGCGCCGCCCATCGAGAAGCCGTTGCCAAGTGCGGCCTGGGCCAGGTTACCCGTCTGTCGATTTCCGGTTACCGCCGCCAATGTCTTGTTGACGGTCTGCAGGATCTGCTGGCTCGAATTCATGATCGAATTCGTGTTGCTTGCCGTCTGCTGGGTCTGCGACAACACCGCCGCATCGGTAACCGGAACCTGCGCATGCGCTGTTGCAGCGGTGCAGATCAGTCCGGCAGCCACGAGAATAGATCGAAGAAACTTCATGATGTGCTCTCCTTACTGTCCGGCGATCGAGCCGGTATCGACGTCGCCGGCCTGAGCCGCCGACTGGATGGTGTTGAGATTTCCGGCGACATTGCCGTAGGTGGTCTGGCCTTTGTCGACGGTCTGCTGATTGTCGGGTGCGGAAGATTTGGGCGCGACGAACCCAGCCTTGGCCTGGTCATAGGTCATGACCTGAGCCTGGGCCGCCGAAGCTGCCGTTTGATCCATCAGACGTTGGTTCTGCAGCGCCAGCCAGCCATTCCCGGTTTGCACTGCCTGGTTCCAGGCCGCACCAGTGCCAACCCGAGTTCCGCTGTTTTGATCGAATGCCGCCTGGATCCCGTTGGCACTTCCGATCGCCGAGCTGGAGGCCTGCCAGTTGGAATTGTTCTGTTGCAGGGCAGAAGCAATGGCTGCGGCTGCGGCCACGGCCTGGACGACATTCCTGCCCTTTAAAGACTCGATCGATCCAGCAACCTGCAGCACCGAACCGAAGTCGATGCCGTTGACGACGCCGTTGTTGCCGATATTTCCGACCGCCGGGATGGTGTAGCTGCCGCCAGCCGAACCGGTAACATTGGCCGACCCGACTTGCCCGGATTGACCGGCGTTTCCGGGCGTGGATACCGAGCCGTGGATCTGCTGTTCGGGCTGTACGGTTGAATCCGTCGCGGCCCTGGCCTTCGCCATGCAGTTTGCGATGCCGGTCTCATCGCTAAGCCGCTTTGCGTCGCTCACCGGCACTTGCGCTAAAGCCGGGCAAAGGAAGCCCAGCATCAGCGCTGCCGCGAGGAACAGAGATTTCATCTGCATCGTGCTAGTGCTCCTTCTTCCAACCGCAAAAGTAGGGAAGCCATTCCTCCGGATCGTCGCCGTAGCGGGCCCGCAGCTCCGCGCATTCGGCAACGCGCTCCGGGGTTCCGGACAGCACCTTGACGAAGTCGAGCATGTGGGAGAGGTCCAGGGTGGCAATGACAGAGTCATTGTTGTGCCGGATAAGGAACTGCCTCATTTCCGGCGGCGTGGTGCGGACGAACTCCATCTCGGCGTCAGTCAGACCAAAGCCTTCCTTCTGATAGGATTCCTCGTCCGCCTTGGGATTTGGGAAAAACATGTTGGTGACGGACTGTTCGATGATCGTGCGCGCCATCTTCGAGCGCACGATATCGGCAGCCGACTGGGTGCCGAATCCGACCAGCCCCTTCAGCTTACGAATGGTCTTGAGCTTGTCGTTGAGGAACCAGGAGAACCGCTCGTCATTGAGGATCTTCCAACCCTCGTCGATGAACATCATGAAAGGCCTGACGCCGTCGAGCATGCCCTCGATGCGGTGGAAAATGTAGCCGAGCGCCGCTGAGCGAATGTCGTCATCATCCAGGACCTTGGTCAGGTCGAAGCCGATGATTGCCTTTTTCGCGTCGAAGCGGTCAGTTTCATTGTTGAATAGCCAACCGCGCTGATTGAGCCAGATATCGAAACGAGAGCGCAGGTCGTCATGTCCTTGCCGCTCGCTGCCGGTCAGCAGCTGGCGGACCTCGTGGAACCGGCGCTTTTCCTTGGGCACCTGGAAAATCTGCTCGACGGCCTGCTCAATGATCTTTTCTTGTTCGACCGTGAGCTCCGCGCTGCCGCGTGGCCGCACCAGTAGGCGCAGCAGCTGGAGCACGAAATCACGATCAGCCGGCGTGTCGTCGACCTGCAGAGGGTTGAAGCCCGTCGCGACGCCTGGTTCCAGGACTTCATATTGCCCGCCAAGCGCACGGATGAAAACTTCGCCGCCACGATCCTTGTCGAAGAAGGCGCAGGCCGGTTCTGGCCGCACGCGAAGAGCCTGCGACATCAGGAATGAAAGAGCGACTGTTTTGCCCGAACCCGTGGGGCCGACAACTGTAAAGTTTCCGACCTGCCCAACGTGGAAATTGAAATAATAAGGCGTCTTGCTCTTACTAAGGAGCAAGGAGATTGCTGGTCCCCAATGGTTTCCTGTCGATTTGCCAACGGCGTAATTATGGAACGAGGCGAAGCCAACATAGTTGGCCGAAGAAATCACGGGATTCCGGGCAATGAACTCGAAGTTGCCGGGCATCTGTGCCCAAAATGCCGCTTCCATATTCATGTCTTCGCGGACGGAGACGATGCCCTGGTTCTGCACCACCTTGATTAGGTCGGTGACGCAAGCCTCCATGGCTCGAACGGAGTTGCCGAGAGCCATCAGCGTAAAATGATATTTCCCGTTGACGGCACGGCCGGTCACGATCTCGTCCCGGGCTTGTGCAACCTGCTGCATGAGCTCGGTGCCGCGTTCGTCTGACGACTGCAGCTGCCGTTCGACGAGGTTTATGTGCTGGATGGACTCGGCTCGATCGGCCAGTGCGAACGACTGCGTGGCAATGAACTCACCGTCAATTTTCAGGAGCTCGTCGAACACGCCTGAAAAGGTTCGGTCGGTGAATTCCCGGATCCCCAGCATGGCGCCGAACCGCGTTTGCTTGTCTACGGGGCCGCGCAACTCCAACTGCCGCTTGCCGAACGAGATCCGCCGCGTCGGCAAGTACTCATCGAGCGGCATGCGCGGCAGGAGCATCTCCTGCGGTACGCCGCCATTCAAAAATTGAGCTAGAAATTCCACCGGCTCAGAGCGAACCCTTCCTCGCTCGTCCTTGATGACAGTCAGCACCCGAGCGCCGATGGAGGCCATGTCGCGGGCAAAGTTCGCCGTGTTCTGTGTCAGCTCGGCGACGGCCTCCCTCTCCAGGAGGTCCTGCGACACGCCGGCGCCCTTGCGGAAAAGCCGCATGATCTTGTCGGCCGCGCCAACCTTTCCGGCAAAACCCTTACGGATCAGCGTTAGATAGAGATCGTTGACGTAGAGGCGCTTTGTGCGAAGGCCGTCCATATAGCGATCGTTGAGCTGGCGGGCGAACGCATTTTCAAAAGAGCCAAGTGCAACTGGTTCGACGACACGCCGCACGATATGCGAATAAAGAGCAAAACGGCTGTCGCCCAGGCTCCGAACGAAGATGTTCCGGATCGCGGCTTTCTGGTCGATTGTCGATTGATCCGCCGTATCGTGGCAGAAACCCTCGACCTTAATGAATTGCATGAAGAGGCCATCCTTGGTCCGGATGGTCTCGTTGTTGATGTGACGGGCGTAAGGGACCTTCTCGGAGACGCTCTTTTCGCGTCCGATTTCGCGGCCATATTGCAGGGAGGTTCGTACGGGGCGCGCTAGGCTCACGGCTTCAATCCGATCAAGGGATGTAGGAGTTTCCGCCCCAGAACGAACGGTTCGGGACGGGAAGGCATTTCTTCAGCCACACCGAGATGATGTCGATGAACCTCGGATCGCGGATGGTGAGGATGTAGAGAATGGCGTGGATCGGTAGGAACAGGAGCAGCGCAAATATGTTGCGGCTCTGCAGGAAGATCATCGAAACGATCATCGCCTCGAAAATGAACGCGCCGCGTGGCACGCCCCACACGAGTGTGGGGCGTGTCAGCGGCAGGATCAGGGGGGCGACTTCAACGGGCCTGTCCGGCTGGTAAGCCATCGACGCGCTCCTCAGCCGCCACCCAGGCCGCCGCTCATGCCCTGGACGATTTGAGCGCCGCCGAAAATGAACACGATGCCGACGATCACAGAGATCGCCCCGGCCCAGGGGATGATGCCGCGAAACGCGATGAACCCGAGGACGGCGATTGCAATCGTTGCGCAAGTTACGGCGAACGATCCGGTCATGAAGCTCAGCACGTCGCTTGCCATTGTGTTCAATGGCTGGAACGCTTGCGATGTCTGCGCAAGGGCGGGGTCAATCTTCCCGACAGCCAGCACAACAAGCAGTGCCAGCATGCCAAAGTGCACCGCTCGGGTGCCGAACAGTTTGGTCATGGATTTGAATCTCCGACGTATAGAACCTGGCCGCCAATCCATTGGTTGGCGGCCGTTTTGCTGGGGTTTGCGAGGTTGGGGTCGTTAATCGGCTTGATCTCTTGAGCCGAGGCTGTGCCGGTCTGCTGGCCTTGCGAGGCTTTTGCAGCCGTATTCTTCCGTCCGCGTTGCAACGCGTTCGGAAAGTCGTAATAGGCGTTCGATACCGCCGCGACGTACTTCACGGTCTCGCGGAAGTCCGGTATGCCCTTAGCGTTATAGACGCTCCTCTGCCCTGCATTGTAGGCGGCGAGCATCAGCATGACGTTGCCGCCGAACTCCGCGTGCAGGTCTTTCATAAAGGCGATGCCGCCGCGAATGTTCTGGGCGGCATCGCAGGCGTCGGTCACATTATAAAGAGCAGCTGTGCTCGGGATCAGCTGCATGATCCCGCGGGCTTCTTTCGCCGAATTATTGTTTTGCCCAAATCCGGACTCTCGGCCGGCGATGGCCAGGGCAAGCTTGGCGTCCGCGCCCTGCCGCGCGGCTTCCTCGCGGATCATGGCTTGAACCTTTTCCACCGGAAGCACGCCATTTGGGCATCTCGGCGCCTCACCTGAGGAACCGCCAGTCGGTTCGGAACTCGTAACAGAATTGTTCATGGGCTGATTTGGTTTTGTTCCAGCATCATTGACCGGCTCTGAGGCGGTAACTTTGACGGCTGGCAGCCTCACACTCTCGAATGACGCATCTCGTGCCCAAGCGTTCGCTAACACCATCGTTGAAGTGCTTACGAATATTGGGACAAGTACAGCGAATTGCTTTCGCCTCATGGGCGGAATTCTCCGATTGCTTTGGGCACCTCGACTGGCAGCTAGGTCACGACCCCGCGCCATGCGTCGAACACCATCATTACACTCCATTATTGATTTGAACAAGTTTGAAAAAATGCATATTATTCATGTGTGGCTTATTTGTCGCAGGGTTAATGAGGGACGTTTCACAGGGCGCTGAAATCCGCTAGCTGTAGCCGATGGCATGATTAAGCGGCTATGAATGTCCGATATTGGCGCCGTATCTGAACTTTTTTGATCGTTTTGGACGCGATCGTCGCTTCTCTCGCTTAAACTGAGTGTTTGGAGAAAATAGGATGAATATGAATAATAGGAGCTTGCTAACAGGCGGGGTCATTGCAGCTGTGGCGCTTATTCACAGTGTGGATAACGCCCGCGCGCAAGACGCCTCCTTTGGGTGCAAGGTGCTGCTGTGTTCCGCCGCCACCAGCCCGAGCTGGTCGGGAATTCCCTACTGCGTCCCAGTGATGCAGAAACTCTTTCACGATCTGGCAAAGGGCCGGCCGTGGCCGAGTTGCCCGGAAGGGGGGACGCAAGGACCCATTCGCTACGAGCCGTATCTCCCCTGCCCGTCGGGCACGACCCCAGGAACTATGGCGAGCTTCGGAGGCAAGGATGGCGGGGGTGGCGGGTTCACTGCCAGCGGCCAGGGCGAACTGTGCGGAAAGCAGGTCCGAGTTCCCGGATCAGTGAAGGATGGCGGCGCGTCTACCCAATATGTAACCAGCCCCCGGCCGAGACGACCTGATCCTTACTCCATTGTCATCACGCCCAAAGGCGGCCAGCCCACCACCTTGTGGTTCTCGCTATAGCCGCTGTGCCACCATCAGGAGATACCATGCGCTTAATAGACGGACGCTTCGGCTACCGAGACTGCTACGAGGCGGGGGCGGGTTTCACATGGCTTGCTGCCTTGCCGGTTCTCGCTGCCCTCGGCCTGGTTTTCGGGCTAGTCTGGATCTCTGCCGGCTTCCACGCCGACGCATCTTGGCTGCACTTCCTTGGAGCCCTTGCCCTGATCGCGATTGCCGCTCTCCTGACTGCCGGCATCGCCATTTCAATCGTAGCCTGGGTCGCACGGATCTTCACCCGCGTCGTGACGGTGTTTCGTGGCTAAAGTTCGGACTTGGATGATCATCGCGGCGCCGCTCCTTGCCGCGAGCTTTGTCTCGTTCGCGTCGACCGCGAAGGCTCAGGACAATGAACCCTCCCCACTTGATGATCCGCAAGCCTGGCGACCGATCATTTATGCGGACCTGTCCACGGTCACCCCTGACAACGCTGCCTACGCCGAGTTGTGGGCGCAAGATCTCGCGGCCAACGACAAGTCTTACGGCCCGTCGGCTTCTCAACCTGGAGGCCACGCTCCAGCGACGGAATCTCACATGGTGGTGCGAGGAACCGACAAGGTCGCCGTTGTGAGCATTCTCAATACGGCGACCGGCTGCACGTCCAAACATTACGATGCCAGCGCGAATGTCTCTGTAAAACTTTGCCCGCTCAAGATCGCGATCTACGCCGGCAACCAGGTTACCGTCACCAGCGGTCGCAAGGGCTGCATTCTGGAGACAGTTGACCCGACAAAAAACCTACAAGCGGGCGGCACTTTCGTCGCATACGATCCCAAGGGACGCTCGTTCCGGCTTGGGACGCTTATCAATCACGAGGCTGTGCCTGGTTGCTCTGCCAATATTCCCCTGCAGGAGAAGCTTTTGCCATGACGGCTTTATTGCTTAGGGCCTGCCCTCAACGCAGGGTCAAGCGGCGGCCGCCCAGCTTCGGCGGTTTCATGACCGCCTGCAGCCGGTTCCCCGCGCTGCCGCTTGACCCTTTGTACACCCGCGTTCCGCACGTGCTCGGAAATCAGGACGGAGCCTGCTTCGCCGAGACCATTGAGAAGGAAGACCGATAATGCGCAAGTTGTGTTTGCTGATCGGAGTTTCGGTAGCATCCGCCTTCGTGGCCACTGCGATAGCTGCGCCTGCCAAGGAACAGCGGCTTTTGGCTCATACCGTCGATATTTCCGGCAAGGATCCCAAGAACGTTCAGCTGCAGATTTGGGCCGACCGCCTGCCTCAATTGAAGAAGGCGCGCGAAGTCGTTCTGAGTGCGCAGCCATCTGCAGGTTTTGTGGCGGAGTTCTTTTCGACGGCCTTCGAGAGCCCGAAGGGACGGATTATCGTCAGCGTCGTCAATGACCAGTGCTCGACATCGTCGGCTACCCAAAACGATCTCTACTGCCCGGCCCGTATCGTCCTCGACAAGGGCGGCAAGCTCCAGCTGCTGAAGCAAGTCGACGACTTCGACGTCCATATGGTGCGCGGCGAACAGGGCTATGACACATCGTCGAACAACAGCAAGACGGACGCCACACTCGTCTCGTTCGATCCCGCTTCTATGCAGATGAAGGTTCGCACCTTCGCGGACGGTCGGGCCGAGGCCGACGCTGTCAATTATTCCTTGAACTAGGAGGCACTACGCATGCTTCGATCCGTTCTTGCGGCGAGCGCCGCCATCGCCTTGTTCGTCCAACCCACGATCGCCTTTGCCGCCTGCCAGGTCGTGTCGGCGTCTGACGTTTCCAATGCCATTCGCAATTCCTCCACAGCGAACGGCACGCTCCAGAACGCGTCATGTGATTTCGGTGGCGCCGCCATGGCTGAGTCCGGAGGCAATACCTGTGCGTCCAACGGCAACAACTTTGGCGTTCTGCAGTTGACCCGCAGCAACCTTCCCGCCGGGATGACGCCCCAGCAGTATTTGAACCTCCCGCTGCAGCAACAGGTCGACATTTGGGCTCAGCAGGTCGGCAACTCCAACACGTCAGGCGGTTACGGGTCGCTCGTGAACAACGCATCGATCGGAGGGACGCCGGTAACCGCCGGCATGAAAGCGGCCTGTTTCCAGTTCGGCCCCTTGATCTGCAAGAAAGATATCGAGTTCATGCAGGCGAACAATGGGCAATGTCCGAGTGCCGGCAATGGTGGCGTGCGGGCCACGGGTGCGACGTTGCGCAATGGCACGGCGAATCTCGACGGCAATAATCAGAGCATTTGCTCATGGGGCGGCGCGATCCAGGGCAAAATCAACCAGGCCGCTGCGACCTGCAAAAGCGGTGGAAGCTGCATGGTCGGCCCAGGCGACCTGCCAACCAACACGACGACACAGGTCGCCTCGAACACGCCCGTTCCGGGTGCCGGCGACATCGTCGTGAATGGACCGATCGGCTGAGCCCACTCCCCGGCTCTCTCTCCTTGGGCGGCCCAGTGCCGCCCCCCTTTTTTTGTGGGTATATGCCGACATGATGCGATTGTTCCGTTCATCGCTGGCAGCCATGCTGGTGGTCGCTCTCTCAGCCCCGGTGCTGGCACAAGGTAGCGCTCCGCCGCCGCGGCCGAGCAACGTTTTTCCAATTCCGCAAACGGGTGTGAATTTCCTCACCGGCGATAGCTGGGAGCAGCAAGGGCAACGGTTGCGGCTCTATGGCGTTCAGTCCTGTATTCGTGGCACCTTTTTTACCAACGCCGCAGGCGTGCGGCAGGATTGCGGGGAGGCTTCCCTGGCAGTTCTTGCGGCGCTCGTTAGAGATACTAGGCCGACATGCAGCGCTGTCGCTCAGATCCAGGCATCGGCGAGCGGGCCAGCTGTCACGCTGGTAATTTGCTCGGCCCATATAGGTACCAACACCCTAGATCTTGGGTCGGTGTTGATCGCGCAAGGTTTTGGCTTTGCAGCGTTCACAAATCAGGGGCAGCCAGTGTACAAACCCTATCAGGTGGCCGAGCAGGTGGCCCAGCGGCAGAAGACGGGTTTGTGGGCATTTTCAGATTTCACGCATCCGAACGCGATCTTGTTCCAGGCAATGCGCTCGGGTAAATGACATGAGTATGTCTGAGGATAACGCGACAGATCGCGCCAAAACGAACAAGTACCATCGTCAGTGGGTCAAGCAGGTGCTGGGCGACAAAGTCCAGACTTATGCTCATATCGACCCGGCCGTTCATGCTCGAGTGCAGAAACTTGCCGAGCGGCAACAGAAGCGCATCCCGCAGGTTATCGGCAGCCTGGTTCTTATTGGCCTGGAAGTGTTGGAGATGATGGAGCCGCCGGCCGCGCTCGCTCCGCCTGCGCCGCCGTCCAGGGTGGATATGACAGCGCTGACACCCCTTGTCCTGGCCTCGCGTTTCCCGAAGGATTCCGAGGCCACAAGGTATCGGATGCTAGGCACGCTCAATCTCATATATATGGAGTCGCTGAAAGGGAGTGCTCCGACGGGCAATCAATTGGCCCGGCTGGCGGAGACGTCGACCACTCATATGAATCTGACGACCCGGGTTCTTGAGCAGCGCGGCCTTATCGAACGGACCTCGACGAACTCTGGCGTTGGCGGGAAGCGTTCATTGACGCTGCGGATCCGAGAGGACGCCGCGCAGGCCTTCAATGAAGCTCATATGATAGCGACCGGAGAGCCAATCAATCCGGGAGCGCAGCCGCCGACACCCGTCAAAAAGAGATCACGCTCAAAGAAAGATGCTAGTTCCGGCGAGGAGCCCTGACGCGCGAAAGGTCCCGGATCAATCCGTCCAAGAAATTGAGTCGATGCGCGGCAAGTTCCGACCATGCATCGACGGCCTTCTCCAAGGCATCCTTGTTCGATGAGCCCCGTCCGAGCTCTAGAAGTATTTTGGCGTAAGCCTGCAATAGATCAGGATCATGGTGCGAGAAGTTGGCAATCGAGCTCCACCCTTCTGCCGAGGTCACCGACGGAACGTTTCCGTTGATTTGCAGCTTCGTCTCGTGCAAGCCCATGAAACCTGTAGCCTCCGCCGGTGTGATCCCGAAATTGCAATCTGAGATCGTCCGGCAAATGTGAGCGTCACGCGCGCGCTTTTTGGCTAAACGGGGCGCGTAACGATCGTTTTATCGGCTGTGCTGCTTAAAGCAAGCATTTTCTTTGGAGTTTGCCGCACTCGGCGTCTATCGTTACGGCATTGCTTTACCGTCTGTATAACTACTTAGTTGGTCCCAGCGCGACACGGCGATTCTACTATGATACCGCTGTCCGAAAGGGTCCGCGGTAACCGGTTTCCACCTCTTCAATCATGAATTATGAACGAGGTGACGTCGCCGCCATTTGATTCTTCCCGTCTCTATGAATAGGCCAACATGGTTGACCAGCCAGCGCCGCCGATCGGCCACGAACCGTCTCTAGCAGCGCAGTGCATTCGTGCCCTGTTGGAACGGCACGCGATCCCCAAACATAAGCACTCAGCCGTCGTAACCGAACTTCTGGGACTGTCCTATTCGGCCGGCAAGCGCCGCCTCACGACGAACGCCCCATGGTCCTTGGAGGAGTTGAGGACGCTTGCCGAGCACTTCGGCGAGTCCCTGTCGGATCTCGTCACCTTGGGGGAAGATAATGCAATTTCGGCGACGATGATTGTCGACTCTCAGTCGTTTCCTTGCCGAATTGTGAAAGGTAGGAATTTACTGCCGGCGCGCCCTGGGCAGCTGGTTGCGGTGCAGGTGGATTCCGCGTGGCAGGTCGTGGTTTCGACTCCGGACTTGTCGCTCCCGGCCTTTGATGTCGCTCGCCTCATGTACCGGTCGACAAAGAATGCCCCACGAGTGGCGATCCTGGATGACCACGCAGATACGACGGCGACCATTCTCGACTATCTGCGTTCAATAGGGATGGACGTCGAAGGATTCGAGTCCCTCGAGGGGATCGCCGAGGCGGGTGAGTTTGACGGGTATGTGCTCGATTGGGTAATTGAGAAATCCAACCGCCGCGAAACCGTTCACGAACTGATCAGGTCAATTCGCGCGCGCGATCCTTCCTGCCCAATCATCGTCTTGACAGGACAAATGCGCGGCGGTGGCGCCGACGAGCAGGATATCGCCAGTGCGCTGGCACGCTACAATCTCAAATTTTTCGAGAAACCCGCTAGCATGCCGATAATCGCTGCTGCATTGGCATCGGCCTTTAGAACCTGAGTATATCAGTCAGCCGATCTCGTGGCACTGGCTTATCAAGAACCTGGTCGAACAACTTGATATCGGCATCGAGCAGGTTCGCAGATGCGGACAGGGCAACCAGTTTCGCCTTTCCGTTAAGGGCCTGGTTGCGGATCTGCGTTGCCAGCTCAAGGCCAGACATTCCCGGCATTTCAAGATCGATGATGATCGTTCCATAAATGTGGGCAGCCACATGGTTCAGAGCAGCCGCGGCTGAGCTCGCCGTATCGCAGGTGTGGCCCAGACTGCGGCAGACGCTGGCTAAACCCTCCAGGAGATCGGGTCTGTCGTCAACGATCAGAACCCTCCCCTCGACGGCGTTAAGCCGGGGCGGTTTGTCGCCGGCGACAACCACCGGAACACTTACCGAAACGACGACCCCAGCTCCTTCCCCTCGTTCGGCGTGCAGGGTAGCACCCATTTGCCGCACAAGGGTCTGAACGACCGCTAAGCCTATCCCGCGTCGTGATGGCTGGCGAGAGGAGGCAACATCTGCCCCTTTGTTGAGCGCATCCAGCAAAGGCGGGTGAAGCCCGGGTCCCGTGTCACTAATCTTGAACAGAACCCGCGTTTCGCGGTCTCCCCTTAGCTCCGCTTGGACCGATACGCTGCCGCTTTCGGTATATTTGATGGCATTGCCAATCAAGTTCTGGAGGATCTGTTCGATCCGCGCGCCATCGGCGACGACGAAAAGGCCATCCGGCACATCAACATTGACCGCTAACCCTTTTTCCGCAGCCTGGAGACGCAATGGCTCGATCACGGCGTGCACCAGTTCGCTGGCGTCAAATACGTCAGGGCGCAATTCGATCCATCCGCTGTCGGCCCGTGCGAGCGTTAGCATGTCCCTAAGCTGCACGGTCAAGCTATTGGCTGAACGCCGAATTCTGTCTGTCCATTCCACCTGCCCGGCCAGGCCAGGCGCCCGCTCGATCATGTCGAGGGCCGAGACGATGCTTTGCAACGGCGAGCGGAGCTCGTGGCTCACCATGCCTAAAAAGCGCCCCTTGGCATCGACGGCTGCTTTCTCCGCTTCCAGTGCCTCACGTTGACCGGCTGTTGCTCGGCGTAGGCGAACGTAGAGAAACCAGACCCCAAGCAGAAGCAGGAACAACACAGCGCTCGCCCAAAGCAGGATCTTTTTGTCGCGTTCAATTTCACGAAGCGTGGCTTCTTGTTGATCTCCGTCCTTTATCCAGCCTTCATTGCTCAATCTCAATAACTTTGTATTCAGTTCATCGAACTGGGGCAGAAGTTCGCTAGCGGCATTGGGGGAAACATTGCTTTCGATGCTTGGGAGTATTCTCGTGGCGAACTCTATCAGAGTCGGTTCTACCGCAGCATATCCGGGGATTTTTCTGTATGTGTCATTCAGTTCCGACGGCCGGGTGATCAGATTTATACGCGAAATAAGGACATCCACTTCAGTCCGGAGCTTATGTGGAGGAACGCTCGCGCCGGCAGCGACCAGGAGAAGATCCGTCCGAACATTTTGAAAGGCGACGTTGGCTTGCGCACCCGGCCAATAGAAGGGACCGGCCTCCGGCCTACTGGCCCAGAAGCTGTGAAAACCAAAAGCGTCTCGACCTATATATGTGAGAGAGCCGAACGCTGCGCCCACAATGAGGATACCTGCTCCCCACTTTGCTGCCCGTTTTAGTCGACGTCGATTCTGCATATCTGCCAGACATATTTCGAAATGGCCGACGGGGTGTTCAACTCATCTGGGTAGGCGTCGCGCGGGAACATGGCCCATACTGGCCCGAAATCCTTCACCTGCAACCTTTCCCCATTCATGCTGTAGGCGCCGATCGCTCCGTACTTCTTGGCTTCCTCGATATCAAGATCCGCGGTGAAGTCGTTGAGTGCCCGGAGATGCATCACCTTCCCGCTTGCTCCAGCCTGGCTGATGATGTCCGTCAAAAGGGGTCCTTTGAAAGTTGAGGTCCTTGTCCAGGGTGTTGCGGTCGTGATTTCTCGCGAGCCCAGCTTCAGGAATTCATCCTCGGTAAAGTCATAGGTCTTCGTCTTCGCATTGTTGGGCTTGCTGACGTTTCCGCCAATCGTAAGAAAAACGCCCGGCTGGCAAGCGCCGTCGGCGGAAGCCGGCGCCATTTGGAGGAGCAGGGCAGCGACCATAGCGGGGCCGAAAAACACACTTGATCGTAGCATTCCCATCTTTTCCTTCCCATTCGACTGCGCCAGCCCCATCGGCGCTACTAAAATTGCGGGCAGAGGCCCGCGTTTGCTTGGAACCGGTCCCATGCCTTTGAACTCGGCGGCGTCCATGCCGATTCCGCGATCGCGGCAAGGCGTGGAAACGCGAGCAGGTTCAGAAGATCTCGGCCGTCGATGTGCTCGGTCCAGATGCACGCTTGCACGCCCAAGAGACGCGCTATTGTTTCGTCGCCGAATCCGCTTCCGGGCTCGTAGGCATAGGTTTGGCGAAGCGTCGCTACTCCTGCCCAGGTGGCACCTAAATCATGCCAATCCTGTCCTTGAGCCATATCGAGGTAATAGGCCTGACCTGGGGTTACGACTACCCTGTAACCGGCATTTGCCAGCTTGGCGCCGTTATCGAATGACCTCCATGCCATGAGAACAGGGGGAGACCCTTGAACTTGGGGCTCACTTCCGACCTCATCCCAGGCGCACATCTGCCGACCGCGGATCGACACCAGCTCTTCTACCTTCCGCATAAAGCGGGTTTGCATTGCCGTCGTTTCGAAGGGGCAGCTTTCCTGGTTCGCGAAGGACTTGGCGGCGGGCGACTCGAGCCAGGCGCCTGCAGGAACTTCGTCGCCGCCAACATGGATGTAGGGCCCGGGGAAAAGCGGGAGGATCTCGTCCAGTACCGTTGCCAGGAAGCGGTATGTCGATGCCAGTCCCGGATTCAGGCAGTTGTTCGCGTAACCGTGCACCGAGCGATAGCTCTCAGGCGGCTCGCGTGGGTCAGTCAACTCCGAAAGTGCGGCGACAGCCGCTTTGCTGTGCCCGGGTACGTCAATCTCGGGCACAACGGTCAATCCCAGGTCGCTGGCGTGGGCTACGATATCGCGTACTTCATCCTGGCGGTAATAACCTGCGCTGGGGCCAAAGCCCTCCGACGGCCGAGTGCGACTAGGTCCAGCCACGGCTTCCGACGAGCCCTGCCCTGTCAAGGCAGGAAGCGATTTGATTTCGATCCGCCAAGCCTCGTCGTCGGTAAGGTGCCAATGGAAAATGTTGAGCTTGAACCAGGCCGCGACATCGATCGCTCGCATGACATCGTGCGGGCCAAAGAAATGTCGCGCGGTATCGAGCATCAAGCCCCGCCATCCAAACCTGGGGCCATCGATGATCCGCCCCGTGTCAGGAAATCCGAAGGTCCGCGGATCTCTTCTGGATCCGCGCAAGAGCTGTGCGAGCGAGATCAAGCCGTATCGGAGACCAGGAACGTCACCGTAGACCAGGTTGATCGCGCTCGAGGAGAATTCCAGCCTGTAACTCTCGGGATATTTGTCGGCCTCGGGCTGCAGGCGCAGAGCCCTTCCCCCTGGTACATCTGCCAAGGCGAACGGAAGTCGTTCGACCGGAAACAGCCGTTTGTGGAGTGAATTGATCTCCGCAACCGCTTGCCGTTCGACGAGGGTTTCATTGCCATTGACCACCAGTACAATGTGGTTGCCATCAGCTTGGGTAACCGCAACCTCTGCCGGCCATGGCACAAGTGCCAGCCTCAAATTTTCCGCTTCGCCATTCGATCTCCCTCGCGGCGAGGCCTGACCGAGTGGCGACAAATGCAGGTCCCCAACCTCGACCGGGTGGCGCGTTCCATCCGGCAGATTGATATATGCAGATCTCGGACCATCATTCCGGCGCCTGGCCGGGAAGCAAACTTCATCAACGACGAAGCTCCACGCCTCGCCGGGGCAGAAATTCGATCCGGCCGGAGGCCTGAATTCCTGATCGCTGCCCGACAGCCCGATAAGCTCGGCATTCACGCAAGCGAGCTTATGCGCGGGCCGAGTGACAGTCGTGATCGACAGCGTGAAGTTGGCGAGATTGGCCTCGCCAAGATTGATCAGTCTGTAGGAGACGGCGCCGCCTTTTCGGCCCTCTGTGTCCCACAAGCTCTCCAACCAAAATTTCGTAGTCAACTGGCAATCTCACGCGCTGGAGCGGCGGGACAAAAGTCCCACCGGGAAACCGATCCTCTAAGCGGTCCTCCAGCCGCGTGAACCAGCGCGGTGATCCTCACGGGCCCCTCGCCGGCTCATGTAGCTTTCATACCGAAAATACGTACAGTGACCAAGATCGCGTTGGCCCATGGCCGAAACGCAGTTTCCATTTAAGTCATACGGCGTTGTAAAAACTATGCAAACGGAATATGCCTTGGTGAGAGCCGGCCTGGTCGCTGTCCTGGTGGCAGCTGCCGACCGGATTTTCGCCGAGGGCAATATGAAGTATTCCGGCGCTCAATTGATGCAGCAGCTCGGGCTCTATACGACGATCATTGTGATGACGGAGCACGGCGAGGAGGTGAACGCCGGCACCCTGACTGAGCGTACGCGGCTTCACTACATGACCGTCAATAAGATGCTGAAGTCGCTCTACGATGCCAAAATCATCGGACGCACCCAGGTTCAGACATCGCACGGTGGTGGCAGAAAATATATCTATCATCCCTTGGTGGACATCCGGGTGATGGCGGAAGCGCCTCAAAGCGGGATCCCATCGACCTGACAAATACCGCGCGGCGTTGCGGCCAAATCCGGCGTTCACCTTTCGGAAAGCGACCTCCCCTTACATTTATGTTGTAGCGCGTAGTGGGGATGGGCATATTGTGCCCAGTAGCCGAATCGCGAATTCAGACGCAGTCTTCATGATAGTCGGATCGGGGGCCGGAATTTTGGGTTTTTGCGACTCAGTGGAAACCGGTTACCCTTTCGGCCAACATCGAGGTGCCTATGCGACACATCCCTACTGCGAAGAGCCGGAGCGTGATGCAGAACCGTGCCAGCAAGCTGCAACGGGGCTTCAAGCGCATTGAGCTAATAGCGCCCCTCGATCTTGAGGAGGCCTTGGCTTCCTTAGCGCAACGGTACGATCTTACCCGACAGGAAGCAGTTACACGGATCTTGTCGGCGTATCTCGCCAATCCGAACACGGAGGTGCTGACGGAACGCCATCGCTGACGGCCCAAATAGAAAGGCCCCAGAGCGCCAACTCTGAGGCCTTTGTTTAGAAAACTAGCTCAGCCAGGAAATTGCCACTGCCGGGTGGCGCCGTCCATGGAGATAGCTAGCAACCTAGCCAGTTGTGAAGCTATCGAATCTCCATGTCAGCGTCAAGACAGTTGCGATTCTCTCGACGGCGGAGCTTTGCCCGAAAGGAACCGCCTTCATGGAGCGGAACGATAGCTTGCGACCTGGCTTCAGGCGCGGGACGGATAAACACGTCCCCCAAACTTTGAATAGCACCTACCCTGCCACTCTTTTTGATGGTCTTCAATCAGCAGCTTCTGCAGCAGGCATTGGCCTCGCGCGCGTGCACGCGCACACGCGCGAGGGAACGGCTGTACCGCGCACCCCCGTTCGGAGACATTCCTACCGGGCGCATCATTGCGAAGCGGGTATTTGGCGCCGGACGACCCGCCAGGAGACGCAGCAGATTGTTCGAGCCGCGAAGCGATATGATCGCGAGGGGCGTCAGCCAGGCACGCGGTCCGGCCCGCTCGGGGGGATAGCAATTGAGCTTATCGAGTTGCTCGCGAATTTGGTCGATTTCCGGTCTGGACGCCTCGATCCGTCCATCGACACAATTATGAGGATGCTACGCCGATCGCGCGGTGCTGTTGTCTCAGCCCTTAAGGCGCTGCGCGACCACGGGTTCCTCGATTGGATGCGCCGGTATATTCCTACCGGCAATGAAGGACGTGGACCGCAAGTCCAGCAAACGAGCAATGCCTACAGGCTTTCCCTTCCTGAGCGTGCCCGCGCCCTGCTGGGCCGATTTGCCAAGGCAGTTCCCCTTCCCATTGATGTTGAGGATGCCATAAAGCAGCGCGAAAGCATGCTCGCCAGTCACGAGGCTCAATTGAGCCTAGAGGAGCTGCCCGCGTTCCTTCACGGAGACACGGCGCTTTCGAAATCACTTGCCGCCCTCGGAGCGCTCATTGGCCGTAAACGTGAGTCTATTAAGCAGACTGAATCCCCACCTATTTCTATATCTAAGAGCGAGAAGATAAGCGGACAGCCGTAACATGAAGCCGCAAAGGCCCTCCGGGCGACCTACGGTCGTCGCCTAACGGCGACCAACGCGGCTTCACGGCTGAACATTCTGCCCAACACAGCACCACCTGAGTTTCCAATTGGCTTCCAATGAAGCCAAGCCGAACCCTCGCGCCCTTCCCGGCATGGGTGTCTCAAAAGAAAGGAGCCGAACCCAAAAAGAGGCGTAGATTTTGAGACCACTTTTGATACATTTGATGGGGTAGATATACCCGTCGCTCTGGAGAAATGGCCGCGGTCTTAAAAACGGCCGTTTTTAAGAAAGGCGTTTTCAAAAAAATGCTCTTGGGATATGCGCGCGTATCAAAGGCTGACGGGTCGCAGTCGGTTGACCTTCAGATCGATGCTCTGACCGCCGCCGGCGTCGCGCGCGATCGCATCTATATCGATCACGCGTCCGGCGTTCGGGAACGCAAAGAATTTGCCGCCTGCTTAAAGGCCTTGCGGCCAGGTGAAGACACCCTTGTGGTTTGGAAAATAGACCGCCTGGGCCGTGACGTCAAAAGTCTCATGTCTTTGATGGAGGATCTCGGAAACCGGTCCATTGGACTGCATGTGCTCTCCGGGCTCGGAACCGCAATGGATACAACCGCGCCGACTGGGCGGTTTGTTTTCGCCATTGTGGCCGCCATCGCCGAGTATGAACGATCGCTGATCCGGGAGCGCACGCTCGCGGGGCTCGAGGCTGCCCGGGCTCGTGGTCGCCTGGGCGGCCGCCCCAAAGGCATGACGGCGGCAAAGCTTAGAATGGCGGCCGCGGCACTGAGCAATCCGCAGACCAAGATTCAGGACATCTGCTCACAATTCGGCGTATCGAAAGCCACGCTGTATCGCTACTTGGGCCCGGATGGCAGCTACCGCCCCGTGGCTCTTGCCGTCCTCGAAAGCGAGAAATAATGATCGAGCATGCCCTCCCCCATCTGGCGACACAAAGGTCAGCTGCCCTGGAGTTGCGGCTCAATCATCCAGACTGGATTGCAGTGTGCCTCGCACTTCGTGACCTCGCCGCCTGGCAACAGCAGGCCGCGGCCGACATCTCCGCCCTTGATCTCACCTCTCCGACTACCTGCGCGGCGCTGCGACACGCCATTACCTTGGCGCAAAGCACTCTTCTCAGCCTTAGGTTCACGATCGAGAATGCCCTCAATAAGCGTGGCTTGTCGTCGGCTGCCGCCTCAACTGACCGCAGCACTCGCGTTTTGGTGCGTCACTCCGCTCTATCTTCCCTCGCACCGATGTTGATGGATCATGCCGACTGGTTATCGACCTTTCCTGACGAGCGCCTCTACGCAAAGGGCCTCGGGTTGCTTGCAGCAAGGATTAACGAGGCAGTCTCCTCCCAGCTGCAATCTGTCGATCGACAGGCGCCGGTGCCGTTCTAGGTTGAACTGATGATCCTTCTCATAGGCAATGGACCGATTTCAGAGCGCGCAGCGGAGACGATGGCTGACGCCACCTTCGTCGTCCGTTTCAATGAATGCCGAACCTTCGAGCTTCTGCCGGGCACGACGCACGCCCTCGCGGTCTGCAACACGGGGCGACCTGGTCGTGTCATGTCGGAATCCTTAGCATGGAGGACTCATCAGGCTACGACCGACGCTGGGGAGATTTGGTGTGTGCGAGAGCCCGGGAAGTTTCGCGAAATTCGGGATGGTCTAGTGAGACTGCGGCCTGAGCTATCCGACTTTTGTGATGACTACACGCCCGCATTCACACAGTTCGCGGCCGACCAAGGAAAGAAGACGGTTGTTTTGGACCGTCAGGTCTACGACGAGGTTGACCTGTCGCTTCGGCAGCTCACCCTAACTGAATACGTCGCGCCTAGCAGCGGGATTTTAGCACTGTACTACGCGTTGAAACGCTTTCGCGACGCTCCGCTAGTCCTAGCAGGCTTTTCCCATACTGGTTGGCAGTGGCACCCTTTCCCGGCAGAACGAGATCTCGTTGACCGGCACATACGTTCGGGGCGGGTGCAACGGCTGTAGGAGGCTTAGAACACGTCGGGCGGGTTTGTCCGGGTCTCTCCGCTGTCGATCCCCTCCCCGTCCGACAAGGCTTGAATGCTGACGAGGCGGGTCGATGTCATTCGCTACACCTAGAGGTGGCGGTGCTGGCCAAATAAGGAGGGCTGTTGCACGGTTCTTCCCGATGACAACAGCCCAAAGTGGCCTCTCCTAGGGTAGTGGCGAGTTCCGGATTCTTTCAGCTCGAGCATTTCGATCCGGTAAGTGATATCTTGCGCACTTAAATAATATCGCTTATCGTTCGGTTGAGCAAGTGGATTGCCAATGTCGCTCTGCGCCGCGCTGGTGCGCCGCGTGAAAGTTATTTTGCTCTGCATCGCAACAGCAACACCGGGCCCAGAGTGACACAGATGAGTCGATCACGCGTGCTGGTTGGGAAATTCTTTCAAGTGGTTGCAATCATTGGCATGTTTGCCGCTGCGTTGCTCGTTGCCATTTCCGGTTTGGGGCCTCTGGGGGGCGCTGTTCTCGCATTGGTCGCGATCTGCTTTTACTTTCTTGGGGCGGCCATATTGTCCACGACAAATGACGCGGCCTAGATCTGACTCGAACTCTCGCTGTCGCGAGAGATATGTGTGTAATAGAAACTATCTGTAGGGCATAGTGTGGCAGGGCGCCGATGGCATACCTCAATCGATTCCAACTTATGGGCAACGTTGCTTCCAAGCACGTCTATGATAATGCCGTGAAAATCACGATAGCGACTGAACGGGCTCCCGCAGAGGGCCGGCAGGGTAAAGCAACGGATTTCATCCAAGTCACATTATTGTCGGAGAAACAGCGCCTATGGGCAGCTGATCATGTCGGCCGCGGCGCTCGGGTTTATGCCGAGGGTCGGATCCAGTCCACCACCTTTCAACAGAACGGTGAGACCCGTTACGGCACCGACTTCGTCGCCAGCATTTTTGTGCTTATGGCGGCAAAGGACGTCGAAGCGGAATAGATGGGGACGAACAACCGTTCCCCCGCCATTCCGGGCTTGTTGCGCGCCACCTGTGCCGAACTCCTAGCGTCTTGCCATTGCCCGGATTGCCGACCCCTGGTTCCTAGCCGGCAGCCCCTTCGCTTAGCGACAATCCGCGTCCCATGGCGAGGTTGGAAAAACCGCCCTTTGCCAATCCCCTCGCCGCCTGTCCTCGAGGTCGCCTTCGACCTTCGCTTGTTTGACTTGCCCTGCCCTTGGTTCGTTTCGCGCTCGTGGCCTGGCGCCCTCTATTTCAAGCATTCTCAGCTCAGCCCGTGGGAAATCCCGCTAGGCCGTTCCAGCTCGAGCCAGATCGGTGACCGTCACCCGCAGGGCCCTACCTATGCGTCGCGCCTAGCGAAATGGCCAAATGATCGGCAAGGATCCTCGTTGATAATGCCGTGCTGGTCTTGGCCCGGTGTGGGGCGCCGCCCCGTTGCTATCTACGAAACTTCCTCTATGGCCGCCGACCCGGGTTTCGTCCTTGCCCGGACACAATTTTCCCCTGCCCTCCGGGTCATTCCTCGCGAGGCAAAATTGCGCCGGCCGACAGGATCGGCGCTGCGCTTGACGGGCCAATGGCCCGCTCCACCCGGCTCTAGTGGCGGCCGGCGAAGGGTTTCATCGCAACGGGGCGGCGCCCCACACCAGGAGAGACCACCATGTACAACGAAGCTACGTTCCGCCTTATCGGCCGCATCGCCAAGATCAACCGCGCCGGCAAGACCCTGCGGGTGACGGTCGCCTCCAACTACTCGGTGAAACTCGACAACGGCGATTACGACGATCGGGTGCGCTTCAACACAGTGACGGTCTTCGGCCGCCAGGCCGAGTGGGTCGAAACGAAACGCCAGGTCGGCGATTTCGTCTTGGTCGAAGGCAACCTCGAGGACAGGAAGTACGAGAAGGACGGCGAGACGGTGTATACCACCGATCGCCTCACAAACACCTTCGAGCTCCTCTCCGGCGCCCCGGCCAAGAAAGAGGAACCGGCCAAGAAGGCGGCTGGAAAGGGCCGCAAGGCGGCTCAGCCGGAAGGGGATAACATCCCCTTCTAGAACGGCCGGGGGCGGTCTTCCGCCCCCTCCCCTTCTGATTCAGCGCGCCTGCCGGCGCAGCTCCGACGCAAAGCCGGCTGCGCAGCTCGCCAGACCAACCGCCACAAGGGCGGCAAAGGTCTGGACGTCTCCTCCGCCGGCGGTTTTTTCAGACGAGCTCGGCCCCGATCGACACGGAGCCTAACGGCGGCAAACAATCGTGCTGTCGAGGCTCCCTGCCCTCTCGCTCAGTCATCACCACCGTCGCGAACGACATGGCGCACGAGTTCACCGAAGCCCTCGCCGGCTTTTAGGCGATTGCGCTCGCAATATTCCTGGAACGCGTTCCAGTCGGCGATCGTCATCCGGATTGTCTTGTTGGTCATCGGTCCGCGGGAAGCCGGCCGAAAGGTGCGCACGGGCACCGGCGCAGAGCTTTGGACATGGAAACCCTGTTCCAGGGCGGCTCGCTGCGCGAGCACGTCCATGTCCTTCGACGGCCGCGCCGTCTTCGTCGGGATCTCGGAAAGTTTGCCGAAGGGGTCGGTCATGCTGCAGCTCTTTCTTCCATAAGCCAGGTCAGAAATTCTCTTGCGAACGCCTTCGCGTTCTTCTTCGCTGCCTCGAGGCCCGACAGTATGCTCGGATCCATCTCTTCGAGTGTCAGCTTGTCGGCGTGGATCCTCGAAAAAGCCGCTCGTTCAACCAAGGTCGCCTCGAGGCACGGAAGCCCTGCCCGTTTGGCGCTTTCACGCACCTGCTTTTCCTCGAGCGTGATGATCGCGGGGCTTGTCCGCACATACGCCAAGGCGTGTCGAATCTGCCGCCGAAACAGTTTCTCTTGGCTGCGCAGCAGCGTGAAGACGTCGGCGGCCTGCTCGGCATCGGCCTCTTTGGGCTGCAACGGGATCAGGACGAAATCAGCCCGGCTCATTGCCTCGGAAATCTCTTTGTTGGCTGAGCCTTGCACGTCAACGAACACGAACTGCACCTTTTCGGCCAGGTCGTCGATGATTTCGGTTAGATCGCTGCCAGGCGGCGGCGTCACGACTATGTCGGCGTGCTTGCTTTTTTTGGCAGCTCCCCATTTTGAGACGGTGCCGCGAGGATCCGCGTCGATGATGCGCACAGAAGCGCCTTCCGCCAGTAGGGTCATCGCCAGAACGAGGGTGGTGGTCGATTTTCCGCTACCGCCCTTCACATTCGCAGTTGTGATCGTGGGCATGAATCAGTCCCGTCCGTGAGGTTCAAAGCTTGCTGGGATCAGCCTTACGCCGATAGTGCCCGAGAGACCTTTAACATCTGGTTATTGTCGGGAAGGTGTCAGCTGGGCCTGATCCGGACTTGCTGGGAGTGGACCGATCGGATCTTTGTTGGTCCCGTCGGGATCCTGCAGTACATGACCCGTCAGTGCTGGCTCATGTTGGCAAATGTTTGCACATATAATGTTGGCAAATGTGGATGTTTGTCAGCCTGCCTCCGCCTTATCTGGGCGGGGTTTGAAAATGTCATCCTGTGCGTTGCTTATAGGTTCCATGCATTAATGATAGTGCCTGAGCTTTGTGGTGTTTGTGAACTCTTTCAATACCTTGCACTGCAAAGTTCTGCTAATGTCTACATTGGCGGGTTCGATATGGTCGGATTGGGTCCGTGTCAATTCCGGTCAGATATGAAGGTGCTGGGCCCGTCGGCTACGCCGACCGCGCTCTATTCGCTGCGCGAACGGAGCCTAAGGTCTCCGCCCATGCGGGTTACGATCGCATCGGGCGAAATCTCGACCGGCCGTTACCAATTTCGTAGGAATCAGCGCTAGTGTCGCGGGATTGAGCGGCAGAAGCAGCCGGGCCGAGCCAGCGGCTCACCATGGAGGATAGGCTTCCATGGCTGAGGCATCAGCCTTGCCGCTCAATCAGGGAAGATGACGATGTGGCTTATGCCGCTAAGCATCTCGTTTGAAATGAAAAGGACCCGGAGATCCTGGCAGATCTCGATCCGGGTCCAATTCATCATCTGACGATATCGGGGGTCGGGCTTCGGCCCGGCCTCCACCTGGAGAATATAGAGCAAAATGCCCGTTGTGCCAATGCGGCGGCGCTCGGAAGTGCGTTCCGGCTGGAGGCTACAATTTTGATCCTGCCGCCTCAGGCCTCGCCAGGCCGCTTCAGCGACCAACGATGCAGGACCGGGATCATCACGACCACCAGCAGGCCATAAAGCGCTGTAAATAGAGCCATCACGAGTCTCCTCTGTTGCTCGCCAACCGTCTCACGCCTCTACAGAGTGCGGTATACGGCACTTTTGACGTAGCGTCATGCCGGCCGGTCAGAGGGCAAACCTGCCAGCCGGGCCAGTCGGGAACACAAGAACATCCGCCTTTTCGACACCTTGAAGATCGTCATATCGCCGAACTGGACCGCGCAAACCTATTTTGCGAGGGCTACGCCGTCCATTCCACGCCTGCAACCCTGCTAGCAGGGTGCTCCACTTCGTTGCGCTCCTCCGGATGCAAGCCTGTCCTGGCCGGCGTTCAACGCCCGCGCGGTTTCCGCAATCCACTTCAGGAGAGTAGATATGACGATCTTCAAGGTAATCACCCGTATGCTCGCAAGCTTGCGCACCCGACTGGCCCGGCTGGCACGCCGCAGCACCTGCAGCATCAAGCTGACGCTCAGCCTCCCGCCGTTCGTCAAGCTGGAGATCGGCACCGAGGTGCCGAAGGCGATCAACGACAATCGCCGGAAGATCCGGCGACGCCGTTCGGCCTAACGGCCAGGCCGCCCTTCGGGGCGGCCTCGCTCTCAGCATCTCGCGATGCTGTTCGCGGCCTCGAGCACGCCGCCCAAGGCGGCAAGAGCATAGAGACGCCGATCGAACCGGCCCTGCCTCCCTATGCCAGCCACGGCCGCCTCCATGAGCGCCGCGACTGTCGTTTGCGCCGCCTGCAGGTCGGCGGTTCGGCTCATTGCCGCGACGATCGCCGCGGCCGGGCAGGGGAGGGGGCTGTCGCCCTGCAGATCGTTCAACGCTTCGAGCAGATCCGCGACCTGGGATTTCATGCGATCTGGGTGCCGATCGCGCTCCGCCAAGCCGGCCATCAACGCCGATGTCGGCAACAGCTCGACGGCAGCGACACACACATTCGCAAGTTCTTGCACACTGAAAATCGTCATTCCGGTCTCCATTGGCCGAGGAAGCAGGCCCCGCCTGCTTCCCGAGCTCGTGCGGAACAGCGGGTGTGCAAGCGGAAAGCGCCTTCGCGGGGAACCGGCTGCAGGGAGCGCAGCGACCGAAGCTGGGCGGAAGGTGCTTGGAGCGCGCCGATGGGCAGAGCCCTAAGCTCTGTTGCGTAGATTGATGGCCTGAATCCCACACTGGCATTCAGATCGAGATTGTGATGACGCCGCCGGCCTAGCCGGCTCTGACATGATCCTGTGCTGGTCTTCGGCCAGGCGGCGAATTCGCCGCGGCCGAAGGGCAGGGGAGA